>NZ_JBKBHX010000003.1:0-320404 GCF_046299575.1 Thermaurantimonas sp. | reverse complement strand
CACCCCCGATATCTCTCTGTGGCTTTTTGTAGGAAAAAGGGGCAACGCACCTCTTACATCCGCTGGTCGGGCTTAGAGAGGGATTTTGGGTGGGGTAAGCATTCGTTTTGATGTCTTTGTTTGCATTCTGAGGGTGGGCATTTGCATTCCATTGTGACTCGGGTACCGGGCAGTAGTGTATTAAAAAAAGGGTCTTGGTAAAAATATTTGCTACAGTCATTGAAAAGCGGCCGCAGGCCGCTGCCGCGTGAGGGATACGGCGGGCGCGCGCCAGCGCGGTGCGCAGGCGAAGCGCAGCGAAGCCGTAGCACGGAAGCGAAGCGTATGCTGACGAAAACTTTTTGTTTTGTCAGCATCTTCGACCTCATTTGATTAGCCTGATCCCTGACGAAGGTGCTTTTCAGCCCCTTGTCTGGACAAGCCAAATAAGCTTTCCGAGAGGGCATGCTCTGAGGGGGCAAGTCCAAAAAATAAAAAAAATCCCGGGCAGTAGATGTGCCCGGGACGGTGGGATGGGGTATTCTGAAGGGTAGATTACATATGGAGGGCGCGCTTGCCGGTGGCGTCGAGGGCGGCCTCTTTAATGGCTTCTGCGAAAGTGGGGTGAGCGTGGGATATGCGTGCAAGGTCTTCGGCGGAGGCGCGGAATTCCATGGCTACGACGCCTTCGGCTACCAGGTCAGCTGCACGGGCGCCGATGACGTGGAAGCCGAGAATTTCGTCGGTTTCGGCGTGGGCGAGGATTTTGACCAGGCCATCGGTGTCGCCACTGGCGCGGGCGCGGCCGAGGGCGCGCATGGGGAAGGTGCCGCTGCGATAGGGTATGCCGGCTTCTTTGAGCTCTTCTTCGCTGCGACCAACGCAGGCTACTTCGGGCCAGGTGTAAACGACGTTGGGGATGAGGTTGTAGTCGATGTGGGGCTTTTGGCCGGCGATGTGCTCGGCTACAAATACGCCTTCTTCTTCGGCTTTGTGGGCGAGCATGGCTCCTCGTACTACGTCGCCAATGGCGTAGATGTGGGGTACGGCGGTCTGCAGGTGGTCGTTGACAGGAATGCGGCCGCGCTCGTCGGTGCTGAGGCCGGCTGCTTCCAGATTGAGGCCTTCGGTGTAGGGCCGACGGCCGATGCTGATTAGGCAGTAGTCGCCGGTGAGTTGTACTTCTTTGCCGTCGGGGCCGGTGGCTGTGACGGTGACTTCGGCGCCTTTTCGCTCGACTGCGGTGACCTTGTGGGAGAGGTAGAAGTCCATGCCTTGCTTATTGAGCACTTTGTAGAGTTCTTTGCTCAGGGCCTGGTCAAAGGCGGGAATAATGCGGTCCATGTATTCGACCACGCTGACTTTAGCTCCCAGGCGCTTATACACAGAGCCGAGCTCTACACCTATTACACCACCTCCGATAACGATGAGGTGCTTAGGTACTTCCTGCAGCTCGAGGGCTTCGGTACTGGTGATGATGCGCTCTTTGTCAATTTTTACGAAGGGCAGTGTTGCCGGCTTGCTGCCGGTGGCGATGACGATGTGTTTGGCGGTGAGGGTTTCTTCCTGTTCGCCGGCAACCTTCACGGTATTTGCATCGACAAAGGAGCCTATGCCGTGATATACGTCGATTTTGTTTTTTTTCATCAGAAAGCGTATGCCGTCCACGGTTTGGGCCACGACTTTGCGCTTGCGCTCGATCATCTGGGGCATATTGACGCGGGGAGTGTCGATTTCGATGCCGTGTGTTTTGAAGTTTAGGAGGGCATTGTGATAATGCTCAGAGGAGTCAAGTAAGGCTTTGGATGGGATGCAGCCCACATTGAGGCAGGTGCCTCCGAGGGAGTTGTACTTTTCGATAAGGGCGGTTTTAAAGCCGAGCTGTGCAGCACGGATGGCGCACACATATCCACCCGGGCCAGAGCCTATAACGATGAGATCGTAGGAATTCATTGGAAAAGAGGGATTTAAGGGTATTAATAATCGTCAGGGTCTATTTCGTGAAAGCCTTCACCGAAGTCTTCGTCGTCGAAAAATTCATCTTCGTCGTTGCTGAAAGCGAAATCGTCGTCAAAGGAGGATTTTTTATCTTTATTGGATTCACCTGTGAAAAAGCGCGCCGGAGCTTCAGGCGGAAGTACGCCGATGCTGTGAATAAGACCCACGGGAAGGGCAGGTCCCTGTGATTTTTTCACTACGTAGAATGTCCATAAATTCAAAAAATCATACACATAGAGCAGGCGGTTGTTGTTGGTGAAGTAAGCTCCTACACTGATTTCTCTCATAGGGAGAGGAGCATTTTCGCCTTCGCCAAGAGGCAATAGCGGAATTTCGTCGAGCTGTTCCCAGTTTTCATTAGTTCGGTAGAAGGAGGCCAGCTCGCCTGGAGGAAGTCCAAAGCTGCTGACGATGAGATGATGAAGGTCTTCTAGGGTTTTGTTAGATTCAATGCCGATTTCGCGGATCACGTCAGACTTATCGTCGTCGAGAGTGACCAGAAAAGTAAAGTTTTCCATGCAAGCCGTCAGATTACCCGGCAAATGTAGTTTACAGGTCGGAAGCCTTGTGTTTATAATATCTCAATCTGAGGCTGCTCAAAACCACACTTACGCTGCTGAGTGCCATGGCTGCGCCAGCCCAGTGCGGCTGGAGTAGAATGCCGAATGAGGGGAAGAGCAGTCCGGCAGCTATAGGTATGGCAATAAGATTGTAGATAAAGGCCCAGAAGAGATTCTGGTAAATGACGGTGCGCACTCTGCGCGAAAACTGAAGAATGCGGGCAATCAGGAGAGGGGAATCGTTTTTGATGACGATCTGAGCGGATTCGATGGCCAGGTGAGCTCCGCTGCCCATGGCGATGCCGAGGTCGGCGGCTGCCAGAGCAGCACCGTCGTTGATGCCATCGCCTGCCATAGCCACGGTATGACCATCTGCTTTGGTTTGATTGATGATTTTAAGCTTTTCCTCTGGGGAGCATTGGCTGTAAAATGCAGCTATGCCAGCTTCTCGTGCTATGGACTCAACTGTTTTCTCTGCATCGCCTGAGAGTATAGCGACTTTGATCTTAAGCTCATTCAGCTCTCTAATAGCTTCAACTGCCTGTGGTCTTAAGGTATCGTGGAAGGTAATGGTGGCCAAAAGCTCGCTTCTAGTAAATAGGTAGAAACACATGCCGGTTGAAGTGTCTGTATTGAAAGATGAGGATTTTAGAATTTCTTTCATCCATTGACTGCTGCCTAAGTAGAAGTGCTGGTTTTTGTAAACGACCTCGATGCCGCGGCCGGGGTGGTAGGTCCAATCGTCGAAGTCGAGGAGTTGTTCATTCTTATTAAAATGCTGTAAAATAGCTTTGGCTAAGGGATGATTAGAGCGTGATTCCATACTGAGGAGTAGGGTGTTGATGAAATCTATGGGAGCAGCAGTGTGGTAGTGGATGGTATCTATGGCTGGAGTTCCGGAGGTAAGTGTACCCGTTTTGTCAAGAAAAAGATGTGATACACGTGAGGCGATTTCAAAAGTTTCGGCATTTTTAACCAGGATGCCCCATTTGGCGGTGGTACCGATGGCATTGACGATGGCTGTAGGTGTAGCAAGGCCTAAGGCACAGGGGCAAGCCACTACGAGCACAGCTAAAGATGTAGTAAGAGCAACAGAGAATGCGCCAGAACCACCAAAAAACCACCATCCTAAGAAAGTAAGCACTGCTATGCTCAGCACTATTGGCACAAAAATGCCTGAAATGCGGTCGGCAAGGCGCTGTACCGAAGGCTTGGATGAGCGTGCAGCCTCCACCAGGGCGATGATTTTGGCAAAGCGCGACTCTGACCCGGTTTTTACAGCGCGGTAGCGCAGCAGACCATCTGTGTTAATGGTACCTGCAAAGACTGGATCACCTGTTTTTTTTGACACTGGCAGGGATTCACCGGTCAGAATGCTTTCCTCGATCCATGCCTGTCCATCGACCACTTCGCCATCCACGGCGATGCGGTCGCCCATACGTGCCAGGAGCAGATCACCAGGCTGAACGAGATGAACAGGGATTTCCTCCTGGGTTTCGCCTGACAGGCGAATGGCAGTTTCGGGCAGGCTGGAGGCAAGAGCGTCGAGAAAATTGGTAGCCCGATGGCGCGAGCGCTCTTCCAGATATTTGCCAAGCAGCACAAAGGCGATGACCATGGCAGCCGGCTCATAATAAGTGTGATGACCGAGTAACTGCGCAAAGCAGGAAGGCCAGAAAGTAACAAGTGTGCTCAGAAGATAAGCTGTGCCGGTGCTAAGGGCTACTAAGGTATCCATGCCTGACTGACAGCTCAGGGTCATCTTCCAGGCATTGGAAAAAAACCGACGGCCAAACCAGATTACGCCTGTAGTGAGAACCCAGAGCACGTAATCAGCCCAGGGCTTATGCATCCAGAGCATGGCGATGACCATGACCGGTGCTGAAAGTGCAAGGCTGAAAAAGGCCCGAAGCCTGAGATTGCGGAAAGCTTGTAGTTCTGCCTCTCGATGCTTTCGGCGGTTGTATTCGCCGATGTCCATGTCGTAGCCAAGGGCTCTGACAGCGATGCGAAGTTGATCTGGGTTTGTTTTTTCTTCGTCGAATTCTACAACAGCGCAGCCACTGGCATAAGAAACAGTGGCCGAGCGTACACCAGGCTGCCTTTGGAGCTCTTTTTCTACTGAGGCAGCGCAGGCTGCGCACGACATATCGAGTACCGGAAAGGTGTTTTTGACGGTTTTCATTAATGTTGTCGGTCTTTTAAGCGACTTACAAACTTGGTTTAATTAGTCTTGTTTGAAAATCAGTTTGAACTGAGCGCCTTTGCCTTCTTCAGAGGTGGCGTAGAGGCTTGCACCGATGGATTTAGCCAGATCGATGCACATGCGAAGGCCGAAACCAGTGCCTTTTTCGCCATGTGTGCCAAGGGTAGAAACTAATTCGCCTGTTTGATTATTAATAGCTTGAAGCTGTGATGGTTTCATGCCTTTACCGGTATCGCTCACGCTGATGCATTTCATGTTTTCTGAGTCGGTAACAGAAACTTTAATACTGCCATTTTCAGTATATTTAATGGCATTTTGAATGAGATTTCGAAGAACGATTTCGAGCGCTTCTGGTTCTGTTTCGATGATATAATTTCTGGGAATAGAATTTACAAATTGAATGTGTTTGGATTTTAACAGGAAATTGTATAAATCCTTAATCTCTTCGATCATATCATGTAATCTAACAGGCTGCTGAGGCAGAATTTTGCGCATGTTCAACAGCCCCCAGCGGAGGGTGTCGTCCACCATCTGAAGGGTAGAGTTGATGCTATCGGAGAGGTCTTTGAAGATTTGGGAGGCTTCTTCAGCTGGCAGATGACCATCGAGGATCAGGTCGAGGCCGCCCTTGATGGAGGTCAAAGGGCTCTTTATATCGTGCGCCAGTAGCTTGATAAGGCGGGAGTTAAACTCGTTTTGGGCTTTGAGCTCTTCTTTTTGCTTGTCGAGCAGGGTAATGAGCTCTTTCTGGCGGTTATTGGTCAGGCGAAGTTCCATCAGATTGATCACTTGTCGGCCGAGAATTTCGAGTGCGCGTTTTTGGCTGGGGCTTAGGGTCTTTGGCTCCCGGTCGATCACACAGAGCGTCCCCAGGTTCTTGCCGTTTCGGGTTTTGATGGGCATACCGGCGTAGAATCGGATGCCGTCATTAACCACATATGGATTATCAAAAAAACGGATGTCATCCAAGGCGTTTTCGACAATAAAGACCTCGTCCTGCAGTATGGCGTGAGCGCAAAAGGCGACGTCTCGGGAAGTTTCGTCCAGGTCTAAGCCTTTCTTGGCCTTAAACCACTGGCGGTCGCGGTCTATCAGTGATACAAGAGAAATGGGAACTTCGCATATAGCTGAGGCCAACTCTACAAGCTGATCGAAGTCCTCCTCTGGATAGGTATCGAGTATTTCGTATTTGTATAATTCGGCTAATCGTTCTTCTTCATCAATCGGCTTTGGAGCAACCATTTACAGGATTTTTCTCAAAAGTAATTGAAAATGACAATATTTTAATAAAACTTGGATTACTTAACCTGATTTTTATCATATTTTTATTTAATTTAGATTTTGAGGGTAATAGATGTAGGTTGATTTCGGTTTATTGGGTGATAGATCTAAAACAATTATTGTAATTTAGCGTAAAGATTTTTTGGTTTAATCTATTATCTAAAAATTCTCATTCTGTGCAGCCTACTACCTTCGAAATATCGAGGGAGCTTTGTCGGCATATTCAGCTCTTTATTTTCCAAAGGGAAGCAAATAAAGCGGATTTGTTTTTTCCTCAAAATTTGCAGAATGGCGTAAGAAGACATTTGGTTTTAATTAAAGTTTAAATTTAAGAAAAGCGATCATTGGCCGTTGTCGCATCACAAATGTGACGGGTGTGTAGTAGCACGGTGCTAAGGCAGAGGGAAGCGCTGTCGAAGTACTGGAACGAAGCAAATGCTGACGAAAACTTTTTGTTTTGTCAGCATCTTTTATCTTGTAAGTGTATCCCATTAAGACTACTTGCTAAAAGCATCCAGTTTTTTCCAAGTCCAAACGAAGGACCTTTCAGCCTCTGGTGAAAACAAGCTCAGACTATTAAGTGAAGAAAAGGAAGTCAGGAGCACGCCCTAATTTTCAAAAAGGGTAAACAGTGCATAAAGAATTAGCTGCGGTAGGTGAACCATCGGATGAGGTCGCGTAGGGAATAGCGCTTTCCGTACATGAGAATACCTACGCGGTAAATGCGCCCGGCGACCCAGGTAGCCAGCAAAAAAAAGAGTACAAGCAACAGCATGGAGATTATAGTTTCCCACCAGGGTACGCCGAAGGGTATGCGTGTCATCATCACAACAGGGGAGGTAGGGGGTATGAAGGAGAGCACTTTAGCAAAAGTGGAATCAGGATTGTCTAAAATGGATGGCATGGCTATGATGGCGATGATCAGCGGGATGCTAATGGGCAGAACGAGCTGCTGGGAGTCGGTTTCATTATCGACCGTAGAGCCAACAATAGCAAACAAGGCTCCATATGCCAGATAGCCGAAGATGAAGTAAAAAAGAAATAGGGAAAGTATGAGAGGGAAGTCTATGGTTTGGATGGCATTGATGATTTCAAGGGAGCGGTCGATGTCCGTTGGAATAGCACTTCCCTCTGCGCGCAGTTGTTCCTGCTGCAGGGCGAGCTGTCGAGCGGCTTCGAATTTTTCTCGGAAGAAGATTTGCGATGCCAGTGCATAAACGACGGTACTGAGTATTACCCAAATGGCAAATTGCAGCAGTCCTGTGAGGGCAATGCCAATGATTTTTCCCATCATCAGTTGAAAGGGCTTCACTGAAGTAATGATGATCTCGACTATGCGGTTAGCCTTCTCTTCGATAATGCCGCGCATCACCATGCTGCCGTAGAGGAAGATAAACAGATAAATGAGCAGGCTGCTGATGTAGGCAAGCACAAACTTGAGTTCGGTGGCTGATTGTTTTTCGGCGCTATTGACTTCTTCGAGGTAAAAAGTGCGCAGGCGTACGTTTGTTTCAGATTGTTTAACCACGGAGGGGTCCACACCCAGGAGCTTGAGCTTTTCTTCCTGTATTTTTGATTTGATAAGGTTTTCGATGTAGGATTGAACTTTAAGAGATATGTCACCTTGACTATACATGGATACGCCCGCAGAAATGAAATCGGGGTCCCAGGTTTCACCTGTGGGAATGTAAAGAAGAGCGTAAAATTCGGATTTTTCTTTTATAAGCTGTTTTGCCTGCTGTAAATCGTAGCGCGATGGATCTAAATATGTGAAGGCTATATCGTCGTTGCCTGGGTGGAAGTCGAGTACAGTAGCGCGGTCGTGTACAAGGATTGTGCGCTTTTCTTGCTGCATGTTTGACAGTAGAGCGGGGGCAATGATTAGTAAGCCAAAAAGCAGGGGCCCTATAAGAGTGATAATGATAAAGGAGCGCTTGCGCAAGCGATGGAGAAATTCGCGTTGTATAATGAGCCAAATTTTGTTCATGCTGCTGAGGTGTTGTTTTTAGCCACGTCGATAAAGATGTCTTTCATAGCAGGGAGCACTTCGCGGATAGAATGAAGCTGTAAACCTGGCTGTGCCACAAGCCATTGCAAGAGTGGACTTAAACCTTGGATGCGAATGTCTTGAACAAGGAGATGAGTATAATATTCAGTGGTATAATGGCTGATGATGTGGAAATCATTAGGAAGTGTTAGCGCGTTTACATTTACAGGGTCGAGAACAATTTCCCATTGATGACGAGCATACTGGCGCTTAATGTAATGGAGTGGTCCGCTAAGCACCAGGCGTGAGCGATCAATCATGGCAATGTCTTGGCAGAGTTCTTCGACGGTGTCCATCCGGTGGGTTGAGAAGATAATGGTGGTACCCTGTCGATGGAGCTCGAGCAGTTCATCGCGAATGATGCCTTCGTTAACAGGGTCGAAGCCCGAGAAAGGTTCATCAAGGATGAGTAGCTCTGGCTTGTGAAGTACGGTAATGACAAACTGAACCTTTTGAGCCATGCCTTTTGAAAGTTCTTCCACCTTCTTGTCCCACCAGTCAGTGATATCGAGGCGTTCAAACCAGTAGCGCAGAGCTTTTTTAGCTTCAGCCGTGGGCATACCCTTTAGTCCAGCAAGGTAGAGGGCTTGTTCGCCCACTTTCATGGTACGATACAAACCACGCTCTTCCGGCAAGTATCCAATCCGAGCCTGATGACTCGGGTTTAAATGCTCTCCGTCGAAGTAGACTGTGCCGCTATCGGGCGATATGATTTGATTAATGATGCGTATAAGCGTTGTCTTACCAGCGCCATTTGGCCCTAATAGACCAAAGATGGCTCCTTTTTTGACCTGAAGCGATACGCTTGACAGGGCTTGGTGATTTCCGTATTTTTTTGAAATGTTGTGTGTTTCGAGCAGGATGGACATCGGTGTGTACGCTGACGCGTAAAAGTAGTAAGTATTGTCTTTTTATAACGCGAATTAAAATGTTTTAATTGCTCAACAATCACTTGCATTGCTTATTTGAAAAACTTTGTTGGATTATTTAATTCTGAATTACTTACAGATATTAATATAGACTGAATTCCAATAACTATTGCTTAAGCGTTGAATCCCTTCAATTTTTTCAACTCAGTATTTTAAAAAAACTCTTTGGTGTTCTGTATCAAAGAAGTTATTAGTAAATTCTTAAAAGATATTTTATGTGATGAAATAGAATGTATCGAAAACTGAATAATGTTGCAAACATCAGAAAATACTATAATAGTTTCAAAGGTTTTTAGAAATAAATGGAGCACTTGCTTAAGATTTGAGTTAAAATTTTTATTGCTTTAAACTTGATATAGGTCATTTTTAAAGGCAAAATAAAAAGTTTATCCAAGAGCATAGAGTGCTGGAATAAATAAGGGATAGTAGATGGAAGTACTTTTTGATCGATGTAAATTAATATTTCAGAATTGTTGAGCATTTCTTTAAATGCTAAATAGTACTTAAGCAAATTTTTGAGCGTTTAATGAATTTTTTATCGTAATGTAATTTTTTGATTGGGCGATTTCAGGTTTCATTGATTTGTAAGATTCTGTCTGATTATCTCAAGTTTTTGTAAAAAAATTCTTTACAATTATGGTTGATAATACTCCTCATGGAATCAATCTATTTTGTTTGCGTATACTAATTCGGGATATTGTCAAGTGAAGGGACTCTATCTTTCAAATTATTTTCTACTTATGGTGAATGTTCTCAATTAAGCAATCTTTACTTTCAATAGAAAGTAGTCGTTCGGCGTCAAAAGGTCTTTATAAGTGATTAGTTGCTGATTAAAAATATATTCCTATTTTTAAAACTTGTCTTAAGGAAGTTTTTGATTTTTTATTATAAAATCACTGACAATGAAGTATATAAAACAAAAAAACCGCCCTATCGTGGACGGTTTTATACTTCTTTGGTAGCCTGATTAGGCTTTAATAACCTTGTAGCCAAGTTTTTCTACTTCAGCAATTTTCTCTTGAGCGATGGCATCGTAACGAGCTTGAATTTCTGCTTCGATATCAGCTTTTAAAGCTTCTAATTGCTCTAAATCGAATTTTGAAAGGAATTGAGAAGCGAATACGCTTTTTAAGCCACCTCTATTGCTGAAATTTGATTTTAGGTAGTTGGCTACATTTTTTGGAGTCATTTTTACTTCTTCCATTGTATTTAAAGTTACCATTTACACGACAAAAATAAACAAAAATTGTTTATATTGATAAAAAGTATCTTTTTAACAATTTTTATAAAAGTGACGAAAAAAAATCGATGAGAGTAAATTTGAAGAATGTTTGGCTTTAAATTTTTTGATGTTTACATTTATACGTTATGTTGCGTAATTTGAATCACATTGCTAATTCAGTAATCCCCTGCCAGAAAATATCTCATATTTTTTTAAAGTTGGATTAAGTGCTCTTAAAACATATAAACTTAAAATTCTATTTCAAGATGGATTGAGATACACTTCTTGAATTGTATTTCATGCTTACTTGTAAGAATTGAATTGTTCGAAACTAAAATGTATCAATTGGTCAAAAAAAAAACCGGCAATCGAAAGGATTACCGGTTTTAAACACGTAAGGTTAAATCGCTCCCGGAATTATTTTTTTGTTTCGCATGTGTTTATGCCAAAAAGCGTATAAGCTGGGCAAAAATTTACGAGCGATGTGAATACCAGCAGGCCAGCTAATACAAGAGCAACAATACCTACTGTTCCGGTCAAAACTTTAGTAAAATAAAGCACTAAGGCTACTACTGCAATCGTTAATCGGATACCTTTGTCCAACTTTCCAACGTTAGCTTTCATAGGTTTATGATTTTTTTCAAATATAATTTGTTTGCTGCTTTTGTTGTTGTAACCGGAGTTCAATTTTTTTCAAAATTATATGCACAACCCGAATTAGGAACTTGTGAGAAACCTTGTGCAGAAAAGGCAGTAGCTCAAATAGAAAAATGGAATAAGGCTTGGCGGGCTAAGAACTATCAAGAAATGAGAAGGTATGCTGATTTGATGATGAATTTCGATCGCAACTGCCCGCATGTTTTATATCTATATGGTGAGACGGCTGTACGCGGTGGACGCATGCGTGAAGCTGAGGCTGCATGGATGCGTCTTTTGGAGCTTTGTCCTGACTACAAAGCTGATGTTTTATTTTATGCCGGAGTGGTTTTGATTGAAAATGGGCAGCCCTCCAAAGGCGTTGAGTTGTTAAAAAAGTACATTCAGCATCCCGATCGAGAACCGCAGTTTGACCGTGAAGCGCGTTCAATACTTAATAGTTTAGACATGGAGCGAAGACTGCGCGAAAACCCGGTTGACTTTCATCCAAAGCCATTAGAGGACATTTGTACAGCTGCAGATGAATATTTGGCCACCATCTCTCCAGATGGCTCATGGTGCTTTTTCACCCGTCGGGGTAAAGAAATTGACCGAAAATCAGGTCCTGTACCAGTGGAGCGAGTTGTTGAGAAGTTTTCCTATGCACGGCGTTTACCTGATGGAAAATTTGAACGCGGACAGCCCCTGCCTTCGCCCTTTAATCAAAAATACAACGAAGGCGGACCGTCAATCACTGCCGATAACAGGGAGCTGTATTTCACGATATGCGAATTGCTTCCCTCCGGTTATCAGAACTGCGATATTTACATTTCAACTTATTCAAACGACCGATGGTCAGAACCACAAAGTGTGGGAGAGCTGATCAATAGGCCCGATTCATGGGAGTCTCAACCTTCTGTGACTGCCAATGGCGATTGGCTGTACTTCGCCTCCAATCGCAAAGGAGGCCAAGGCGGCCTTGACCTGTACCGATGCTATCGATTGCCCGATGGCAGATGGAGTGCTCCTGAGAATTTAGGACCTACCGTAAATACATCAAAAGACGAAAAATCGCCTTACATCCATTCAGATGGAGTAACCCTTTACTTCTCATCTAACGGGCATGGCGGCATAGGTGGTCACGACATTTTTTACACTCAGCTCGATCTGCAAACCCAAAAGTGGAGTGCTCCTCAGAATATTGGCTATCCTATAAATACTGAGGCAGATGAAGTGGGGCTTTTTGTAAGCCTCGATGGCACAAAAGGGTACATTTCCACAGATAAGATTAAGGGTAAAGGAGGCTGGGATGTATTTTACTTTGAGTTGCCGAAAAGTGCCCGTCCTAACTTTACAAGACTAATTACCGGCAGATTAACAGATGAAAACGGACAATCGCCTGGAAATGTGCAAGTTAAAATTAAAAAAGTGCAATCAGCCCAGGAGACAACTGTGCGGATCGATACAGTTACAGGTGACTTTGCCGTAGCATTGCAAACTCAGCAGAATGAAGATTTGCTGTTGGTGGCTGAAAAGGCAGGAACTGCTTTCACTTCGCGCTACATCGTTGCTGAAGACCTCAACGCATCGCAAGAGTCTGTAATAAAACAACAGACAATTGAAGTAAAAAAACTCAAGCGGGGCGAAGAATACCGATTGCATGATATCAACTTCGAAACGAACTCGTATGCTTTAGATAAAAGGGCTGTTCGAATATTGGAAGAATTTTATGAGTTTTTAAAAACCAACAAAAGCATACATATTGAAATACAGGGACATACCGATAATGTGGGTACCCGTGAAGACAATCTGGTGCTTTCGAACAACAGGGCAAAAGTGGTTTATGAATACCTTCTTAATAAAGGAATATCGCCCTCGCGTATGTCGTATAAAGGATTTGGCCCCGACAAACCGATTGCCTCCAATCAAACCGAACAAGGTAGAGCGCTCAACAGACGAACCGTTTTTGTAATTAAAGATTTTTAAAAAAGGCCTCCATCCCTCTAATTTTGACATAATACACAAAAGCCATTCTCAAATGAAAATTTATACGAAATCAGGTGATGGGGGTCAAACGTCTCTACTTGGCGGCAGTAGAGTAGAAAAGTACCACATCCGCATCGAAGCTTACGGTACATTGGATGAGCTCAACTCATGGATAGGCTTAGTAGCTGATGAATACATGCATCCTGATATCATAAACCAACTACATCAGATACAGAACCTGCTCTTTTTAGCCGGTAGCCATCTTGCTGCTGAAAATGAACAAGCAAAGTCGTATCTCACTCCTTGGCCTACTGATTCTACGGAAGCTTTGGAAGGCTACATAGACGAAATGACTAAACACTTAAAGCCTTTAAAAAACTTTATTTTACCCGGAGGACACCCGGTCGCATCGTATTGTCACCTCGCGCGCTGTGTATGCCGAAGAGCCGAACGAATTGTCGTATTACTTGCTTCTGAAGAGCAAGTCGATCCAGGCATTATCAAGTTTCTTAACAGACTCTCAGACTACTTCTTTACACTGGCAAGATTCACATTATTTCTCACCGGCTCTCAAGAAATCCACTGGAAATCAACATCATAAATTCAATAAGATGCTGTTTACACGATTTTGAAATATTCCATAAATTTTTTATACTTTTGCAAAAAATTTTAAAACCCCGGACGATGTACTGGACGCTTGAATTAGCCTCTTACCTCAGTGATGCACCTTGGCCGGCCACAAAGGATGAGCTCATAGATTACGCGATTCGTACTGGTGCGCCATTAGAGGTAATCGAAAACCTGCAGGCCATAGAAGATGATGAAGGAGAAATCTATGAGTCGATCGAAGACATATGGCCGGATTATCCCACTCAGGAAGACTTCCTTTGGAACGAAGACGAGTATTAACCACCAACTTCTACAAAAAACCTCCCAATCGGGAGGTTTTTTTGTTTAACAACATTTTTTTGATAAACAATCTTCCCAATTAACGTTGTAATATGTTTTATTTGCAAACATTAAAAATTCATTAACAATGAATCAGCCTACAAGACTTTTCGACTTCCCAAAATACCAGCTCGAAAAAAAGCCTTTGTCCGTTTCATTAGCATCTAAACGAAATGGGAAATGGATTGAAATCTCGACAAAAGAATATGTAGAAGCAGCTGAACACATTGCGCTTGGCTTAATGGAACTAGGCATAAAGCCCGATGACAAAGTCGCTTTAATCAGCACCAACAACCGTTTTGAATGGAACTTCTGCGATATCGGCATCATGCAATGCGGAGCCATCAATGTGCCTGTGTATCCCACAGCCTCCGAAGATGATTACATCTACATTTTTAACGATGCTGAGGTAAAAATCTGCTTTGTTTCAGACCGCCCGCTTTACGAGAAAGTCATGCGCATAAAATCACAAGTGCCTACACTCTCAAAAATATATGTTTTTGATGAAGAACCAGATTTGCCTAACTACAAGGAGGTAGTAGAGCTTGGCAAAAACTCCGGCAGGCGCGCTGAGTTGAAATCGATCATGCAAAGCATTAAGCCTGAGCAACTGGCTACCCTCATTTATACCTCAGGTACAACAGGCAGGCCAAAAGGCGTAATGCTCAGCCATCGAAACATCGCCAGCAATGTAATGAATTGCCAGGACCGTTTGCCCATTACCGATGGAGGGGTGGCTCTCAGTTTTCTTCCAATGTGCCACATTTACGAACGCATGCTCAATTATTTGTATTGTTACAACTTTATTTCAGTGTATTATGCCGAAAGCATGGATACCATAGGCGAAAATCTGCGCGAAGTACGTCCGACCATCTTCACAGCTGTGCCAAGGCTCTTGGAGAAAGTCTTTGTTAAAATTATGGACAAAGGCGCGACTCTTACGGGCATCAAGAAGGCGCTGTTTTATTGGGCTGTAGGACTCGCTGAAGAGTATGATATTAAAGGTAAAAGTCTTTTTTATAAAATTAAACTCGCAATTGCCCGTAAACTTATCTTCAAGAAATGGCAAGAGGCCCTTGGCGGAAGGGTTTTGGCCGTAGCTTCTGGTGCAGCTGCGCTTAATCCCCGACTCTGTCGAATTTTTCTGGCCGCCGGAATTAATATACAAGAGGGCTATGGCCTTACAGAAACTTCGCCCGTTATAGCTGTAAACTGTCCGAAAAACGATGGCACCAGAATTGGCACTGTAGGCCGTCCCATTAATGAGTGTATTGTAAAAATTGCCGAAGACGGCGAAATCCTGGTAAAAGGACCTAATGTGATGATGGGATATTACAAAAAGCCAGAATTGACCGCTGAAGTGATCGATGCAGATGGATTCTTCCATACAGGTGATATCGGCGAAATGGTTGAAGGGCAATTTTTAAAAATCACCGACCGTAAAAAGGAGATTTTCAAAACATCGGGAGGCAAATACATTGCGCCTCAAATCATGGAAAACAAGTTCAAAGAAAGCCGTTTCATTGAGCAAATCATGGTGATTGGCGAAAATGAAAAACATCCTGCTGCCTTTATTCAGCCTGATTTTGTCTTCTTAAAGCAATGGTGCGAAAGAAAGGGAATTCCATACACTTCAAACGAAGAAATCATTAAAAATCCGAAAGTAATTGAAAGAATACAAAAAGAAGTGGATCGATACAACGAAGAATTTGGAAATTGGGAAAAAATTAAAAAATTTGAGCTTACTCCCGATGTTTGGTCAATCGAAGCTGGGCATCTGACCCCCACCATGAAGTTGCGCAGGAAAGTAATTCTTAAAAAATACGAAGATCTTTATAAAAAGATTTACGCATAAAAAAAGGGGCTTATGCCCCCTTTTTTTTAATTTTCTCTTTGCATGAGATACTCTGCCAGAGTTAGGAGGGGTTTGATGCGCTCTCTTTGAAAATCAGCACTTTTCAATAGATTTAAACCTATGTGATAGTAATCTTCCGCCTTTTGGTAGAGATATTTATCTGAACCTGCTTTCTTAAAAAGCTCTCGAGCCGTGTGTACTTTTTCAGCATCCGATTTCGAAGAGCGATTTTCATAAATCGAAAGCAATTCGTTTTTCGATTGTTCATCTGCATGGCGATAACAATGTAGAAAAAGAAGAGTCTTCTTTCTATTAAGCACATCACCGCCTTCTATTTTTCCGGTTTTTTCTGATTGTCCGAATACATCTAAGTAATCATCCAACATTTGAAAGGCCAGGCCAATATTGACACCAAATTCGTACAGCAATCCGGCTTCAGAGGCATCTGCTCCGGCACGCAGTGCTCCTATTTGTATTGCAGCGCCGATGAGTACAGAAGTTTTTTTGCGAATCATATCGATGTATTCCTCTTCGCTTAAATCGGTTCGCTGTTCAAAATCCATATCCATTTGTTGACCTTCGCAAACTTCAGTGGCCATAGTGTTAAAGGCTTGAAGCATTGGCTGCACCAAATGTGCTGGAGCATCGCAAAGTAGTTCATAGGCCTTGATGAGCATCAGATCGCCTGAAAGTATGGCAGTCGGTTCGTTCCACTTTTTATGAACAGTGAGGTTGCCTCTGCGCAAGTCGGCCCTATCCATTATGTCGTCGTGTATTAAAGTGAAGTTGTGAAACAGCTCGATTGCAAGGGCTTGATGAAGGGCGCGTTCTACATGGTCATTGTACACGCCATATCCCATGAGCACGAGTATCGGTCTTATGCGTTTGCCGCCGAGGCTAAGTATGTATCGTATGGAATCGTGTAAATTTTCTGGTTTGGTGCCAGATGAATACTTTATTATGGAGTCTTCAATCAAATTTTTATACTCTTCGAGCGAATTCATAAAGTAGAAAAATCATGTTAAACTAAAACAAATGTATTGCTCCCTTTTGACATAGGTTTATTAAGAATAATCAATAAGAATAAATAAAAATCAAAATGATTAAAAAAGCAACCAATGTTAAAATCTTATTAAAACATTCTGTACCTCAAGTGAAAACACATTTTCGGTATTGTACAAAGAAAAAAAATGCTACTACTTTTGTAGCAGTTTATTAATCAATTTAAAATTACGCGTCATGAAAAAAATCAATTTGTTTCTTGCTGCTCTTGCTATGGTAGCTTTCGTAGCTTGCAACAACGCTAAGGAAGAAACTGCTCAAGAAGAAACTCAAACAACTGAAGAAGTTGCTACTGAGGAGTCAAATCAAGAAGAGGCTGCTGAAACAGCTGAAGCTGATAGCGCTTCTCAAGCTGAAACTCCTGCTGCCGAGCAAAAGTAATTGGCAAAAATGCATTAAAAAAGACCGCCTGTCAGGCGGTTTTTTTATTATTTTTAAAACAAAAAAGCCGACTTTTTAAGTCGGCTTTTTTGCTTGATTTCTTCATTAATAACGATAATATTCAGGCTTAAATGGTCCGTTTATATCTACACCTATATATTCGGCTTGTTTGGGTGTAAGCTCGTCGAGCTCTACGCCGATTTTTTCCAAGTGCAGTCTTGCCACCATCTCATCGAGATGTTTCGGTAATGTGTAAACTTTGTTTTCGTATTTGTCGTGGTTGTTCCACAATTCGATTTGAGCGAGCACTTGGTTGGTAAAGGAATTAGACATTACAAAGGATGGATGCCCGGTTGCACAACCTAGGTTTACAAGACGACCTTCAGCCAGAAGTATGATATCTTTTCCATCAACGTTGTAAAGATCTACTTGCGGCTTAATGTTAATGCGCGTATGGCCGTAGTTCTTCTTTAGCCAGGCAACATCGATTTCGTTGTCAAAGTGTCCGATGTTGCACACGATGGTTTTATCCTTCATCAGTCGGAAGTGCTCTTCGCGTATAATGTCGCAGTTGCCCGTTGCGGTGATTACAATATCGGCCAATGGCACGGCGTTGATCATCTTCTTCACTTCATAACCATCCATAGCCGCCTGCAGGGCACAGATGGGGTCTATTTCGGTCACAATCACGCGTGCACCTGCACCTCTGAAGGAGGCAGCCGTGCCTTTTCCCACGTCGCCATAGCCAGCTACTACTACCACTTTACCAGCAATCATTACATCAGTAGCACGGCGAACAGCATCTACAGCTGATTCGCGACAGCCGTATTTATTGTCAAATTTTGATTTTGTAACTGAGTCATTAATATTAATAGCTGGAAGTGGCAATGTACCTTTTTTCATACGCTCATATAAGCGGTGTACACCGGTGGTAGTTTCTTCTGAAATACCGCGAATACCAGCTACCAACTCAGGATAGCGATCTAATACCATATTTGTAAGGTCGCCACCGTCGTCGAGGATCATGTTAAGAGGCTTGCGCTCAGGACCAAAGAAAAGGGTTTGCTCGATGCACCAATCAAATTCTTCTTCGGTCATTCCCTTCCATGCATATACTGAAATGCCACGAGCAGCAATAGCTGCAGCTGCATGATCTTGGGTTGAAAAAATGTTGCAAGACGACCATGTTACCTCAGCTCCGAGTTCTACCAATGTTTCGATTAAAACTGCAGTTTGTATGGTCATGTGTAAACAGCCGGCTATACGGGCCCCTTTCAGGGGTTTGCTTTCTCCGTATTTTTTACGCAGAGTCATCAATCCCGGCATTTCAGCTTCAGCAAGCTGAATCTCCTTCCGTCCCCATTCGGCCAGTGAGATGTCTTTTACTTTGTAAGGAATGTAAGTTGTTTCCGTTGTGTTCATTTATGTTTAAGAATTTGTCACAAAAATAAAGGAATGACTAGGCAATAAAATTCTAAATCATGAATTTGAGACAAAACTCTACAGAACGTTTATTTTTTTTGTGAAAAGTGAATTAACAAGTCTTTGATGTTTGGATATGTATTTGAAAAGATGGTATTTAACTTTTCTGGCTCAAGCCAGAAGACATCCGTAATTCCTTCTTCCGTTTGAGGCTTGAACAAATATAATGGATCATCTACGGTCATCGGAAACCAATGCGTTTTCTTCAACACGCGCTTACCATCAATGCTGTAAGTGTGATATGATATTGTTGGCTCTTCTGCATCGAGGGTACAGTTTTTAATGCCGCATTCCTCGGCTACCTCTCTAAGAGCAGCATCTTTTAAGTTTTCATATTCTTCAACCTTGCCTTTGGGTAGGTCAAACTTACCATGGCGTTTAATTATCAGAAATTTCCCATCTTTATTTTTGACAACACCGCCAGCGGCTTGAATCATCTCAAAATATTTTGTAAATTCTTTCCACACTTCTTCTTCGTTGTTATCAGCCTTAATATGATAGTACAAAGTGACAGGCGAATTTTCTAACTGATTGATTATCATGTCAAAAGGAAAATTATTATAATAATCGATCAGCCAGTCGGGTCTTCGAATGGGTTTGCCCCCGATTGCAAGAAGCGAATTTTGAATGTTCACTTTGTACATATTTTTGCGCCATATGATCGCTGACAAAGATATTGCTCAAAAAGCAGCTGAATTTCTGTTGCAAATCAAAGCGGTACAGCTAAATTTATCATCTCCCTTCCAATGGTCAAGCGGCTGGAAATCTCCAATATACTGCGACAATAGGGTTGTTTTATCCTTCCCGGCAGTACGAACGTACATTCGAGAGATGATGGTTAAAAATATTGAGCGTCACTTCCCAAAACCCGACGTTATAGCAGGTGTGGCTACCGGTGCGATTGCAATTGGGGCTCTCGTTGCTGATGAGCTCGGATTACCTTTCATTTACGTGAGGCCAGAACCCAAATCTCATGGTCGAATGAATCAAATTGAAGGGTACATCATCTCAGGCCAAAATGTGGTTGTAATCGAAGATTTGATTTCTACAGGCAGAAGTTCTTTAAATGCGATCAATGCTTTAAAACAAGCCGGACTAAAGGTCTTAGGGGTCCAGGCAATTTTTACCTACGGATTCGACGATGCCCACAAATTGTTTGAGGATGAAAACATCCAACTTATTACCCTCAGCGATTATGAACATCTGATAAAAACAGCGCTAAAAGTTGGATACATTAATGAAAATGAGTTGAAACAACTCAATGAATGGAGATTAATGCCCGAAAAATGGGGTCGATAATTAAAAATTTTAACCTATGAATTTACAAAGCAAACTTATTACGGTAAATAAGCCAGTTCGTGAATTATATAATCAACTGACTTCTTCTCTTGAAAATTACAAAGAAATAATGCCGCCTGAAGTGACAGTTTTTAAGGCCGAGGGCGATACTTTTACCTTTGGATTAAAAGGATTTCCTGAAGTTCAGCTTCGTGTAAAGGAGAAAGTAGAAAATCAGAAAATAACCTTTGAATCAGCTACTTCCATCTTAAAATTTACACTTACTTGTGTGCTTTCAGAACAGAGTCCCCAAACCAGTGGTATTCAATTTTTCTTTGACGGGGAAGTGAATATGATGATGCGAATGATGCTCGAAAAACCGCTTCAAAATTTCATTGATAAATTGGCAGAGAGAGCGGGAACTTTCTAAGCATTAATACATCCATTTTACTTCTCCATTGTGAAAGCTCATTGTGGCTTCTTCCAGTTCCACAATCAATCGCCCGTTTGCATCTATACATTTTATCTTCGATTCAAAAACTTTGTTGTTTTTTAGGTTTATTAATTCTACAACTTCACCTTTTTTATACATATTTTTTTCGTATGCCGAAAGTATTTTTTCGTAATTACCACTTACCTGAAATGAATAAAAATGTTTGAATGAATCTTCAAAGGTATTGAGAAAATCTTCGGCAGCAATTTCTCTCCTTATGATATCTTTTACCGAGATGGATTTGTATTGAGTTTCTTTGTCGATTCTAAAAGAATTTAAGTTGATTCCAATGCCGTTGATTAAAAAAATCTTTTTATCCAAATTGATAGATTCCAGTAAAATTCCTGAAATTTTTCTCTCATTGACAAGCAGGTCATTAGGCCATTTTATCAGAGTATGTATGCCCAACCTGTCAAAAGTGTTATGTAGTGCAAGACAAACTGTCATTGAATGAATAGCTGGTAAAAAATTTTCTCCAACTTCTGGCACTTCCATGAAAAAACTAAAAGCTAAATCTAATTCAGGTTCCATGTGCCATTGTCTATCGAACTGTCCTCGTCCTTTTATTTGGTTTTGAGTGAAAATCAATAAATTGTTTTCGATAGTGCCTTGTTCAAGCATCTTTTTAAGCCAGTCGTTGGTCGATTCTACTACCGGTAAGTGTTTTCGATGAAACATAGAATTGACAAAATTTCAAAAACAATTGGCAATTTTATTGCTTATTTTAGCAGTCTTACAATTTAAAGCTACAGAATTACATATAATTGAATGAAAATACAACAAGATATTGATACTGATAGACTTATACACTCAATAATTGAAGGTCTGCGCGAGGTAAAAGGCTTTAACATTAAAATATTTGACCTCTCTGAAATTGATAAGGCCGTTTGTGATTGCTTTGTGATCGCTGAAGGCAATTCCACCACTCAGGTGAGCGCTTTAGCCGACTCAGTGGAAGAAAAGGTGTTTGAAAATACTGGAGAAAGGCCTTGGCATATAGAGGGCAAAACCAATTCCGAATGGGTTTTGTTAGATTACGTAGATGTAGTCGTGCATATCTTCTTACCCGAAAAAAGGCGTTTTTACGACCTCGATGGTCTATGGAGTGATGCGCGCATTACTGAAATTTCAAATGTCGATTAACCATTATGGCTCAAAAGAAAAAACATCCTGCAGAATTCGGTCAATTCCGAAAAAGAAACCAAAATCAAAATTCAGGAAACGGGGACTCCGAACGAAACGGGGGGTTCAATTTTTACTGGATATACATTATCCTAATTGCAGTAATCTTTGGTATTCAGCTGCTTGGCATGATGAATAGTGCTGCTAAAAAGAGCAGCTTCAATGAATTAACAACCTACTTGCTGAGCGACGATGTAGAGCGCATTCGGGTAGTGAATTCAAAGGAAATTCAAGTTTTTCTCCGTCAAGAAAGTATAAAGACCAAAGAAGTATTTAAAGATCTGAGAAGCAGGAGCACAGGTTCGGGGGTTGTTCCTGGTCCGCACTTAGTTTTTCAAATGCCAGGTGACGCCTTTCGCGATGAACTGAGGAATTTTTACGAAGACAACCCTAATATTGACCGACGTAAGGTGCCCATTACCTACGAAGAACAGCGTGATTACTGGAGCGACATTTTAGCCTGGGTGCTTCCTTTCCTGTTCATCTTCCTGATATGGATGTTTATCATGCGCCGGATGAGCACAATGGGTGGTGGCCCCGGAGGTCAGATCTTCAATATCGGTAAATCAAGAGCCCAGCTCTTTGATAAAAACACCAATGTGAAGGTCACCTTCAAAGATGTAGCTGGTATGGAAGGCGCCAAAGAAGAAATTCAGGAAATTGTCAACTTTTTGAAGAACCCCGAGAAGTACACCAATTTGGGCGGTAAGATACCAAAGGGCGCCTTGTTGGCAGGTCCTCCGGGAACGGGTAAAACATTGCTCGCTAAAGCAGTAGCCGGCGAAGCGAAAGTTCCTTTCTTTAGCCTTTCTGGATCTGACTTTGTGGAGATGTTTGTGGGCGTAGGTGCTTCGCGGGTTCGCGACCTCTTTAAGCAGGCTAAGGAAAAAGCACCTTCCATCATCTTTATTGATGAAATTGACGCTATAGGTAGAGCCCGAGGAAAAGCCTCATTCAGCGGAGGAAACGACGAGAGAGAAAATACCCTCAATCAGTTGCTCACTGAAATGGACGGTTTCCAGACGAATGAGACAGTAATCGTACTGGCTGCAACCAACCGACCGGAAATTCTCGACCGCGCCTTGACCCGCGCAGGGCGTTTCGACAGAACGATATACATCGATTTGCCTGACCTGAATGAGCGCAAAGAAATTTTTAAAATTCACCTGCGTCGCATAAAGCATACTTCTGACCTCGACATCGATTTTCTGGCCAAGCAAACTCCGGGATTTTCAGGGGCAGATATTGCCAATGTATGCAATGAAGCTGCACTGATCGCTGCTCGTAAAGACAAAAAAGTCGTTGAGCTTCAGGATTTTCTCGATGCTGTGGATAGAATCGTCGCCGGCTTGGAGAAAAAATCGAAAATCATAACTCCTGAAGAGAAAAAAGTAATTGCCTATCACGAAGCAGGCCACGCCACTGTAAGTTGGATGCTCGAACATGCTGCTCCACTGGTTAAGGTTACCATTGTGCCAAGAGGTCGTTCCTTAGGGGCGGCCTGGTATTTGCCCGAGGAGCGCCAGATTACCACTGCCGACCAGATTCAAGACGAAATGTGCGCTGCCCTCGGTGGACGGGCTGCCGAAAAGGTGATCTTTAACAAAGTTTCAACCGGAGCTTTGAGTGACCTGGAGAAAGTAACACGCCAGGCACAAGCTATGGTTACCATTTTTGGCCTCAACGAGCGCATAGGTAACATTACATACTACGATTCATCAGGTCAGAACGAGTTTGGCTTCAATAAGCCATACAGTGAAAAAACAGCTGAGATCATCGACGAAGAGGTGAAAAAAATCGTCGATCTGCAATACGAACGAGCCATTGAGATATTAACAACTCATAAAGAAAAACTCATTCAATTAGCTGAATTATTGCTCGAAAAAGAGGTTATTTTTAAACAGGATTTGGAACAGATTTTCGGAAAGCGCAAGTGGGATAAAGAAGCAGATACCCAGTCTAATTCCACTGAACTTTCAAATAATGAAGGCGAAGCTGAAAAGGAACAAAAAGATGAAGCTGAGTTGAGCGGAGCTACTGTTTCAGTCCAAGAATCAAAGGACTAACACCTCTTTGTTCTATGGCGCAGTCATCACTTTTCTCAAAAATATTCTCTTCCTTGCTGCCTAAAGCCCCTGAGAAAACCTCAGAGGCTTCAGCAGCGCCAAAATCTGCTGTTAATCCTGCACACTTAGAAGCCATCTTCGCTGACAGGTTTGTAGCAGCTGGAGGGAAGTTTATTTTTTGCGAAGATCGAGAAGAGGTGATTAAAACGCTGCAAGACATCATAGCTGAAGAACTAATTGAGACATTGTCGTGTAACGATACATATTTACAGACGCTTGTCAGAGAAGCAGGTATTATTCAGCCAACGGATTTATCTAAAAATGCAGATGCTGCATTTATCACTTGCGAATTGCTGATTGCAAGCAATGGCGGCATAATGGTCACTGCCAATCAGACCTATCACATCAAAATTCAGAATCTTCCTAACACAATCATCGTTTTAGGTAAAACGTCTCAAATTATTGATAAACTCAACAATGCTTTGACTCATATTAAGGCTAAATATCCTCCCAAAGAAATACCATCGATGATTACAACACTTAAAGGGCCTAAAGGCGATGGCCTTGAGGATCCCAATTCTGCTTTTTCGACAAAAAATATTTACCTTCTTCTGACGGTTTAGAATGAAAGAACTCATTCAGCGCAGCATTTTTGGACTTCTTTATGTATTTCTGATACTACTATTCGTTTACTACAACTTTTCACCTATCCTTTTCGCACTTTTTGGCTCTTTGGCCATGGTAGAATTAGGTAAAATTCTCTTTCTAAAAAAAAATGTCATTCAACTTTGGCTATTGTGCTTCTGGATTGCCTTTCTCCCATGGTTTTCTACGGTTTTAGTCAATACATTTTTCTTTGAAAATCCCTTTTTTAATTTTTACACCGTATGGCTCACTTCAAATAAAATTGCCGATCTGATTGTTGCTTTTTTCGAATGGAGGTGGCTTTGGATTCTGGGTGCATTTTTGGTAACAGTTTTACTATTTTACAAAAAAAGGGGATATAAAAGCCTTTTGCCTTTTGCATACATCATAATGCCTTTTGTGTTGGCAGTAGAGATCGATATATCAGATCAACAGTTGGCTATTTCTCCAATTTTGTTGATCTTTATTTTCATGTGGACCTTTGATACTTTTTCTTACGTCTTTGGCAAGTTGTTTGGCCGACACGTCATTGCCCCATCCATCTCACCTGGAAAGACGTGGGAGGGATTAGCAGGTGGAATAGCAGGTGCAGCCACTCTCACATTTTTTTTCAGTCGTTCTGAAATACTGCCTTTCTCCCAAGCTATTTCCGGATATATACTTGCGTTTGTATTGGCACTTTTTGCTTTTCTGGGTGATCTTTTTGAGTCAAAGCTCAAGCGCAAAGCAGGTATCAAAGACAGTGGCTCATTTATCCCCGGTCATGGCGGCATTCTCGATCGCATCGATAGTTTTCTCTTTGCTGCTCCCGCATTTTACTTTGTCTATCCTTTATTGCTCAATCTATGATAAAAATTCATCGCGAAGGCTACACCATTGTATTTGTTACTCTTGTTGTGCTCTTTGTGTTTAATGCACTGATTCATTTGATTACAGATGTCGTCTGGATTCGCAACATTTTCATCATTGCTTCTCTGATTGTGTACGGCCTTGTGCTGCAATTCTTTAGAAATCCCCGTCGCGACATTGTTCGCGATGAAAACAAGATCATAGCCCCGGCCGATGGAAAGGTTGTCATTATAGATGAAGTCGAAGAACCTGAATATTTCAAAGGCAAACGACTTCAGATTTCCATCTTTATGTCTCCCCTGAATGTGCATGTAAATCGTTATCCTGTAAGTGGACGCATCGAATATGCCCGTCATCACCAGGGTCAATACCTCGTGGCGTGGCATCCAAAGTCGAGTACTCTTAATGAACGGACGTCTGTTGTGATAAACAGCCCTGTTTGGGGCCCTGTGCTCTATCGTCAGATTGCGGGGTATGTAGCTCGACGCATTGTTATGTATGCGAAAGAAGGCGCATCAGCTCGCCAGGGAGATGAAAGCGGATTCATCAAATTCGGCAGCCGACTCGACATCTTCTTGCCCCCTGGCACTGTGCCAAGCATTAAAATCGGCGATAAAACCGTGGGTGGTATTACCGTAATAGCTGAGAAAAGAACTAATTAATATTCATCTATTTTAAATGTATTTATCCAATCCCGATGCTCTAATGCCTTGAGTAATTTGGCTTCATCGCTGCCGGGTACAGGTTTATGATTGTATTCCCAACGAGCAGTGGCAGGCAGGCTCATTAGGATAGACTCAATCCTGCCGTCGGTTTTCAGACCAAAGAGTGTCCCACGGTCGTACACCAAGTTAAATTCAACATACCTGCCACGACGTATCCCTTGCCAATGTATGTTCCGCTCTCCGTAAGGCAACTCTTTTCTGCGCTCAACTATTGGCACATAAGCCGGTAAGAATGCATCGCCTGCATCCATCACAAAGCTAAGCCAGTGTTCGGCCGTTTGATTGACATCAGGCCTCAGATAGTCGAAAAAAATTCCACCTATTCCCCGGTTTTCTTTTCGGTGATCAATGTAAAAGTACCGATCGCATTCTGCCTTAAATCTCGGATAATACTCAGGCGAATGCTTATCACAAGCCTCTTTAAGGACAGTATGAAAGTGTCTGCCGTCTTCCTCAAAGATATAATAAGGCGTTAGGTCAGCCCCTCCGCCAAACCAGCAATCGACCACTGCTCCCGCTTCGTCGTACAGCTCGAAGTAGCGGTAATTCGCATGCACCGTAGGAACAAAAGGATTAATCGGATGAATGACCAACGAGATGCCGCACGCAAAGAACCGATTGTGCTGAACACCAAGCCTTTGCATCATCACCTCCGGAAGAACACCGTGAACCACTGACGTATTTACACCGCCTTTTTCAAAGACTTGTCCACCCTGTATGATCCGCGTGATTCCTCCTCCGCCTCCGGGTCGCTCCCAGCGGTCTTCTACGAAATGCTCCTTTCCATCGACTTCTTCCAGCGATTTACAAATGCGGTCTTGTAGCTGGTGTATGTAGCCTACAAATCGATCTTTGATAGTCATTTTTTTTTTTTTTTAAGCAAGCTCCGGACAAGGCGGCAATAGCCGACTTCGTCCGGAACTGTCTAACCTAATGGAGTTTAAAGTACTGATAAAACTAATAGTTTTCATCAGTTATGCCTTGCTGCCTGAGTGTCGCTCCACACCAGAGGCTTTGCCGGTCTACTCCAGCCACCTCACGAGTGGAGGCGATGCCTGCGAGAGACGTATTGCAGCAAAGCAAAGACTTGCAATACCCTAAATACTTATTTCATAAAGGGATAAGTGTAATCCGTAGGTGGTACCATTGTTTCTTTAATGGAGCGGGCACTCACCCATCGGAGTAGGTTCAGCTTAGAACCAGCTTTATCGTTAGTGCCGCTGCCGCGAGCTCCACCGAAGGGTTGTTGATCTACCACCGCCCCTGTTGGCTTGTCGTTTATATAAAAATTACCCGCACTGTCTACCAGTTTGTTAGTGGCCACTTCTATCACATATCTATCTTTAGCAAAAATGGCGCCCGTCAGAGCGTATTCACTAGTTTCGTTCACCAGGTCAAGAGACGCTTCCCATTCTTTGTCTTCATATACATAAATTGTAAGCACAGGGCCGAAGATTTCTTCTACCATGGTCTTCATCTTCGGATTTTTGGTGAGTATCACCGTTGGCTCAATGAAATAGCCAACGGATTTATCGTACTTACCGCCATAGATGATTTCGCTGTCTTTGTCGTGGCGGGCATATTCGATGTAGGAGACAATTTTGTCAAAAGCTCCCTCGTGAATCACTGCCGTTACAAAGTTTGAAAAGTCGCGAGGCGAACCCATCTTGATTTCGGAGAGCATCCGGCCCAGTTCGGCATTCACTTCGTTCCATCGGCTGCGCGGAATGTACGCACGTGAGGCCGCCGAGCATTTCTGACCCTGCAGTTCGAAGGCACCTCGCACAAGGGCGACTACTGTTTCACGCACATTGGCTGAGGCATGCATCCATACGTAGTCTTTACCTCCTGTTTCACCTACGATGCGAGGATATGACTTGTAGCGATGGATATTTTCTCCGATAGTTTTCCAGATGCTTTTGAAAACGGCAGTTGAACCCGTGAAGTGAATTCCAGCAAAGTCCGGATGGCTCAGCACTATTTTGGCTGTTTCAGCCGGGTCGGTCATAATCATATTAATCACTCCAGCGGGTAATCCGGCTTCGATAAACACTTTCATTACAACGTGCGCAGAGTACACTTGATAAAGCGAGGGCTTCCACACTACTACATTGCCCATCAGAGCTGCGGAGGCAGGCAGGTTTCCACTGATGGCGGTAAAGTTGAACGGAGTAACAGCGAAGACAAAACCCTCCAGAGGTCTGTATTCCATGCGGTTCCATACACCAGGCATTGAATTGGGCTGCTCAGCATAGATCTCGGCCATATACTTTACGTTAAACCGAAGGAAGTCGATCAGCTCACAGGCCGCATCGATTTCGGTCTGAAAGGCAGTTTTGCTCTGGGCAATCATCGTGGCAGCATTCACCTCAGCCCGATAGGGACCAGCCAGCAAATCAGCCGCTTTCAGAAAGATAGAGGCTCGCTGCTCCCAGCTCATGGCTGCCCACTTACTACGCGCCTTAAGGGCAGCATCGATGGCAGCATGCACATGGCTGGCATTGCCCATATGATAGTGGCCTACGTTGTGCTGGTGATCGTGTGGAGGCAATACGCGCTCAGTCCTGCCCGTGCGCACCTCCTGCCCATTTATATACATCGGTATGTCGCGAATGCTGTTCCACAGTTCGTCGTATTTGGCCTGAAGTTCAGCGCGTTCAGCACTTCCTGGGCCATATTGTTTTACCGGTTCATTTTTTACGTCCGGAAGCTTAAAAAAACCCTTTATCATAATTTGGAATTATTAAAATTCTGAAACAAAACTACGCTTGCAGATCTTAATCGGTCGGGACCGGTAGTCACAAAAAAATGATTGGAAACTCTGGACTGTTCTTTCAAAAGGCGCTTGTAAAATCCTTGTAGCGAAAAAGAGTAAAAAAATGTGTTATTTTAAAACAAAGGCATCTTGTGCTACCATTTCTTTGATCTTTTGAAGCATTACATCAGCCTCTTTCTTTTCACAAGCTACCACCACGCGATAGAGCTTGCCAGTGGGTTCTATGAAACCATTTATATTATGATTAGCAAGTTCTCTGAGTCTGTTTTGAGCATTTGCTTCTACGCCGAAGGCACCTACGGAAATTTTAACAATTTCTCGCACTTCACTGACTTTTTCGGCGGTGCTGGTGCCATTGTAGCTTGAGTTTTCAGCTGATCGTACTTCCTTCAGCGGGAGAATTTCAACCGAGGAAAAATTCTCGATTTTTTGTTCCTGTGATTTTGTTTCAATCTGTCGCGCAGGCTCATTGAATTCTGTTGACTCTGACTCAGATATATTAAAATTATCTTTAAGATCCTCAGAAGTAGGTGCAATGGAATCATTGACTGTGAAACCTATGTATGAAAAACTATCGGTTTTTGACCTTTTAAACATCTGAGTGTTTTCAATGGCTAAGTAAAAGATGGATCCTACCACAACCACTACAGATGCTACTTTTACCGTATTGAAGACATTTGAAAGAAAATAACCAGCATTTCTGCTCTCGAGTACTTTGCCTTCAGCTTCTGCTTGCCGGCGAATGGATTGTGCAATCAATGATTCCGTTGTAATTGCCGGTGAGCGAAACATGGCGAGTCCATATGATGAAGTCAAAAAATTAGCCTCAAGGGCCGGGGTAAATTGCAAATTGCCTTCTGAATCGGTGTAAATCTTACCTATGCCCTCAAGATGTATTTTGTTGCCACTTTCCAGTATTCTATTCCAAGAGCGAACTGTTATTTCGAGCATCTGAAGGGCTTCCTGGTACGAAATTCCTTCTTTCTGACTGATGTAGTGTGCTACTAAGCCATCGTTTTCTTTCAATCGGGCATTGAAAGAAATGCGCTTCGAAGGTGGCCGAAACATATATGTGCCCTCCTGTATTTCGGCGGGAAAGTATCTGGCAACAAAACCACCGAAACCAGGTATAATTACACAGTCGTAAGAATAGAGCAGATTGATAATGTGCTCGTTTATCGTCATCGGCCTTTTTACTTAATCATGGCAAAGGTATGGAAAATTAATTTAGATCATTCCTGACCAAACCACATATTTATGTGAAATCTTTGAATTTATTTAGCAGCATTGAAATCATTTCATTCCTTACAATGGTATGAGTACAGTCCCACATTCTCTTTATACGGATTTTGATATTTCTCTTTTCAGCTCGGGTCACCACTTCAAAATGTACGAAAAAATGGGAGCTCATCCCATGGAGATAGACGGAGTTGAAGGAACGTATTTTTCAGTGTGGGCACCGAATGCGAAATATGTCTCTGTAATAGGTGACTTTAATTTTTGGAATAAAGAAGCCCATCCACTCTACCCGCGTTGGGATGGTTCAGGAATCTGGGAAGGCTTTGTGCCCGGGGCTTTGGAAGGGCATCGCTACAAATACATGATTGTTTCGCCCTGGGGCTACCATCTTGAGAAGGCAGATCCCTACGGCCGAATGTGCGAAACACCTCCCAAGACTGCCAGCATTATTTGGAAGGATAAATACCATTGGAAGGATAAAAAATGGAAAGCCAATTTAAGTCTGCGTAATTGCCATGATAGCCCCATGAGCATTTATGAAGTGCACTTGGGCAGTTGGATGCGAAACCCTGACGGCACCTCTCTGAGCTATAAGCAATTAATCGAAAAATTGGTGCCTTATGTAAAGAAAATGGGTTATACGCACGTGGAGTTTATGCCCGTCATGGAACATCCTTTTTTCGGATCATGGGGTTATCAAATCACCGGATATTTCGCTCCCTCTTCACGATACGGTACGCCTGCTGAGTTTATGGAGCTGATCGATGCTTTTCATCAAGCTGACATAGCAGTAATTCTCGACTGGGTGCCCTCTCACTTTCCTGGCGATGCACATGGTCTACATAAATTTGATGGTACATCGCTCTACGAGCACGAAGACCCCCGAAAGGGATATCACCCCGACTGGAATAGCTATATTTTTAATTACGGAAGGTATGAAGTGCGTTCTTTCCTCTTTTCAAATGCCATGTTTTGGATTGAGCACTTTCATGCCGATGCACTGAGAGTAGATGCTGTGGCCTCCATGCTTTACCTGGATTACTCCAGAAAGCCTGGCGAATGGGTTCCTAATCAGTACGGTGGAAAGGAAAACCTGGAAGCTATCTCTTTTATGAAAGAACTCAATGAGTATATATATAAGGAACATCCTGACATCCAAATGATTGCCGAAGAATCTACCTCTTTTCCAAAAGTGTCAAGGCCTGTGTATGATGGAGGCCTTGGCTTTGGAATGAAGTGGATGATGGGTTGGATGCATGATTCATTGAAATACTTCAGCATCGATCCTCTCTTTCGCAGGTATCACCACAATCAAATTACCTTCAGCCTGGTATATGCGTTCAGCGAGAATTTTGTGCTTCCCTTTTCGCACGATGAGGTTGTTCACGGCAAAGGATCTTTACTAAGTCGTATGCCGGGTGACCTTTGGCAAAAATTTGCCAACCTAAGAGCTTTGTACGGCTATATGTACACCCATCCTGGGAGCAAACTGATGTTTATGGGCAGCGAATTTGGTCAATCGAGCGAATGGAATCACGATGGCTCGGTGCGGTGGGATCAGCTTGCTAACCTTTCCTTCAGTCAAGGCATTCAGCAACTCATTATTGATTTAAATCACCTTTATAAAAATCAAGAGGCACTCTATAAAAAACAGTACAGCCCCGAAGGTTTTGAGTGGATTGAAGCCAACGACTGGAAGCAAAGTGTGCTTTCGTATGTGCGCAAATCAGGCAATCCTAACAACGACCTGGTAATCATTGCTAACTTCACCCCTGTACCACGTAAAGATTACCGAATTGGAGTTCCCTCCTATGGATATTGGAAATTAATACTAAACACCGATGATGCCAAATATGGCGGCAGCGGAATGCTAAAAAATGGCTACAAAGTAAAGTCAGATACCACTCCATGGCATGGCCGCGAACACAGTATAGCCGTTGATTTACCTCCACTGGCAGTTGTAGTATTTGCAAAATCAAACACTTAAAATATTAATTCCCCTTGACACATGGCCGAATGCAAAAAGTACATCTGCGTACATGGTCACTTTTACCAGCCACCCCGGGAGAATGCTTGGCTCGAAGAGATCGAGATTCAGGAATCTGCACATCCCTATCACGATTGGAACGAACGCATCACCCAAGAATGCTATCGACCAAACAGTGTGAGTCGCATCCTGAACGATGCAGGAAAAATCGCTGATATCGTAAACAACTACATAGATATTTCCTTCAACTTCGGTCCTACCTTGCTCAGCTGGCTCGAAATTCACCAGCCCGATGTATATCAGCGAATTATAGATGCCGATATGCAGTCGATCGTTCAGTTCGAGGGACACGGGTCGGCCATTGCACAGGTGTATAACCACATCATTATGCCACTGGCCAATCGCCGTGACAAAGAGACACAAATCATTTGGGGAATAGAGGACTTTGAAAAGCGCTTCGGTAGAAATCCGGAAGGTATGTGGCTTGCCGAAACCGCCGTTGATACCGAAACGCTTGAAATCCTGGCCGAAAACAAAATAAAATTCACCATCCTGTCGCCATATCAGGCCGCTCGTTTTCGGCGAATTGGAACAAACGACTGGATTCCTGGTATCGACAGCCGCAGAGCTTACGTTTGCAACTTGCCGTCGGGCAAGTCGATTGCTATCTTTTTTTATCATGCCGAATTATCGCAAGGCGTCGCCTTCAAAGGATATTTAAACGACGGAAAATTTTTCGCACACCAGTTGATGAGCGCCTTCGACTCCGACCCAAGTGAGGCGCAATTGGTACATATTGCAACTGACGGTGAAAGCTATGGTCATCACCACCGCAATGGCGACATGGCACTGGCCTACTGCATTCATTACCTAAAAAAACAACCTGATATAAAAATAGCCAACTATGGCTACTATCTGAGAAAATTCCCACCTCAATACGAGGTTCAGATTCATGAAAACTCCTCCTGGTCGTGTGCACATGGGGTAGAGCGGTGGAGATCAGACTGCGGTTGTAAGACAGGTGGTGAGCCCCATTGGAATCAGAAGTGGCGTAAGCCTTTGCGCGAAGCCCTTGATTATTTGAGAGATGAACTCGCAAATATTTTTGAATCAAAACTAAAAAAATACCATCCGAATCCATGGGATCTTCGAAACAAATACATCCACATCTTTCAGCAGAGGAGCCGCACAAAAACACTACGGTTCATTGAACATTATATTGGTAAAGACCTCAAAGAGGAAGAAATCATTACCATCATCCGCGCACTCGAAATGCAGCGCATGGCCCTATATATGTACACTTCCTGCGGTTGGTTTTTCAACGAAATTTCTGGAATTGAAACCATTCAAATATTACAATATGCTGAGCGCGCCATGCAGCTGGCCGAGGATGTAGCGCAAGTGGACCTTTATCCGCGTTTTCTGGAAATTTTGAGCCAGGCTCAGTCCAATATTCCTTCACTGGGTACTGGGGCCGACATATATCGCACTATGGTAGTGCCCAAGCGCCTGTCGCTTACTCAAGTTGGTATGCACTATGCAGTAAGTACCCTCTTCGAAGAAGATGCTCGCAACCTCACAGTGCTCAATTATGAATGCACCTCTGAAGAACTTACCCGTATAAAGGCAGGCGGCCAGTTGCTCGTAATTGGTCAAACGAAGGTGCGCTCAAAGGTGACCCAGAGTCAAAAGCGCTTCAGCTTTGTAATTCTGTATCTTGGCAATCATCACCTCATTGGCAATACCGCTGATAGCCTTAGCTATGATGAATACGCTTCGCTTGTCAAAAAATTCAGAGAATACTTTGATGCCGGAAATCTGACCCAGGTACTTGAGCTTATTAAAGACAACTTTGCTTCACGCACCTTCTCTTTCTTTGACCTTTTCAAAGACGAACAGAAAAAATTACTCGATCGCGTACTGGATATTCAGGTTAAAAATGCCCTTGATTTTTACGAGCGCATCAATGAGCGCACCTTCCTGCTGCTCAATTTGATGCACAAAGAAGGTCTGACAATCCCCGAAATTTTGATAACCAACTTAAAGACCTTAGTTATACAGAATCTTTATGACGAGCTTGCATCACCTACTTTGCCCGATATCGACAAGATCCACGAAATAGAGCAAATAATTCTGAAATGGAAATTCCGAATCCCAACAGAAAGGCTCAACTATGCTGCTACTTTGAAAATTAATACCCTTGTAGAAGAATATCGCAAAAATCAAAACATCCACCTCGTCGTCGAATTGTCTATTGATTTGATAAACAGCTTAAAATCTATAGGTATAACTCCACAACTCAACGAACTTCAGGATTTGATATTTACCATAATTAAAGAGGGTAAATTTCCCCAATCAGAAATGTTTGGAGTGTTGCTGCTGGCCAATAAACTTGGAATGGAAATACGAGGTAAATTAAATAAATCAGCCCCCAGGATGGTGTAAAGTGCCAAGACCGGAGGCTGAATTTTATTGTAAACTTATCTTATCTGTTTTTGTACATCTGCTCGTAATAGTGTTGGTAAGCACCGGAGGTTACATGAGTGAGCCATTCTGTATTATTAAGATACCAATCGATGGTTTCGGAAAGCCCTTGTTCAAATGTAACAGATGGTTTCCAGCCCAGCTCGCGATTTATTTTGGAGGCATCTATGGCATACCTTCGATCGTGACCCGGCCTATCTTTTACAAAGGTGATGAGTTTTTCAGAGCTACCTTCTTCTCTTCCGAGTTTTTTATCCATTAGCCGGCAGAGCAATCTAACCAGATCAATGTTTTTCCATTCGTTGAAGCCACCGATGTTGTAGGTTTCGTGACTTTTTCCCTTGTGGAAAACTAAATCAATAGCTATAGCGTGATCAACTACATACAGCCAGTCACGAGTATAAAGTCCATCGCCGTACACTGGCAGTGGTTTTTGGTGTATAATATTGTTGATAAAGAGCGGAATTAATTTCTCTGGAAATTGGTATGGGCCATAGTTGTTTGAACAGTTGGTAATTATATAGCTCATTCCGTACGTTTCACCATAGGCACGTACGAAATGGTCAGATGCTGCTTTTGATGCCGAGTATGGAGAGTTAGGTGCATAAGGGGTAGTTTCTGTAAATAGCCCGGTTTCGCCCAGCGTACCATACACCTCGTCGGTAGAAATATGGTAAAAAAGTGTCTTGTCGTAACTGCCTTTCCAAGTCTCTCTGCAGGCATTTAAAAGGTTAACAGTGCCGATAACATTGGTTTTAACAAAAGCGAGAGGATCGTTTATAGAGCGATCAACATGCGATTCAGCAGCTAAATGAATCACTCCGTCGGGTTTTATCTCACTAATGAGATGCATCATGCGCTCACCCTCAGTAATGTCCTCTTTTAAAAAGGTATAGTTAGGAGCGTTTTCTATGTCTCTCAGATTTTCAAGGTTTCCGGCATAAGTTAGGGCGTCGAGATTGTATATGTGATATTCAGGATATCTCGTTACAAAACGCCTCACCACGTGTGAGCCAATGAATCCGGCACCTCCGGTAATCAGAATTTTTTTCATGGTTGTTTGAAATTGTGCAACAAAGAAAACGAATAGATTTATATGCCTTCCTTTTTTTTGATGATAAGTGTTAAAAGTTGTCTAATTTCTGTGAAGCACTAATCGGTGTTGTGAACTGTGTTTGATGAATTACTCAAAAAGAACTTTTCAAAGAATTGATTTTCAATTTTTTAATTTAGTAATGTAAAGGTAAGACGGCCATTTCAAAATGCCAATAAGATTTTTGAAAAACATTTTGCAGAACAAAAAAGATCTCTACATTTGCAATCCCAAAATTTAAGCCGGCATAGCTCAGTTGGTAGAGCAGCTGATTTGTAATCAGCTGGTCGGGGGTTCGAGTCCCTCTGCCGGCTCTTAATTTTAAAACGTTCTTTTTCAAAAGATTGGGGAGATTCCAGAGTGGTCAAATGGGGCAGACTGTAAATCTGTTGCGAAAGCTTCGGAGGTTCGAATCCTTCTCTCCCCACCAGTGTGCGGAAGTAGCTCAGTTGGTAGAGCATCAGCCTTCCAAGCTGAGGGCCGCGGGTTCGAATCCCGTCTTCCGCTCTTTGGTAAGCCGTTGTAGCTCAGTGGTAGAGTGTTTCCTTGGTAAGGAAAAGGTCGAGGGTTCAATTCCCTCCATCGGCTCTGATTTTTTGTTTATCAACATTAATTGAGCTTCCGAAATGGCAAAAGAGCAATTTATTAGAACCAAACCCCACGTAAACGTGGGTACTATAGGTCACGTAGACCACGGTAAGACTACTTTGACTGCCGCTATTACAAAAGTTTTGGCTGAAAGAGGTCTTGCTCAGGCTCGCAGCTTCGACTCTATCGATAATGCACCTGAAGAAAAAGAAAGAGGTATCACCATTAACACTGCACACGTAGAGTACGAAACTGACAAGAGACACTACGCACACGTTGACTGTCCGGGTCACGCTGACTATGTGAAGAACATGGTTACCGGTGCCGCTCAGATGGATGGAGCTATCCTCGTTGTAGCTGCTACCGATGGTCCGATGCCCCAAACTCGTGAGCACATTCTTCTCGCTCGTCAGGTAGGCGTACCCAGAATTGTAGTGTTCCTCAACAAGGTGGACATGGTAGATGACGAAGAGCTGCTCGAGCTTGTAGAAATGGAGGTTCGTGAGCTTCTCTCATTCTACGAATACGATGGCGACAACACTCCTGTGATCAGAGGTTCTGCTCTCGGTGCTCTCAACGGTGAGCCCAAGTGGGTGGATACAGTTTTGAAGCTGATGGATGCTGTTGATACCTGGATCGAAGAGCCTGTAAGAGATAAGGATAAGCCTTTCCTGATGCCGATCGAAGACGTGTTCACCATTACAGGTCGTGGTACTGTGGCTACTGGTCGTATCGAGACAGGTATCATTAACACAGGTGATCCTGTAGAAATTATTGGATTTGGTGATGAAAAGCTCACTTCTACCGTTACAGGTGTGGAGATGTTCCGAAAGATCCTCGACAGAGGTGAAGCTGGTGACAACGTAGGTCTCTTGCTTCGCGGTATTGAAAAGTCTCAAATTCGTCGTGGTATGGTGATCTGCAAGCCAGGTTCTCAGACTCCACACAAGAAATTCAAGGCTGAGGTGTATATCCTGAAGAAGGAAGAAGGTGGTCGCCACACTCCATTCCACAACAAGTATCGTCCACAGTTCTACCTCCGTACTACTGACGTAACTGGTGAGATCATCCTTCCTGAAGGCGTTGACATGGTAATGCCAGGTGATAACCTCACCATCACCGTAAATCTGATCACGCCTGTAGCTATCAGCAAGGGTCTCCGTTTCGCTATCCGCGAAGGTGGTCGCACAGTAGGTGCTGGTCAGGTAACTGAAATTCTTGAATAATTAATAATTTTTCAATATTCTAAAGGTGTTTCGGGAATTAAACTCGAAACACCTTTTACCACATACGGGTGTAGTTCAAGGGTAGAATAGCGGTCTCCAAAACCGTTGATGGGAGTTCGAATCTCTCCACCCGTGCTCAAATTAGGTGCTAAACCAATGCAAATTGTTAACTCTATAAAAAATGCTTTCAGAGAGTCGTATATAGAACTGGTTCAAAAAACCACCTGGCCTACACTCACTGAAATGCAAAAAACAACGGCTCTAGTAGCATTGGCTTCGGTGATCATTTCACTGATCATATTCTTAATGGACAAGGTAATAACACTTGTTTTAGAGACGATATACTCTCTGTTTTAAACATGTTCTACTCAGAAAAATGACTGACAATAAAAAGTGGTATGTAATAAGGGCTATAAGCGGCCAAGAAAATAAAGTGAAGAGCTACATCGAAAATGAAGTTCTTCGCAATAACCTTTCTCACCAACTTGGCAAGGTCCTTATTCCCACTGAAAAAGTAATTCAGGTAAGAAACGGAAAAAAAATAACTAAAGAACGCAACTATTTTCCAGGTTACATCATCATCGAGGCCAACCTCGAAGGTGAAATGATTCATATAATTAAAAATATTCCGGGAGTGATTGGTTTCCTTGGCGAAACGAAAGGCGGAGACCCCGTACCCTTGCGCCCTGCCGAAGTCAATCGAATGCTCGGAAAAGTAGATGAATTGACCGAAAGTTTGGAAGTTACACAAGTGCCTTTTGTAGTAGGTGAAACTGTAAAGGTAATTGATGGTCCTTTTACCGGTTTCAACGGGGTGATTGAGAAAATCCACGAAGAAAAGAGAAAGCTTGAGGTAATGGTAAAAATTTTCGGTCGCAAAACACCTCTAGAGCTTAGCTACATGCAAGTAGAGAGGGAATCCTGATCAGATATTGATGTGAGCTCAATATACATTTAACTGCGTGCCAAATCCGCTTCCAGTTTGGCACCTGTTGGCAAAAACAAAACAAAATGGCTAAAGAAGTAACCGCAATAATCAAACTCCAGGCTAAGGGTGGACAAGCAAACCCTGCCCCCCCTATCGGACCTGCACTAGGTTCGAAGGGCGTGAACATTATGGAGTTCTGCAAGCAATTCAATGCGCGTACGCAAGATAAAATGGGTAAAATATTGCCCGTGCTTATTACAGTGTACGCAGATAAGTCATTTGACTTTATCGTAAAGACCCCTCCCGCTGCCATTCAACTGATGGAAGCGGCTAAGATTAAAAGTGGTAGTGCTGAGCCAAACCGCAAAAAAGTAGGTAAAGTAACTTGGGATCAAATTCGTGCTATTGCCGAGGATAAAATGCAGGATCTCAATGCTTTTACTATCGAATCTGCAATGAGCATGATCGCCGGAACTGCACGCAGTATGGGTTTGACCATCGTTGGAGAATCACCGTTAAAAAAGTAATGACGTATGGCGAAGTTAACGAAAAAGATGAAAGCAGCTCAGGCCAAAGTAGATAAAAACAAGGCCTACACACTCGATGAAGCTGCAAAACTGGTGAAAGAGACCTCCATCGCTAAATTCGATGCTTCAGTCGATATTGCTGTGCGTCTCGGCGTGGATCCACGCAAAGCCAACCAAATGGTACGCGGTGTAGTTACATTGCCACACGGTACTGGTAAGACAGTTCGCGTACTTGCCCTTGTGCCGCCTGATAAAGAGGCTGAAGCTAAAGAGGCCGGAGCTGACTATGTGGGTTTAGACGAGTACATAGAGAAAATTAAAAACGGTTGGACTGACGTTGATGTCATCATTACTCTGCCTTCAGTAATGGGCAAAATTGGTCCATTGGGAAGAATACTCGGTCCACGTGGATTGATGCCAAACCCAAAGACTGGTACCGTAACCATGGACATTGGAAAGGCAGTAAAAGATGTGAAAGCCGGTAAAATAGATTTTAAAGTAGATCGCTACGGTATCGTGCACGCTGCCATTGGCAAGGTATCTTTTGAGCCTTCCAAGATTAAAGAGAATGCTGAGGAATTGCTCAGAACCATTGTACGCCTAAAGCCCTCTACTGCCAAAGGCACATATATCAAGAGCATTTATATGAGCAGCACAATGGGCCCCGGAATTGCAGTAGATACCCGTCAGGCTACAAATTAATGATTAAAAGAATTGGCAAATGACTAAAGAGGAAAAAAATGCATTGATAGAGGAGATTACAGAAATTTTGAAAAATAACAATGTAATCTACCTCACAGATATCGAGGGTCTTAATGCAGCTCAAACCTCCCAGCTACGCAGAATGTGCTTTAACAAGAAAGTACAGCTGAGAGTGGTGAAGAACACGCTGCTTAAAAAGGCCATGGAAAGATCAGGCAAAAACTTTGGGGAACTCTTCCCAACCCTAAAGGGAATGACAAGCCTGATGATCGCAGAGAGTGGAAGCACACCTGCAAGGCTCATTCTCGAAGTTCGCAAAAAATCAGAAAAGCCCATACTGAAAGGCGCTTATGTAGAAGAAGCCATATTTGTCGGCGACAATCAGCTGAAGGTACTTGAGAACCTCAAGTCACGCGAAGAACTTATCGGCGACATCATTCTTCTGCTGCAAAGCCCGATTAAAAATGTGGTATCTGCTCTTAACAGCGGTGGCCAGACAATCGCAGGATTGCTCAAGACGCTGGAAGATAGAGCTAAAAGTTAATCCAAAGAGTACGCACTCAGCTTCCAAATACATCAATTAATTATTAACCAACTAAAAAACAAATTAAAATGTCAACAATTCAAGAACTCGGTGATAAACTCGTAAGTCTTACTGTAAAAGAAGTTCAAGAGCTTGCTAACTACCTGAAGGAAACTTATGGCATTGAGCCTGCCGCTGCTGCTGTAGTTGCTGCAGGTCCTGCTGCCGGTGGTGGAGATGGTGCTGCAGCTGCAGAAGAGAAAACATCTTTTGATGTGATTCTTAAGTCTGCTGGTCCACAGAAACTTGCTGTAGTGAAGCTTGTAAAAGAGCTCACTGGCCTCGGTCTGAAGGAAGCTAAAGATGTAGTGGACAATGCACCCAAGCCTTTGAAGGAAGGCGTAACTAAGGACGAAGCCGATGCTCTCAAAAAACAACTTGAAGAGGCAGGAGCTGAAGTTGAGATTAAGTAATTTATTTTCACTTTGTTTTTCGGTTTAGGTTTGAAGGTTTTCAAACCTAAACCTTTTTGCGTTTTATTTACTTATTTTTAAAAACTTTCTTTTCCATACAGTATGAGCAGCCAGATTCCTCACGAAGTGGTACATGGAAGGGTCTCGTTCAGTAGCATGAAGTCGCAACCTGAATATCCCGACTTACTCGAGATCCAGATAAAATCCTTTAAAGATTTCTTTCAACTCGAAACCAAACCGGAAAATCGCAAAAATGAAGGTCTTTACAAAACCTTCATGGAGAATTTTCCGATCACTGATGCTCGCAACCAGTTTGTACTCGAATTCCTCGATTATTTCGTAGATCCACCGCGCTACACCGAGGAAGAGTGCATCGAAAGAGGTCTTTCGTACAGTGTACCATTAAAGGCTCGCCTCAAACTTTACTGTACTGATCCAGAACACGAAGAATTTGAAACCATTGTTCAGGATGTGTACTTGGGTACCATACCCTACATGACTGATCGCGGTACCTTTATTGTAAATGGTGCTGAACGCGTAGTTGTTTCTCAGTTACACCGCTCACCGGGTGTGTTTTTTGGGCAGAGCTATCACGCCAACGGTACTAAATTGTATTCAGCTCGAATCATACCTTTTAAGGGTAGCTGGATAGAATTTGCTACCGACATCAACGATGTTATGTATGCCTACATCGACCGCAAGAAGAAATTACCTGTTACAACCCTTTTACGGGCCATAGGTTACGAGCGCGATAAGGACATTCTTGAGCTCTTTGACCTTGCTGAAGAAGTAAAAGTTTCGAAAGCTGCGCTCAAGCGCGTGGTAGGTCGTAGGCTTGCTGCTCGCGTTCTCAAAACCTGGATTGAAGACTTCGTAGATGAAGATACTGGCGAAGTTGTATCTCTTGAGCGAAACGAAGTGCTCATTGATCGCGATGAAATCATCGAAAAAGAACACATAGACCTTATTATAGAGGCCAATGTAGAAACGATTCTCCTGCACAGAGAGGATGTAGAGTCATCAGAATATTCTATTATCTACAATACGCTCCAAAAAGACTCTACCAACTCTGAGCTGGAGGCTATGGAGTATATCTATCGGCAGCTCAGAAATGCTGACCCCCCCGACGAAGAAACAGCAAGGGGAATCATCGAAAAACTCTTCTTCTCAGATACTCGCTACAGCCTGGGAGATGTCGGTCGCTATCGTCTCAATAAGAAACTTGGTCTCGACATTGATCCAAATGTTCAGGTGCTCACCAAAGAAGATATCATCGCCATCGTTAAATATCTAATTCAGCTCATCAACTCTAAAGCTGAAGTGGATGACATCGACCACCTCAGTAACCGCCGTGTTCGTACAGTAGGTGAGCAATTGGCTGCCCAATTCAGCGTGGGCCTGGCTCGTATGGCGCGTACAATACGCGAGCGCATGAATGTGCGTGACAACGAGGTATTTACGCCAATTGATCTTATAAATGCAAAAACACTTTCTTCCGTAATTAATTCTTTCTTTGGAACGAACCAGCTTAGCCAGTTTATGGACCAAACCAACCCATTGGCTGAGATTACGCATAAGCGTCGTCTCTCGGCTCTTGGTCCTGGTGGTCTTTCAAGAGATCGCGCTGGTTTCGAAGTACGTGACGTTCACTATACACACTACGGCCGTCTCTGTCCTATAGAAACACCTGAAGGTCCGAACATCGGTTTGATTTCTTCGCTTTGCGTATTTGCCAAAGTAAACAGCCTCGGCTTTATCGAAACACCTTATCGCAAGGTTGAAAATGGCGTTGTAAAACTCGACGAAAAGCCTGTGTACCTCTCAGCTGAGGAAGAAGAAGGAATGGTAATCGCACAAGCGAACGCGCCAATTTCAGACTCTGGGGAGTTTATCAATCAAAAGATCAAGGCCCGTTTGGAAGGCGATTTCCCAATCGTGGAGCCCTCTGAAGTTCACTTCATGGATATGGCTCCTAACCAGATCGCATCCATTTCAGCTTCTCTAATTCCTTTCCTCGAACACGACGACGCTAACCGCGCCTTGATGGGCTCAAACATGATGCGCCAGGCCGTTCCACTCATACGTCCTGAAGCACCTATCGTGGGAACAGGAATGGAACGCATTGTGGCCAAGGATTCCCGCGTGCTCATTAATGCTGAAGGTGATGGCATAGTAGAATACGTAGATGCCAATGAAATCCACATCCGATATAATAGAACGGAAAACGAAAGGCTTGTAAGCTTCGACGATGACTTAAAAGTTTATAAGCTTATCAAATACAGAAAAACAAACCAAAACACCACAATTAACCTTAAGCCCATAGTGCGCGTAGGCGATCGCGTAACGAAGGGTCAGGTCTTGTGCGAAGGATATTCTACTCGCGATGGTGAGCTGGCTCTTGGCCGAAACCTCAAGGTGGCCTTCATGCCCTGGAAGGGTTACAACTTTGAGGACGCTATAGTGATTTCAGAGCGCGTCGTTCGCGAAGATATATTCACTTCCATCCACATCGAAGAGTATTCCGTAGATGTGCGGGATACCAAGCTGGGTATGGAGGAGCTTACTTGCGATATACCCAACGTAAGTGAAGAAGCTACCCGCGAGCTCGACGAAAACGGTATTATTCGAATCGGCGCAGAGATTAAGCCTGGTGATATTTTAATCGGAAAAATCACTCCGAAGGGCGAATCGGATCCTACACCAGAGGAGAAGCTCTTGAGAGCCATATTCGGTGATAAGGCCGGCGATGTAAAAGATGCTTCGCTGAAAGCTCCCCCCTCTGCATACGGTGTGGTCATCGACAAGAAACTATTCACCAAGGCACTTAAAGACAAGCGTTCTAAGCAAAAAGAAAAGCAAGAGCTTCAAGAGGTAGAGGACGAATACAATCAGAATATGGCTGCTTTGAGAGAGAGATTCCTAGAAAAGCTGAATATTCTGGTGGCCGGTAAAACCTCTCAAGGCGTTTACAACGACCTGAACGAGGTTGTCATTCCAAAAGGAACGAAGTTTACCCAAAAGATCCTCAACTCTATTGAAGACTATACCCGTATACAAGGTGGCCAGTGGACAACTGACGATGAAAAGAACAACCTCATTACCACCTTACTGCACAACTATAAAATAAAAGCCAGCGATCTGTTGGGTGTGCTGAAGCGCAAGAAGTTCAATATCATGGTGGGTGATGAGCTTCCACCAGGTATTGTGAAGCTGGCTAAAATTTATGTAGCTCAAAAGCGTAAGCTTAAAGTGGGTGACAAAATGGCTGGTCGTCACGGTAACAAGGGTATAGTAGCTAAAATTGTGCGCGACGAAGACATGCCTTTCCTCGAAGACGGAACTCCGGTTGACATTGTACTCAACCCACTCGGTGTACCTTCCCGAATGAACATCGGTCAGATCTACGAAACTGTTTTGGGATGGGCAGGTCAAAAGTTAGGACTCAAGTTTGCAACTCCTATTTTCGACGGTGCAAGCATAGATGAGATCAACTACTACACTGATTTAGCCGGATTACCGAGATTTGGTCATACTTATCTCTATGACGGTGGAACTGGAGAGCGTTTCGACCAGAAGGCTACCGTTGGGGTTATTTACATGCTTAAGCTTGGCCATATGGTCGATGACAAAATGCACGCTCGTTCAATTGGACCGTACTCACTTATCACCCAACAGCCACTTGGCGGTAAGTCGCAGTTCGGTGGTCAGCGTTTCGGTGAGATGGAGGTGTGGGCACTTGAAGCTTATGGTGCTTCCAACATCTTGCGCGAAATTTTAACTGTAAAGAGCGATGACGTAATTGGCCGTGCCAAAACATATGAAGCCATAGTAAAAGGAGAAAATCTTCCTGAGCCGGGAATTCCCGAATCATTCAACGTTTTGTTGCATGAACTGCTCGGTCTTGGACTGAAAGTGACAATGGAATAAGGATTTTAAAAAATTTCAATATGTCGTTTAAAAAGACAGATAAAAACACCCAAAGCAGCCGCTTTAGCACCATTACTATAAGCCTTGCATCGCCCGAGTATATTCTCGAGCGCTCCTATGGCGAGGTATTAAAGCCCGAAACCATCAATTACCGCACCCATAAGCCAGAGCGTGACGGATTGTTCTGCGAGCGCATTTTTGGTCCTGTTAAAGACTATGAGTGCGGATGCGGCAAATACAAAAGAATCCGCTACAAGGGGATCGTTTGCGACCGCTGTGGTGTAGAGGTTACAGAGAAAAAAGTTCGTCGTGAGCGCATTGGACACATTACTCTTACTGTTCCTGTAGCACACATTTGGTATTTCCGTTCCATCCCAAATAAAATAGGCTATTTGCTCGGTCTCCCTTCCAAAAAACTGGACATGATCATTTACTACGAGCGTTACGTAGTAATTCAGCCGGGCATAGCTAAATATCCTGATGGTTCGGAATTGAATAAAATGGACTTCCTCACTGAAGAGGAATACCTCGAAATCATTGAAAAACTACCACCTGAGAATCAATATCTCGACGATAACGACCCCAATAAATTCATTGCTAAAATGGGGGCTGAGGCACTGCTGATGCTGCTTCAGCGTCTTAATCTCGATGAACTTTCTTACGAATTAAGACATCAGGCAAACAGAGAAACTTCGCAGCAAAAGAAACAAGAAGCCCTCAAAAGACTTCAGGTAGTTGAGGCAGTACGCGAAGCAAATACCCGCATCGCAAATAAGCCGGAGTGGATGATCATGAAGGTGATCCCTGTAATACCACCCGAATTGCGTCCTCTTGTGCCGCTCGACGGTGGTCGCTTTGCTACCTCCGACCTCAATGACCTTTACCGCCGTGTAATCATCAGAAACAACCGATTGAAGCGCCTCATGGAGATCAAAGCTCCAGAGGTCATCTTGCGCAACGAAAAGCGCATGCTTCAAGAAGCAGTTGACTCACTCTTTGACAATACCCGCAAATCAACTGCTGTAAAGACCGAGTCAAACCGCGCACTTAAATCTCTTTCTGATAGCTTAAAGGGTAAGCAAGGCCGCTTCCGTCAGAACCTGCTGGGTAAGCGCGTTGACTACTCTGGTCGTTCGGTGATTGTGATTGGTCCGGAACTGGCGCTGCACGAGTGCGGTTTGCCAAAAGATATGGCTGCCGAGCTGTACAAGCCTTTCATCATCCGCAAATTGATCGAAAGAGGTATTGTAAAGACCGTTAAATCCGCCAAAAGAATTATCGATCGCAGAGAACCTGTGGTGTGGGATATTCTGGAAAACGTGATGAAGGGCCACCCTGTTCTTCTGAACCGTGCACCAACCCTGCACCGCCTCGGTATTCAGGCATTCCAGCCCAAATTGATTGAAGGTAAAGCTATTCAACTTCACCCGTTAACCTGTACCGCATTTAATGCAGACTTCGACGGCGACCAAATGGCAGTTCACCTGCCACTGGGTCATGCTGCCATCCTCGAGGCTCAAATGCTGATGTTGGCTTCGCATAACATTCTTAACCCAGCCAACGGTTCGCCGATTACCGTTCCCTCTCAAGACATGGTACTCGGGTTGTATTATATCACTAAACCGCGTCCAAGCACACCTGATAACCCAGTAAAAGGAGAAGGTAAAATCTTCTACAGCGCTGAAGAAGTTCAAATAGCTTTGAACGAAAACCGCCTTGATATTAATGCTAAGATCAAAGTAAAGGCGAAAGTGCGCGAAAATGACCAGTTGGTTGAAAAAATCATTGAAACCACAGCAGGCCGAGTAATATTTAACACCATAGTGCCTGAGGAAGTCGGATTTATCAACGAGCTTCTGACGAAAAAGTCACTTAGAGACATCATTGCCAAAATCCTCCGTCTCACAAATATTCCGAAGACAGCTGCCTTCCTCGACAACATGAAGAACCTAGGATATCGCTATGCATTCAAGGGAGGTCTGTCATTTAGCCTTGGCGACATCATCATTCCACCTGAAAAAGAACAACTCATCGCAGAAGCAAATGAGGCGGTGGAAAACGTAATCGCCAGCTATAACATGGGTCTGATTACCAACAATGAACGTTATAACCAGATCATCGACATCTGGACGAATACCAATGCCCGCCTCACAGAGCGCGCCATGCATTACCTCTCAAACGACCGCCAGGGCTTCAACCCAATCTATATGATGCTCGACTCTGGTGCTCGTGGTTCTAAAGAGCAAATTCGCCAACTCTCAGGTATGCGCGGCCTTATGGCTAAACCCCAAAAATCAGGTTCAACTGGAGGCGAAATCATTGAAAACCCCATCATCGCAAACTTTAAAGAGGGTCTTTCCATCCTCGAGTACTTTATCTCGACTCACGGTGCACGTAAAGGTCTGGCAGATACGGCTCTCAAAACAGCTGATGCTGGTTACCTCACTCGTCGTCTGGTCGATGTGGCTCAAGACGTCATTATCTCTGAAGAAGATTGCGGTACGCTGCGTGGCTTAGAGGTTACAGCTCTGAAAAAGAACGAGGAAGTAGTTGAGCCTCTCTACGACAGAATCCTGGGTCGTGTATCTCTGCACGATGTGTACGATCCACTTACAGATGAGCTCTATGTAAAGAGTGGCCAGGAGATCACTGAAGAAATAGCGCGCAAAATCGAAAACTCACCCATCCAGATGGTCGAGGTGCGTAGCCCGCTCACCTGCGAATCTCAGAAGGGTATTTGCGCTAAGTGCTATGGCCGTAACCTTGCTACCTCTAAGATGATTCAAATCGGTGAGGCAGTGGGTGTAATTGCAGCTCAATCTATCGGTGAGCCAGGTACTCAGCTTACTCTGCGTACCTTCCACGTAGGTGGTACAGCCGGTAACGTAGCCGAAGAATCTAAAATCGTCGCCAAGTTCGACGGAAAGATCGAAATAGATGAATTGCGCACCGTAGAAAGCGAAAATGACCTTGGCGAGACCATTGAAGTAGTTATCGGTCGTACTGCTGAAATGCGCATCGTAGATGAAAAGACTGGTGTAGTCGTACAGACCAACAACATCCCATATGGTTCAACCATTTATGTAAAAGCCGGTCAGTCGCTGCAAAAAGGTACTAAAATCTGCGAATGGGATCCTTACAACGCGGTAATTGTAGCTGAAAACAACGGTATCGTCAAGTACGATGGTATCGAAATGGGTGTGACTTGTCGCGAAGAGGTGGATGAACAAACCGGTTTTAAAGAAAAAGTAATCTCTGAATCTAAAAATAAGAGACTCATCCCCACCCTCCATATCCAGTCAGAAATCGGTGAAATCCTTAAATCATACAACCTACCGGTGGGTGCTCACCTTATTGTAGAAGACGGAAGCACCATTAAAGCAGGTAAGGTAATCGCCAAAATCCCGCGTAAATCAGCCAAGGCTGGTGATATCACCGGAGGTCTTCCACGTGTTACCGAACTTTTCGAAGCTCGTAATCCATCTAACCCTGCCATTGTTTCTGAAATCGATGGTATAGTGACTTTCGGTCCTAAGATCAAGCGCGGTAACCGCGAAGTGATCGTAGAAAGTAAGACCGGAGAGCGCAAAGTGTACATGATCAATCTTTCAAAACAGATCCTCGTCCAAGAGAACGACTTTGTAAAAGCTGGTACACCCCTTTCAGACGGCGCTATTTCGCCTGCTGATATTCTGGCCATCCAAGGCCCAAGTAAGGTACAAGAGTATCTGGTGAACGAAATCCAGGAAGTGTATCGCCTCCAGGGTGTAAAAATCAATGACAAACACTTTGAGGTAATCGTGCGCCAGATGATGCGCAAAGTAGAAATCGTAGAGGCGGGTGATACCAGCTTCCTCGAAGGTCAGTTGGTGCACATTAATGATTTCAATGCCGAAAACGATTACATCTTCGATAAGAAAGTAGTGGAAGAAGCAGGAGACTCTACCGAGCTGAAGCCCGGCATGATCGTATCAGCTCGCAAGTTGCGCGACGAAAACAGCCGCCTGAAGCGTCAAGACAAAAAGCTCGTCGTAGCTCGCGATGCAAGACCTGCTACAGCTAATCCTGTGCTTCAAGGTATTACCCGTGCAGCTTTGCAGACGAAGTCATTTATCTCAGCAGCCTCTTTCCAAGAGACAACCAAGGTACTCAACGAAGCCGCTGTAAGCGGAAAAGTAGATTACCTCGAAGGTCTGAAAGAAAACGTCATCGTGGGTCACAACATACCGGCAGGTACAGGCCTTAAGTCGTTCGAAAGAATCCTTGTAGGCTCACTGACTGATTACGAGGCGATGAAAGCAAGAAAAGAAAAAGAAACCGCTAACTAACACGTATAATGGCTATGGATCCAAATGACTTTCCTGAGCAACAAATCAATGTAGAAATCACAGATGATGTGGCTGGAGGTGTGTACACCAACCTAGCAATCATCAACCATAGCCCAAGTGAGTTTGTGGTGGATTTTCTACAAATTATGCCTGGCATGCCTAAGGCCAAAGTAAAATCTCGAATTATTCTTACACCGCAGCATGCCAAAAGACTGCTCATCGCACTCGGCGATAACATTGCTAAATACGAGGCAGCCTTCGGACGCATTAACGAAGTTGAACCCGGAGGTCCTATACCAATGCCTTTCGGGCCAAAAGGACAAGCCTAAAAACAAAAAAAGCCGCTGAAAACCAGCGGCTTTTTCTTTTAACTTTGATGCGTTTAAAATTTTACAGCGTTTTTTTATCGATGATGTTTGATTTTTTTGAGAACCAGCCTCTGGAACTTGAGAAAAACGCTTTAATCCTATATCCTGATTTTTTCGATAAAACATGTTCTGATAGGTTTTTCACAGATCTGCTCATTTCCGTTGATTGGCAGCAACATTATTTGACTCTTTACGGTAAAAAGATCCCATTTCCAAGGCTAATGAGCTGGATGGGCCAGCAGGGAGCTTCCTATAGTTTCTCAGGCAATACGTTTCAGCCACTTGTCTGGAATCCTACTGTTTTGAGTATTAAAAAGGAACTTGAAAAATATTTAAATACAGAATTTAATTCGGTTTTGCTCAATTTGTATAGAACTGGTAGCGATTCCATGAGCTGGCATGCCGATGATGAGCCTGAGCTGGGCCCAGAGCCTACGATAGCCAGTTTAAGTTTAGGAGCGGAACGTTATTTCGCTTGGAAGCCAAAATCTGAAGGTCCTTCAAAAAAGGTCTTATTGCCACATGGATCCCTTTTGGTGATGAAGGCGCATTTTCAATCACAGTTTTTACACGCTATACCAAAAATGAAAAGAGGAGAAAAGTATCGCATTAACTTGACCTTTCGCGCTGTAAAAACTCAATAAAACTTAAGTACCAAGCTACTTTTTATAAGGTAGGTTTTAAAACCGATATCACTTTACCGGCATGGCAACGCAGGGTAGGGGCGGGAAACTTCATGATGATGTTGTAGTCGTGTGTGGCCATAAGTACACTTCGGTCCGATTTGACTAATTCGCGAATAAGTAAAATAATTTCTTCGCTTGTGTCGGGATCGAGGTTTCCGGTAGGTTCATCTGCGATGATGAGTTTTGGTTCGTTGAGCAGAGCGCGAGCTACGGATACACGTTGCTGTTCACCACCAGAGAGTTGATGAGGCATTTTTTTGGCCTTGTCGAGCATTGCTACTGAGCTGAGAACGCGCTCGATGCGCTCATTGATGTGCTTCTTCTCTTTCCAGCCAGTAGCGCGAAGCACAAAGAGGAGATTGTCGTACACTGTCCGGTCAGGCAAGAGCTGGAAATCTTGAAAGATGATGCCTAACTGCCTGCGCAAATAGGGAATTTGCTTTCGTTTTAACTGGTGAAGAGCATAGCCGGCCACATAAGCTTCGCCTGCTATCAAGGTCAGGTCGGCATACAGGGTCTTTAAAAGCGTTGACTTACCACTACCTGTTTCGCCAATGAGATAAACAAATTCGCCGGGATGGAGGGAAAGATTTATTCCGGCAAGTACCGGCTCATTACCGTGTCCTACAGCTGCGTCAATAAGGGAAACGATCGGTTGCAAATTCGTGGTCATTGATGAAATTAAAGTTTGTACACTGCGCCTGCTATGGCAAGAAACTGCTGAGCCGGATAGCCGAGGTAGTGTTCATATGCATTAAAAAACATATTGTTTATAGTTAGGAAAAAACTCATCTGCTTGCTGTAGTGATAATTCAGGTGTAGATTAGCATCGGTGTAGGGTTTTAAACGGGCACTAATATTGGGATTTAATGACTGGTCAAAGGCTATCCGTTCTCCAATAAAGAAGACATCGAGGCCAAGGTCGAAAGAGTTTCCATTAGAATATTTGAGCTTTATTTCATTTCGCCAGTTCGGCAAGTGCCAGGCCTGGCCTCCTTTCATTTCGTAGTGGTTATAGTTTACAATACCTTCAGCATCTATGTTTTTGGTAAGTTTAATGGATAGTTTGGCTTGAAGTGGTACCTGATTGCCATCGAGGTAGAGCACTTCTACACCTTGAATGTTTTGGGGTGTAGTGTAATACAAAGGACTGCGATAAAAGATCGGCAAGTTGCGCCAGTCAATGTACCCTGCACTGAGGTGATAACTTGCTCCAGGAAAGATAAGACCTGACATTCCGACTTGAGCATGCACTTTTTGAGTGTAATCGAGCTCTAAACCCGGACTTGTGAATAGCCACTGACGGCTAAGCGTTCTCAAAGTATTCAGCTGATAATCATAAGAGAGCATCCCGTCGAATTCGAGAATATCAGTAATCACGGGTAGTTTGAACCGGCCTTCAGGAAAGATAAAAAAGTACATTTCATCGGGATCCTTAGGATCGATAGAAATCAGATTTTTTCGAACATAGCTGCTCAGTACCATATTGAGTCCCAGGTCAAACTGCCATTCGCCTTTCGAAAAATTCATGGCAGGGCGTACCCGAAGCACATTGGCACTGAAGGCCATAGCTAAATCATTTTTAGTATTGTAGTGCTGCATGTGTTCGTAGGCAAGGCGAAGGTTGAGATTGCGATTGTCAGTGCGCTTAAGTTTAAAGTCGATCGGAAGAGCTGCATGCAGTTCGGCAATGTCATATCGATCGCGCAGAAAGTCAAAGCGAAATCCCAAATTAGTCATGGCAAACTCGCTGACTGGCACCAAACGAGTAGCATCTATCCGTGTAGTTGAGATCAGATAGCTTTGTACTGCCGGATCACCTGCACTAAACGTATCAACAGGCGGTAAAGCAAGTTTTGGCAGCCCATAGTATTTTACCCGGTCGTACTCAAGGTCTGTGGAAGCTCCGAGGCTGTAATTGGTAAAAAAATGTCTGTAGTACACCGAACCGGAAGTAGTAGACAGGCCATTGTTGTCAAATACGATATTGCGAATACCGGTACGGGTAGAGTAGTGGTTGAACCCGGCGCCGAAGGCATTGTTTCGGGAGCGATCGCTATCATAACGGACTTCGGCCAGCGGTGTGGAGTATAGCCCTGCTCCTATACGCACGAAAGTACGCGGAACCGGCTCTATGGCCGACTTGCTGATACGCGCCGGCTTTAAGGGCTCTGGGGTATAATCGGTAGGTAAAACGATGGGTTTAATCTCAAATTTTACCGGGACCCGGCTGCGTGCTGTATCCTCAGTGCGAGGCAGGTCATTGAGCTTTTGGGCATCTTCGATGGTGGCTTTATAAGACCCGATTACTTCGAGTTTTATCTGCCCGAGATTTTCGTTTTGACCGAAAGCGATTACATGTCCGATAGTTAGTGCAATTATAGTTAAAGCTTTAATTTTCATGTACCGGCAGATTATTTTTTCTGGGTGAAGTTTTTAATGTCGTTTTTCAGGGCACGAGCTTCGTTTACAAGGTCAGGCGATGAATTCGATTTGATTACAAAATCCAGAGAAAAGTCGGCCTGAAAGTAGTCACGCTCAGCAATAAAGTTTCGCGCCAGTAAAATGAGTGCTCGGTCGCGCAGCTGAATGTTTTCAGGAAAGGCCTCCACGAGGTCGTACACAAGTTTTTTTGAGTCTGAGTAGCGCTGCTGGTTAAAGTAGTTTAATGCTAAATAATACATGCTCTCCGCTTTGTAAATACCGCTACCTGATCGCGCTAGTGTTTCAAAGTCGGCTGCGGCAAGAGCGTGTTGCTGACGATTGAATAAAGCTATTGCTCTGTAAAAAGTAGCCTCCTGGTTTAAAGCCTGGTCGAGATCATGGCGCTGTAAAATGCGGTCGGCCAAGTTCTGGCATTCGTTCCAGTCGCCCATTTGGTAAGCTATTCGCAATAGCTGGTTTTCAGCAGTGAGGCGATTGCTTTCGCGAGCAGTACTAAGGTCAGCAATTTGTCGATACATCCTTCGAGCCGCCGGCCAATCTTTTTGATCGAAATAGAAGCTAGCCGCCCGCATTGAAGCATTTTCGAAGTAGGCATGATTAGGTTTGCCGGCTATACGTTCGTAGATCTGTACGGCATCGGCACGGCGATTGAGCCTCCAGTAGCTATCAGCCATAAAGTTTTCGGCACGTTGAACGAAGATACCCTCCGGAAAACGGCGCAGGTACTCGTCAAAGCCCTGTGCAGCTTCTTGCCAACGCTGCATGCTGTAGAGCTCGTAAGCGTTGTTGTAAAGCGATGAATCGAGCTGGCCGCGCGAAATATTGCCGAGCTTGTTGCGATCTACCCAATCTACGTATTCGCCCATGCGATTGGTTTCGGCATAGATAATCCGTGCGAATCCGATGGCTTCAGCAGCTTCAGGCGATTCAGGATATTGAGCTACAAGATTTTTAAGAATTGCAAGGGCTTCGTCGAAGCGTCGTGCGTTTTTCAGCGCAAGGGATTTACTCATGAGGGCTCGGCGTACTTGCGGATGTCGTGGGTGAAACTTTATAAATTCGTCAAAAGCTCCAGCAGCCTCTGTAAAACGGTCTATTAGTAGCCACGTATTTCCCAGTTCCATACGCGCAGCTGCACGCGTATTGTCGTTAGAGCTTGACTCAATCAGCTTCCTGAGCACTTGAATTTTTTCTTCGTTTTTGTTGAGTAATCCCAAGGCCAGAGCTCTCTGAAAGCGTGTGTAGTCAGGATCAGCACCAGCAGCTTCGGCCCGGGAGTAGAAGTCTTGTGCGAGTTCGAATTGGTTGATCATCATATACGCATCGCCGGTACGCAGTAGTGCATCGCGCCTGCGGGCAGATGTGATGTTCTTTTCGGTCAAAAACTTTCGAAATTCTGTAGCTGCTTGTGCAAATTGTTGTTTTTTGAGATAGCAGTATGCTTTGTTGTAATAATGATTTGGAAATTCTGCTAACAGCGATGCCTGAGGGGTGGATGCAAATTGATTAAAAGCATTTAGGGCTGCATCGTACTCCATTAGTTGATAGTAAGTTTCGCCCATCCAGTAATACGCCAGGGCTGTAAAGCGTGGATTTAATTGATGCTCGAGGCTGCGCTTGAAGTGGGTTATGGCCTGTGCATATTGGCGGCTCGTGTAGCTGCGCACACCCAGGAAGTATTGTACGCGTTGCCAGGCTTCGCGCATTTCTGGTGAATCGAGGCCCGCTTGCTCAAGGGCAATTGCTGCTCGCGCGTAATCGCTGCTGTTGCTGTACAGGCTTGCAAGCAGTCGGTTTATTTCTTTGCGATGACGACTTTGGGGAAAGAGTTTTAAAAATTCTTCAGCGGCTTCAATCGGATTTTGAAATGGTGATGTCTCGGCATAATTGATTTTTACAAAGTTGTAAAAAGCATCTTCTTGTACTTCGCGGTTTTTATCGCTTTGTGCAGCCGCTTTAAAGGCACCTGCAGCTTCTTGTCGCATGCCAAGTTTCAGATAGCAATCACCCAGCATGTAATAGGCATTTTGGGCGATTTCTTCACGGGCATTGGTAATCTTATTGAAAAATTGCACGGCCTCGCCGAATTTGCCGAGTTGATAGTATGTGTAGCCGATTTCGTAATAATCTGTTTGTGAAGGCTTACCTCCTTTTTCCAAAAATTTAGTGTAGTATGCAAGTGCATTTTTGTAATCCTTGCGTCGATAATAGGCATCAGCTACTAACTTGGCAATTTCTGAAGCCCGAGCTGGCTCATCGCCTTCCAAAATTTCTTTGCCTACAGTAAGTAGTTTGTCGTACTCGCCTTTTTTATAGTAAATATGGGCCAGGTAATAGGGTACCATTCCACCGAAATTCTTGTCGTTGCGCAGCTTTTCGAAGTTTACCAAAGCCTCATCGTATCGCTCTTTCATGTAGCAGATGTAGGCGTAGTAATACAAGGCAGGAGCTGCATACTGCGACTTGCCATCTTTCACAGCAGCAAATTGCTTTTCAGCTCCGTCGAGGTCGTCGGTTGAAAAGAGGGAATAACCGTACTGAAATTGAATTTTTGCCCGTTCAGCAGAATTCATCAGTGTCCAGTCAGCTTGCTGGTAATACTTTACTGCGCGCCTGTATTGCCGGTTTTTGAAGAGAAAATCAGCCATATACAGCCTTGCTTCATTTGCCTTAGCACTGGTTTCATAGTCTTGAATGAATTTTTCTAACAAAAACTCCCCATCGGGGTGTAGCATCTGTACGGCTGCAATGGCGAGATAATACTCAGCATTGAGCCGCTGATCTGCCGTAAGATTCTTATTATCAGCCAAAAGTCGTGTGAAAACATCACGGGCAGCGCCGTACATGTTTTGTTGGATGTAAAATATTCCGGTTTGAAAGTCAGCCTCTGGCGAACGTTGAATTTCCGTAAGTTGGCTCTTTACTTCACCTGAACTAAGGGCCAGGATGATTCCAAGTATTCTGGAAATGGCTTTTTTCACGCTAAAAGCAAATTTTTGGGGTAAAATTAGTTCACTCGAATAACTCTTTTTCAATATATAAATACCGTCAATCGATTAACTCCTCAGTAAAACAAAATCGTATGTCTGTCAACCAAAATTTTGTGATTGCGGGGTATTTATTGAAATTAATAATTGACTATAAATGAGCGATTAACTTAAAAGATTTATTACAGTATTTCTCCTTGCAAAAGGTTAAAAAAGCTTGTTGGTATAAATTAAAAATGCAGCAGGAAATAAAAAAACCCACCGTATGATGGTGGGTTTACTAAGCTGCGTGGAGAATATCGGAGTCGAACCGATGACCTCTACAATGCCATTGTAGCGCTCTAGCCAGCTGAGCTAATTCCCCATTTATTTAAGTGGCTGCAAATATACTAACGCGATGATTAATGCAAAGTGAAATTCTGATATGTAAAATTCTTCGCATTTGGCATGGATTCTTTTGTGCGATTTTCTTACTTTCACACTACTTTCACATCGTAAATAAAAAATTGCATGAAAGGAATTGTTTTAGCCGGCGGCAGTGGTACGCGACTTCACCCACTCACCTTAGCCATTAGTAAGCAACTAATGCCTGTGTATGATAAACCAATGGTGTATTATCCGCTATCGACTTTACTCCTGGCAGGTATTCGCGATATATTGATCATCACCACTCCGCACGATGCTCCTCTTTTTCATCGGCTACTGGGCGATGGTAGCCGCATAGGTTGTAACTTTCAATACACTGTTCAACACGAACCCAACGGGCTTGCGCAGGCTTTTGTGTTAGGAAAAGATTTTATCGGAAGCGATAGTGCAGCTCTCGTGTTGGGCGACAACATTTTTTATGGACAGGGCATGGGCCGGCTGTTGGCAACTTGCGAAAATCCCAAAGGTGGTATCGTATTCGCTTATCACGTAAGCGACCCGGAGCGTTATGGCGTGGTAGAATTTGATGAAAACAACCGAGTTATTTCTATTGAAGAAAAGCCCAAGCGCCCAAAGTCGAACTATGCTGTACCCGGGCTGTATTTTTACGACAACGATGTAGTAAAAATTGCATCTGAGATTAAACCAAGTGCGCGAGGTGAGTATGAAATTACCGATGTAAACAACGAATACCTTCGTCAAGGTCGCCTGGAAGTGCGAAAGCTCGAGCGCGGTACAGCCTGGCTCGATACGGGTACATTTACCTCTCTTATGCAGGCTGGGCAATTTGTACAAGTAATCGAAGAGCGACAGGGATTAAAAATCGGATGCATCGAAGAGATTGCCTGGCGTAAAGGATTTATCACCGATGAGCAGTTAGAGGCTGCAGCAGCTCCTCTCTTAAAAAGTGGATATGGTCAATACTTGCTTAATCTTTTAAAGTACAGAAACTGAGTCATCGATAAGTGATTGACAGAATCAATCCGTAGCTAAACTTTTTGAATTTTACCTTTGTTTCGATTTTTAATCAATAAAACCAAGAAAAATGGCTTTTACACTTCCTAACTTGCCTTATGACAAAGCGGCTTTAGAACCGCACATCGATGCCATGACTATGGAAATTCATCATGGCAAGCATCATGCGGCATATGTTAACAATCTGAATGCCGCCATTCAGGGCACAGAGTATGAGAATAAAACCATCGAAGAGCTCATGGCTATCGTAAGTAAGCTGCCTGTAGCCGTGCGCAATAATGGCGGTGGTCACTACAACCATTCCATGTTTTGGCTAATTATGTCGCCAAACGGAGGAGGTGTACCCACAGGTGAGCTCGCTGCTGCTATTGACAAAACCTTTGGCTCTTTCGACAAGATGAAAGAAGAGTTTAACAAGGCTGCGGCTTCCCGTTTCGGCTCCGGATGGGCATGGCTCTGCGTAGGTCCTGACAAAAAGCTTTTCATAACTAGCACTCCTAACCAAGATAACCCACTTATGGATGTTGCTGAACAAAAAGGTACTCCCATTCTGGGTCTCGATGTTTGGGAACACGCCTACTACTTAAAGTATCAAAACCGCAGGCCTGAGTACATCGCAGCCTTCTGGAATGTGGTAAATTGGCCTGAAGTAAGTCGCAGATACCAGGAAGCGATGAAATAAAATTAGACTTTAACAATTTTAACCCGGCTCTGACCGGGTTTTTTTCTTTAAAAGCCGTAATTTCAATTTAAAAAGAAAAAGATTTGGAAAAATTTAACTATCACCCACAATAGAAAATTTCTTGGAATTAAATAGTTTTTGAAAACAATAAAAAAAAGCTGCATCTTAAAGATGCAGCTTTCAAGGTTAATTTTAAGTGATCCGGAAAGGATTCGAACCTTTGACCTACTGCTTAGAAGGCAGTTGCTCTATCCAGCTGAGCTACCGGACCCATTATGCTCCCCTATAGGTGAGCTTCAATAAGGGCTGCAAAACTAAAGAAAATTCGTTTTCAGTTGCCTGTTAAATTATTGTAAAAGCAACTTGTTTGTTACGGTATTTACACCATCGTGAATGCTTATTATCACCATGCCTCTTGGGAGGTCAGCTACATTGATGGCATTATCGCCTTCGGTACAAGAGATCTCCCTGAGAAGTTGGCCATTGATGGAGTAAAATTTTACCAGAGCTGACTTCTCAAGCGTAATGTTCAATACCTCGCGAGCAGGGTTGGGATAATAGGCCACTCGTAGATCGGTAAATGTTTTTTGCCCGAGAGTTCCATTCAGCCAGGCGAAGAGGAAATTTGCCATCTCGGTTACAATGGTATTTCTTCTTGTGGTGTTGTAGGGCAGGTCGTGATCTACGTTCTGAAAAGCAAACAGAGAACTTGCAGAACCGAGATTTTTTACGCGCACATCTATCAGACTTGACCCATCGAGCTGCAAAATGTTGAAACCATTCACTTGTACAAAGCCTCTTCCAAATTTCACCGTGTTATCGGCTGTGCCATGGAAACTCACAATGGGCCTTACGTGCTGCTGAAGTATTATTTGTGTATCGAGCACAGCACCTGCGATATTCACTACCAGATGTGATCTTGAGCTGAAGCCGGGATTTCCGCTGTTTCCCTCAACACCTCCTAGTAATTTAATGAGTGATCGCACTTGTTGAGTTACTACGTTGGTATCGCGCAAATACACAGAGTGCAGCGCAGCTATGCTACCAGCAGAATAGCCACCTGCCACCACGCGGTTTGTGTCAATTCCGTAAGGGTTGCCTTGAGTGGCTGATTTCTTAAAGAACCGCACAGCGGCATTGAAGTCTTGTGTGCCTCTGATGGCAGCCATGATAAATTCTTCAGAAATATTCAGAAAGTTTTGTTGATTGACACCCAATCGATAGGAAATGGAGGCTGTAACATAGCCACGGCGGGCAAAACGCCTGCACAAGTCGGTAATAAATTCATCTTGTCGATTTCCGGCTATGAAAGAGCCTCCGTGAGCGAGGATAATGAGGGGTCTGTTCGTTGCAGAATCATTTGCCGGCTTGAAGATATCGACATAAAGTTTTACTGTGTCGTTGTTCCAGGCTAAACCTTGCCCATATTGTACATCTTTTATGGAGTCAAGTTGTGTGAAAACCTCGTTTAGGTACCTCTGGCCATTAAGCGTTAAAACCAGAAAGAAAGCTGTGCTAAGCGTATAAATTTTCTTCATAGCAGTTAGAATTTTAGAAAAGTAAAAATAACAATTACTTAAATTTTGGCAATAAAACAATCTGGTTTCTGTGAAGTTCAAGCCAACCGCGCTGTTCCATTTTTTTAAGAAGGCGAGATATGACCTCTCTTGAGGAGTTTAGTTCGTCGGCTATTTGCTGATGAGAAATGTTTATGACATTAGAACCATATATTTCTAGTTGGCGCTTCAGATAGAATTCCAGGCGCTCATCCAGCGCTCTAAAGGATATTTGATCAATAGTTTCGAGCATTTCTTCGAAGCGCTTTCTGTAGCTATCGAGCACAAAGCGGTTCCAGCCGGGGTAAGTAGTCATCCATTTTTCGGTAAGGGTAGCTGGTATAAAGATGAGTGTGCAGTCAGTTACAGCCTTGGCAATCACCTCACTGCGCTCTTGTCTGATAGCACAGCTCATACTAAGGGCGCAGGGTTCACCAGCTTTGATATGATAGAGGTAAAATTCGTTACCTTCATTGCCTTCACGATATAGCTTTACTGTGCCTTCATACACGAGCATTGATTGTTTGAAATATTGACCTGACTGTATAATGTAATCACCCGCCATAAATTCGCGTATGATGGCGTGTTCGAGCATTTCTTTTATAAGCTCGTTTTCAAATTCAGGAAATCTTTTTTTAATGTCTATTTCTTGCATAAAATTTTTTTAGGGATTAAAAAAATGAAATCTCAATGCCTGCAACCATGTATTTAACATCACCAATATTTATATACCGAAAAGGAATGGAAAATCGATTAAAGCCCAATCGGGCAGAAAAGCCATAATACCATCGATTGAAGGAATACAAGTTTCCGTCGGTCAATTGTACGGGACTATTGATAAAATTTATCTCTGTTTTTTGATTTAGAGCTGTAACGCCCGTATGTGTGTAGTGATTAGACGTGGCAAAACCTCCTAAGACACCAATTTCTACGAAATTACCAATTTTGCTTTGGGCACCTGAGTATCTGATGCGAATATTTTGCCGAAGTTCGATTTCACCTCTGTTAATTTTATCTTCTTTTTGAGTCGTAAAAAGAGAATATTGAGGTATCGAATCCTTGAATTTATAGGTAAGTTCTATACCGCCAAAGCTTAGTTCTGAAGTTAATGAAAATGTGTTGTTGATTTTGTATTTATATAGTGCAAAAAATTGGAATAAACTTGAGGAAAAAGGTCTGAATTCTAAGTTCGGAAGGGTAGTAGCTGATATACCTGGTAAATAGGAAAATCCAGTATGCACGTAATGTTTTCGATTTTTTCCGTAGGTATAATTTTCGTCTAAAACGCTTTTTGGTTTTTTCAAAACAGTAGTTTGACCAGATGCATTAAAGCACACTAATACGATCAAACTAAGCTTTAATAAATTTTTCATTGGCTTTTTAAATTTAATTCAATGAATTGGTCCTGATAAAAAGCTCTGAAAATTACGGCATCCGGATGAGAAATAGGAATTGAAAATTCCTTTATCGGTATGAGTACCTCATAGTCCAATAATTCGTTTTTTTCATTGGCAATGTGGTAGTAGAAATAGTCAAAAGCTTTAAAATTAGAATTGTTGCTGTGTTCTTCTTCGAGTGAAATTTTTATTTCTAGTATTGAAGATTTTTTATTTACTAAATTGCTCTTCTTGTCGAATGGATTTACTGGGTTTAACATAGAAGTTCGAACAATTGCAGCCGTAAAGGTGCTTCTTTCTTTTTTACCAGTGAAGAAAAAATCTGCCTGGGGTACGCCATACCCATGAGCGTAGTCGAAGTAGGGGTAGAGATGTGAAGATTTTTGAATTTTGTCGAAGTATTCCATTGCTTTTAATCCGGGATACAACTGCATAACACACGCTGCAAAGCCTGTGATCAAGGGCGCTGAAAATGATGTGCCACTTACATCTCCATATCTATCAATTCCCTTTGCAGCCACCGTTGTGCCACTGGCTGCCACATTGGGTTTGAGTTTTCTTTCGGCTGTTGGGCCAAAAGATGAAAAGCCGATTTTCAATCCAGTGTAGGGATTTACACCTCCTACCGAGAGCACGCTGTCGGCATCTGCCGGGGCACCTATAATTTGCCAGTCAAGATCATCGCCCTCGTTGCCTGCTGAATTGATAACCAGGATTCCTTTTGCCACAGCCATGTTTGCAGCTCTCGACACCATTGTGTGTCTTCCATTCATTTGTTCTGGTGAGTATCTCGGTACGGTGTAGCCGAGGCTGCTGTTGATAATTTGAGCGCCCATTTTATCTGCCCATTCAGCTGCTGCCACCCACCACACTTCTTCTTTTAAGATTTCTCGATTCACCTCTGTGATGGCCAGTAGAAACTCGGCATCGGGTGCCAGCCCTATGAAAAGTTTTCCGAATTTTCCTCCAATGTTTGAAAAAGTCGAAAGTCCATGACTATTACCTCGGTAAGCGTGTTGATTCTTTTTGGTGAAATCGAAGGTAGCAAGAATTCGATTTTGGCTGCGGATGTGTTCAAAGGCCGGATGGCGATCGACGTTAGGAAATCCACCATCAAAAATGGCTATTCGCACGCCTTTTCCCGTGATGCCTTTTTCGGCGAAAAGCTGTCCTTTCATCAAGGCGATCTGCCGTTCTGCCAATTCTTGTAAAGTTTCATCGTCGGATGTTACAGAGGGTAGGGAACTGATGACCAACCGGCTTTCTACTTTATTTACCGATTTTACAAACGTAAATTGTTGTATGTGATTTATGGAATAATCATCAGCAATGATGTAGGCTGCATTTAGCCAGCGCGAGGCATATATAACCTCTGCATTACAAGAAGTTAGATATTTTAAAAAAAGCTCGTTAACCGGAAAGTCTGAACTGTCGCATAATGGTACATTGTTTATGAGTCTTCGTTCAATGGCTTTAGGGTCAAAATAGGTAAAAGGATCGAAGGACGTGCCTTTATAGGCAAACTCAACCCAATATCGATCTTTAGGTTGTGCCATTGAAAAAAGCGAAACTAGAAAAACAAAAATTGAATAAATACTTTTCATAATCTCAACCGCCAGTGCGAATAAAGCATTTGAAACTTTAAACTCAAAATTTTAGCAAAAATTAAAAGCAAATTCAAATAATATTCAGAAAAATATGAATGTGTATCATTAAAAAGCTTACTAAATAGTTTTAAGTTCAATATTTTAAGAGTTATTAACAAGATTATTTTTTGAAAGAAAAAATCACTGCGTTTTTGTTGAAAACTTTGTAATACAACACAAAAGAGTTCAGGTGTTACATGCCTGATTATCAACATTCATTTATTGATAAATTTAAAAAAAATGGTTTATTTTCTCACTAAACTAAAGGTATTTTAGTCATAAATACAAGAAAATAGTGAGTACTGCTCAAACTCAGCCAGCCGATTCTACTCAAAAAAAACCAAAAAGAACTAAGTATCTAGTTAGGAAGATAATCGTCATACTATTGATTTTCACACCATTGTGGAGTTTCCTTATCTGGTATTTCTGGCCTAAAAAGCCCATTCGAATTTTTATAATGGACAAAACAGTTTCACGCACCACATACGACGAACACTTGAGTTTGATGTGGGTACTCAATTACAACCGTTTTGTTAAGCCTGACAAAAACAGATACATCAAATCAGAGGACTACTGGGGATTTTTTCCCGTAAACAGACCACAGTTCAAAGTGAGAGACCTTAGCCTTTACTCTGACGAGCAACTCGACAGTATTGCAGAATATTACGACGCGTTTTATTACACCGATGCATATGGCGTTTATTCGAATGAATGGTATCTGAAAGGCAGTATCAACGAACGTTCAACGCTTATTTATGGCGGAGCAAACTTTTCGGAGGTTACTGTAATGGAAAAAATGTTTCAGCAGCGTAAGCTCCTTATCGGTGAGTTTAACCTTGTAGCCTCTCCCACTCCATATGATGTGCGCAAAGCATTGGAAGACCTCTTTCAGTTTCGATATACAGGTTGGACGTTAAGATATTACGACGAATTAGACACGGCAAAAAACCCTGATATTCCCAAATGGATGATTCGCTTGCACAACGAATCTCAGGACAGGCCATGGGATTACAAGGGACCTGGTTTGGCCTATGTGAATGAGAACGGGATAGTATTTGTATTGACAAAAAAAGACGACCTCATTTCAGAAGTTCCAGTAATCAATACAAAAAGAGCATACGCTCAATACTACGGCCTACCTGAGTATTTGAGATATCCCTTCTGGCAAGACGTAGTCATTCCATACGCTGAAGAAAACGTGATTGCCAACTACAGGGTACATCCGAATGAACGGGGCGACAGCTTTCTGATGTACTATCGAATTCCAAAGATTTATCCGGCTGTAATCGGTGACACTGCTGAGGGTTTGCGCTTCTACTTCTGTGGCGACTACAGCGACAACCCATTTGGATTTCTTACTGCTTATTTCAAAGGCATTACCTACATACGCAAGTTGTTTTACAACAACCAGGATTACAACGATCGCCGAAAATTCTTTTGGGAGTATTATCAGCCTTTGGTTCGAAAAATATTGCACGATTACTATTTCAGAAAAGACAGAATAGACCGATCTACTTTGCGACCACTGCCAAAAAGAGCTTCAAGAAGGAGATCTGGAGGGTACATTCCGGAGGTTAAAAATATTCAAGCCGAACTTGCAGATAAAAAATTGAAGATTGACCTCACTCCATCGCCTTTGCCCTACGGACTGAGAAAAATGCAAGCACTGCTATATCAAGAAACAAAAGCTGAAGTAACTCCAACAAGCGAACAAATCACTTTCGAAGACAACCAACAGGCACTTCCTACTACCAGAAGTGAAGAAAAATTAAAACAGAATACTGCTGAAGAAAGCACAAAAGAAAAAGATATTAAATCAAGCTCGGAAGTAACTGATAAAAAGCCGGCTCGATCGCCTAGTAATACAGAAAAGCCTTTAAGAGAGACACCTAAAGCGGAAGAAAAACCTGCACAAACGACTACTGCAAAAGAGCAGCGAACTATGCCAACCCTGCAAACACCAAAAGAAAAACCATCAGATACACCTGTAGAATCAGAAAAACCCTATGTTTCGCAAAAAGCCTTTATCGACCGTTTGGTAGTACTTACGCGTAGTGGTGCTTTCGTGCGCGGAAGAGATTATTTTAAAGATGCATCAGCCAATAATGGAAATACTTCTTACAGCCAGTTATCAACTGCTCAAGGCATATCTTCAGCCGTGTCAAAATCGGCCGGACAAGGTTGGAAATTGATTGTCGCATCTTTTACAAGCGAAGAAAATGCGAAACTATTTGTAGCTGGGCGCTCTGAATTTGAGATTGTTAAAATTCCGGGAACGCCTTATTTCAGAATAGCAGTGAAAACCTATGCCACGCTCCGAGAAGCAAAAGCTGATATTGCAAACATTAAGTCTTCTTATCCAGATGCCTGGCTTTTGAGGATTTAAAATCTCTTATGCTTAATTGAAAAAATACATAACTCAATAAGCTCCAGCATTAATAAAAGGGATGATATTTACAAGCCTTCCTTTAAATAATTAAAAGCGAATAAAGTTTTGTCACAAATTTTTATTTTAAGATAAGGATTAAGATATTTTATACGTCTTTAATCACAAAAGGTGCTACGATACCTGCCAACGTCATCGACATTCCAGAAAACACCAGCATCCACACAGCCTCACCGCCAGCCAGGCTAAGCAATAATCCGCCTGTAAGACCGGCTACAATCTGCGGTATGGTGATGGTCGCATTAAATAGACCCATATATACACCAGTGTCTTGAGCGGGCAATCTGGATGAAAGCAGCGCATATGGCATAGCTAGAATGGCAGCCCATGCTACACCTATGCCTATCATAGGCACCAGCAATAAATATTGATTTTTAATCAGTAAGATGCTAATTAAGCCGATGCCACCCGCAATCAGCGAAAGAGCATAAACGGTCTTTCTTCCGTATTTATCAGCGAGCTTAGGCATAAGAAGACTATACAGGGCAGCAAATACGCTGTAGGCTGCGAAGAGAATTCCTGTCCAGTTGCCTGCGTCATTAAATTCTTTTGATTGTGCATCCGTCGTATTCCAAATGTTTTCAGCTAAGGCTTGGGTAGTGTATACCCACATGAGAAAGAGCGAAAACCAGCTCAAAAATTGGGTAACTGCCAGTTGATACATTATTTTTGGCACATCGGTCAAAAGTTTGAGAAAGTTTCTGCGCGGTTTATCGTCTTCGATATCGTTGTACTCTGCATATTCTTTTGGTGGGTATTCACGGGTGTTGATTGCAGTCCAAATCACTGTGAGAAAAAGAGTGGCTCCTCCGATGTAAAACGACCAGATAACGGTAGCGGCTACTTTTTCGCCCTCACCTGGCGTATTGCTTATGCCAATAAATGTGAGAATAGCCGGCAATACACTACCTAACACCGCACCGAGATTGATCAGAAAACTCTGAATGCTGTAGCCCAGGTTGCGCTGCCGATCGGGCACCATGTCACTCACTAAGGCTCTGAAAGGCTGCATGGTTACGTTAAATGAAGTATCCATGAGCAGCAGCATAAAGGCTCCAAAAATCACAGGAGGCATCAGGTGGGCGTAGTATTCACTGTTTGGCATAAAAAACATGGCAATGGCCGATACGATGGCTCCGCCCAGAATAAAAGGAATACGGCGGCCAAAGCGCGTCCAAGTTTTATCGCTCGAAAGCCCTACGATGGGCTGTACGATTAGTCCGGCAACGGGAGCCGCCAGCCAAAACAAGCTCAAGTGATGCACATCGGCCCCCACGGCTGATAAAATTCGACTCGTGTTAGCGTTTTGAAGGGAATAACCTATCTGAACGCCTAAAAAGCCAAAACTCAAATTCCAGATTTGCCAAAAAGAAAGAAGAGGTTTCTCTTTACGAGCCATAAACAGAGCTTTAACATTTTTTTCAGGGGCCTAAAGTAAAAAAGTTTTTACATCGCAAGTGTATTCTCTACACTTTTAGCCATTTGTATCTAAAGTATTGTTTTTCAAAGCGAATTGGATTAAAATGTCGATGTCGATGTAGCGCAGTGCTGCTTTGTGGGTGGCTTCGGGTATAATATAAGGTGCGCATCCTGCGTCATAGGCTTCCTTCCAGCGCAAGGCACAAAGGCACCACCTGTCGCCGGCTTTTAGTCCCGGAAAATCGTACTCCGGACGAGGTGTGATTAAATCATTGCCCATTCTTCTGGAAAATAGTAAAAACTCCTCAGTCATCACCGCACATACTGTGTGGCAACCTACATCTTCGGGACCAGTGTCGCAGCATCCGTTTCTAAAAAAGCCGGTCAGTGGCTTTCTGCTGCATTCTTCCAGAGGAAGATCAAATATGTTTAAAGAGGTGTCTTTCATGGTTTTTTGCGTTTTTACTTTTCCAAAAGTAAAGCGTTTTGATTTTCTTAAAATTTTTTTAAAACTTTGTGCATAAAATGCTCTTATTCGGAGGCTATATCTTAATGAGTCATTCAAAAAACAGATAAAAATAAATTTTTAAGTAAAAAATGATAATTTGAGATTATAAATTTTTAGAAAATATTGCTACTACAATAGGTTAATTTTACAAAAAGCTCCTTTAGAAATTATGAGAAATGTGAAGCAAAATGCTATAAATATAAGATTTCAGGAACCTATAGATCTTTGAGCCAAGATTATCGGATTTCTATAATCGGTGGTTACAGGTCACAGATTACACTTCTCATTAATTCGTATATTCATGCACTTTTAAGATTTTATAACGATGCGTGGTCGATCAGGCATTTTGCTTTTCCTAACTGCTATAAATATTTCATTGGGTCAAGTCGATTTTGAATTCTATAAGAACATTCCGGTACAGATTTCTGGTAATGTTTTGACTCAACCATGGATTGGAGGTATGAGCCATATGCACTTTGCCGAAATTGACCTCGACTTCGATGGAATGGAAGATCTTTTAGCGCTTGATCGAATGGGCAATAGGCCAATGGTTTTCCTTAGAAAGGGGATGGCCGGCAATTATACCTTTGAGTACAATTACGAAATCAGCAAAAAGATTCCTGAATTGCGTGGTTTTATCATAACTGCTGACATCAATTGCGATGGAAAAAAAGATCTATTTACGGGAAACATGTTTGCCGGTATTCTACTCTATCTGAATACCAGCTCAAATGGCAATTTACAGTTCACAAAAAATCCCAACGGAGACTTCCTCTTTTCCCAGTTTGGCACCATAAGTTCTACAATTTTTAATAACCCACTGTCTATACCTGTAATAGCCGACATTGATGGGGACAATCGCTTAGACATCATCAATCAAAGCGTTTTTGAGGATCGTTTTGAACTGCATACAGCCGTTCAGCCCTGTACCACACATTTTCAGCAAGTGAAATTGTGCTGGGGAGGTTTTGTGAAAAGCGATTTGTTTCTGGCTCTGAAGCTAATGACATGCAGTATCAACTCACTTTACGACAATGTAATTATCCCGGAAAAGGTACAGCATCTCGGTGCAGTAAACGCAGCAGTATTTGACCTCTCAGGCAATGGCCGACTCGATATGCTTATGAGCGAAGAAGACTATCCCACGCTCACGGCGGTTTTTAATACCGGTGCTAATAATGTGGACGCGTGGATGACATCACAAGATACCGCTTTTCCATCAAATTCACCTATTGTGCTGCCGTACAGTCCTTCACCTGTCTTCATAGACATCGACAAAGACGGAAAACGCGATTTAATTGTCAGTCCACGACAATTCAACGGGAAGATGAAAAACAGTGTGTGGTATCTAAAAAATGTGGCCACCGGACCCGGCGCCCAGTTTCAGCTTCAAACAAAATCTTTTTTACAAGATCAAACAATCAATCTCGAATATTGCGCATACCCACTTATTAAAGATTTGGATGGTGACGGTAAACCAGATTTAATCGTTGGTCATCATGGGCATGAGGTAGATAGCTCGGTATACAGGGGCAGATTGTATTTTTTCAAAAATATAAGCAGCGGTAGCATGCCTGCTTATGTGCTAAGCGATACGAATCTGGCGAATACTTGGCAGCTTAATTCAGCAAATGTGTATCCTGCGCTAGGCGATTTGGATGGAGATGGCGATTTGGATTTAATCGTCGGATTAGCCAATGGAACACTTTCTTATTTCCAAAACACCGGATCTGCCACCAATCCTCAATGGGCTGCTCCTGTAAATAATTATGCCGGCATACAAGCAGGGCAGTGGGCAGCTCCCGAATTAGTGGATGTAGACGGCGATGGATTGCTTGATTTGCTGGTTGGAAATCGTACGGGTTATCTCCTTTACTACCGCAATACAGGCACAGCTACTGCTCCTCTGTTTACTTTGGTTAATGCTCGATTTGGGGGGGTTGATACGCGAGGACAGTTTGACTTTCAAGGATATGCTATGCCACGGCACTTCGTACATCAGGGTAAGAAACTCCTGGCCGTGGGTAGCTTAAGTCAAGGCATTTACATGTATGACAGCCTAAGTCTCATCTCTCAAAAACCCGAACAAATCACTCAAACCATAGGAACATCCACACACACACTGTCAAATGCAGATGTAACTCCATTTGGTACAAGCCGTCGAACTGGCAGGAACCAAATTCTCTACCGAGCATCAGACCTGAAGGCTAATGGTCTGGTGGCAGGCCGAATCACTCATATTGGTTTTAATGTAACGTCTTCAGGAAATTTTTACATAAGCCAAGGTATCAGCATTCGAATGAAAAACACTTCTCTTAATGCTCTAAATCAGTTCGATACATTAGGGTTTAGAGAAGTGTTTAACCAAATGCTCATTCTTTCTCAAGGTTGGAATAACATACAGCTTACCAACTCCTTCTTATGGGATGGAACATCAAATCTGGTGATCGAGATCTGTTTTTCGCAAAATATTCCCAATCAAGACATTGTGCTTACAGGTCACGATGCTGGCTATCAGGCCAATGCATATGGCAACATTCAGGGCTTCAATACCATTTTCGCCAATGGATGCGAGATGCCTTATCAGGCAGCCTCCAACATTAGGCCTGATATGCGCTTTACACTTTTACCATCACTATACGACTATGGGCAGAAAATTGTGGAGGGTCAATTAAATGCTGCTGCTTTATACGATTTTGACAACGATGGCTGGCCTGAAATGATTCTTGGCAATGCTTCAGGAGGCATGCATTTCTTTAAAGGAAAAGCTCCTTCAAACATCGGATTGCCCAATGAAAACGAGGTAGCCACATCATCTACTTACGCGCTCTTTCCCAATCCGGCATCAGATTTTTTAATCATTCGAAATAAGACCTCGCAAGAAGGTAAACTAAAATATGCCATCTATACTGTAGATGGCAGAAATGTACTTCGGGGAGAATCAACTTGGATAAACAGTCAATATCAGCTCAATACATCGACGTTGGCTCCCGGAATGTATATCTTGTATCTTTCTTCTTCACCCGGAGAGACGCACGCTTTGAAGTTTATCGTCGGTCAGCCTTAAATTCGGCTGTTCGAAAAGTACGTGAAATGACTTTAGTAGTAGAGACGCGTTCACTCAAATTTTCGTATCAAAAAGATGTTGTCTTTTCTTACAGCGATATTACGCTCAATCAAGGAGATGTTTTATTTGTATTGGGCAGGTCAGGTTCAGGTAAGTCTACCCTGCTAAATTTATTGGCAGGATTTTTAACACCTGTAAGTGGTGAAATTGCAATTAATGGCACTTTACTCCAGCAGTTATCACCCTCTAAGCGCGATGTATTCAGAGGCAGACATATTGGTATTGTTTTTCAAAAAAATGTGTTTTTGAGGTCAGTGAGCATTTTGGAAAATTTAAAATGGGCAGCCTATGCAGCTGGAGTTTCTTTTGATGCTGCACATGCTGAATTTTTGCTCAAAAAGCTTGGAATTTTAGAAAATAAGCACAAAAAACCTCATCAGCTCAGTCAAGGAGAGCAGCAAAGAGCCTCAATAGCCCGCGCTTTGGTAAACAGGCCAAAACTCGTATTAGCAGATGAGCCAACCTCAGCACTCGACGACCACAACGCCCTTGAAGTAATTGATTTATTAAAAAGTACAGCTCGCCAACAGAATGCTTCACTCATTGTTGTAACACACGATCGAAGAATTGTAAATAGCGATGACGCTGTATATCACATTTCGCAATAAGAAGAATTGAATTAATATGAAAAATTTAAAGCTTGCACTGTTTAACATACTCGATTCGCCGACTCGCAGCTTTATCTCCGTGCTTCTCATGGCGTTTGGAATTGGAATGATCGGATTAATGCATTTTTTCGCCTCGAATGTTGAAGCCCAGTTCCAAGGCAATTTGCGGGGCGTAGATATGATCGTAGGAGCAAAAGGCAGCCCACTACAATTGGTCTTATGTGGTATATACCACATCGATGCGCCTACAGGCAATATTCCCCTCCATGAAGTTCAAGAACTTCGTAAAAATCAATGGGTCAAAGAACTCATTCCTATAAGTCTTGGCGACAATTATCAGGGCTACCGAATTGTAGGCACCGACAGCACCATTTATGCTCATTACGATTTAAAAATTCTTCAGGGAAAACCCTTTAAAAAGCCTTTGCAAGCCATCATCAGTGAACGCCTGGCAAAGGAGTTAAATCTTTCTTTAAATCAAAAAATCGAGGGCACACATGGGTTAGCTGCTGGCAGCGACGATGCCCATCATCATCCTTACAAAATTGTCGGAATATTTAAAAATACTGGTACAGTAGCTGATCAGTTGATTTTTACTTCCCTTGAAAGTGTGTGGGAGGTACATCAGGAGCATTCAAACGACCATGCAGAAGAAGATGAGCTTAAAGAAATCACTTTGGCTCTCATAAAATTCACTGGACCAATGGCAAACTTTTCTTTGCCCAGGCTTATCAATCAAAACAGCAGCATGCAGGCAGCTCTGCCGGCTATTGAAATCAACAGAGTATTCAATCTAATAGGTATTGGAGTTGAAATTGTTAATTGGATTGCTTTGGTGCTGATTGCTCTCTCTGTAGTCAGTTTAGTATTTTCTCTATTTCAGTCACTTAGCAGTCGAGTACATGAGTTGTCGCTTTTAAGAGTTTTAGGTTATCGACCCATTGGAATTTTCGGTTTGATATTGAGTGAAGGACTAATTATCTCCCTTGTGGGTGGATTTTTAGGAGTTGCTTTAGCCAAAATAGGTCAAAAGTTGCTAAGCGATTATGCTGTCAATGCCTTCCGGTACAGTTTTGAATATGGTTTATCGGCTGATGATGCTTTTTTGATGCTTTTGGCCCTGATAACAGGAATAATAGCTTCCCTTCTACCTGCCATTCGGGCCTATACCCAATCAATGGTATTAACCATTCAAAAAGCATTTTAGACACATAGTTTTGTGGAATTAAAGGATGCACGTAAGTATTTTTGTACAAATATGACAGACCGTGATGTAATGCGCGAAAAATGGAACCGACTGGTCAAGGAACTCAGCCATACCTTTAGTCAGGGTGAAGATATTGATTTAGACGGTATTCTCTTTTTAATCGGGGTACAAGAGCTCGGCAAAGGATACCAAAAGTTTAAAAAAGACGAAAAGATAAATCTAATGCACATAGCCATTTGCAGAGTCTTGGAGCCTTATGGTTATTATGCGTTTGAAGGTATAGATGCCGACGGTTGGCCACACTACAGGCTCATTCAGTCCTTACCATACCTAAAGCCTGGTGAACAGAGCTGGCTTATGAAGGAGGCCGTAATTCACTATTTTGAAGAATTGGGAGTGATTTAATCGTATGAGTAAAAAAATTATTTGGATTACCGGCGCAAGTGCAGGTTTTGGTGCTGCCACTGCCCTTAGGATGGCAAAAGAAGGCCATACTTTAGCCCTTTTTGCTCGTAGAAATGAGAAACTCGAATATATAGCCCGGCAATGTAAAGCGTTGGGATCAATAACAGAAGTTTTTGTACTCGATGTGCGCGATGCTCAGGAGGTAAACAGGCAAACGAAAAGGGCTTTTGAACTGCTTGGTGCCCCAGACGTACTAGTCAACAACGCCGGATTGGCCCTTGGCTTGGATCGATTTGATCAGGCAAATCCCGATCACTGGAATCAGATGATCGACACAAACATCAAAGGCCTGTTGTACATGGGCAGGGCAGCTGCTGCCTACATGGTAGAGGCTGGTAGAGGGCATATCGTCAATATTGGTTCCTTAGCCGGAAAAGAGGTGTACCCCGGAGGCCATGTGTACTGTGCAACGAAGCATGCTGTTGAGGCCATTACCAAAGGAATGCGACAAGATCTGTTCAAATTTGGCATACGCGTCAGTCAGATTTCTCCAGGCTTAGCCGAGACGGAGTTTTCCATTGTTCGCTTTGAAGGAAATTTGGATAGAGCCAAGGCTGTGTATCACGGCATACAACCGCTTACTGCCGAAGATATAGCCGAATGCATCGCCTTTGTAATTCATCAGCCCCAGCATGTGTGCATTCACGATATTGTGCTTACGCCTACGACTCAGGCAACTTCTACCCTGATCAATCGCAACCACGTATGACACTAAGCGAAGAGGAACTTTACCACTTTTTAGCCTTGCAGCTGGTGCCGGGCATTGGTAATACACTCTCGAAAACACTTATTTCGTATCACAAGACAGCAGTAGGAATTTTTAAAGCTTCTGTAAAAAATTTGGCTCGTACACCCGGAATCGGGGAAACGCTAGCAAACCGAATCAAAGAATTCATTCAGGTTGAAAGAAAGACAATCGACAAAGAGTGGGAATTTCTTCAAAAAAACAGCATCCGCGTTTTGCCATTTTACTCCAGTGAATTTCCAGAAAAGCTCAAGGCTTTATCTGTTTCACCTGCAATACTTTTTGTAAAAGGCAATATCCATTTAAACAATCATCGAATGGTGGCTATCGTGGGTACCCGAAAGGCTACTGCCTACGGTGTGAATGTGACCAAAAAAATTGTAGAAGATCTCAAGCCATTTAATGTTTGTATTGTTAGCGGCTTAGCCTATGGTATCGATATAGCTGCGCACAAAGCAGCCCTCGAAGCTGAGATACCCACTGTAGCTGTGGTAGCGCATGGATTAGATCGCATCTATCCGCCCTCGCATACTGCAGTGGCCAATCGAATGGCCGAAAACGGCGGAATTGTGTCAGAGTATTTCAGAGGTGTAAAACCTGACAAAGAGAATTTTCCGGTGCGCAATCGCATTGTAGCCGGAATGAGCGATGTCATCATTGTAGTAGAAGCCGCTGAGACGGGTGGGGCATTGATCACTGCAGATTTTGCGAGGAATTTTAAACGCGATGTGTTTGCAGTGCCCGGTCGCATTGGAGATACTTATTCAGAAGGAGCCAATGCTTTAATCAACTCAGGAAAAGCTTACATGTATACCAAAGTAGATGACCTTCTGCAAAAGCTGCAATGGGATGAACATGGTCAACAGGAAAGAGTCAGAGTAGTTCAAACCAACCTATTTCCAGAACTTACTGAAGTCGAACAACGCCTTTTTGACATCGTGCGCAAGGCCGATAAAATTCATATTGAACAACTTCGCGATGCTGCCGACTTACCCATTTCGCAGCTTATTCCAATTCTTACTGAATTAGAGATAAAAGGTGCAATCATTGGATTGCCAGGTAAAATGTATCAAGCATTATGAGCCTTCAAAACGCCCTTTGGGTTATACGAAATCAAGAAATTACAGAAGAAATACACCAGCTCAGTCGAGCCCTCAACTTCGAACCCGAATACACAGCTCTACTCTTCAGCAGGGGCGTCACTACCTTCGAACAAGCGCGACGATTCTTTAAACCAAGCTATGATGATTTATACGATCCGATGCTTTTTCGCGATATGGATGAAGCTGTGGAGCACCTGGCTCTCGCGGTTCAACGCGGTGAAAAAATCATGTTTTACGGCGATTATGATGTAGATGGCACCACCTCAGTGGCTTTGATGAGCCGCTTTTTCCGTTCGTTTTATCCCAACTTTATCACGTATATCCCAGACCGTTATACCGAAGGCTATGGGCTTACCCTTAGAGGTGTTCAATACGCTAAGTTATCGGGCGTCCACACCATAGTAACCCTCGACTGTGGCATCAAATCCGTAGAGCTGGCTAAGGAAATTCGTCATCTGGGCATGCATTTGATTGTCATCGATCACCATACACCAGGGCATACCTTTCCTGATGCAGTGGCAGTAGTCGATGCTAAAAGACCTGACTGCCCATATCCATACAAAGAGCTTTCTGCATGTGCTGTAGCTTTCAAGTTAGCTTGTGCACTGGCTGATCGATTTTGCATTGACAAAGGTCAACTCTACGACTTACTTGACTTAGTGGCCTTAAGCATTGGGGCCGATATGGTTCCGCTTACTGATGAAAACCGCATCCTGATGATGATGGGATTGCAAGTGCTCAACAGCAAACCTACTCTGGGTCTGGCAGCCTTGATAAAATCAGCCGGAATCACTGGACCTATCACATCGTATCACGTTGGGTTCATTATCGGGCCGCGCATCAATGCAGCCGGCAGAATAGATCATGCCAATGTAGCCCTTGAATTGCTTACCACTGATGACCTTAATAAAGCTACAGAAATTGCCAACCAAATTGAAAGCTTGAATGCAGAGCGAAAATCCATTCAAGACCTTACAGCCAATGAGGCCATTTCAATGGTAAAATCCAATCCAGAGCGGTATAATTACGCCATAGCTCTTTATGGGAAAGATTGGTTAAAAGGTGTACTTGGAATTGTGGCTGCACGTCTCGTTGAGGAATTTTATAGACCAGCCATTGTATTTACTGAAAGTCAAGGCAAGCTTGTGGGCAGTGCACGTAGCACCCCGACAGTAGATATTTACAATGTATTAGAGAGATGCGAACAACATATTTATCAGTATGGTGGCCATCGCCAGGCTGCTGGCGTCACGGTACTCCCAGAGAAATTTGAAGAATTCTTTTCTGAATTTAACCATCAGGTCAAAAGCCTTTCGACCATAGATGACCGCCAACGGACTCTGGTAGCTGAAGCAGTAATACGCTTAGCACAGATCGACGAGAAATTTACCCGCCTCTCCACTAAGCACTTACAGCCCACCGGCTATGGTAATCCAACGCCTTTGTTTGTCTCCAGAAAATTAAAAGTATTGGAAAGTAGCCGGCTGATGGGGGCCGATCAAAGCCACATTCGTTTGCACCTGCACGAAGAAATGACTAATACGACTAAGGAAGCCGTATGGTTTTCGAAAGGGCATTATTTTGAACAAATACGAAGCGCATCAGCTGTAGATGTAATGTATCGCGTCGAGTTTAATGATTTTCGGAACGAGCGCCGTATTCAGCTCAGGGTAGAAGATATCGCGCTACATTCCTGATGTTTAGTACATAGTCACTTTGTGCGTATGGGAGTATTTTTGAAGAATTAAAATTTTACATTAATGATCATTAAGCACCTGGCGGCTATTGACATCGGTTCTAACTCCATCCGATTACTCATTGCCAATATTATTAAAACCCAAAAAGAAACCTATTTCAAAAAAAGCTCCCTTACCAGGCTACCTATAAGGCTTGGCAGCGACTCGTTTGTAAAAAAATCCATTTCAAAAAAAACAGAAAAAAAGATCATTGCCGGCATGCTAGCCTTCAAATATCTGATGGAGGTAAATGAAGTATCGGCATATAGAGCATGTGCTACAGCAGCTATGCGCGATGCCGCCAACGGACAAGAGGTGATCGAAAAAGTGAAAAAAGAGACCGGGATTCGGATAGAAATCATCTCTGGCGAAGAAGAAGCACGACTAATTAAAAACAACGAATTTCTTACCAAACTCACCGAACAGGAGCCCAACGTGCTCTACATCGATGTAGGGGGTGGTAGTACCGAACTCACACTCATTCAGAGAGGTATAGTAACTGCCTCTCGTTCGTTTAACGTAGGTACTGTGCGTTTGCTAAACGGACTGGTAAAAGAAGATGATTGGAATGTCTTAAAACATTGGCTTCGTGAGCATACCCAAGGCATTGGAGATGTGGTGATGATTGGTAGCGGAGGCAACATCAACAAAATTTTTAAAATGAGTGGTAAAGCCCAAGGTGTGCCTTTGACGCGAGAATATTTGGAAAGCACATTCGACTATTTACAAAAGTTTACAAAAGAGGAATTGATTTTAAAATTGGATTTAAATCCCGATCGCGCGGATGTAATCACTCATGCGTGCCGGATTTATTTAAGTGTAATGCGCTGGGCAGGGGCTGATCGCATTTATGTGCCGCAGCTCGGTCTCGCTGACGGCATTGTGAGGGCGTTATACAAAGACCTGGTTGAAAAGCTTTGATTTAAAAACAAGAAAGCCTGGCAAAGTTACCAGGCTTTACACGTGGTGTGGGAGGGAATCGAACCCCCGACACAAGGATTTTCAGTCCTCTGCTCTACCTACTGAGCTACCGCACCATTTTTTCGGGCTGCAAAGGTATTTCGATGATCTAATTTTGCAAAAAAAATTTTCACTTGACCAAAAAAAAATTCCTTCTTGCTGATATCGGCAATTCCTATACGAAGGTTGAAGTTCATTGTAATAATGATATTCAGCAACTTACGTTCGAGAGTTTTTCCGATGGTGGAAATTTTCCCTTTGAGCGTTGGCAAAGAATCTTAAATCAGTATGGTATAGAAGATATTTTCTATAGCTCTGTGATTCCTGATTTTCATTCTCATATCGAGCAACTTAACGTTTCAGGGCGCATTATGAAGGTTCATTCTGAGCTCCGATTGCCCTTTACCATAGGATATCGCACGCCTTTCACTCTTGGTTCAGATAGAATTTGTTTAGTAGCGGCAGCAGCTCAAAGTAAGGAATCTGCCAGTTTGATCATAAGCGCCGGCACGTGCATCACTTTCGATGTATTAGTAGGCACTACCTACATAGGTGGCAGTATATCGCCCGGAGTAAAAATGCGAGCTAGGGCAATGCATCACTTCACGCAGGCTTTGCCCGAAGTAAATGTTTTTAAATTCAACGATGTTTGGAATGAAGAAAATTCCCTCTTTGTAGGTAAAACAACCGAAGAGTGCCTTTTGGCTGGTAGTGTACAAGGTGCAGCCTTTGAAATAAATGAATACATCAATCGTTTATCTCAAATGCATGAAAATTTAAATATTTATTTAACAGGTGGTGATGCTATTACTTTGGAAAAATTGATAAAATCGGACATCTTTGCGCGTCCAAATATGTGTCTGGAAGGTTTAAACATTCTTTACGAACTCAATGCATAAAGTCGCAGCCCTTGTTGGCCTTTTAGTAATAAACGCAATTTCGGTTCTTGGTCAAAAAAATTCAGTATCTGCCTATTCACAGTACGGCTTGGGCGATCTGCAGTGGGTTACGAATGGTAGAAGTTTTGCTTTGGGCGGCATGACCATTGGACAATACAACCCTTTGTTTTTTAACATCGACAATCCTGCTACACTTAGTGCATTAGATCTTACCACCTTCGACTTTGGTCTTAACACTTCGATATACAAGATTTCAAACCAGCAGAATCCGTCAGGCCTGAGAAATTATTCGACCAATTTTTCGCACTTGAAGTTTGCTATTCCCGTATATAAGGGGCAAACGATTTCTTTTGGATATATGCCCTATTCATTTATAGGATACGACATACGCACTTTAGAAGAAAATCAAGATCCTTTGCCAAAAGTGTTGTACCGATTCACTGGATCTGGTGGTTTTAATCAGGCTTTCTTAGCTGTGGGTTCTAGGCCCTTAAAGGGTTTGTCTTTTGGTTTGACCTTTAAATACCTCTTTGGCGACAAAGAGCGATTGAACTATGTGATCCCAGATCTTACCAATGCCCTGAATACACGCCAGAAAAGCACTGTACGTATTGATGGATTTGTGTATAACGCTGGCCTAACCTATCAGCTAAAACTGGCAGAGCGCAAAGAACTTGTTATCGCTGGTATATTTTCTCCTTCGATACAGTTGGGAGCTGAATATACCGACGTACAGTATAGCCACTCAGGTGGAGATTTTGGCAATCCGGTTGACACTTTTAGCCAATCAATGGCTGAAGCAAAAGTAACCTACCCGTTGCAGTGGGGAGGAGCCATTACCTATCAACAGTATTCCACTAATCACGTTATACCAGTTCTTACAGCAGGAGCTGAAATGCGTTACATCAAAGGAAGTGAACTAGTCATGCCCATAGAAGGCAGCACCTGGCAAAACAATATGCGCTTTGCTGCTGGAGTGAGCTTGCTTCCTCGCTTTTTCTTTCCCAATCTCGAAAGGAGCACCAATTACTTTAACCGATTGGAATACAGGCTCGGAGCCTTTTATGAGACAGGTATCATCAACATTCAGAATCAAAACATTTCTCAACTTGGCATGACTTTTGGCCTCGCCCTACCACTGCGAATCCGAGGCCTGGCGCCAGGCGAAGTGAAGTACAATCACATCAACATCGGCATTGTGGCAGGCCGCCGAGGTACAACCACAGGTAATCTGATCCAAGAAGATTATCTCAGGTTTCACTTCGGTGTCACATTAAACGATAAATGGTTTATCAAATACAAATACAGATAATGATGAAAACAAAAAACATCTCTCTTATCGTGTTTTTTGCTTTGGCATTTTCCCAGTGGGTTATTGCACAGGGGGGGTTTCAGAATGCTTCAGAAGACTGTAAAAACAATTATTCTATATTTTATGAATTGTACAAAACACGCAATTATGTTGAGGCTTTCGAGGGTTGGAAATACACCTTCGACAATTGTAAAGAAATGACCAAAAACATCTATATATATGGTCCCACTATTGTAAAAGCTAAAATTGATTCTGAAAAAGATCAGGCCAAGAGAAGGGAGCTTACACAATTGCTCTACAGAATTTATGATGACCGAAACAAATATTTCCCTGAAAAAGAAGGCTATGTGATAGGATTGAAGGCCATGGATATGATGACCTATGAGCCAGAATCCGAGATGGAAAAGGTCTTTAATACCTTTCAAAAAGCACTTGAGCTTGAGACCTCTGAGCACAGTGCTGCTTTCTTTAACAACTATTTCATCATGGTGATACGCATGTATCAAAAAGACAGTAAAAAATTTGGTCTGGACAGAGTTTTTGAAACATTTAATCTTATTAGTGAGGCTCTTGAAAACAACAACAACAATTACAATCGCCAGATAGAAGAAATTCAGCGAAAGATTGATGCTAACCAAGCTACTGACAAGGATCTGAAAACCAAAGAAAGACTTGAAAAAGAACTCGAAAACTACACCAAAGTAGAGACGAACATAGAGCTACAAATAGCCAAAATTGCCACTTGCGACAGACTGACTGTACTGTATAACGACGAAACTTTTAATGCCAACAAAAACGATATCAACTGGCTGAGGAGAGCTGCCAAACTGCTGCAAAAAGAACGCGAAAACGAAGAGGGCGAACGCGAGAGCTGTATTACATTACCCATTTTCTTGAAAATTGCCAACGAACTCAACAAGCTCGAGCCAAGTGCTACATCTTCTCGTTCATTAGGAAAGATAGCCTTGTATAACAAAGACTACAATCTCGCTATAGAATCATTTAAGAAAGCAGCTGAGCTAGAGGCCGACCCCATAAAGCGTGCAGATGACTGGCGCAGAGCTGGTGAGGCTATGCTGAGAAAAGGGCAGCTCGAAGCTGCAAAAGCAGCAGCTTTGAAGAGCATTCAGATCAATTCTAAGTCTGGCGAGGGATACATTCTACTGGCACAGGTGTATGCCGCAGCTGAAGGTGTTTGCGGAAACAACGTGTTCGAAAAGAAAGCTGTCTATTGGGCTGCTATCGACAAACTTCGCGCAGCCATAAACGCCGATCCAAACGTAGCTAACAAAGCCAGAAGACTCATCTCAGAATACAGCCGCAGATTACCTGATAAGGGCATCTCTTTCCAATTCAACTGGAAGCAAGGCGATAAATACACCATCGGTTGCTGGATAAATGAAACTGTAACAGTGGATTTTGACATCAAATAATGCCCTGTAAGTTTGTGAAAATAGGCACTGCAGCATTAGTTGTAGTGCTTTTTTTATTTGTCGGATGTAGAAACAATCCGGAGGTCGTGCGTCAGCTCAATCAGGTAGATTCACTACCTGTAGAGCAAAGAGAAAATGTACATCTTGTTTACACTGATAGTGGTTTCAAACGCTTTGAAATGAAAGCACCAATGGCAGCTTTCTACAACGACCTTCAAAATCCGAAACTCGAATTTTCAAAAGGCATTCACGTATGGTTTTATGACTATTTTGGACAGGTAGAAAGTGAGCTTTCCGCAGGATATGCGGTGCGCTACCCGGCCTTAAACCGCTGGGAGGCGTTATACAACGTTATATTTGTTAGCAGAAAAGGTGAAAAATTGGAAACTGACCATCTCATTTGGGATGAAGCTGCTGAAAAAATTTTTTCAGACAAAAAAGTTACAGTCACAACAGGCAGAGAAATAATAATAGGCGAGGGTTTTGAGGCAGACCAATATTTCAATTCTTACAAAATACAGAAAATCACTGGTGAAATTCTTTTAGAAGATGAAAATAAGTGACACGCTAAAAATTGTAGAAATCGCATGGCTGGTAGTTATTACAATATGTGTCTTTGAAATAGTGCGTGCTATCGTAACAGATTCAGAAACGAGCATTTCGATTTACATCGTAGTGGGTATTGGTGCCACCATTATGTATATTCTGAGACGAACTCAAAGAAAACACTATCTTAGACGAGAAAATAACGCTCATCATCAGAAATGAGTGCATACACCTTTGTATTTGCTTCACTACTTCTATCAGCTCTTTTTTCAGGTTTGGAAATTGCCTTTCTGAGTGCTGACCGATTTTTTGTAGAAGTCGAACAGAAAAAAGGTTCATTTGCTTTCAAGATCGTTTCTTTTCTCAGCCGAAAGCAAGGGATGTTGCTTGCTGCACTTTTGCTTGGTAATAACATCGCGCTTGTACTTTATGGAATTTTCATACCCGATTTATTAAGTCCTCTGTTTGCAGATATTCCTACTGGTTATACTCTGTTGGCATTACAAAGTATCGTCTCTACTTTTATCATTTTAGTGTTAGCAGAGTTTCTCCCAAAGAGCGTATTTCAGAGCCGTCCGCACACCATGTTGCAGCGATTTGCCGTATTTGCCTGGCTCTTTTACATATTGTTATGGCCGTTTACATATGTATTGGTTAAGTTTAGCAACGGCATCCTGCGGTTGCTCTTTAAAAAGCACCACATCGAAAATGAAGAAAACATTCTTTTTACAAGGCATGATTTAGCACATTTCTTCAAAGAGAAGTACGAAAACAGTTCAACAGCCGCCCGCGAAGAAAATGAGATTGAAATTTTCAAGAATGCCATTCAAATGGAAACCCGGCGACTACGTGAATTCATCATCCCACGTACCGACTTGATTGCATTACCCATTACCGCTGGCATTCTAGAATTAAAAAAGCTCTTTGAAGAATCAAATCTCAGCAAAATTCTAATCTATCGAGGCACCATTGACAATCTTTTAGGATACGTGCATGTTTATGACCTAATAAATTCACCCAAAGACATCACTTCCATTCTGCGCCCGATACGCTTTGTGCCTGAGAGTATGACTGCTAGTGAAGTTTTGCGACTTATGACCAAAGAAAACCGAAGCATACTGGCTGTGTACGACGAGTTCGGTTCGCTTTCGGGAATTGTCACTATCGAAGACGTAGTAGAAGAGCTCTTTGGCGATATTGAAGACGAGCATGATACAGCAGAAGATGACAATCAGGAAATCACGGAAGATGGAAGAGACATAATAGCTAGCGGCAGAGTAGAAATCAATCGTCTGAATGAATTATATGAAATACACTTGCCCGAAGACGAAAACTACAGCACATTATCAGGTCTCATCTTTCATCGCCTTGAGCGCATACCAAGTTCCGGTGAACTTATTGAAATTGACGGATATAAGTTAAAAATTGAACTCATAGAACAAACCCGCATTCAAAAAGTGCGAATACTTGAGGCAATCAAATAACAGAGCTTTTGCCTGGCTTTAGGCATATTGTATATTCGCAGCCTGATTTTTTAAACCTCAATTATTACAACAAAAGGAAATACATGGCTACATTAGAAAAAATCCGTAAGCGCTCCGGTTTGCTCATCATCATGGTAGGTCTGGCCTTAGTGGTATTTATCCTTACAGATTTGCTTTCATCAGGCAACTCACTACTGAGAGGCGACGCTGTAAACGTAGGAAAAATTAACAGAGAGGCCATTGACATCATGACGTTTAACAGCCTTGTGGACGAACGCATCGAAATCTACAAACAACAAAGTGGCGACTATTCACTTCAGAATGCCTCGCGCAAAGATTTCGCCGATGTTATTTGGGATGAGCTCATCCGCGAAAAAGTTTGGGGCAGCTACATGCAAAAACTCGGCATCGTTGTAACCCCGGAAGAGCTCTATCAGCGTTTGAAGAGCGACCCAAACATTCAGCAAGCTCCTGTTTTTAAAGACCAAATGACCGGCATGTTTTCCGATGCGCTTTTTCAAAACTACATTCAGCAGCTACAAGACAATCAAAACAACGATCAAGAAAGCCGCGAGCGCTGGCGCCAGTGGCTTAATTTCGAAAAAGCCATTCGAGAACAAACAGCTCAGCAGAAGTACATTAAGGCTGTAGAGCTCGCCATTTATGTGCCTAAAGCTTTTGGAAAAATGGAGCTCTATAACAACAATCAATACTTCAACGTGGAGCTTGTAGCCAAAACCTATGAATCCATTCCCGACTCGGCTGTGGTGGTAAATGATTCTGACATCAATGCCTGGTATCGCAAAAACAAAAAAAAATATAAGCTTGAAGAGCCGATTCGCTCTATTCTGTACGCCAGTTTTTCAGTGACTCCATCATCAGAAGACGAGGAAAATGTTCGCAAAGAATTGATCAGCTATACCATACCTTCTGAGAAAGTAAATGCCGATGGTACTGTAGAGCCGATTGAATCTTTTCTCGAGGCTGAAGACGATTCAGCATATGTGTCTACCCGAAGTGATGTGCCTTTTAAGAGAGAATTCATCCGCGAATCAAAGTTACAAGACCAGGACACCATTTTTAAAGGTAAAAATCCGGGATTCATTCATGGTCCGTATTTAGTCAACAACGAGTACCGACTCACCAAAGTGAGCAAGGTAAAGTTCTTACCAGATTCAGTAAATGCCCGCCACATTCTGATTTCTTTTGCCGGAGCACAAGGCAGTCAATCATCTCGTCAGCCCATGGAGGCCAAACAAATGGCTGATACCCTTTTAGCATATCTAAAAGAAAATCGCAATCAGTTTGATAGCTTAGCGCGCACACTAAGCGATGACAAGGGTTCAGCCATAGAAGGTGGAAATCTGAATTGGTTTGGTCCAGACAAAATGGTTAAACCATTCTCAGAATTTTGTTTTACAAATAATAAGGGCGAAATTGGCTTAGTGCTCTCTGAGTTTGGATTTCACATCATAGAAATTCTCGATCAAAAAGGCTCCGAACGCGCTCTTCAGCTTGCTACCATCGTTCGCGAGCTGCAGCCCAGTGAGAAGACCATTGAAGAAGTGTATGCTAAAGCATCTCGTTTGGCATCAGTAGCGGGCGATCCCCTTAAATTTGAGCAAGAGGCCGCTGCATTAGGTACTGTGATTCGACCCGTAAACGATATCACTCCAATGCAGGAATTTATCGTTGGTCTTGGCAGAAACAGAGACATTGTGCGTTGGGCCTTCAATGAAGACCGAAAAGTGGGCGACGTTGACATCAATACCTCTGAAGGCAAGTCGTATGTGGTAGTAAAACTTACTCAGATAGAAAACGGAAAATACCGCTCACTGGAGTCGGTAAAAGACCAAGTAAAAGAAGCAGTATTGAAGGAGAAGAAGGCCAAAATGGCCCTTAAAGAACTCGAGGAAGCGGCTAAAGGTGCCACAGACCTCAAGACAATAGCCGATAAGCTAAAAGTAGGAATCACCAATGCCCGTATCAATTTTACATCTAACATCATACCTGGTATAGGCAATGATCCGAAAGCAGTGGGTTACATCTGCGGTCTACAACCTGGCTTGAACCTAAAACCTTACGAAGGAGAAATAGCAGCCATCGTAGTGAATGTAAAATCTATCGAACCGGTTAGCGATACCGGAGAGTACGACAACTATACAAAAGGCCTTGAAAATGCTGTTAAGCCCTTTGTACGCTCTCAAATATTTGAATCGCTCAAGAAATCAGCTAACATAGTAGATCAGAGATACCGATTCTTCTAATCTGATGAATTAAAACGAAAAAGCCGGTTCAATTGGCCGGCTTTTTTTATTTGTTTATTGATTAATTAGATTATGCTTCCTCAATTTCGGCTAAATAGCGCTCAGCATCCAGTGCACCCATGCAACCTGATCCGGCGGCTGTCACTGCCTGTCGATAAACTTTGTCTTGAACATCGCCCACGGCAAACACACCGGGTAGATTTGTTTTGCTTGTTCCCGGAATTGTTTTGATGTAGCCGGTTTCATCCATGTCGATCTGTCCTTTAAAAATGTCAGTATTCGGCTTGTGCCCAATAGCTACAAAGAACCCAAAAGCCGGAATCACATATTCTCGGTTTTCTTTTTTGGAAAGCACTTTTACTCCCTCTACAGCGTGCTCACCGATGAGGTCTATGGTTTCAGTATTGTAGAGTACTTCGATGTTTGGGGTTTTAAATACACGCTCTTGCATGATTTTAGAAGCGCGCATCTTATCACCGCGAACGAGCATAGTAACTTTCGGACAAAGCTTTGAGAGATAAATCGCTTCTTCGCAAGCTGCATCACCACCGCCCACAAGTACTACTTCTTTACCTTTGTAGAAGAAGCCGTCGCAAACTGCACAAGCAGATACCCCGTGACCCATTAGCCGCTTTTCGCTCTCAAGGCCAAGATACTTGGCTGAAGCTCCTGTGGCTATGATCACTGTTTTGGCTTGTATTTGTTTTTCGTCGTCGATAGTCAGTGTATGCCAGCCGCCTTTTTCTGTTGAAAATTCCGCTTTCGTTACCATCCCAAAGCGAATTTCTGTATTAAATCGTTCTGCCTGGCGTTTTAAGTCTTCCATCATTTGCGGGCCCATTACCCCATCTGGATATCCCGGGAAGTTCTCAACCTCAGTGGTGGTAGTGAGTTGCCCTCCTACCTCCAGACCGGTGTACATAATGGGTTTTAAATTGGCTCTTGCTGCATAAATGGCGGCTGTGTATCCAGCAGGGCCACTGCCGATGATTACACATTTGTGTTGTTCCATTCTTTCTGGGAGTTTTTAAAATTAGGCCGCAAAGGTAGCCTTTATACTGCCGTGGACAGTGTGATTTAAGTTTTGTTTTATCGACGATATAAATTAATAATAAAAACAAATAATAAAAATCTATAAAAAATGAGGCTCATTAGACTATTGCCTAACGAGCCTTTACATATCCGATAAGAAAAAATTGATTAATCTACATTATCGTGTAGAAAAGAGTTATTTGTTCGCAATTCTGTGTTATTTCCTTTTCCAGAAATGGTAAATCTGCTCTCATTTGATTTTTTTGAATACAATTCATTTTCAATATCAATCCCCCTGCGCTTATATGCTGGCTCTGCGTGCAATTCGTCTATCTGGTGTTTTTTGTTTCTGAAGTTGAAGTTATATTTTTTTAAATTTTCTCTGCGAGACTTGCTCAAATTGTTCAGGGCGTATTCAATTGGTTTATCGAAGTAATCTTCATGTTCCTCAGTTACTTCCTTTCTAAAAGGCTTTTTAGGAGTTAATGAAACTTCACTTTTCACTTTTACTTCAAATTCCAAACTTTCATCTTCACTTTCATACTGTGAAGCCACTTTCTGCAGCTGTTTTTCCTCTTCATCCACTAGTTCAAATACTTTAATACCACTTTTATCATTGGTGGTTATTTTTTCTTCAACCTGGGTTTGTGTTGCGATTTCCGGGTTGTTTGAAGAAAACACTTCATCTATTGGTTTTTCGAAGTCAAACACAACCACTTGTGCTGATTCTTCAGCATCTTTAATATAAGTGATTTGAATTTCTTCGCTTTCGTCTTCTAATGTAAAGTGAATTTCTTCATCTGAATTTTCAGATATTTTTATTTCTTTTACTGTTGAATCATGGGGTTTAATGTGTTCATTAGCGTCTGATACAATATCTTGTTTTTTAATCTCAGAATTTTTATCAAAAGTTTCTTCAATGTCAAGCAGCGATGGTTGAACTACTTTTGGGATATTTTCTAATGATTTGGTTGGCAGAGGTGTTTTTTCCGCTGGTTTTGGAGTAGGATTTTGAACCTCATCAGTAGTTAAGAAGTGTACTTTTTTTTCTGGTTCTTCAACAATAAGGCGTGTGTTATCGCGATTAAATCCTGTGGCTATTACGGTAACTGAAATTTCTTGCCCTAAGGATTCATCTTCGCCCAGGCCCATGATGATGTTTGCATTTCCACCGGCTTGATCCTGAATGTAATCGTTGATTTCACCGATCTCATCAATGGTCACATCGCTTGATCCGTTGATCAGCAATAAAACATTAGTAGCCCCGTGAATGTGGTTGTCGTTGAGCAGGGGGGAGTCGAGGGCGAGCTTTACAGCTTTTGATGCTCGGTCGGTACCACTGGCGCGGCCGCTGCCCATGATCGCTGTACCGCTATTAGAGAGTACGGTCTTTACATCGCGCAGGTCGATGTTGATGTTAAAGTTTCTAGTGATGACTTCGGCAATCGAGCGCGCAGCTGTTGCCACCACTTCGTCTGCTTTGGCAAAGCCATCTTTCCAGTGGAGGTTTCCGAATATTTCTCTTAGTTTATTATTATTGATTATAATGAGAGAATCGGTATGTTTCTTCATTTCAGCTATGCCAGCCTCGGCCTGTTGAAGCCGTAATCTCCCCTCAAATCCAAAAGGCGTGGTTACGATGCCCACGGTTAGTATCCCGAGTGATCTTGCTATTTCGGCTATTACCGGAGCTGCTCCGGTACCTGTGCCTCCCCCCATACCAGCTGTTATAAAGACCATTTTTGTGTCTTGAGCAAGTAGCTTTTCGATTTCAGCACGGCTTTCTTCGGCAGCTGCTCTTCCGACGCTGGGATTTGCTCCGGCACCAAGGCCTTCGGTGATGTTTGCGCCGAGTTGCAATTTTATTGGTACAGGGCTGTTTTCGAGATGTTGGCGATCGGTATTACAGATGGCATAATCTACCCCTTTGATACCAAGAGAATACATATAATTAACTGCATTGCCACCACCACCACCAACGCCGATTACTTTTATGATGGATGACTTGTTCTTGGGCAGGTCAAAGTTGAGAATTTCGTTCGTTTCCATATTTTTTATGATTTTATGTATTCACGTCGTTGTTTAGAAATTCTATTATTTTTTTTGTCCAACGTTCAAAGATGCTTGGTCGCTTTTTTGGCAAGTCAAAGGAGGTGTTTGAATCATTAGAGGCAGTGGTTTCCTCAGGGTTGGGTTCAGTTTGATTTTTTTCTGATGGGTTTATGGTATTCTCTGTTTCAGCTGAATTTTCAGCTTTTGCTTTTTGTTTCCTCCGTTCTTCGAGTTCTTGAGATTCAAGACCCTTCATTACCAAGCCAATGGCTGTGGCATAAGCGGGTGATCCCAGTTCGCTGTACTCTGCTTGAGCAAGATGCTCGTTGGGATATCCGATGCGTGTATCCATGCCTGTGATATAAGCCACTAGCTGCTTTAAATGCTTTAGCTGGGCACCACCTCCGGTTAGTACGATGCCCGCTATGAGACGCTTTCGGGGTTCGTTGTATCCGTAGTTTTTTATTTCGATATGAACTTGTTCGATAATTTCCGAGACGCGAGCATGAATGATTTTAGAGAGAGTTTTCAGAGATATTTCTTTTGGATCTCTGCCTCGCAGACCGGGTATTGATACGATTTCGTTTTCTTTGTTTTCACCAGGCCAAGCAGATCCAAATTTGATTTTTAGCAATTCGGCTTGTTTTTCGATAATTGAGCAACCTTCTTTTATGTCTTCGGTGATGATGTTTCCGCCGAACGGTATGACGGCTGTGTGGCGAATTATGCCGTTTTTGAAAATGGCTACATCTGTGGTACCGCCTCCGATATCTACGAGTACCACTCCGGCTTCTTTTTCTTCTTCTGTAAGCACAGCTTCAGCCGATGCTATGGGTTCGAGGGTAATTTGTGAGAGTTTTAATCCTGACTCTATTATACAGCGACCAATGTTTTTAATGGAAGCCATATCACCAATCACAATGTGGAAGCTCGCCTCGAGCCTAGAGCCATACATACCGCGAGGTTCGGTTGTTTCGATTTTACCGTCGATTTTGTACTCTTGAGGTATGATGTGAATGATTTCGTCGCCGGGTAGCATATTCATCTTTTGCACGTTGGATATCAGTTTTTCGATATCCTCCTCTTCGATTACTTCTTCAGGATTTTCGCGTACGATGTAGTCTCTGTGCTGCTGAGAGCGGATGTGTTGGCCTGCTACACCTGCTACTACATGAGATATTTTAAGCCCCGAGCGTGCCTCAGCCTCTGATACAGCTTGCCTTATGGCGTCGATGGTTTGAGTAATATTCGTTACAACACCTCGACTTACGCCCATTGATTTGGCGCGACCCATCCCGAGGATTTCTATTTTTCCATGTTCATTTTTTCGACCGATTACGGCCACGATTTTTGTTGTACCTATGTCGAGCCCTACGGCGATTTTATCACTGCTCATACGCGCAAATTACTTGTTTGCCAAAGGTTAAATTAATGGTTTTTATTTTTTTGTTTTCCAAAGTTGGATATATGTAACGATAAAATGCTTTCAATCGAAGTAGTTTTTCTTCGAGTTGTTCACTTTTTCCGAAGAAAATAACTTCGTCATATATTGTGCTAAATGCTGTTATTTCATGACGCTCTGATACAAAAAATCCGCTGAAGAAATGATTGAAAAAGTCGTCACCCTCTGCTTTCTGAAGTAAGGAAACAATTTTCTCAAGTATTTCTTCATTAATGGCACCGTCGATTACTGGTACCTGAGCTGAGTAATAGGGCGAAAGGGGAAATGCAACACAATGATTATCAATATAATAGTTATTATTTGAGTTTAGTACGCGCAACAATGGATTTCTCGGTTTCACCTGTATGTGCAATTCACCGTTTAGAGTGAAAAATATTTCTGATTTTTCAATGGATTTTTGTTTATCTAATATTTCTTCTAACAATTTTATGTTGATACTTTTTCGATCCAATGATTTACTTTTTTGTACTTCGATTAAGCTCAATTTTAATATTTCATCTTTACTGATAAGGTATTTATCGTGATAGCGTTCGATGTCAATGGCGATATGATCAATAGTTGAGCCTTTGAGTTTGCGCTTTGCAAAACCCGAAATCACTAAATATCCTATCGTGAGACTGATCAAAATAAGTAGTCGAAAAAAATTAATTTTTCTTTTCATATAGGATGTTTTTAATGCCTTCAACAGCATCACTTATATTACCAGCCCCTGCTGTAATGATCACATCTTTTTGCAGTTCAATTTTTTTTATAAAGTCCAATAAATCGCCTAGAAAAACGATGTGTTTTTCAGTGCAGGTAAGGTGTGAATAGATGAGTTTTTCGGTTACGCCTTCGATTTTTTCTTCACGCGCCGGATATATGTCGAGCAACACTACTCGATCAGCCAGGCTAAGGCTTTGTGCAAACTCCTGATGAAAATCGCGTGTGCGGCTATATAAATGCGGCTGGAAGATAATGGTAATCCTGCGGTCGGGATACAAGAGCCTTGCTGATTTTAACAAAGCCTCTAGCTCTGCCGGATGATGCGCGTAATCGTCTATAAAAGTGAGGTCAGGCAGTTGTAGAATGATTTCAAAGCGCCTTTTTACTCCTTTAAAGGTCTTAATGCCTTCGGAGATTTGATTTGGCGTAAGTCCGTACAAATGGCAGAGCCCAGCGGCTGCCACTGAGTTTTCTACGTTGTGAATGCCGGGCACTTGGCAGCTGGTGGTGACCCTCTCTCTGTCAGGAAATGAAAGGGTGTAGTGAAATTGGCCGTTTTGAATCTGTATGTCATCAGCGTGGTAATGCGCGTTTTTATTTAAACCATACGTAAAATCGCCCGATACTGGTAGATTGATCTTCGTGAGAAGTTTTCCAAATTTTTTGGATATGCTGGCAAATTCTAAAAAAGCCTCCCGAACGCCCTCCTGGTCTTTGTAGATGTCGAGGTGGTCGGGATCGGTAGAGGTAATCACTGCCAGTGAAGGTTCAAGACGAAGAAAAGATCTGTCAAATTCATCTGCTTCTATTACCACTGTATCGCTGCTTCCATAGAGGAAGTTAGTATTGTAATTAGCGCTGATGCCGCCAATGAATGCACTGATATCGATGTTGTTGTGCTTTAAAATGTGCGTGACCAGCGCTGTGGTGGTTGTTTTGCCATGGGTACCAGCTACTGCTATGCTGCGCGATGACTTTGTAATCAAACCCAGCACCTGAGCACGTTTCATTAGGGTGAAGTTTCGCTCCCGAAACCACTTCATCAGTTGATTGCTTGCAGGCACAGCAGGTGTGTACACCACAAGTGTATCGGCAGGTGTTCCTATTCTTAGCATTGGTAAGGTATTAATCGCATCGGAATAGGTGATAACTATACCCTCAGCCTCGAGTTTAGCAGTAAGCTCCGAGCGCTCCCTATCGAAGCCTGACACAATGGCTTTTTTCAAGTTGAAAAATCGGGCCAGAGCACTCATACCTATGCCTCCAATGCCAATAAAAAAGAAATATTTGTATGTATCGATGGGTCGATTCATGCTTTTAAGTCTTTAAGTATTTCATCTGCTATTTTTTTGGTGGCATCGGGTTTAGATAGGAGTTTAATGTTCTGTTCGAGTTGTGCTCTTGCTTCTGCAGAGGTGAGAAGCATCATTAAGTTATCTAGTAGCGATGAGAGTTTTTTTTCCTCGATAACGATGGCTGCTTTTTTCTCGGCAAATGCCATGGCATTTTTGAATTGATGATTCTCTGCCACATTGGGCGAGGGAATTAAAATGCAAGCCTTACCGGCCGCTGATAGCTCTGAAAGCGTACCTGCCCCTGCGCGCGATATCACCACATCAGCCCAGGGATATAATTTGTATAAATCAGCAGTAAAGGCATCGAGATAAAATCCGCATATGTTTTCCGGATACTTTTTTCGGTATGTATCGAAATAGATTTTTCCACAAATCCAAACCAGATTTGCCTTATCCTGAATTTCGTAAACCAATGAATCAATGGCTTGATTTATGGAGCGGGCGCCCAAACTTCCGCCAACGACAAGTACGGTTGGCTTCGATGGGTCGATCATAAATTTCGTTGCTATTTCAGGGTCTTTTTTGTTGGAGTTTACGATTTCATCACGGATGGGATTTCCGGTGATTAAAATTTTTTGGGCTGGCAGGTATTTTTCCATGCCTTCGTATGCCACAAAAATTTTACGCGCAAAGTGCACCGCCCATCTGTTTACTATTCCGGGAAAGGAATTTTGCTCTTGGAGAAAGACAGGAATTTTCAGCAAGCCTGCTGCCAAAACAAGCGGACCACTGGCAAATCCGCCTGTGCCAATCACTGCGATAGGCTTGAAATGACGTAGTAAAGCGATGGATTTTACGATGCTATAAAGGAGTTTAAAAGGTACCAATATGTTTTTAAACGAAAAAGAACGTTGAATACCGGTGATGGGCAAGCCAACAATTTGATATCCGGCTCGTGGGATTTGGCTCATTTCCATACGTCCTAAAGCTCCCACAAAAAGAAATTTTGCTTCTGGTAGCCTTTTTTTAAGTTCGTCGGCTATTGAAAGAGCAGGAAAAATATGGCCTCCAGTACCACCTCCGCTAAGCATAAATTTCATTGGCTTCCTGCTCATGCATCTGCGTTGTTTGGTTTGAAATAGCCGCGTTATCATCGCTGATTTTATCAGCTTTATCGAGGTCTTCAGAAGAGAAACGGCTCACCGACTGTACGATTCCGATGGCTGCACAAATGGTCCAAATGGAGCTGCCGCCGGCACTGAGCAGCGGAAGGGTTTGTCCAGTGACAGGCAATAGATTGACTGCCACACCCATATTTATAAGTGCTTGGATAATGATACCAAAACCTGCCGCCACTACCAATAAACTGCCGAATAGAGATTTGGCCCGCGTAGCTACCAGTAAAAATCTCACAAGCAACAGAAAATACAAGAACAGTACCGACACCGCACCAACAAATCCGTACTCTTCAGTGATGATGCTGAAAATGAAATCGCTGGAAGACTGAGGTAAGAAGTACTTCTGCGTGCTCTTACCAGGCCCGGTGCCTAATAGTCCGCCATTGGCTATAGCCATCTTTGAGCGTTCTACCTGGTAGTTGTTGTCAGCATTGCCGTCAAAAAAATTTTCAATTCTTGCTTTCCAGGTATCAACTCTGTTGGGCATTAAATCGGGAAAAGTGACCACTGCTGCGATGAAGAATGCCAAGCCGGCAACTATTGCGCCTATGGTGTAGAAAACGTATTTGTTAGGAAAAGGCGCGATGATCATAATAAGTATAGCCTGAGCGAAAATGATAGCAGCTGTTGAGAAATTTGCCGGAAAAATCAATCCACACACCAGAAAAATCGGCGCCAGTATTTGCCAAACGACCATTTTAAAGGTCCATTCAGCCGGATTTTCTCTTTTCGACAAGGTACGAGCTAAATACACCATAAGTATTAAACCGGCGATTACGCTGCTCTGTATGGTGATACCGAGCATTGGTATCTGTATCCAACGACTTGCATTCGCATTGCCAATTGTATAGCCCTGAGAAAGCGTGTAAAGTAATAAAATAACTGCCGGCACCAACAAAATGACCGAAACTGGTGCAAAGTAGCGGTAATGGATGTTGTGAAGCATCCAAATGATGAGCCAACCCATCAGTACGTGCATGGCATGCCTTAGCAGCAGTGCGAAGGCACTTATCCTGCCGTAAGTCCACTGCAGGTTACTGCCCGCGCTGTATATGCTCAGAAAGGAAAAAAGCGATAACAGAAATACCACTATCCAAATGACTTTATCCCCTTTGAGCTTGAGTCGGCTGCTTATCATACGATTACAGTTGGCGCACCCAGTATTTAAATTGATTGCCGCGATCTTCGTAGTTTTCAAACAGGTCGAAGCTGGCACAGGCCGGCGAAAGCAATACTACGTCGCCCTTTGAGGCAAGGCTGTAAGCAGTTTTCACAGCCTGCTCCATGCTGTGTGTGTCGGCAATTACATTTACCATTCCGGTAAATTCATCCAGCAGTTTCGAATTGTCTTTACCTAAACACACAATGGCCTTTACGCGGTCTTTTACCAATTGATGCAAGGTTGAGTAGTCATTGCCTTTGTCTACTCCACCAGCTATCCACACAATGGGTCGTTTAATGCTGCCCAGAGCGTAAAGTACTGAATTTACATTGGTTGCTTTTGAGTCGTTGATAAAGTCAATTCCGCCTATTGTACCAGCATGCTCTAATCGATGCTCAACGCCTTCGAAATCTGAGAAGGCTTCTTTGATTTTTTCTTGGCGAATTTCGTGGATGCGCGCTGCAATGGCCGCTGCCATGCTGTTGTAGGCATTGTGTGTGCCTTTGAGTTTAAACTCCTTAATTACCATCGTTTCCATATTCTTTATTTTTACAATGAATTCGTTTTCGTTTACCAGAAAGGCGCCCTCTTCGGGTTCTATTTGAGCACTGAAGGGGACTTTGCGTGCGCGAATGGGGTATTTGGGCATGTAGGCCACTGTTACCGGATCGTCGGCACAATACACAAAAACCTGGTTTTCACGTTGTGCTTGTGCAATACGAAATTTTGATGCGATGTAGTTTTCAAATTTGTATTCGTACCTATCGAGGTGGTCGGGGGTAATGTTTGTAAGAATTGCCACATCGGGCGCAAATGTGTAGCAGCCATCGAGCTGAAAGCTGCTCACCTCGAGTACATAAGCTTCGTATTGGTGATCGTCGATTACCAGTTCGGCAAAGCTTTTTCCGATATTTCCGCCGATCCCGGTTTTTACTCCACCTTTTAAAAAAATATGTCCTGTAAGTGAGGTTGTTGTCGTCTTTCCGTTGGTTCCGGTTATGGCTATGATGGGTTTATCGGTGTAATACGAGGCAAATTCAATTTCTGAAATCACTTTTCTGCCTGCCTCAAGAGCTTTTTTAACCACCGGAGCCTTGTCGGGTACACCGGGGCTTTTAATTACCACATCTGCTGAGAGAATTCTTTCAAGATCATGACTGCCTTCTTCAAAGTCAATTAGAGCATTTCTAAGCTTAGAAGCGTATTTTTCAGCTACCTTACCAGCGTCGCTCAGATACACATCCAGTCCCAGATGCTTGCCAAGTAAGGCGGCTCCTGTACCGCTCTCGCCGGCTCCTATAATGGCAATTTTTTTAAATCCTTTGTCTCTCATTACCGGATTTTTAGCGTTACAAATGCCACTACGGCCAGAATGATGCCTACGATCCAGAACCGGGTTACGATTTTGGCTTCGTGATATCCTTTCTTCTGGTAGTGGTGGTGCAGAGGCGACATCAAAAAGATCCTTCGACCCTCGCCGTATTTCTTCTTAGTGTATTTGAAGTAGCTAACCTGCAGAACGACTGAGAGATTTTCGACCAGGAAGATGCCACATACGATAGGGATTAGCAATTCTTTGCGCACGGCTATGGCCAGAGTAGCTAATATGCCTCCCAGTGCGAGTGAGCCTGTATCTCCCATAAAAACTTGTGCCGGGTAGGTATTGTACCACAGAAAGCCCACGCATGCTCCTATAAGGGCAGCCACAAAAACCACCATCTCACCCGAGTTGGGGATATACATAATGTTGAGATAATCAGCGAAAATGATGGAACCCGATACGTAAGCAAAAATTCCCAGCGCGACAGAGCTGATGGCTGAAGTACCTGTAGCTAATCCGTCGAGTCCGTCTGTGAGATTAGCCCCGTTTGAAACGGCCGTGATAATGAATATTACGATGGGGATATAGACAATCCAACCCCATCTTTGGCCGTCGAGCCCAAACCAGCGTACGGCTTCAGAATAGTCTAATTCATTGTTTTTAAGAAAGGGAATTGTCGACTTTATGCTCTTTTTTGCTTCGCCAAAAACGGGCTTTTTGCCTTGATCGATTTGAGCTGTCAGGGTCTGAATACGCGTTTCTGTTTCTTTTTCTTTAATGGTTACTTCAGGATGAAAATACAGCGTGGTACCTACGATAAGGCCAAGGCCTACTTGCCCAAGCACTTTAAATTTACCTCTAAGGCCCTTTTTGTCTTTTTTAAATACTTTTATGTAATCGTCAATAAATCCGATCAATCCCATCCATACAGTGGTGATGAGGAGAAGTATCACGTAAATGTTGTCGAGGCGAGCAAAGAGGAGAACGGGTATCAGAATGCCTCCCAGTATGATGATGCCGCCCATCGTGGGAGTGCCTGCTTTTAAGTTTTCGCCTGCCAGACCCAGATTCCGGACGGTTTCGCCTACCTGTTTTTTGCGCAAGAAGACAATAACGCGCTTTCCATATACAAGGGTGATAAACAGTGCGAAAATGATTGCCATCGATGCCCGAAACGTAATGTACTGAAACATTCCCGCTCCGGGGAGGTCGTACACTGAGTTGAGGTATGTAAATAGGTGGTAAAGCATTCGATTATTTTTGATTGAAGTAGTTTATGATTACTTGTTTGTCGTCAAATGGATGTTTTACTCCTTTGATTTCCTGAAATTTCTCATGCCCTTTTCCGGCTACGAGTACTACATCGCCCTTTCGGGCGAGGCTCAGGGCCATGCGGATAGCTTCACGCCTGTCGGTGATTTTGTGGCATTTTCGCCTTAGGTGTAGCTCAATGCCTGCTTCTATCTCTGCCATGATCTGCTCAGGATCTTCAGAGCGCGGATTATCGGAGGTGATAATGACCCGGTCGCTCCACTCGGCAGCGATCTTGCCCATTTCAGGTCTCTTGGCCTTATCTCTGTCGCCACCACAGCCGAATACGGTGATGATTTGCTGGTCATGCTTTCGCGATTCATGCAGGGTTTTCAAAACATTTTGCAATGCATCAGGAGTGTGTGCGTAATCGACGATGGCTATCTGACCTGTCGGACCGGTTAGGGTCTCAAATCTGCCTTCGACTGGCCTAAGGGAGCTTATGGCCATAAGTGCCAGACTTTCGTCAACGCCGAGCAAAACCGCAACCGCATACACGGCTAGCAGGTTGTACGCATTAAATTCTCCGGTGAGTGTGGTATATACGTCGGCGCCTCCGATACGCAGCGTGAGGCCTCCAATGTTGTTTTCAATGACCTTGCAGTGAAAATCGGCTATTTGCTTGAGTGCGTAGGAATATTTTTTGGCCTTTGTGTTCTGAATCATTACATGGCCGTTTCTGTCGTCGGCATTGAAGAGGGCAAAGGCCTTTGAGGGCAGCTCATTAAAGAGCTTTTGCTTGGCAGCTATGTAGTTGGCAAACGTTTTATGATAGTCCAGATGGTCGTGCGTAATGTTTGTAAAAACAGCTCCGGTAATGTCAGTGCCTGCCAGGCGCTCCTGATGTATACCGTGGCTGCTCGCCTCCATAAAGCAGTACTGGACACCGGCATCAACCATAGCAGCTAGGTGACTCTGAAGCGATAGTGCATCAGGAGTAGTGTGAGTGGCCGGCAATTCCACATCGTGTATCATCACACGTACGGTCGAAATCAGTCCGGTACGGTAGCCCACTTTTTTAAAAACCTCATAAAGCTGGGTAGTAACTGTAGTCTTCCCATTTGTACCGGTCACAGCTACAATTTTCAACTTTTCAGAAGGGTTTTCGTAGAAATTGGAGGCAATTATGCCCAATGCCCGAGCGCTGTTTTCGACATAAATGAAAGATGTTTCGGGATATTTTTCGCTCAGATTATTATCGTGCTCACACACTACTGCTATAGCTCCGGAATTAATGGCTTGCTCAATGTAGTTGTGGCCATCGGAATTTGTACCAACAACTGCTACAAAGAGCGACTTATCGACTACCTTACGAGAGTCGAAAGCCACTTCTGAAACCGAAAGGTTCAGATTGCCGCGCACTCCCTTTAGATCAACTTTATAGAGAATATCTTTCAGTACTTTCATCGATTGTAGCTTTTTAGTTCGACCATCATGGCCTTCGAAATAGCCGCCTGAGGCATGGGATACTGCCATGCTACGCGGCCAGCGCCTGTGGCACTCACTCGGTAACCTTCGTTTTCGAGCGTCGAAAGGGCCAGCGACATGGGAATTCCCGTTAAATCGGGCATTTGTCCTTTGCGCAACTGCATTACGATGTGCTCATACTTTGGCTGTATTTTCTGATGCGACGATGCTTCTGCTTTCGTTGATGTATTAAGTAGTTCAAATGGTTTGGTGGGGCTTAGGCTTATCACGGCCAGTGCAGCACGTGCTGCTACTGGTGCAGCCACACGGCTTCCGTAATAGGCTTTTTCGGCGTTGGGCTTATCCACCACCACGATTATGCTGTACTGAGGATTGTCGGCTGGAAAGAAGCCAGCAAACGATGATCTGTATTTTCGGCTTCCTTTGTCCTTCCAATAGTCGAGCTTTGCAGTTCCTGTTTTGCCGGCGAGCTTTATTTGAGGATTATACAGGTGCTTAGCAGTACCTTGTTTTACTACATTAGTTAAGAGTACTTTAAGTTTGTCTAGTGTCTTTTGGCTGCAAATAGATGGATTCAAAACTGTTGGCCCAAATTGGCGAATGGTTTTCTTGTTTTTGCGGATTTCTTCTACGATATACGGTTTCACCATTACGCCATTGTTGGCCACAGCGTTGTAAACAGTGAGCAATTGAAGTGGTGTAAAGCTGGTCTGATAGCCAAAGGCCATCCACGGCAGGGTGATGCCACTCCACTGGTCGCGGTCGTCGGGATGTGGTATTTTGGGAGGTGTTTCGCCTTTTATTTCAAAATTCAAAGGCTTATGCAGGCCAATTTTGTAGAGTTTATCCACAAATTGGGCCGGATTATCACGATAATTTTCAAAAACCAATCGGGCAAAGGCTACGTTAGACGACTGCTCGAAAGCTCTCGCCAGTGTTATTGAGCCGAAATTTTCCGAAGCGCCCTTTTCGCTAAAGTTTGACTCAGTCACTACTCTGTCGTAAAAGGTCCATGATCCATTGGCAATGTCGATGGTAGTGGAGGTATCGGCTTTGTTGTCTTCGAGCAGGATGAGGGTAGTTAGCAGCTTAAAAGTGCTCCCCGGCTCAGTACTTTCCCAAATGGCATAGTTCAGAATTTCCCCATAGTTGCCGTTTTCGGTGCGTCCCAGGTTTACCAGGGCTTTGATCTTGCCTGTTTTTACCTCCATGAGTACGGCAGTACCATGATCGGCCTCATAGTATTGAAGGGTAGAAAGCAACTCGTGGTGCAAGATGTCTTGCATCCGGGTATCGATGGTCGATACTACGTCGTAGCCGTTTTCAGGGTCTTCATCCCATCCGTTGTTAATTGGTTTCCAATGGCCTTTGGCCATCATTTGCATCCAGCGCTTTCCTTCTTTACCTTTTAGCCATGTGTCGAAGGCACCTTCTAATCCGGTTTGTCCGCGGTCGGCGCTGCTGTAGCCTATGGTGCGCTCGGCTACTCCACTCATAGGCATCTTTCGAAAGCTCTCTTGCTCGACGATAAGCCCACCTTTAAACTTACCGTATCTGAATACAGGAAAGTTTTTTATCTGCTGAACTTCGGAAAAAGCAATGTTGTCAAGCAGTTTTACGTATCGGTGTTTGGCTATTCGGCTGCTGTTTAGCAATGTAAGCCATTCCCTTTTAGAGCGTCCGTATTTCGAAAGTTTTTCGGCGAGGGCGTCGATCTCATTGCTCCAGATTTCTCTGCTTACTGCCAGGGGGTCGAAATAGATGTCAAAGAGTGGCATTGAAGTGGCCAGCAGTTTTTGGTCGGAGCTATATATATTACCCCTTACCGGCGGAATGGTATGATAGCGAATGATTTGTTTTTCGATAGAGGCTTTTAATTCCGGACCCTCTACCCACTGTAGTACTGCAAGCTTGTAGAGTATGGCACCAAAGGGCATCGTCAGCAGCAGTGCTGTGAGGTATAGTCGGATGTATAAATTTTTCTTGAGGTCCTTCACTTTTAGTCCTGCTTTACGAGTCTTCCTTTTTTATCCACAGCAATCATCAGCGGAGGTTCTTTGCTTTCTATCAGCCCTATAGCTTCTGCCCTTTGTTTTACTTTGCTGCGCATGCTTAGCTTCATCAGGCGCGAACGCGTTTCAGTAAATTCTGAATTCAAGTCTTTCATTTCAGATTGCAGGGCTGACAAAATCAGCACTTTTCGCTCTACCATATGCCCGCTGAAGATGCTCAGCAAGGCCAGCAGAGCCAGCCAAAGCACAAAGAGTCGGTGGCGATTCCACCGGCTATCGGCCAAAAAACTGCCTTTAATAATTTCCGATATTTTTACCTCTTTTGCTTTCATGCACTCTACTTTCGTTCAGCAGCTCGCAGTCGTGCACTGCGCGAGCGGGTATTTGCAGTTATTTCTTGTTCTTTTGGTTCTATGGCTTTTTTTGTCAAAGGCTTCCACGGAGATAGGTCATTGCCGTAGAAATCCTTTTCAGTGCGATCTTCGAAATTTCCCGACCGCATAAAGACTTTCACTAAGCGGTCTTCGAGCGAATGGTACGAAATCACCACTAGTCTGCCACCTGGTACTACCAGCTCGGTAGCCTGCATCAGCATTTCTTTAAGTGCCTCCAGCTCCTGGTTTACCTCTATGCGAAGGGCCTGGTAAATGCGCGCTAGGGTTTGGTGTTCGCGATCCTTGCGACAGTAGGGCTGGCATACCTCGTTTAGCCTACTGGTGGTAAGTATAGGTTCAGCAGCACGAGCTTTACAGATGGCGCGAGCAATTCGGCGGCTATGAGGCAGTTCGCCATAGCGCTGTAGCAGGTCAGCAATGGCATCTTCAGGCCAATCGTTTACAATGTCAGCTGCCGTGAGCGAAATCTCTGGATTCATTCGCATGTCGAGCGGAGCTTCAAATCGCAGTGAAAACCCCCGCTCTGCCGTATCAAACTGATGAGACGACACGCCAAGATCAGCTAAAATGCCGTCAACAGAGCGTATGCCCTCAAGGCGCAAGAAGCGCTTGATGTACCTAAAATTTTCCTCAATCAGCTTAAAGCGTGGGTCGTCAGGTGCATTGGCCGCAGCGTCAGGATCTTGGTCGAAGGCAAATAGCTTGCCCTCATGGCCCAGCCGCTCCAGTATTGCTCGGCTGTGCCCACCTCCACCAAAGGTACAGTCCACATACACCCCGTTCTGCTTCACAGCGAGCAGTTCCAGGGTGTCTTGCAGAAGCACCGGTATGTGGTATGCTGGCACAGTCATTTATATTGAGCTTAGTTACTTTCTGTTTCATCTAAGTTGCCCATCACTTCTTCAGCCAGAGCAGCAAAATCGACATCCGGATTATTCACCACCGCCTCGTAGGCCTCTTTATTCCATATTTCGATCCAGCTGCCCATAGCATTGAGCACGATATCGCCTTGTATTCCGGCGAAATTCACGAGGTCTTTTGGGATGAGTAGTCTTCCATTGCCATCGATTTCTACCATGCGCACACCCGCTGTGTACATGCGTATGAAGTCGTTGTTCTTCTTTACAAACCGATTCAGCTTGTTCAGCTTGTTCATGATTTGATTCCACTCACGCATGGGGTACAGCTCCAGGCACTTCTGAAAGACACTCCGCTTCAGCACAAATCCTTCCTCCAGTAGGGGCAACAGCTGCTTCTTAAGCGCAGATGGAAGTAGTATCCGCGCTTTCTCATCAGCCTTTAACTCATGTACCCCTATCAGATTCAAGGATTTTCGCTTTTATGTTTCTGATGCTCAAAGGTAAAAACATTTTTCCCACATTTTTCCACCTAATATCTTGATTGTTGAAAAGTTTTTCTCTTTCAAGCTCTTTTAAAAATAAAAGATCTTTGATATTCTGCTAATTATTTAGGTGGTAAAAAGTGGTATAAATGGATAATTCCTGCTTCCCAAAATCGATTTTGTCTTTTTTATGTGGGCATGTTTCTAACTCCTACGTCTTGATAAATAGTTCGGTCGTGCTTAGATAAGGCAGTGATAGCTGACTTCGTGTAAGGTTATTTGCTCTTATTTCTTCACGTAGGAGGATTTTTACTAGTAATCTTCTGCTATTTTCTCTACAAAGGGCCAACATTCTTTTTTTTATTCATTAAAGATCTGTTCTTGAACCTTTTTGAATTCCATTGAGCGCACTATTGCTAAGCTTCCTAAACTCCCAGTGCCGGCGTCACTAACCGCTTAGTGCTTTGATCCGTTCAAACAAGTCGAGTTTAACATCTGTATCTTTCGGTGGACAGTAGATTTTTCAATAGAACTTTGCTTTTCCATACATAAATTATTTATCGCAGTTACCATTTTTTAAAAAGACATGGAGATAAGCGAACACATAGCCAATCTGCTCAAAACGCTTCCAGAAAAACCAGGTGTCTATCAACACCTTGATAAAGACGGAAACATCCTTTACATTGGCAAGGCTAAAAATCTTAAAAAACGCGTTTCATCCTATTTTCAAAAAGATCATACCAGTGGACGTCTAACCATGCTCGTGCGCAAAGTAGCTGATATTCAAGTGATCGTAACAGAAACCGAATTCGACGCTCTTTTGCTCGAAAACAACCTCATCAAAAAATACCAACCTCGCTACAACATCAACTTAAAAGACGACAAAACCTATCCCTGGATTTGCATCACAAACGAAGATTACCCCCGAATTTTTCCGACCCGAAAAAAAATAAACGATGGCTCTTCCTATTATGGTCCATACGCCTCTGTCAAGGTAATGCGCACCGTCCTTGAGCTCATTCGAACTTTATATCCTGTGCGTACCTGTAAGATGCCCATGACTGTAACCGGCGTACAAGCAGGCAAGTATAAATTGTGCCTGGAGTATCACATGGGCAATTGTCGCGGCCCATGCGAAGGCCTTCAATCGAAAGAAGACTACCAGCGCGAGATCGAAGGTGCTCGCCACCTCATCAAAGGCCATCTCAACGTTGTAAAGCAAATACTGATCGATCAAATGCAGGCACTCTCTGCCGAAATGCGCTTTGAAGAAGCCCAAAAAACCAAAGAAAAACTTGAAGCCCTGCTTAAATACCAAGCCAAATCGAGCGTAGTTGATTTCAATATCAAAGAGGCTGACGTTTTCGGAGCAGTGAGCGATGCCGAATTTTGCTACGTCAACTACCTAAAAATTGTCGATGGCGGGATTGTAAACAGTTTTTCAGAAGAATTCCGAAAGAAAATCGACGAAACCGAAAGCGAAATCCTCGAACTGGCCATTCCACACTTTCGCAAGCTCTTTGATTCTGAAGCGCGTGAGATTTACACCTCTCATCCCGTAGAGCTCGAGATTCCAAACGTTAAAATTCATACTCCCTACCGAGGCGAAAAGCGCGACCTCGTGGAGCTCAGCGTCAAGAATGCTGGCTATCACCGGCTTGAGCGACTTAAAAATCTCCAAATCACTGACCCCGATCGCCATGTCAATCGACTTATGCAACAGATGAAGGCCGACCTCGGCCTTGACCAAGAGCCACGCCATATCGAGTGCTTCGACAATTCCAACATTATGGGTACCAATCCAGTAAGTGCTTGTGTCGTCTTTCGCGACGGAAAACCTAGTAAAAAGGAATACCGCCACTTTAATGTTAAAACCGTAGAAGGTCCTGACGATTTTGCCACCATGCGCGAGGTGGTGTACCGGAGATACCGACGTATGCTAGACGAGGGGCAATCCCTGCCTCAGCTTATTGTGATCGATGGTGGTAAAGGCCAACTTAACGCTGCCCTTGAAAGTCTCAGAGAGCTCGGTATCGACAAGCAAGTGCGCATACTTGGCATTGCAAAGCGGCTAGAAGAGCTTTACTTTCCAAACGATCCACTGCCCTTGATGCTCAATAAAAAATCAGAGACCCTCAAAGTCCTTCAGCACATTCGCGATGAGGCACACCGATTCGGTCTCACACATCATCGCAAACGCCGAACCTCATCGGCCCTGAAAACCGAGTTGACCGAAATCGACGGCATAGGAGAAGCCACTGCCGAAGTTCTTATTAAAAAATTCGGTAGCGTGAAAAAGATTAAAACCTTAAACCTCGAACAGCTCGCCGAGGTAGTCGGTAAGTCTAAAGCTCAAAAGATTTTTTCATACTTTCAACGCGAAAATGTAACCGAACCTTGAATACTCGACGTGTGCTATACACCCTACTAATTTGCTTACACGGGATGCTGTGCTTGGCCCAGCCCAAAGGCATAGGGCTGGTACTAAGCGGTGGTGGGGCACGAGCCATGGCGCATGTAGGAGTTTTACAAATCATCGACTCTGCAGGCCTGCAGGTGGGTTACATAGCCGGTACAAGCATGGGAGCTGTCGTAGGTGCATTTTACGCCATGGGTTACTCCGGCAAGCAGATCGAAGCCATAATGCGCTCGGTCGATTGGCAAGCCGTGAGCGACAATCGCATCCAGCGCAAAAAACTTTCTTACTTCGACCGCAGGCAAACTGACAAATACCTCGTTAGCCTGCCAATTACCGACAAGGGAATCACTATTCCTGCCGGTATTAATTATGGATACTACATCCTGCAAACGCTTTCAAGGCTTACCGCATATTATCCCGGGTATCAAGACTTCAGAAAATTCCCGATACCCTTTGTGTGCACTGGCACCGACATCGAAAACGGAATTCTCAAAGAATTCGAAGAAGGCATCATCAGCGATATTTTGCGGGCCACCACAGCCTTTCCGAGTATTTTCTCGCCTTATGAAGTAGATGGCAGGCTGTATGTAGATGGCGGTGTTATGGATAATCTGCCCATCAATCTTCTAAAGAAGAGAGGTGTAAAGTACATCATAGCCTCTGACGTACAGAATGCCGCCTACACCAAAGAAGAACTTAACTCGATCAACAAAATACTCGAGCAGGCAGCTACCTTCGCTAGCATACGTGCCTATCAGGATTACATCTGCGAGGCCCAATTACTTTTTCAACCCAAAGTACCTGAAGCGGGTCTGCTTAGTTTTGAACTAATGGACAGAGTTATTCAAGAAGGTAGAAATGTAGCACTCAAACACTGGGATACACTTGTGGCATTGGCCAAAAAATTCCCGCGTACAGTACCGTATCTGAAAGAACTACCCCCTGATGAGGTCGTCATTTCTAACATTAAAGTCACAGGTTCGTCTGATGTAAATGAAAACTACATATCTGCCAAGCTTGGGTTTCGAAAAAACAGCGCTCTTTCTTTTAATAAAATTCACGATCTAATCGATCAGATCTACGGGCGAAAAAACCATGAAATTATCAAATACGATTTATTCCCGATTACAGATACTTCTTATGCACTTAATATGTATTTTAAGTCGTTTAAATACAACCAATATTTGCGCTTAGGATTACACTTCGATAGTGATTTTGGAAGCGCATTTTTGTTTTCGTATTACAACAAAAATTTGATTTTTAGAAATTCATTTTTAAATGTTGATCTTGTTTTAGGTGACAACCCTCGGGGAAATTTTACCTACTTTATAGATCGTGGTGTTATTCCAATGCTGGGAATTCGAGGCAGATTTAACACCTTTCGGTCTGCACTTTGGAGCAATGAGAGACCGGTAAATTTTATCAATTATACAGATCTTAGCAGCGATGTATTCATTCAATCCATTTTGACGAAATCTATCTCAATTACTGGTGGTATTCAGACAGAATTTTTTAACTTAATTCCAACACAACTCGACAATCCACTTATTCGAAATAATCTTACATATTTTAACTATTTTGGTCAATTGCATTTTGACAATTTAGACCAGCTTTTTAAACCACAAAGAGGTGCCAGAATTGAAGTAATAGCTCGAGTTTTGTCGCGTACCGAGAGATATCAAGTTTTCATCAAGCCGACAACTGTTTTAAGCGGAAATTACATGCAAGCACTAGGCTATGGAAGAGTGGGCATGAACCTAACCTTTCAATCCACCATTTCGCTAGGTACTTACCAGTTTTTTCCATATAGAACGTTTCTCGGCGGTCTGGGAAACAATTATTTTCAGCACATACACAAGTTTGCAGGTTATCGCTTTCTCGAATTGTCAGGTCGTCAAAGTGCTGTGTTGCGCGGGGAATTTTTCTTGCGTACCTTTCCTAATCAGTACTTTACTTTCACATATAACGTGGGTAAAATCGGTGAGGAAGTACCCGAATTAATCACCAATGAGGTCATCGATGGTTATGCCGTTACTTATAGTATTAACACGCTACTTGGTCCAATCGAATTTAGTTTGATGGGTAATAGCAACTCATCCAGAATTTTAGCATACATTTCAGTCGGTTATTGGTTTTAAATTTTAAAAAGTCATGAACTCTTTCTTTGCAAAAAATGCCAGTTTTCTTTATCTCAGATTTTTTTTGTTAATCTTATTTGGTGTGTATGCCCTCTATGTTCAATCAAACAATCCGGATTTTTTAATTAAAACACTCAGCATTTTCTGGTTCTTACTTGGCGCAATTGCACTGTCTGTGTTCATTTTTAAACTAGTAAGAAAACAGCCCATTTTTTCCTATGCAATTTATGCGTTGGTTGACATAACTATTGCAATTGTTTTATACAGCAATTTGAATTATATATCTAAGTATTTTTCTGATTTTATTGGCATATTATCCATTATTATGGCTTTGTCATTGCTCCTTTACAGAACTAATCAAAACAGGAATCTTTTACTGTATTTTTTTGTTGTTTTAATGTTGCTTTTTGGTATATTGATGTTTTTTGATTCCCTGATTTCTGAAGTATTGTTGTCTTATCTCATTGCTGTGTTCTTTTTGTTCACTGGTCTAACAGGTATATTTATCACAGCCTATGGTCATTTAAAGGGGCTCCACAGAAAAGGGTAAGCTTTATTTTAAATCTTTTCTTTATTTCAGAGTAGCATGGCTGCGTACTTTTGGCCATAGCAAGTGCACAACACTAAAGATGATATACACGCATACCCGACAGCAAGCTGAAGAAGTACTAGACCATTGTTTTCAGCTCTACACGAAAAAATTAAAAGATTACGGCACGGCCTGGCGCATCCTTCGCCTGCCATCACTTACCGATCAAATTTTTATCAAAGCACAGCGCATTCGTACCATCGAAGAGAAAAAGCAACAGATGGTGCAAGACAGCGTTGAAAATGAATACGTTGGCATCATTAATTACGCCATTATGGCGCTTATACAAATAGAACTCGGAGTGGCTGCACAGCCAGATATCGACATAGCAAAAGCCGAAGAATTGTATCAGAATAAGGCTCGAGAAATTCTATCGCTTATGGACCGCAAAAATCACGACTATGGAGAGGCGTGGCGCGATATGCGCATCCCGAGCTACACCGATCTGATTTTGCAAAAGCTTTTGCGCATCAAGCAGATAGAAGACAATCAAGGTGCAACCCTCGTGTCAGAGGGCATTGATGCTAACTACATGGATATAGTGAACTACGCTATTTTTGCTCTTATACGTTTAAAAGAAGAAAAAATTGCCAAATGATGAAGTGGGTTGTTTTGATTGTTCGGGTATTTGTAGGAGTGCTGTTTGTGTTTTCAGGCTTGGTAAAGCTCAACGATCCTATGGGCTTTGCCTTTAAGCTGGAAGACTACTTTGCGGCTGATGTACTGAACCTTCCCTTCCTAACCCCGGTTGCCTTACCTCTAGCCATAGCCATTGTAAGTGTTGAGATTGTTTTGGGAATAATGCTTTTACTTGGTTTTAGAGTGAGGCTAACATTGAATTTGCTCTTGGCCATGATCGTATTTTTTACTTTTCTTACTTTTTACTCTGCATATTTTAATAAAGTAACCGACTGCGGATGTTTTGGTGATGCAATACCTCTAACCCCTTGGCAGTCATTTACCAAAGATGTAGTGCTGTTGGTTTTAATACTGTTTCTTTTTATGTATAGAGATACGATTATGCCCGTATTTTCAGACAAGGTTTCAATGGGAATTGTAGTCATATCATTGATCGCATGCCTTATCACAGCACGCCATGTACTGCATCATCTGCCTTTCATTGATTTTCGGCCTTATGCTGTGGGAAAAAGCATCGTAGAAGGCATGAAGACTGCCGAAGAGCTCGGCCTGGAGTCGCCTAAATACATGACGATTTACACATTAAAAAATACTAAAACTGGCGAAACTCGCGAGGTAAATAGCGATGAATACCTCGCTGAGAAGTGGTGGGAGAGAGAAGAATGGGAAATTCAGAGCGATAAAACCCGCACTGTAAAAGTGCGCAAAGGGTATGAACCCCCGATTCACGACTTTAAATTAGTGCTCGACGGCGAAGACATCACTCAGGAAGTACTTTCAGCCGACAGAGTAATGCTTGTAATCATGTACAACATTCATAAAACGGATCTTCGCAACTTCGCTAGGATCAATGCACTTGCTGAACTGGCTGAGCACAGTGGCGCCAAAGTTTATGGCGTCACAGGTAGTTCGCAGTCCGACTTTGAGCCCATTCGCCATGAGGTACAGGCTGCTTATCCATGGGCTACGTGCGATATGACTACTCTGAAAACAATGATTCGATCTAATCCGGGTGTGATAATCCTCAACAAGGGCACAGTGAAGGCCATGTTTAGCCATCGCGATGTGCCCTCACCCGAAGAGGCTAAAGCCTCTCAACTTTTTTAAGCAAGATGGTTCATCGGCTTTTTCGACAGCTCGGTTACAGTCTTTTGATCTTTTGGGGTGTAGCTACACTCGTTTTTACTGTCTTTTATTTATTGCCTGCTGATCCGGCGCGAATGCTTACAGACCAGCGCGAAGATGAAAATCAACTGAAAGCCATTAGGCAACAATATGGACTTAATTTGCCTATTTCGATTCAATATCTATTATTTATCAATGATTTATCACCCGTTTGCTTTTACAACAATCGTTCTGAGGTTCCACTTTTAAGAGCATCAGAGCGCGGAGTGAAGACAATTAAGCTCCTGGCTGTAGGTACTGATGCTTTTGTAGGCATAAAGTGGCCGTATCTTCGGCAGAGTTTTCAATACCAAGGTGTTGACGTTGCATCTTTGATAAGCTCGCGCTTTATTAATACCTTATTTCTAGCCCTTTCGGCCTTTTCTATTGCTTTTACGTTGGGAGTACTCTTAGGCTTATTGGCAGGTATGAACCAAAATACGTGGATTGATAAGTCGATAACTTTGATATCTACTGCAGGTATGGGTTTGCCTTCGTTTGTAAGTGCCATTATAGCATCATGGATATTTGCTTTTTTGCTCCATTCTTACACTGGTCTCAATATCACAGGAAATCTTTGGGAATGGGATGATCTAGGAGAAGTGCGGACAATAAGATGGAAAAATCTAATACTTCCAGCTCTTACACTGGGGATAAGGCCACTCAGTGTAATTGTGCAGATGATGCGCAGCTCGTACCTCGAACAATCGACCATGCCCTATGTGCTGACAGCTATAAGCAAAGGGCTATCAAACCGGACAATAGCTCTCAGACACATTTTGCCCAATGCTTTAAACCCTGTGGTATCTGTATCGTCCTCGTGGATGGCATCTATGCTGGCTGGTAGTGTGTTTGTGGAATATATCTTTGGTTGGAATGGCATTGGCAAGATGGTCGTAGAATCGGCTACTACGCTCGATCTGCCGGTGTTGATGGGATGTGTTTTAACGTTTTCGGCAGTTTTTATTGTAGTAAATGTTCTCACTGATCTTGTATATCGATGGTTAGATCCCACGATATCAAGTAATTAATTAAGTCTTTTTCGCCCTGCCCAGAGGAAGCTGCCTACCAATGCGGGCAGCGCTACATTGGTTGTCCATACTAACGTAACGGAGGTAAATATTGACCAATCGCTTAGATGAAGTTGTTTCAGTAGAAAAATGCCGACGGCTCCTTTTACAATCGGATCAAATACTAAAATCGTGGGCAAATAAGCAGCCAGTGAATAATAAAAAGCTACATACAACCAGATGGTAAAAAAGTGAGCTCCAGATGAGCCTATCGATAAAAGTACTATGGAAAGCTGTGAGGTGTAAATGAAAAATTTAACTGCTGAAAGACTAATCCATTTAATCTTTTCGAAAGAAGATATTCTAATTCGTAAAAAGGACTGAAAATAATTTTTGCCACGTATGCTAATGTTTGTAAGTAAAGGCAAAAAATTTTCAATGTTCCAATAAAACAATAAGTGTATAAAAACAACGAAAAAGAACAGATACAAATGCCATTCTTTTAAAAAAGAATCAGTTGTATAAAATAAAAGATAAGTTGCAAAAAATCCGATAATATTTCGGGCGACAGTTTTTACAGTTCGGAAGTGAAATGCCAGAAAAAAACCTTTCAGCTTGGCCAGAGGAGCTTCGAATTGCCGCATTTTGCCACCGTACTCGCCTATGTTATTTGGAGTAATAAAACCAAGCGACAAAGAGATGAGGTGATGTCTTGCGTAGTGCCAAAATCGAAGTTTATGACTGCCTTTAGAAATAAACGACCACAGAAGCACATCGAGAAAAAAATTTGCTAAAGAGAGTAATATGAAAATTGGTATAATCTGAAGAAAAGTGGCCTGATAAAAAAGAAATTCGGGCTTAAAATCTGATTTAGAAAGGCGTTGAAACAGAATGAAAAAACAGACAATAATTACAGCGTATTTTATCGCACTATTAATTATCGGAGTACGTAAAGCAGAATATGCTTTTTGAGCAAAGATTATATATTTTTCTTCGATTTTGAGCTTCACTTTATTCTGTTTACATCAATGAAATTTCAACGATTGTGTTGCTTAAATCGGTTTCAAAAAATCTATCATCTTCACCGTTCCAATGTATATATTTCATCGAATAATGTTTTGCGAAATTGCTGCAAGTAAAAGAATGGGGGGTTGTTTGTAGATTATAAATTTCAGGAAAATCGCCTGGCCCTGAAATCATTTCGAAGATTTTTCCGCGTTTGTTGTTAAAGACAAAAACAGTGAGATTTTTGGGCAGAGGTTTTTGCCAAAGAGCATTTGCATCGTAAAAAAAAGACAGATCGCCTAATAGACACCATACCGGGGCATCTGTAGCCATAGCCATGCCCACGGCGGTCGATAGACTGCCATCGATTCCGGCAGTGCCCCTATTGCCAAAAACATTTTGCTGCCATATGCCAGGAAGTTTGAAGAATTGGCGAATTACAGCGCTATTACCTATTACAACTTTAGCATTCAGCTGTTGGGCTGCTATGGCAATAGGGGCATAATACGTTTTGATTTCATCCTTTTTCAGGTAGGAATCAGTAAAAAAGCGATCGGTCGCATACCAGGTTTGTGAAAAAGAGTGATCAAGTTTTAAAGGTAGGTCTGCTAACTTATCAAGAAATTGAGAAGCATCTGTTGTTATCAGTCGTACACCTTTGCCGAAGGTGTCAGGCGGATATGGAATGTCTTCGACGTGCCAATGAGTAAGTGATGGAAGGGAACGCAAGAAATTTTTGAAATTTTTGTGTGTGATTTCGCCTCCTACTGTTATGACCAGGTCAGGATGAGGTAAACCTGAATAGTCAAATTCATTCACGTGATAGATGGCATAATCTGGATGTAAGTTGCTCAATCCTCCGCTTACTACTAAAAACCCTTTTTCAGAAAGAAGCTTTTGTGTGCCCTCAGATATATAACCCGGTCGGCACTGGCCGGCCACAACCATTATTTTTCCAAAACCCGATAAATCGATAGGCTCATTCCAGACTTTAGCTCGTTCTGGTTCGGGCAAAGTAAATGGCAGCTCAACGAGATCTTTACAGCGGTAAAGGGGCTCTTCGTAATGTATATTAATGTGAATAGGTCGTCGCTGATGGAGGATGTTCAGATAAATGTTCCGAAGATTTTCAATAAGTGAAGTTGCCGACAAACTTTCAGAAAGGTACCAAAAGGCATCTGCATGGCGGCCATAAAGGTGGTGTTGAAAGATGGTTTGGCCTTCGCGGGCCGTAGTGAGATGAACAGGGCGGTCGGCTGTAATCAAAACGAGAGGAACAGACCGAAACCATGCTTCGCACACGGCTGGCAGATAATTGGCGGCTGCAGTTCCCGATGTGCAGATAAGGGCTACGGGCTTCATAGTTATATCAGCTATCCCTATGGCCTTAAAACCTGCCGAGCGTTCATCGACCACCGAATGAAGTCTAAAATTAGGGAAATGCTTAGTGAGCGCAATAAGGAGAGGTGCATTTCGCGAGCCCGGGCTAATAATTACATCCTCCACTCCCGCTTTGGCGAGTATTAGAAGAAGCCAATTGGTGTAATCAAACTGATCGAAAGTCGTTGTCACACCAATACGCTTAATAGAGTTTGCATTTTCAACTCGGTTTCTCGCCATTCTGATTCGGCATCAGACCCAGCTGTAATACCGGCCCCGGCATAGAGTATGACTTGATCGTCAAAGATTTGCATGCTTCTAAGATTTACGTAAAAGTCGGCGCTGTCAAAATTCCAGAAACCGAAGAAACCAGTGTAGTACGAGCGATCGTATCCTTCGTATTTTTTGATAAATTCCATAGCTTTGGCGTGATGACTGCCGAGTACTGCCGGGGTAGGGTGGAGCTGCAGTGCTAATTGAAGCCAATGGGGCATTACCAGTAAAGTGCCGCTTATGTCGGTGCGCAAGTGTTTCACCGGACCCGCAACTATCTCATAAGGTCCGTTTTTTTTGATCGAGATGGCGTGATATGCTGAGGAAAAAACTTCTTCGATGTAATCGGTTACAATTTTTTGCTCTTCTAGTTCTTTTTCAGCCCACGGAGTAGGGTCGATCGTAAGTCGTGTACCGGCCAAACTCATACTGTGCACTTCTTTGTTTTCGCCGTAGAGCAATCGTTCAGGTGTAGCCCCTAGCCAGCAGCCTGTTTCCGGACTGTACATCAGAAAAACCATGGCGTCAGGATACCTACGACTCAATTCGGCAAATGTTGAAACATAAGTTATACCTTTTGCCGGATATGTGGCGCGTCGAGATAAGACGACTTTTGTAAATACTGTTGTGTCAAAACTTTTGATCGCTGTTTCTACAGCATTTAAAAAGTGTTTTTTGGAATCCGGTGAAATTTCGGGAGCTAAGGTGAGGTGCTTTTTTAGCAGAGAGTCAAGCTCTTTTATGTCTGTTTCGCCCTGAGCGTCTGTAATTCTGAAAAGGTGCAGATGCTCACTTGCTTTAAAACCCGCAAACACAAACAGTGGCTGATCAGGAGTAGGTACAGTATGTGCATCAACGGTGCTCAGGAGCACCATCTCCGAATGTTGATAGCCTGGTTTGCGATATAGCAAAAATGAATGCACTGCCTATTACTTACCTATAAATTTTGGAGCACGTTTTTCTAAAAATGCCATAACTCCCTCCTTGTAATCGTAGGTATTTCCGGCTTGAGTTTGCAGTTCGTCTTCTAATTTTAGTTGGGTGATGAGGTCGTTGGATGCTGATTTATTGAGTGCTTTTTTTGTAAGTGCAAGGCCTTTAGTGGGCATTTGTGCCAGTGTCTTTGCTATGTTGTACGAGGCTTCGGCAAATTCAGCATCTTCAAACACTTTGTAGACCATACCCATGCGTTCGGCTTCGTCGGCTGAGACTTTGTCGCCGAGCATCATCAGGGCAGAGGCCTTCCCAAAACCAATAAGGCGGGGTAGTGTGTAGGTGCCGCCACTGTCGGGTATTAGCCCAATTTTACTGAAAGCCTGGATAAAAGTTGCAGAACGAGCAGCTACCACTACATCGCCTGCCAAAGCAATGTTTGCCCCGGCACCGGCGGCTACGCCATTCACTGCCACTACAATGGGCTTCATACACTGTCGCATTTTTATGATGATGGGATTATAGTGTTCGCTTACAATGCGAGTGAGTTCAGGCCCGTTCGGATCGATGGCTTCGGCTAAATCCTGGCCTGAGCAAAAAGCTTTGCCCCGACCACTTATATACACAGCACGAATAGAAGCATCTGCTTCAGCCCGATTGAGCTCCTCCTGAAAGGCCAAAGCCATCTCCCGCACAAAGGCATTGTACTTCTCAGGTCTATTTAAATAGATGGAGAGCACTCCATCGCTGAATTCGGATTGAATGAAAGCTGACATGTGTAGTTCAGTGTAAATTTTTTATTGAATGCCATAAACTTCCACTTCAGGAGCTGTTTTTTTCACCAACCCTTGAAGCACCTTGCCCGGACCTACTTCCGTAAAAACGGTCGCACCATCGGCCACCATGTTTCTGACAGTTTGAGTCCAGCGTACAGGACCTGTGAGCTGAGCCATCAGGTTTGCTTTGATCTCTTCAGGATCGGTGTGGGGCTGGGCTGTCACGTTTTGATAGATTGGGCAAATCGGAATATTAAAATGTGTAGCTGCGATGGCTTTTCCCAGCTGTTCAGAGGCAGGTTGCATCAGAGGCGAATGAAAGGCTCCGCCTACAGGCAGGAGGAGCGCTCTCTTTGCTCCGGCTGCTTTTAGGGCATCACAAGCCTTTTGTACAGCCTCTTTTTCGCCAGAAATGACGAGCTGTCCGGGGCAATTGTAGTTGGCAGCCACCACAATTCCATCTATTTGTTTACAAACTTCTTCGACTTTTTCATCGTCAAGACCAAGAACTGCAGCCATGGTTGAGGGCACAGCATCACAGGCCTCTTGCATGGCCATGGCTCGGGTATTTACCAGCTTAAGACCGTCTTCAAATCGAAGTGCTCTGGCTGCCACCAAAGCTGAGAACTCTCCCAGCGAGTGGCCTGCAACCATATCAGGCGCGAAATTTTCTAAAGTAAGAGCGAGAATCACACTGTGTAAGAAAATGGCAGGCTGAGTTACCTTGGTTTGTTTTAGCTCTTCTTCAGTGCCCGAAAACATTATGTCGGTAATCCGAAACCCAAGAATTTCATTTGCCTGCTCAAAGAGGTTCATGGCATCCGGGTGGCTGCGATAAAGCTCTGCTGCCATGCCGGGAAACTGTGACCCCTGACCAGGAAAAACGTAAGCTTTTTTCATGTTGGCAATTTTAGTCGGTGGCGAAAATAAGGAAATTATTCTCCGTAATATTCTACGGAGTTGTTCTCTGTTTCATCGAGCCGTACGCAGTGTAGTGTGGCACCTCTTTCCGCAATAAGGGGCTGTAAGATTTTCCAAATTTCAATAGCGATGATTTCTGTGCTGCACATCTTGCCGCGCAGAAAATCTACATCCAGGTTCAGATTTTTATGATCGAGACGATCAATTACATGTGTACGAATAAGATCTTTTAGATCGCTGAGGTTCATTACGAATCCGGTGTCTGGATTGATTTCACCTTTTACAGTAACTGTTAAAGTAAAATTGTGTCCGTGAAAATTTCGATTAGCACATTTGCCAAATACTTCGTCGTTCTTCTCCTCGCTCCAGTTGGGATTGTATAACTGATGGGCTGCACTAAAGCGCTCTTTTCGCTGTATGTAAATCATCTATTTTTTCTTACCTCATTTAGAGCGGCAAAGGTACATTTTTCGTATCTAAAAGTTTTTGAAAACGATTAAACTGACTGAGTGCGCTAAGAATAAAAATCCCGGTCACCATTACTGGTTTGACCGGGAGAAAACATTGAAATAAGCTAATAAAGACTTTTAAAATCTGATAGCGACGTTGAGCAACCAATTTCGAGTGGCCTGAGGAAAGATATAGGCTACGCCCTCAAATACATAACCATTAGATGCATAGAGGGTAGAGAATAGGTTGTTTACAAAGAGGTTTAACGACAGCTCTTTACACCATTTGGCTGGAATCTGTGCAGTGATGCGTGCATCTGTCACCTGATAGGGATTCAGGCTCAAGGCACTGTTTCCAGTGTTATCGAGATATTGCCTTCCTACAAAGCGATGGATGACAGAAGCAGATATGCCTTTGGTCAGGTGGTAGGTTAGGCCTGCTTGAACGATTTCGCCTGCAGAGAGGGCGATAGGCGTATTACCTAAAGAAACGATGATTGTATCGTTGATGGCTTCCTTCCAATCGATGTTTCTGTGTTGTGAAAGACTTGCATTAGCGAAGGCTTCCAAAGTGCCTATTTTATAAGTGGCTGCTGCTTCGACACCTCTGCGATAGCTGCGGCCCACATTTCTGCGCAATGCAAAACCTACGTCGGTGAGTTCGCCGGTCACTACAAGCTGGTTGTAGTAATCCATGTAAAAGGCGTTGGCCTCAATGTGTAAGCCACTAAATTGCCAGCGAGCACCCAGCTCATAATCAATAAGTTGCTCGGGCTTTGGCAATTCAGTATTTTCAAGGTAGTCGCGACGCGCAGGTTCGCGATGGGCTACAGCTATTGAACCGTACAAATCCATACCTTTAGTTACCTTGTAGTAAAGTCCGGTTTTAGGATTTAAAAAGGGAAGTCGGTCATTTACGGCGATAGTGCTCTGGTTGCGGTCTATACCCTGGCCGGTATAGGTCACCAATCGATATTGTAGGTCGGTGTAGAGAAACCATTTATTGTTTAATTGATAGTCAGCTCTTACAAAGGCGGTGTAGTCGCGTTTGCGGGCATCGTTGAAATAGAAGCGTTGATAGGGATTGAGCACTCCGCTGTAACGAGCCCAAATTATTTCGCCGAAGTGGTCGCCAAAATAATCGTAGTAAGACAGACCGCCTACCACATTCCAACCGGTTTTTTCATATCGTAACGTGGCAGAGGCTACATACAGGTCGTTGTCGAGCCAAAGTCTGCGCACGAGGTCAGTTCGGCGTACGGTATCTGAGCCAATGAGCATAGGGGGCAGATTGTAGCGCGAAAGGCGGTCGTTTTGCCGAAACTGTTCGTAATAGCCCGCTCCTTTGGTGTAGTTGGCTGTAAAATATGCCGACCAGGCATCGCTGAAGGCATGTCGCACATGCAGCTGATAATGTTGCTGACGGTAGTTGTCCACTTCATCGCGGTAAAAATCTACCGGTTCCCATTGGTCGTTGTATTTCGCCCCGGCAAAGTTGAATTTCCGACCATAAAGACCAATAGAGGCACTGTCAATACCATACCAAGCCTGGTAGGTGACTTCATGGCCTCCGAAAGACACAAATCGCACCGACGTTTTTTCGCCCAGCCAATGGAGATTAAACATCCATGCATTCAAATCGCTGGTGGCCCGGTCGATGTACCCGTTGCTCAGAATACGTGAAATTCTACCATCTAAAACCCAGCGGTCATTGAGCAGGCCTGTACCGAATTTGGCAGTTAAGCGACGTGTGTTAAAACTTCCGGTTCCAAGAATGCCTTCGGCATACGATTCACGGCGAGGTTGGTCGGTCTCGATGTTGATGCTTGCTCCAAAAGCTCCCGGACCGTTGACCGATGTTCCCACGCCTCGCTGTATTTGAACGGATTGTGCCGAACTGATTAAATCGGGCATGTTTACCCAAAAAACACCTTGACTCTCAGCGTCGTTGATAGTTACACCATTGATGGTCACATTGATGCGTGTAGGGTCACTTCCCCGAATGCGAAGACCTGTATAACCGATACCTGCTCCGGCGTCGGAATAAGAGACTACGCCAGGCACGTTTTCGAGCACTACAGGTATGTCGCGGCCGTCGTTGAGTGTTGAGAGTTCAGCTTTTTCGATTCGGGTTTGGGCTACAGGTGTAGTGCTCAGGGCCCGATAGGCAGAAACATCTACCGCGCTGAGATACTCCGTCAAAGGTGTCATTAGCAGCTGAACTTCTGAATCTGACCAAGTGATTTGGGTTGTTAAAACCTTGTATCCATCGGCTTCGAGAATTACCTGTGCTGTGCGAAAAGCCCGGCTTAGGCATGCTTTGCCCTCGCGATCAGATGGCAAACGCTCACCTGTAACTGGCACATAAACAAACACTCCCTCCAATGGACGAGCATTGGAAGCATCGCGAATCGTTAAACACAGTCCTGATTGTGCTGAGGCTGTGTAGAAGAATCCAAATAGGGCTAATGCAAAAGCCCAAACCCGACTGATGCGGGCCACAGCAGATATACCTGATAGCTGCTGCACACTGTACCGTTGTACTTTTCTCATGATTAACTTTTGTGTTAATCACAAGTAACAGGGGCGGTTACCCGTGTGCGTTAAACAAAATAAAGAGCCATCTCTTCCCTTGGCGGCATTACCCGCCCAGGTTCAATGGGTATAATCTCAGCCGGAGCATCGCGCGCCTGCTCCAGCACCCCTTGAGATCGGCGCAAAGGTATTTACTTACCAGAAAAAAAAAAGAACATAGTCTGTTTTCTGAAAACCTATGAAAGAGAATTTTAACTTATCATTTAAGACTTTTACATTTGTAATCATCTGAAAAGCCATTTGATGCTTAACCAGAGTTTCTGTTTCTTCCTCACAGCATTAATGTTCTTTCTAAAAGATGCTGCGACACAATCACGGATGATTACCGATTCTGTAAATACAGAAAATACCCTGAATGAAATTGTGAATTTATGTTATAAAAATCCATTTGATTGCAAACAAAGAATTGACTCAATTTACAACATTTCTACGGCAGAAAAAAACCAATATTTTATATCAAAAACACTCAATGTATTAGGTATCTATTACGATATTATCAATCAATGGGATAGTGCTCTTTATATTTATGAAAAAGCTTTAAAAATTGCAGAAAAAAATGGTTACAAAAAATTACAGGCAAGTATTTGGAACAATATTGGTTTGATCCATTGGAATAAACTGAAGAATGACTCGGCAATTTCATATTACTTCAAAGCCCTGGAACTTTACGAATCGATCAGTGATTCAAAAGGGACAGCCAATGTTTACAGCAATATATCTCTGATATTGTTTACTCAAAGAAATTATGAAAAAGCGATTTATTATCAACATTTAGCATTGCAGGAATATGTAAAATCACAGGCTGACCGAAATATTGCAATATCCTACACCAATCTAGGAATTTATCACGAAAAGCTTAGTAATTTAGACAGCAGTCTATACTATCTGAGGCTAGCAGCTCACATCAAACAAAAAATTGAAGACCTCTACGGGCTTGCAATTACCTACAATGACTTGGGAGCTTTATTCTTAAAAACTGATAATCACGATTCAGCTTTACATTATTTTGATTTGTCGCTTAGGTTATCAGAAAATTTTTCTAACAAAAAATTAATTGTATCTAATCTTGCATCTATTGGAAAAATATACCTTCAGATTAAAAAATTTCAGAAAGCAGAAAATATATTAAAATCAGCAGAAAAAATCGCTCAGGAACAACAATTACTGTATCCACTATTAATGGTATATGATAGACTCTCAAAAGTTTATGAAAATACCGGAAATTTTAAACAATCAATGATGTATTACAAAAATGCTTATAACCTTTATGCAGAAATTAATCAGAAACAAAGAGACAGCATCGTTCTGGCGCTGGAAAACAGATATCAATTTCAGAAAAAACTACGAGAACTGGCTGAAAAAGAGAAGTTAATTATTGAAAAAACTGCTTCTGCCAGAATAAATTTTCTTATATCGGTTCTCGCTCTATTACTTCTGATTATAAGCATAATTGCCATGTTTGCATATGCCAGGAAACAACGGCAAAAGAAAGAAAATGAAGCACGCCGGATGATTGAAAATCTAAAGAAAGAAATATCAAAAGAATTGCACGACAACATTGGCTCAAATCTTACTTTCGTAATTGCCACACTTGAATATACTTTGTATAAGCAACCCATATTTGAACTGGCTGAGCTTCTGACCTTCACCAGACGCACGTTATATGAATTACGGCAGATGGTTCGAAATCTGAATATTGCTGATTACACGGTACAGCATTTAAAACACGATCTTACCGAACTCGTAGAATTTTACAATCGGCATGACTCAAAGACAAAAATTAGCCTGAATTTCAAATGGATAAATGATGCCTCAAATCCTATTCTGTCTTTCAACATTTTGAGAATTGTGAAAGAAGGTCTGAACAATGTAATTAAACACGCTCATGCCAGCGAAGCCCGTATAGAAATAGAAGGAGAAAAGAATCACTTCAGGCTGATGATCATTGACAATGGAGTTGGATTTAATCCTGAAGAATCCAAAAACGGCAATGGCTTAAAAAATATAAAGCAAAGAGTTGACATGATGGGAGGTACTTTCTCTGTGATTTCAAATGAAAATATTGGCACAAAACTGGTCGTAATTGTTTAAATCAGGTAAACATCGTATTGTATTTATAAATAACTGCTTTTACTTTTACTATTCATTGCTGGTATATGAATAAAATTCGGGTTGTATTGGCCGATGATAATGCATACACTCGAATATCCGTTCAGCGAAATCTGAGCCTGATTGACGACATTGAATTGGTGTTTACAGCGTCAAACGCTCGGGAATTAATACACTTTCTGCGTCGTACACCGAATATACACCTTGTACTTATGGATGTTGAAATGCCTGAAGTTAATGGCATCGAAGCTGCTGAGAAAATAAAATCATATTTTCCTCACATCAAAGTTGTTATGTTTACAGTTTTTGATGATGAGGAAGTAATCTACAGAGCTGTAAAAGCCGGAGCCAGTGGATATATATTAAAGGACGCATCTCCAGAAACTCTTGCCACCGGAATACGAAATGCATATAATCACAATTTTTACTATTCAGAAGAAATTCTAAAAAAATCCGTTGAATTGCTGAGAAAGGCAAACCTGAGCAATTTTGATTCTAAATCAGAGAAATCAGAAGAAATCCTTACAAGTCGTGAGTCAGAGCTAATGGTTCAGCTGAGCCGTGGACTCAGCAATGCACAAATAGCTCACAACCTGGGAATTTCAGAGGGTACTGTTCGCAAACACCTAGAAAACATTTACAGAAAACTCCAGGTACATAACAAAGTAGAAGCTGTTATCAAATTCCGTCAGAAATAGATGACTTTTTAAAAGTAAATAAAAACTCGGTATATTTTCAAAGACTCACCATCAAGTTACAACCGCGTGCTTCGGCATGGTCGTAGCGTCCTAATACTTCAAAAGTGCCATCCGAATAAACTCGACCTAAATCTTGAGTAGCGATAAAGGCACAGCTGTACACATTTGCCAAATCAATCACATGTAATAGTCCGGTGGAATTGTAGGCAAAAGCTCCAAGAGGGTCGTTTATGTTTCGAGCAAACACACGCATCCAAGGTTCTGTAACAAAGGGCAATTCTCCCATTTTGTATGCCTGTGAAAGCAACTCTGTCATTCCGTATTCTGAATCAATTCGCTTTGGACGGAGCCGATCGTTTAAAATGTCGTGCACTTCTTCGCGTATCATTTCTCGCCTTCGCCCTTTCATTCCGCCTGTTTCGAGGAGTATTGTGTCAGGAAGTTCCAGGGAGTAACGTTCGGCCAAGTCAAGTAATGCAAATGTTACTCCGATGAGCAGTGTTTTTTGACCTTTATTATTTAGATATTCTAAGCGATTTACAAGTTCTTCGTATTCATATAAAAAGAATCCATTTAGAGGATGAGCACTAAGGCGCATTAAGTGATTTACCATATACACCAACGAGGAATCCTTGCGTTCGAGATAAGAAGGTAATAAGCCGATAATGCAGAATTCTCCAGGCGCACCGTAAAAAAGTTGAAATCCGGTGGTTAAACTCTTTTTGTACCAATCGAGGTCAGCTATATAATGACTTGAGGGTATAGCACCTGTAGTAGTACTGCTTCTAAAAATGGTTTGATAGGTACTTTTAGCAGTGAGAATTTGGAATTTTTTAAACATTTCGATCGGCAGAAAGGGTATTTGCTCTAGTGTTTTAACAGACGAAACATTAATACCCAGCCCGTCCACAAACATTCGATAAACCTCGCAATGAGCATGTTGAAAATTGAAAACTTCCAAAGCCTTTTCAGTGAATAAATTGTCTGAAAGCTCTGTTATGATTTCAGACGGTGTGAAAAATGACGCTTCCAATGAAGTACCTTAGCAAAGATTATGATAAAACTATGGCAAAAGTACGTATGCCATTTTTTTGGATACTTTCAGTAGTTTTACTCATGGGCGCATGCCGAAAGTTTAATCCCTTTGATCCCATACCCGTGATTGAATACAAAAGTCATTACTTCAAACGTTCTCAACCTCTTGGATTACACATGTTACACCTCGAAATGACCTTTCGGGATGGCGATGGCGACATTGGCCTCAGTGAAGGCGATACCTTGCCTCCCTTTGACATCTCCAGTCCTTTTTACCACAATTTGTGGATTGAACTTTTTACCATAAAAAATTCTTTGATAGTCGATACCTTTAACTTTAATGCTCGAATTCCAAACATTACTCCTCCCGGACAGGTAAAAAGCCTTGAAGGCGAAATTCAATACGAAATTCCCATAGATGGCCTTGCCGAGGGAGATACTATCAGAGTAGGCATACGTCTGGTCGATAGAGCACTGAATGTATCTGCCCGTTCTTTTTCTCCCGAAATAGTTGTAAAAAGACCACAGTAGGTGTTCCTTTGGACCGTATTAGGCCTTTCATGAAAATTGTTGATACCCATACACATATTTACTTAGAAGATTTTGATGCGGATTTCGATCAAATACTACAGAGAGCTATCGATGCAGGTGTGGAACGGATGCTCTTGCCAAACATTGAAATTTCCACCTGGCCGGCTCTCCAAAAAGCTGTTGAACGCTATCCGTCACATCTTTTTCCAATGATTGGGCTCCATCCCTCATCGGTAAAAGAGGATTTCAGAAAACAACTTACTCAGCTTAATAAATATCTCAATGATTATCAAGACGATGTAGTAGCAATCGGCGAAACGGGCATCGACCTCTATTGGGATGTTTCTACACTCGACCTTCAGATTCAGTCATTTGATCAACACATTCAGTGGGCATTGGAGTTTAACTTGCCCATCGTGATACATAGCCGTAATGCCTTTCAAGCCATTTTTGATGCACTCGAACCTTATAGAGGCAGAGGCCTTAAAGGAGTATTTCACTGTTTTACAGGCACGTTAGAAGAGTCTCAATGGATTGTAGATTTTGGATTTCACCTCGGAATAGGAGGTGTACTCACGTATAAAAAATCGGATTTACCAGAAATCTTGCCACATGTGCCAAAAGAGCGAATAGTGCTCGAAACAGATGCACCCTATCTGAGTCCGGTGCCTTTCAGGGGCAAGAGAAATGAACCTTCCTATATTTTATACATACTTGCCAAATTGGCCGAGGTCTGGAAAACTACACCAGGCGATGCAGCAGAAATCACGTATAAAAACTCGAAAAATTTATTTCCAAAAGCCTGGAAATGAAAAAAATACTCGTCATATACACCGGGGGCACAATAGGAATGGCACGCCAAGGAAGCGATGGTGCTCTGGTACCTGTTGAATTTGAAAAACTTTATGCTCTAATACCCGAACTGAAGGAACTGCCCGCTGAGATTCATTTTCAATCGTGGGAAACACCCATCGACTCTACCGAAATGACTCCTGATCACTGGGTAAAGCTCGCTCATCAGATTTTTGAGAATTACGCCTTTTACGATGGATTTGTGGTGCTACACGGCAGCGACACTATGGCCTTTACGGCCTCTGCATTGAGTTTTATGCTTTGCCATTTGAACAAGCCCGTTATTCTGACCGGCTCACAGTTACCCATCAACATCATTCGAACCGACGGAAAGGAAAACCTGCTCACCAGCATTGAGATAGCCATGTTCAGCGATGAAAATGGTGAACCCTTGGTGAGAGAGGTCTGCATCTATTTCGAATACAAACTTTACAGAGGAAATCGAACCTATAAGCACTCATCGGAATCTTTTAAAGCCTATAAAAGCCCGAATTATCCCTTGCTTGGCGAAGCAGGACTTGAAATCAAAATTTACCGACAAAACCTGCTCCCTTCTTCAGATGCTCCTGTGCATCTCTTTACTGATTACGAGTCTAATATCCTAAACATTAGTCTCTTTCCAGGTATCAATTTTCAGTGGATGCGAAGTGCTTTAGAAAATGCACATCATCTGAAAGCACTCATTCTGCTGACATACGGTGCGGGAAATGCACCAAAAAATCCAGAGTTGAAATCACTGCTCAAAATGATGAACGATAGAAAAATTCCTGTTATAAACATTTCTCAGTGTAAGGCAGGCTCCGTAGCTATGGGAAAATACGAAGTAAGTCATTGGCTATTGGATCACGACGTGATCAGCGGATATGATATGACGCGCGAAGCTGCTATCACCAAAACCATGTGCACCCTTCCTTTGGCTAAAGACCTTACAGAGTTTAAAAGATTGTTTCAAACACCTCTGGCTGGTGAAATAACCTTAAATTAATTTTCATTTTTTCGTGCGAATGAAATTTTGTTAAATTGCGTGCGTTTTTTCAGGTAAAAAACGAGGTACGGAGAGGTGTCCGAGTGGCTGAAGGAACACGCCTGGAAAGCGTGTATACCCCTAAAGGGTATCAAGGGTTCGAATCCCTTTCTCTCCGCTGATTAACTGTAAATTAACCTAAAAACCAACATCAAGTATGAGAAAAGCGCTCTCTATTTTGACACTCTCAGCTGGTATGCTGATGTTTTCATTCAATCTATCTTTCGCTCAAGAAGACACCGCTAATGCAGAGCAAACTGAGCAAACAACAACAGCAGCTGCGCCGGAGAAAGAAGTTGCTGATGAAGCTGCTGCTGAAAACACAAAGACTTTCCACCAAATCATCAAAGAGAAATTTATCGAAGGTGGTCCAGAATTCATGGGAATCGTATTGATTTCACTGATTCTTGGTCTGGCCATTAGCATCGAAAGAATTATATATCTTAACCTCGCTAATACAAACAATGAAAAACTGATTGCCAACGTTGAGCAGGCCCTCAACAGCGGAGGTATCGAAAAGGCTAAAGAAGTTTGCCGCAATACACGTGGTCCGGTTGCTTCTATTTTCTATCAAGGTCTTGACAGATACAACGAAGGTATTGACATCGTAGAGAAGTCGATCGTATCATATGGTGGTGTGATGATGGGTCAGCTGGAAAGAGGTGTATCATGGATTTCTCTCTTCATCGCTCTTGCTCCTATGCTTGGGTTCATGGGTACTGTAATTGGTATGATTCAAGCTTTCGACGCCATCGAGGCTGCAGGTGACATCTCTCCATCACTGGTAGCTGGTGGTATTAAAGTGGCTCTATTGACCACCGTATTCGGTCTCATCGTTGCAATGATTCTTCAGATATTCTACAACTACATTATAGCTAAAATCGATAGCATCACTAACTCAATGGAAGAAGCTTCCATTTCACTGGTCGATTTACTTGTGAAATACAATCACAAAATGGGTAAATAATCCTTAAAATATTTGAACGATGATCGATACCGGAATCATACTCACATATATCATGATTGGTATATGTGTTGCCGCCATTGCAGGCTTTGCAATTGCTAAGGTTTTTACCCACTTCAGCAAAGTTAAAAATGCACTGATAGGTATTGCCTTGTTGCTTGTAATCTTTTTCATTGGCTATTCAATAGCCGATGGCAGCGATTACGTAAACTATCCGGCTTCTATGGGCATTACTGAAGCAAAATCTAAAATGGTAGGCACAGGGCTAACTACGTTTTACGTTCTTGCCCTTCTTTCAGTACTTTCAATTTTGTACGTAGAAGTTTCTAAAATTTTCAAATAAAATGGCCAGAAGAGCAGCCCCGGAGATCAATGCAGGTTCGATGGCAGACATAGCCTTCTTGCTTTTGATTTTCTTCCTCGTTACTACAACAATGGATGTGGATTCTGGTATTTCGCGTAAGCTTCCACCATACGATGAGCGTGAACCACCGGAAATGCCACCCATTAAAGAGCGCAACATTTTACGCGTGCTGGTCAATAGCCAGGACCTACTCCTGGTGGACGACCAGTATATGAAATTGGAAGACTTGAAGGAATATGCAAAAAGACACATAGCTAACTTCGGCAAGGAAGAAAACCTCTCTGAAAGCCCTGAAAAGCATGTGATTTCTTTGCAAAACGACAGAGGCACATCATACGAAATGTACATTGCCGTACAAAACGAATTGACGGCTGCTTATAATGAACTTAGAGACGAAGAAGCTCTGAAGCGCTTCGGACGAAAGTTTAACCTGCTCGATGAGGCCAGCGCTAAGGAAATAGCTGATTATTACCCGTTGAAAATCTCAGAAGCTGAACCTGTAAAACTCAAATAATATGTCAAAATTTAAACGCAAAACAGGTAAAAGCCAGCCTGCCATATCTACTGCCTCACTGCCTGACATCGTATTCATGCTTCTGTTCTTCTTTATGGTTACTACCGTTATGCGTGAAGTTACCCTACTTGTGCAGAACAGGAAACCCTTTGCCACAGAGGTAGTGAAGCTCGAGCGCAGGTCACTGGTTTCATATATTTATGTTGGTCCTCCAATCAAATCGCTCCAAGCGCAATTTGGTACTGAACCTCGCATCCAGCTAAACGACCAATTTGCTACACTAAGCGATATAGGTCCCTATATTACAGACGAAAGAGAGCGCAGAAATGAGGCTGAAAGACCGCTCATGACCGTGTCTATCAAAGCCGATAAAACTGTAAAAATGGGATTAATTACGGATCTTAAATTTGAATTGCGCAGAGCCCAAGCCCTGAAGATCAACTACTCAACAGTGAAAGGTAAACCTTTTGGCGATAATTAAGTAGTTACGTTATCTTTCAAAAAAGCTGTCCAATCGGGCAGCTTTTTTTTACAGCAATTTTTTTAAAAATTAGATTGAATCGTAAGAGTTTATTACACAAACTGTAAAAGAAGATTTTACGAGAATTTACACTCTGTATTTACAAGATAAATTCCACGTGTTGATTTTAATTAAAATGTTTCTTTAAAAAACAAAAAATCCGTCGCTTTGCTAACGACGGATTCTTTTTTTAAAATAAAATTTTATCTTACTCAGCCTAAAGCAACTCTTCTGAAACCGGTTACTTTAAGACCTTTTTGTACAGAATCAAGATATTGGGCGACGCTCAATTTTGGCTCTTTAATAAACTCTTGTTCAACCAGAGTATTTTCCTTAAAGAACTTGCCCAATCGGCCTTGAGCGATCTTGTCAATCATATTTTCTGGTTTACCTTCTTGACGAGCGAGCTCACGACCGATTTCGAGTTCTCTTTCGATAATATCCTGAGATACAGAATCTTTATCAAGTGCAATCGGATTCATAGCGGCTACCTGCATGGCAACATCCTTACCAGCTTCTGGAGCTTCAGCTGTGAGGGCTACCAAAGTAGCAATCTTTTTATTTGAGTGAATGTAGTAAGTCACATACGAGCCTTCGAGGGTAGCGTACCCAGCTATGTCGATTTTTTCGCCGATCACACCGGTTTGTTCGATCAGCTTTTCGCCTACTGTGAGGCTTCCTTGGAATGGAAGAGCTTTAAGTGCTTCAATATCTGCTGGTTTGTTCTCAAGAGCAATGTTGAGTATAGCTTGATTGAGCGCAATAAAGCCCTCGTTTTTAGCCACAAAATCTGTTTCGCAGGCTAGAGCGACTATTACACCATAAGTGTTATCTTTATTGGTAGTGGCAAGGGCACAACCTTCAGTAGTAGCGCGATCTGCACGATTGGCAGCGATTTTCTGGCCTTTTTTTCTGAGGATGTCTATTGCTTTTTCTACATCACCATCGGCTTCTGCAAGGGCTTTCTTGCAGTCCATCATGCCTGCTCCGGTTATTTTTCTTAAGTTGTTTACGTCAGCTGCTGTTATATTAGCCATATTAAACGATTGATTTTTAGGTTATTATTTAAATAAACAAGGGCAAAATTACATTTTTGCCCTTGCTAAATTTGTTACGCGAATATTAAGGTTACCACATTACTCTTCACCTTCGTCGGCTGTAGCCATTTTAGCGGCTTTTTTAGCCACCTTTTCTGTATTGCCTTTGTCTTTTTCGCTACGGCGATCGTTCATTCCCTCAAGTAAGAAGACTCTTACATATTCCAGAATTTTTGCAATAGATTTCGAAGAGTCGTCATTACCAGGAATGGGAAAATCTACTTCGTAAGGATTTGTATTAGTATCGACGATGGCAAATACTGGAATGTTGAGTTTGTGAGCCTCTTTAACGGCAATATGCTCTCGATTGATGTCCACTACAAAAAGAGCTGCGGGCAGACGGCTCATATCGGCAATAGATCCGAGGTTTTTCTCAAGCTTTGCACGCAAGCGCTCTACTTGTAGCTTTTCTCTCTTAGAGAGTGTATCAAAAGTACCATCAGCCTTCATGCGGTCGATGTTTGTCATCTTTTTTACCGCTTTGCGGATGGTCACAAAGTTTGTAAGCATACCTCCCGGCCAACGCTCTGTAATGTAAGGCATGTTGAGCTCTTGAGCCAAGTTGGCAACTACATCTTTTGCTTGTTTTTTAGTGGCTACAAACAAAATCTTTTTTCCACTGCTTGCTAACTTCTTGAGCGCTTCACCAGCCTGTTCAAGTTTTTGTGCAGTCTTGTAGAGGTCGATAATGTGAATTCCGTTGCGCTCCATGAAAATGTATGGAGCCATTGCCGGATTCCACTTGCGAGTGAGGTGTCCGAAGTGCACACCAGCTTCGAGCAACTCTTTTACTACTTCTTCGTGATTCATGTATTGAGGTTAAGTTGGTTCTTTACTTTCCTTTTACTAAGCTGCTGACTTAGCAACCGACAGGTAGCGGGGGGTTAACCCGATCCTACCGGTTTGGATGCTAAATACACCATTAACGCTTAGAGAATTGAAATCTCTTGCGAGCCTTTTTACGACCGTACTTCTTGCGCTCTACCATGCGTGGGTCGCGAGTCAAGAGACCTTCGGCCTTGAGTGCAGGGCGGTATTCAGCGTTCACTAAGCACAGAGCGCGGCTAAGGGCATGGCGAATTGCTTCAGCTTGGCCTGTGATACCACCGCCTTGAACGTTAACTTTGATGTCAAATGCGCCTTCAGTACCTGTGAGTTTCAGTGGCTGAAGCACTTTCGACTGAAGAATACCTGTAGAGAAGTAAGACTTGAGGTCGCGACCGTTTATGGTTATGTTACCGCTACCTTCCTTTAAAAATACTCTGGCTACAGCGGTCTTTCTGCGGCCTACAGCGTGTGTTATTGACATATTATATCCATGCATTTATGTTCAACACTTCTGGCTTTTGTGCTTCGTGTTCATGCGTTGGGCCGGCGTACACGCGCACATTGCGAAAGAGGTCTCTGCCCAATTTGTTCTTTGGCAGCATACCTTTCACAGCCAATTCTACTACTCTTTCGGGTCTTTTTGCCATGATTTCGCGGGGAGTTCTGTGGTACTGACCACCTGGATAACCGGTGTGAAATACATATTGCTTATCGGTCAGCTTGTTACCACTAAGAGCTACTTTTTCCGCATTGATCACAATCACGTGATCACCACAGTTGATGTTTGGGCTAAAATAGGGCTTGTGTTTTCCACGGGCGATTTTAGCCACTACAGATGCAAGTCTACCGAGCGTCACGCCTGTTGCATCTACTACATACCACTTCTTCTCCACCATTGCGGGAGTGGCTGAAATGGTCTTATAACTAATCGTATCCACAGTTGTCTTAATTATAAATGTTTGAACAATATTGTTTTACAATGGCTAAAAATTGGGCTGCAAAAGTACATTAAATTTTCAATTCTTCAATTTATGCAGCATTTTTTATTCGAAGATCACTCTTTTAAGAACTTGTAAATAAATATAAGCTTGGTAGTAGAATTTTCTCTTTTTGCAATAGACAGGGTTTGATTTATTTTTAAGTTCTGTCTTTAATGTACATTTCAATAAGTGTAAAAGTTACCAGATTTTGACTTTAATGTAAATAAGTAATGAATACCAACTCCCGTGAAAATGGAAATAGTCCCTTTATGTCCAATGTTGCTACAATTATGAGGCACTGTGGTAAAAATGCTGAAGAAAATTAGATTTTAGCAGCCAAAGAACTCAAAAACCAATGGCATAAGAAAGATTTTGAGTAGAAAATTGAGTCTTTAATCGATCGATTGTCGTTAAGTGTTTAATGAGTAAAAAATGTTGAATATCAGAATTTAAAACAAATTTTTAACTTGTCAAAAATTATAAGTCAGGGCTAATCTGAATTTTGCTTGGTTTTCACATAGTGGAAACATCTTTTTAACTTTACGTGAAATTTTAAATCTCCTAAAAATGAAAAAGTACAAAAATTACGCTTTACTTGGTTTGTTCGTAGCTTCAGCTCTACTTGGTTGTAAAAAACAAGACGATAACAACGACGACAACACCACCCAGCTCGTAGGCATTCAAGGTAAATGGCAATCTTCAAAGGCAAATGTCGCCCCTCTACTTGTAACGCTCTTTCAGATCGACTCGATCTACGCCGAATTTAAAACAAACAATACTTACGAAGTAAAGCAATGGAATAAAAATGGAGTTCAATTGCCCACTCTGTCAGGAACCTACACTCAAACAAAGAGCAACGTCGGCAATATTTGGACAATTCGCGTAGAGCAAACTCAACCATCAGCACTGATCAGTGAAGGAATATTTGAAATCACGGGCAATACGATGAAATACGAGATCGTGCAAACTCAGCCCGATATTCAGGCAGTACCTCCTACACCGCAAGGTGGATTTGGAAGTACCAATGGCGGGGCTCTCGGTCAAGCCAATGTGCAGACTTACGTGAGAGTACCTTAATCTACTAACCTACTAAGCTGATAAGATGCCCAAAACGGCAACTTATCAGCTTTTTTTATGCCCAAAATTTACTTAAATGTATGAAAAAAGGACTATTTCTCACAATTGTTCTGTTTTCAGTATACCGCGTAATGGCGCAAGTGCAAGCGCCCACCCTTCGCGAGCTCGATAGGGCAATACCAAAAAAGGCGGATCGGGAGCTACAAGTCTTTGCCCTATTTTACAATCAATATGTAGCTGGTAATTATTTTCCAACGAACGACTTTTTAAGAGGTCAGATTTTCGGGCGACTCTTCGGTCAAAATACCACCAATACTTCAAAGGAATTGACCGCCAAATATTTTGAACAACGGCTCTTGCCCTTTTTGATCTATTCACCTAAGTTGCTGAACGGCAAGGCTATCCTGCGAACGTCGTTTGAAATCGATTATACATGGGGCGATGTGGCTTATGGCGTAGGCGGTAATTTCGGTGGGGCTCTCTCTGCTGACCAGGTAAACATTCAAACGCAAAACATTCAATTAGAAGTTTTGCCTTTTAAAAAATGGTCAGTACTCTTTGGCCTTCAACGAATGTTTGACCATCCGGGCAATGCGTATCGCACTTTATTTGATCAACTGACAAATACGGGTTACAGACTTTTTTACTGGGGTACTGATGCTTCGGGCATCAATGTGCGCTACGACGGCGACTTTGAGCGCATGAAGGTGGGATTTTGGCAATTTTACGAAAACAATCCGCAAGAAGACGACGATGTTCAGCGCTTTGAGTGGATGTATGAGCGCGAGGTGGCCCGTCTTTGGCGTGTGGCATTAAGTGCTGACTATGTACGCGATCGCGGCAATGGCGAAGGTGGTCCTTCGATTTTAGGGCAGGGTCTGAATTCGGTGTTAAACGACTATAACGGTACCTATCGCTTTCCTCTGGGTAGTGGTTACAGGGCTGATATAGGATGGGTCGGTACAATCGTCAATTACAATGCAGATCACGCCATGGGTCCATGGACGTTTAACGGATTTTTTAACTACAACTTTGGTCGGGTAGATACGATCTCTCCTGCTCAAACGTTTCACAGGCGTGCCTCCATTGGTGGATTTGGTTCTAACATTCGACTCGCCTATAAATACGGACAAACTCTTGGCGATATCATTCACTTAGATGCCGTGTACACTAGTGGAGATGCAAATTCGCTGTCCGATAATAAATATTCTGGCATTCTAACAGGTAATACTTGGGGCTCACCAGTAAGTTTATATATAAGCCATGGTGCCTATATCCTATTCCCACATGGCAATGTGGTAAACCGATTTGTAGCCGCAGTGACCGATCCATCGAATTTGGGTTTCGGGGTTACGGGTATGGTACTGAATGTCCATAGGGATTTTGTACCTCATAAATTAAATGGAAAGATAGGTGCAGCCACAGCTGTAAGTAACGTAGCCCCTTCTGGCGGTGGATTCTTGATTGGCAATGAAATGAACTTTAGACTTCAATATACCCCCCAGGTATTTATGAACATAGAACTGCACGGCGCATACCTATGGCTCGGTGACTTTTACAACAGCTCACTTGTAAACGGTGGTGTTAATACCCGTCCGGTGAATCCGTGGACGGTGTTTCTGGTGTACCGATGGCTTATGTTTTAAAAACATGTTTAAAAAGCTTTTAAACAATGAAAAAATTAGGGTTGATTTTTACACTTTTCTATTGGATACAAATTGCACAAGCGCAAATGCTGATGACTCCAATGGATGATTACCCTCGAATTTCGTCGTTTGAGGAGCTGCAGTATCCATTTGAAACTAAAAAAGTTCAACTTTCAAACGATATTACTGTGGCCTATGCTGATGAAGGAAAGGGCAGTGAAACAATTATTTTCATTCACGGGCTTGGCAGTTATTTACCAGCCTGGAAAAAGAATGTGGAAGTACTGCGCCAGTACTACCGATGCATAGCTATTGACTTGCCTGGCTACGGTAAATCTTCAAAGGGCGATTACGATGGCTCGATGGAATTCTTTTCAGATGTCGTCATCCAGTTTGCTGACAAACTGGGGCTTAAACAGATTGTTTTGGCCGGCCATTCCATGGGCGGTCAGATTTCGATTGTCACAGCTTTAAGGTATCCCCAGCGCGTAAAAGCTTTAATATTGGCAGCACCTGCAGGATTTGAAACTTTTAACGAAGGACAAAAACAGTGGTTCAGAGAGGTAGTAACTGCACGAAGTACTGCGCTCACGCCAGCTCAAACCGTGCAGAGCAATTTTGGCTTTAATTTCTACAAATTTCCCAAAGATGCCGATTTCATGATTCGCGACCGACTGGCCATGCGATTTGCATCAGACTTCGATGGGTATTGTTACATAATCCCCAAGAGTGTACAGGGTATGGTTAATCAGCCGGTGTTTGACCTGCTCGATAAGTTGACTCAACCCACTTTAATCGTTTTTGGTGAAAGTGACAACTTAATTCCTAATCGGTTTCTGAATCCTGGGCGTACGCGCGATGTGGCTTTGGCCGGATATAGCAAAATTCCAAAAGCTACTCTAGTAATGGTGCCTAAATGCGGACACTTTGTGCAATGGGAGGGAGCAGATACGTTCAACAGTGCGGTGAAAAAATTTATTGATTCCGGTTTTGTAACCGAAAAGAAATAACCCCAAAGGTTTCATTTGTTGAGAGCACAGCCTGAATCCGCAGCAACGGCAATTACATTTGCGGGCATTAAGTCCAAACGATTCCAGTATGCAAAATCTGGCCGAGATCATTTTAAATCCGGATGGATCGATTTACCATCTACATCTAAAACCGGAAGAAATTTCTGAAATTGTCATCACAGTAGGCGATCCGGGTAGGGTGGATAAAGTGGCCGGATTTTTCGAATCAGTAAAACTTACGCGTCAGCACAGGGAGTTTCGAACCATCACTGGAACTTATCGCGGCCGACTGATCTCAGTAGTATCTACAGGTATTGGCACAGATAATGTCGATATCGTGCTAAACGAATTGGATATTTTAGCAAATGTGCTTCTGCCAGAGCGCATCGCTCACCCATTTCCCAAGAGTTTGATTATTTGCCGCATGGGCACTTCAGGAGCCATACAGACTGACATTCAGGTAGGTACATTACTTGTAAGTGAAGAGGCCTGGGGCATCGACGGTTTGCATGCTGGATATGACTTCGGACCTTTAACCGAGATACAGCCTGGCCTTTTCGCTTATCACTCCCGGGCCGATGCAGGTTTGATCACGGAGTTCGAGAATGCCGGTTTTATAAAAGGAATTACACTTACAACTTCCGGATTTTATGGTCCACAGGGAAGAAGCATCCGAATACCTTCGGCACTTAGCTGGTTGAGATCTCAAAGCGGTTTTGTGGCCGAAAAGGGCCTTACAAACCTCGAAATGGAAACAGCCGGTATCTATGCATTAAGTACCCTGCTGGGTCATCGGGCTGTTTCACTCAACGCCATCTTAGCCAATCGCATCACGGGCGAATTCTCTCCTCAGCCGGAGGCAGTAATGGAGGAGTTAATCCTCAGGGGATTGGATGTGCTCAGCAGATTGTAATTTTTGAGTAGCAGAATCAGGTCGGGGCACAGGATCGTAGCCATAGGTACCCCAGGGGTGACAGCGCGACAACCGCTTCAGTCCCAACCATGTGCCCTTTAATGGCCCCCATACTTGTACTGCTTCTATCATGTATTCTGAGCACGAAGGTGTATGTCTGCAGACTTTTGGCAAGAATGGAGAAAAAAAGTATTGATATGATCTGACGGGCAAAATGATAAAATAGCCCGTCAGTTTTTTTAAAGCTTTTAAAATTTCCATTATAAAAGGGTGTATGTTGTGCCTTCTTTGGTGTCTTTTAGTTGAATTCCAGCCTTCAACAATTGATCGCGAATTTGATCAGAAAGAGCAAAATTTCGATCTGCACGTGCCTTTTGACGTATTTCGATCAAAATTTGTATGACCGAATCGAGCTTGCTGGTATCAGTGGTCGCATGGGAATCCTCTTCCAGGCCGAGCACATCTTGTACCAGTGCTTTTACACGGTCTGATAAGTATTGTAAATCAGAGGCAGTCAGAGACTCCTGGCCGGTGTTCATCAGATTGATAAAGCGAACGATTTCAAAAAGCTCAGCGATGGCTATGGGGGTATTAAAGTCGTCGTTCAGTGCATCGTACACCCTTTGTACGGTGGCACGCACATCGAAGGTAGATTTTTCAGCAGCCTTCAGCTCAGGCAAAAGGGCAATAGCATCCATAAGACGCCGAAATCCCTTTTCAGCTGCGGCCAGTGCCTCGTCGCTGATGTCGAGTGTGCTCCGATAATGCGCCTGAAGCATAAAGAAGCGCACAACTGCCGGGCTGTAAGGCTTAGAGAGGAAAGGATTTTGGCCGGTAAAGATTTCTTGTGGCAGCAGGGTGTTACCTGTACTCTTACTCATGCGCTTACCATTGAGCGTGAGCATATTGGCGTGCATCCAATAACGAACTGGCTTCTTGTGGTGGGCGGCAGTACATTGGGCTATTTCACATTCGTGGTGCGGAAATTTCAAATCCATCCCTCCGCCATGAATGTCAAATACTTCACCCAAATACTTGGTGCTCATTACTGAGCATTCGAGATGCCAACCCGGAAAGCCCTCTCCCCAGGGCGATTCCCAGCGCATGATGTGCGTGGGTGAAGCCTTTTTCCATAAGGCAAAGTCGAGTGGATTCCGCTTTTCGTTTTGACCTTCGAGCTCGCGAGAGCCTGCGATTAATTCTTCCACATTCCGGCCACTCAGTTCGCCATAAGGTTCCTTCTCCATGTATTTTTTCACGTCGAAGTAAATTGAACCATTTACTTCATATGCAAGCCCTTGGTCGAGAATTTTTTTAATCATTTGAATCTGTTCCACAATATGTCCTGTGGCTGTAGGCTCAATGGAGGGAGGCAGTACATTGAAGCGCTCCATAATGCGGTGAAAGCCCACGGTGTAGCGTTGCACCACTTCCATTGGCTCGAGCTGTTCCAGCCGAGCCTTTTTGGCGATTTTATCTTCGCCTTCATCGGCATCGTTTTCAAGGTGGCCGGCATCTGTTATGTTTCGCACATAACGAACTTTGTAGCCTATGTGTTGTAAGTATCTGAATACCACATCGAAAGATATGAATGTGCGGCAGTTGCCCAGGTGTACGTCGTTGTAGACGGTAGGTCCGCACACGTACATTCCTACAAATGGAGGGTTTAAGGGTTCAAATTTTTCTTTCTCACCTGATAGAGTATTATATATATAAATCTCTTGTGTTTCGCCGTGTTTCATCTATTTGTGGTTGACGCTCCAAATTTCGGTAGAATTGATGGACTATTTTTTCAATAAAATCAAAAAGGTTTTTTATAACGCGAGATTTTGACAATATATGCAGGCAATGTTTTTTACTCAAAAAAATAATTAATCCGATCAAACTAAAAATTTATAAAAACAACTGGTTAGTGAAAAGTTTTCACAGCAAATGATTAAACCTTTTTGAGATATAGGTTAAAAATTACAAAAATTTATCAAGGAAAACTGTTGTAAAGACATTGTGAAAAAGCGATTTTTAAAAATAAAAAAGCTGCCCATGGTAGGGCAGCTTTTTCTCTAAGTACCGAAGGTGGGACTCGAACCCACACGGATTTCTCCACACGCCCCTGAAACGTGCGTGTCTACCAATTCCACCACTTCGGCGTTTCAGGCCTGCAAAAATAGATATATGAGAAAATAAATAAAGTATAAAATTTTACATAGCTGCTTTGCGCTTGCGAAATTCAATTTCTTCGCGAATGTATTTCGGATGAATAAAGAGCATTCCGTAGCTCTCTCCCGGATTTTTTACCAAATGCTTGTGATGCATTTTGTGAGCGCGCAATATGGCGGCAAAGTACAGGTTTTTAGAGGGCTTCAGCCATTTAAAGCGCTGATGGATGTAAACTTCATGTACAATAAAATAGGCAATGCCATACAAAGCAATACCAGCGCCGATGCTCACTGACCAGTTGTTTGAATACATGAGACCTAGCATGATGCATAGCCAAGAGGGTATAGCGAAAATTAGAAAGAATGCATCATTTTTTTCAAAAAATCCAGGCTCCTTAATGTGGTGATCTCGATGTAAAACCCAAAGAGGTCCGTGCATCAGGTATTTATGCGCAGCCCAAGCTACATATTCCATCGCTACAAAAGTGACTAACGCTACGAGGATGTATGCCCAAATCATATAATTAAATTTTGAAAAACAAAAAACAATACAAAAATAGAAACAACCCAGAAGGCATTTTTGGTCACAACTACCGATTTAAAAAACTTGTAATACAATAAATACATCCCAAAAGATACAACAAACCAGCCCATGTAATTTTCAACCGGTGGTAGACCTTTGTCCCAGGTCCAAAACTCCAGAGAAATAGCTACAGGCTCTATCAAATAATCAGAAGCAGTCATCAGCGTTGCACCAGCTAATGCTTTTATTAGTATCGGTAGTCGAATGAGCTCGATGGCATACAAGATGCCCGAAAACATTATAAACCAATTAATACCGATGATAATCGGTGTATCCCATACCTTAGGACCGAGAACGTTGCCATATACATACTCTCCGAAGGGAAAACCCGTATTAACACCTATAGCTTCAATGAAAAATCCCAACAAATAAATGGCAGAAGCAAGAGCAAAAACGTATAAGGTCTGTCCGCGATAACTTTTAAAAATCACAAAGGCGCTAATGAGTAAATTCAAAGGAGTTAGTGGTAGAAATATACCTCTTAATGTAGGTAGATTAAAAGCTACTAAAGCCCATACGTGCATGGCTATAAGTAATGCAAGGAGTGACTGTTCAAGATTTTTAAATAGGTTTTTTATGTCTTTCATGAAGATATTTCAATTAGATCGGAGACAATACGAGCAGAGAGTAGGCATAGGGGTATGCCACCTCCGGGATGAACGCTGCCCCCGCAAAAGTAGAGATTTCGGATTTTTCTGCTAAAATTTGGATGGCGGGCAAAGGCAGAGAACATATCATTGCTGCCCGCACCATATAAACTTCCCTGATAGGAGAATGTTTTGCTTTCAATACTTCTGGGGTCAAGTGTAGCCTCGGCTTCGATGAGTGGTTCGATGGAAGTACCGAGTCTTTTACTCAATTTTCTAAGAATGTTTTCACGCGTTTGTTGCAAGAGCTCATCCCAATTCTGCCCTGTGTTGCCGGGTACATTAACCATTACAAACCAATTGTCACAGCCCTCGGGGGCATCTCCAGGATTCCAGCGCGAGGTGATGTTGATGTACACTGTTGGGTCGTGATAAATGGTTTTTTTTCGGAAAATGTGTTCAAATTCAGAGCGGTAGTCGTTTGAGAAGAAGATGTTGTGCATATCCAACTCCGGAAATTGATGCCTAATGCCCCAATAAAATATGAGAGCTGAACTGCTGCGGGGATAACTTAGAATTTTCTCAGGTTGAGGTGCATCAGGTAAAAGATATTTGTAAGTAGGCACCACGTCCATGTTTGACACGATCAGATCGAAGGGTTTAAAATCTCCATCAGCAAGTACCCCCGTGGCTGTATTGCCTTCCCAAAGGATTTTTTCAACCTGCGTATTGAAGTGGAAAGTGACTCCCAGGTCGGTAGCAGCTTTGTATAGCGCTTCAGTGATGGCATGCATGCCGCCGATGGGGAAGAAAGTACCCACATTGTGCTCAAAGTGCGGAATTATATGCATAATACCCGGCGTCTTGTAGGGGTCTGAACCGTTATAAGTGGCAAATCGGTCGAAGAGCTGCACCAATTTTGGGTGTTCAAGCCACTTTTCATTTACACGGTGTAGGGTAGTGGTGATTTGGTAACGGGGAAAATACGCTAATGCCCTCAGCGTTTCGACAGTAAGCCAGGTTCCTAATTTATGGAGCGACTTCTCCAAAAAGATTTTCCCGGTTTTTTCGTAGGTAAAACGGGCATTTTCAAGATATTCAATAACTCTATTTTTCGGAACTTTTAAAACATCTTCCACCATAGTGGCAAATTCCTTCAGATTGCCAGAGGCGGGCAGAAAAGTGCCGTCGTCCCAAAAATAATGGCACGCGGTAGGATGCTTGACGTATGAAAAGTAATCGGCAAGGCGTAAACCAGCTGCTGCAAAGGTGTCTTCCAGGAATTGTGGCATGGTGAAGAGCGAAGGACCAGCGTCGAAGCGATATTTTCCGACTTGTATTTCTGAAAGCTTCCCGCCTGGATAAGAATTTTTTTCAAATACGTGTACATCAAATCCTTTTGCCGAAAGGCGAATTGCAGAAGCAAGGCCAGCTACGCCTGAGCCGATGATGGCAGCACTGGATTTATTGGTTTTCATATTTCAGAATACGCGGGGTACAAAGGTTAAGTTTATTTTCGCCTGCTTAAAAAGCATTTTTTAATGACAAAATCTTCACGCGTTGATCGCTTTTTGGCCTTAATCGAGCGGGCAGGCAATGCTTTACCACATCCGGCTACATTGTTTTTTCTTTTTGCTGTTATTGTTGTGGTCCTGTCAGCAGTGGTTAGTTTTTTTCACATTGAAGTGGTGCATCCCGGCAATGGATCCATCATTAAGCCAGTAAATCTGATCTCCAGGGAAGGATTAGACATGATCCTGACTAAGATGGTTACCAATTTTACGGGCTTTGCTCCATTGGGTACGGTGCTCGTTGCTTTGCTGGGGATTGGTATTGCTGAAGGCAGCGGATTGATAGGTGTGGTTTTGAGAAAAATTGTTTTGTCATCGCCCCCGAAGTTGCTCACTTTTGTTGTTGTATTTGCAGGAGTGCTTAGCAATACAGCCAGCGAAGTTGGGTATGTACTGTTGGTGCCGCTGGCAGCCATTATTTTTCAGTCGGCCGGGCGTCATCCGCTAGCTGGTCTTGCAGCTGCTTTTGCGGGTGTATCGGGTGGGTACAGTGCCAACTTGTTGCTGGGTACAATTGATCCGCTGTTGGCAGGGCTTTCTGAAGAGGCTGCACGCATCATCGATAAAAATTACGTGGTAAATCCTGCCTGCAATTATTACTTTATGGCATTTTCTACTGTTTTGATCTCTTTTTTGGGAACTTTTGTAACTGAGAAGATTGTAGAACCCAGATTAGGTAAAGATTATCAAGTTCAAAATCAAGACAAAATAGAGCATCTGAATACATCAGAGCGCCGGGGCTTGAAGTATGCTTTGGTGGCTTTTATTGTTTTCACAGCGTTAATTCTTATGGGTATTTTGCCAGAAAATGGAGTGCTGCGCGGGGCAGATGGCAGTGTGCTAAAGTCGCCCTTTATGCATGGCATCGTCGCGTTGGTATTTTTAAGTGCTGGAATCATGGGAATAGCTTACGGAATAGGCGCTGGCACCATAAAAAGCGATGCTGATGTGATGAAAGGCATGTCAAAATCAATGGAAACTCTTGGGTCGTATATCGTTCTTGTATTTTTTGCAGCGCAGTTTGTAGCGTATTTTAATTGGACGAATCTCGGTCTAATTTCCGCCGTTAAGGGAGCTGAAGGACTAAAAGCCCTTATTGGTTCCTTGGGGCTTGAAAACAAATTGCTAATGGCAGTATTTATCATGGTGCCCTTCATAGTATTGTCGGCCTTAATCAATCTGGTAATGGGTTCAGCATCAGCTAAGTGGGCTATCATGGCCCCTGTTTTTATACCCATGCTCATGCTGTTGGGGTATTCTCCAGAATTTACGCAGGTAGCTTATCGCATTGGCGACTCAGTCACAAACATTATTAGCCCGATGATGAGCTACTTTGCTCTGATAGTCGCATTCATTCAGCGATATCAGCCCAAAGCCGGAATCGGAACGGTTATATCACTCATGTTGCCGTATTCCGTGTTGTTTCTGATTGGCTGGGTCCTACTCCTAATCGTGTGGATCGTCACTGGCCTGCCGATTGGTCCCGGAGTTTCCTTGTATTACACTCCGTAAATCTGTTACATTAAAAACATTACTTTTGACGGCGAAAGTCAAACACTTACAAGCTCTACTCACTATTTAACTTCATTATTACAAAAACACACATGAAAAGACTTGTAAGTTTTTTTTCCATTCTGATCTTGCTGATTGCGGTGGGTTTTGGAATTTATTGGTATTTCTACCTACGTAAACCCAAGGAGCCCGTAAGCTTAATTAATCTTAAAACTACCTTGGTGTGCAACTCGGATCAGGTAGAGGTTTTGAGATCTAATAAGGAAGATTGGGAGCCCGTGCGCAATGGAGACGACATTTATTGGGGTGATCGCATTCGCATACCTGCTGGTACCGAGGCAGCATTGGTAATTAATCCAAAAAGCAAAATCGAGCTTATCGACGAATGTGAAGTGTGGCTTGAGCAGACCAATGACGGTAAAGGTGCACTGTATCTGATCAAAGGAGATGTGCGCTACACCTTGGATGCTGATTTAGCCTTTTCTACAGGAAAAATTAAATACAGCGGTGGCGAGGTATTGCTTCAATCGAATAAAGCAGCTGCACCTTATATTGAGACAGGTATCACGCAAAAGTCTGGAGGTGAATCAACCTTGTTTTCGAGTTATGCCGGCGATCACACGCTGAAGAATGCCTCTGGCGATTATGTAATCGAAAGTGGTAAAGCGGCTATTATTCCGCCTTCTGGCGAGGCTCCTCAAATTGTGGATTTGCCCGATCCACCCCAAATAAGAACGCCCAAAAACGGAGAAAAAATCCAAAAAGCCATTTTGAAGAAAGGCTTTGATGTGATATGGACACCAACTTACGGTGCAGTGAAATACCGCCTGGAGTTTCTACCGACAAACCAACGCACTGCGGTGGGCATTAGTTATTACACCAACAACACTGGCATGCGGATAAGAAATATCGAGCCCAATCCCTATTTGGCACGCGTATATGCCGAAGATATCAGAGGTCTGAAGAGCAAATGGAGCGATGGAGTTGAAATAGACATTAACAACAATTATTTCCGCCATTTAGAAAAACAGGCTACTTCACAGGGAATATATGTAGGCTTTATGCCCTATCGGGATGTGATGATAGCCGGCGGTTTCATTCGGGGATATTCACCGGCAGAGCACGATGTAGTGCTCTTTTCGCGCACCGATTATTGGTGGATTCAACCCTTGATCGACGACTTTAATACTCCCATCGATCCGGATGGATATTTTGAAATTTACACCAATCTGGGCGATGCCCTGGCTGTTTACGTCGTAAAAAAAGGCTTTAATAATTTTATGGATCGCTATCCCGAAGGGAAATTACCACCGGTGGATGGAGTTAATATTAAGGCTTTTAAAATAATACCTCGCAATACCTTTTAAAGATCCATGTAGGGATCTTTTTAACAAAGCGCATTACCAATGATGTTTTAACAAGCCTTTCTGCATTACATTTGCAGCCGTTTTTTTAAGAAAGATTTGAAAATCAGACTATTATGATGCATTCAATACTGTATTTAGTTCCGTTAATGGGCGTCGTTGGGCTCATTGCGATGTTGGTTAAATCTTCCTGGGTCGAAAAACAAGATGCCGGAGAACAAAAAATGCGCGATTTAGCCAGTTACATTGCCAGTGGTGCTATGGCTTTTCTAAAAGCTGAGTGGAAAATACTTGGCTACTTTGCCGCTATCGCTATGCTGCTGCTCGCATGGTTGGGTACTCAAACGCACAACTCCAGCCCGGTAATTGCGATTGCATTCATAATTGGAGCTGTTTTCTCAGCCACAGCAGGTTACATCGGTATGCGCATAGCTACTAAAGCCAATGTGCGCACTACGCAAGCCGCCCGCAGCGGATTGGCTAAGGCACTTAAAGTTTCCTTTACCGGCGGAAGCGTGATGGGCATAGGTGTGGCTAGCCTTGCCGTACTCGGTTTAGGTGGATTGTTTATCGTGTTTTACTACATATATGTCGTAAGTGTTGGTGGCAATGTGAACGGCGACGAAATGGCTACTGCCCTTGAAGTACTAGCGGGCTTCTCTCTTGGCGCCGAATCAATAGCGCTTTTTGCTCGTGTAGGTGGTGGTATTTACACTAAGGCTGCTGACGTAGGTGCCGACTTGGTCGGTAAAGTAGAGGCTGGCATACCCGAAGACGACGTGCGCAACCCTGCGACCATAGCCGACAACGTAGGCGATAATGTGGGCGATGTAGCCGGTATGGGAGCAGACCTTTTTGGGTCGTATGTGGCTACTATCCTAGCAACTATGGTGTTGGGTAGAGAAATAGTTTCAAATGACGACTTCGGAGGAATCGCTCCTGTGGTGCTACCGATGATACTCGCAGGCCTTGGGCTGCTTTTCTCTATAGTGGGTATGCAGTTGGTGCGCATCTCTGACGATAAAGGCAATGTACAAAAAGCGCTTAACTTAGGTAACTGGGGCTCAATTGTACTCACTGCCATCGCTTCCTACTTTGCTGTGAAGTACATCTTGCCAGAGCAGATGGAAATTCGCGGGTATGCATTTACCAACATACACGTATTCTACTCCATTATATTAGGTCTGATCGTAGGTGCTTTGATGAGCGTCATCACTGAATATTATACGTCAATGGGTAAGCGCCCGGTAAATTCGATTGTAAAGCAATCAGCTACCGGACACGCTACAAACATTATCGGTGGTCTTTCTGTCGGAATGGAAAGTACCGTTTTGCCGATCATCGTACTGGCGGCCGGTATCTATGGTTCATATCAGCTTGCCGGCTTGTATGGGGTGGGTATTGCCGCTGCAGGTATGATGGCTACTACCGCCATGCAGTTGGCCATAGATGCTTTTGGACCCATAGCAGATAATGCTGGTGGTATAGCAGAAATGAGTCAGCTTCCGGAAGAAGTACGGCACCGCACTGATATACTCGATGCAGTTGGAAATACCACAGCAGCTACCGGTAAAGGTTTTGCCATTGCTTCTGCCGCTCTTACATCACTTGCTTTGTTTGCTGCCTTTGTGGGAGTGGCCGGCATCAATGCCATCAATATTTACAAAGCCGATGTGCTTGCAGGGCTGTTTATCGGCGGTATGATTCCATTTATCTTTTCTTCATTGGCCATAGCAGCAGTTGGTCGTGCAGCGATGGACATGGTAAACGAAGTGCGCCGTCAATTCCGTGAAATTCCTGGCATTATGGAGTATAAGGCACGTCCGGAATACGAGCGCTGTGTAGAAATTTCTACCAAGGCATCTATTCGCGAAATGATTGCTCCGGGGGCTATTGCTTTGATCGTACCCGTAATTATTGGCTATGCCTTCGGACCCGAAGTGCTGGGCGGCATGCTGGCCGGTGTTACCGTATCGGGTGTGCTGATGGGTATGTTTCAATCTAATGCCGGTGGTGCCTGGGATAATGCCAAGAAATCTTTTGAAAAAGGTGTAGAAATCAATGGTCAGGTGTACTATAAAAAGTCTGAACCGCATAAGGCTTCCGTAACAGGTGATACTGTAGGTGATCCTTTTAAAGACACTTCAGGCCCATCGATGAACATCCTTATCAAACTCATGAGCATCGTATCGCTGGTGATCGCTCCTCATATAGCTGTAAAAGATCAACACCAGGTGCCTGACATAACCGAATCTGCAGTTCAACTGGAAGCTACCATGCCAGCTGAGCAGCCACATCCTGATGCAATACTCAATATACCAAATCGCGGAAGTTTTTCTATCCCAGTTCGAAATGCGATAATCGAACAGAATGAAGACGGAACACTAAGAAAGGTGGATCTCTACCTCGATAGAGAGGTAATAGAATCAGCTACCAGCATTCAAACACCATCTAAGGTGCTCTTCGTATCAAGCATCATTGTACGCTCAGCCGAAGATCCTAACGTGTCAGACATGAAAGGTTTCATCAGCCTCTACAAAGACAAAGACCCCGTGGCGGCTCGCGTTACAGCCCGCTACGACGGGGCCATTTTACATGAAGTACAAATTACTGTTGCTCAATAATTTTTGAATTTTAAATCAAACAATGAGTCGGCCTCTGCGTGAGGCCGCTTTTTTTTGTTAAGAAGAATGTAATACGTGCCCTGCGTAACTCAAATTACCTGATTTATCGGAAATATTGTAAGTCCTTTGCACAAATTTTTAACAAATTATGCCGACTAAAAAACTCACCACCGAAGCATTTAAAGAAAACATCTTTGACTACACCAAAGAGACTGAATGGAAATACAAAGGCGACAAGCCCGCTTTGATCGATTTCTACGCCGATTGGTGTGCGCCCTGCCGCATGGTAGCACCTGTTTTGGAAGAACTATCAGAAGAATATGCCGGTAAAATCGACATATATAAGGTAGATACAGAGGTAGAAGACGAGCTTGCTGCTGTATTTGGCATTCAGAGCATTCCAACCTTTTTGTTTATTCCAATGGAAGGCTTGCCCATGATGCAGCCCGGAGCTCTCCCGAAAAGCATCTTCAAAAAAGCCATTGACGAACAACTGCTGAACAAGAAAGCGATTTAATTCGCTTATTCGAGTTTTTATAGGTAGAAGTTCTCGTATAATTAACCAATTTTAAAATACTCCGAAGTGATATAATCATTTCGGAGTATTTTATTTCCAAATCAGAGAAAAGAAATTTCTGTAAAGTACTCTTACATTTCGTTGTAAGGATATGTATAATTGACAATTGTCAGTCACACCAGATAAATTGCGGTTTACTTTAGCCACCGGAAATTAGAGTTGCGTATTGGCATTCTATTTTCGCACCCACATTAGTTCAACTTAATTCAATTAAAATGAGCGACTATTCCAAAGATGTGAAACACACGAAATTGCTCAAATGGGTCAAGGAAATGCAAGACCTGCTAAAACCCGACAGGGTGCATTGGTGTGATGGATCGGACGAGGAATACCAGGCCATGTGTGATGCCCTGGTTAAGAAAGGGACGTTTATCCCCCTCAATCCAGAAAAGCGCCCTGGAAGCTATGCTTGCTTCTCTGACCCATCAGACGTAGCTCGCGTAGAAGACCGCACTTTTATATGCAGCCTCAGACAAGAAGACGCCGGCCCCACTAATAACTGGGTAGCTCCTGCCGAAATGAAAGCCACTTTGCAGCCTCTCTTTGCCGGAGCGATGCGCGGCCGCACGATGTATGTAATTCCCTTCTGCATGGGGCCACTTGACTCACCTCTATCGCAAATAGGAGTCGAAATAACCGACAGCGAATATGTGGTGGTAAACATGCGCATCATGACCCGTATGGGCAAGGCTGTAATCGACAAGCTGGGTACTGATGGCGATTTTGTAGAAGCCGTTCACACGGTCGGTGCACCCCTCGAACCAGGACAAGAGGATTCGAAGTGGCCGTGCAATCCTAAGGTAAAATACATAGTGCACTATCCTGAAGAGCGCAGTATTTGGTCCTATGGATCAGGTTACGGAGGAAACGCTCTGTTGGGCAAAAAGTGTTTTGCCCTTCGCATTGCCTCAGTAATGGGCCGCGACGAAGGCTGGCTGGCAGAGCATATGCTTATACTCGGAGTTAAAAGTCCTGAAGGTTCAAAAAAATATGTAGCTGCTGCCTTCCCGAGTGCTTGTGGCAAGACCAACTTCGCTATGCTGATACCACCCAAAGGCCTCGAAGGTTGGGAAGTCACAACTGTGGGCGACGACATTGCCTGGATTCGCGAAGGAAAAGACGGTAGATTATACGCCATCAATCCCGAATCCGGCTACTTTGGTGTAGCACCGGGTACCAGTGCACTTACTAACCCCAATGCGATGGCAACCATCAGTAAAAACACCATCTTTACCAATGTAGGGGTAACTCCTGACGGCGATGTATGGTGGGAAGGCATCGGTTGGCCTATGCCCGAAGGCACTATTAACTGGAAGGGTCAAGTGCACGATCCAAAGTCGGGCGAGCCTTGTGCACACCCCAATGCGCGTTTCACCGTAGCTGCCAGTCAAAACCCAGCCATCGATAGTGAGTGGGAAAATCCGGAAGGTGTGCCTATTTCAGCCTTCATTTTCGGTGGTCGCCGAAGCAATACAGTACCCTTAGTTTATCAAGCCTTTAACTGGAATTTTGGCGTTTACACTGCTGCTACTATGGGTTCAGAGATGACGGCCGCTGCTTTTGGTCAGATTGGCAAGGTGCGCCGTGATCCCTTTGCGATGCTACCTTTCGCCGGCTATCACATGGCCGATTATTTCAACCACTGGCTCGATTTTGGTCGCAAACTGAAAAATCCGCCAAGAATTTTTGCTGTAAACTGGTTTAGAAAGGGTAAAGACGGACAATTCCTGTGGCCAGGCTTCGGTGAGAATATGCGCGTGCTGAAGTGGATCTTCCAGCGTTCGAGCGGACAGACATCAGCTGTAGAAAGTCCTATCGGCTGGATGCCCCGATACAAAGACATCGACTGGACCGGCCTCGACTATTCGCAAGAACAGTTTGAAGAAGTGATGCGCATCGATACCGACGAGTGGAAGAAGGAGATTCTCTCGCATCAGGAGCTATTTGAAACCATGTATGACAAAATGCCGAAAGAATTCTTCTATATGCGTGAATTGATTCTCTCCAGCATCTGGCGCAAGCCACTTGATTGGCATGTATAATCAAACACTGAAATAAATTAAAGGAATGCCCGGCCACTCGGTCGGGCATTTTTTATTAAACCGCTTTAGGTCTACTTAAACGGAATCTTCAAGAAATGTTGAATGAAAATAAAAAAAGACGAAAAGATTGAAAGAATTAAAGTGAAGGACACACTTTGGATAAACGGGAATTTTTTTCCATACTTGCATGAAAATTTTAAGAAACGATGAAACGACCCAAACTCATCGCTGGCAATTGGAAAATGAATACAACTGTTTCGGAGGGTCTGAAAACGCTGGATGCACTCCTTCAGGGGCTCTCTAAACAAAATCCCAAAGTACAAGTAGCTTTAGCTCCTCCCTACACGCATTTGTCTGATTTTCAGAAAAAATTAAAAGGCAGCTCAATATGTCTGGCAGCGCAGAACGTGAGCGATAAATTAAACGGAGCATATACAGGCGAAGTTTCTGTGTTGATGCTTAAAGAGTTAGGGGTCAGAAAAGTAATTATTGCACACAGTGAGCGCCGGCAATACTATGGCGAGACCAACGAAAGTGCACTGGAGAAAATTAAAGTTGTATTAAAACACGAAATATACCCGATCTACTGCGTAGGTGAAGTGCTCGAAGACCGCGAAAGTGGCCATCACTTCGAAGTGGTAGAAGAACAAGTCACATCGGTGCTCTACAAACTTTCTGAAGAAAAATTGCCCAAAATCACCATTGCCTATGAACCGGTATGGGCTATTGGCACTGGTAAGACAGCCACTCCTGAACAGGCCGATGAAATGCATGCCTTCATCCGCGATGTGGTAGGCAAGCGTTTTGGCGACGATCTCGGGGCCCAACTACAAATTCTGTACGGCGGCAGCGTAAATGCTGCAAATGCAGCCAACCTGCTCGCAATGCCGCATATCGACGGAGCCTTGGTAGGTGGCGCTTCACTGAAGCCAGAGGAATTTTTAACCATCATCCAATCAGCTGGCTAAGCAAATTGTCGCGTGATTAAAAATTGGATTTTACCACTCTGGATCGGTCGACGGCTGCGCCATGCCGACAGCAGTGGGCGTAGCTTTTCAGGCCCGGTAATTGCGGTGGTTACTGCAGCAATAGCGGTAAGCAGTGTGGTAATGATTATTGCCATCGTTACTGGTACTGGTCTTCAACATGAAATCAAAAACAAAATTTACTCCTTTAGAGGGCATGTACAGATAAAAAAATATGTGGACGATGACGACCTGCTCGAGTCAGAGAGTATCTTGCTCACCAATGATTTGCTATCGGCCATCAAGGCACATCCCTCTGTGCGCCACGTACAAAGCTCCGCATATCGCACGGCTATTCTAAAGTCTACGAATTACTTCGAAGGCTGTGTACTTAAAGGTATAGACGAACACTTCGACGCTAGTCGTTTAGCCTCGTACATTAAGGAAGGCACATTTTTTCGAAAATTGAAGGGTACAGAAAGCGATAGTATAGTGTTATCAGCGTATCACGCTCGAGTGCTGGATGTAAAAGCTGGCGACCGATTGGCTGTGTACTTCATTCGCGAAGCGCCTAAAACACCGCTTTTGCGCTACCTGATTGTATCAGGCATTTACGAGTCAGGTGTAGAAGACGTAGATAAACAATTTGCCTGGGTCGATATTGATCTGATACGTTCCATTAATCGTTGGGAAGCCGATGAGGCAGGTGCTGTTGAAGTATTTTTAAAAGAAGGCAGCGATCCTGAACGAGTCGCTGAAGAGCTTTCAGCGCTTTTGCCCTTTGATTTACAGTCTGTTTCAGCAAAAATGGCTTTCAGGCAGTTATTTCAGTGGATGGATTTATTTGACATTAACATTTTGATTATCATCATAGTAATGGTGGTGGTATCAGCCATAAACTTGAGCAGTGCGCTTATGATTCTGATTGTGGAGCGCACGCGAATGATAGGTCTTTTAAAAGCTTTAGGTGCTGAAAATACTTTGATTACAAAAATATTTCTCTACAAAGCCTTCGTTATTCTCACGCGGGGTCTTTTCATCGGCAATGCAATAGCACTCGGGTATGCCTGGATGCAGCGTACATGGAAGATAATTAAGCTCGATCAGACCGCATATTTTGTTGATAGTGTTCCTGTGTACTTCGATTTAGGTTGGATACTATCGGTTAATACAGGCACCCTGGTTATGTGTCTTTTAATCTTATTGGTACCTTCCAGATACATTTCAGCCATACCGGCTGCCAGAGTGCTAAAGTTTGAGTAGGATCATCTGCCGGTAGACCCAAATCCCCCTTCACCCCTTTCAGACGCGGGCAGTTCTTTTACCTCTACCCATTCCACACGGCTGTAGGGAGCCACCACAAGCTGTGCAATGCGATCACCAGGTTTAATTTCAAAGGGTTCATGTCCAAGATTGATGAGAATAACGCCAATTTCGCCACGGTAGTCCGCATCAATTGTTCCCGGACTGTTAAGGCAAGTAATGCCGTGTTTCAGAGCCAGTCCACTTCGGGGTCTCACTTGAGCTTCGAAGCCATCCGGCAGTGCTATCCTAAGCCCGGTTGGAATCAAACGTCGTTCACCGGGTTGTAGAGTAATGCTTTCAGCTAGGTTGGCTCTAAGATCCATGCCGGCTGAGTGAATGGTTTGGTATTCTGGCAGCACGTTTAAGCTATCGTTGATAATAGAGATTCTTACAACGTTCATCTTTTTGAAATAGATATTAATATAGTTTTAATTTCCTCTTTTTCAGTTTGGTATAGAAGCACTAAGGCAAGAAGAGATACAACTCCTTTTCCGATAAAATTATTAATTTGAAACAATAGAAAAGAAGTCGATGTAGAAATAACCATAAGTGTCAGAATGGCTTTTACGCGATAAGGGATGGGGAAGTATTTTCGGCTTAGATAATACGATACCATCACCATTACTACATGAGAGATCACAAGGGCAAGAGCAGCACCCATAATGCCTAAAACCGGAATTAAAGTAGCATTCACCAAAAGATTTACAATAGCGCCTGATAGGCTTATAGTGATCCCATAGTGTGTTTTTTCTGTTACTTTATACCAGATGTTTAGATTAAAAATAACTCCAAGAAGCATCTGAGCTACGAAAAGTAAGGGCAATATATGCAGACCATCCCAAAACTTACTGTGAATGAAATACTTGACCACAGGCAAAAAGGCACTCAGCAGCACTACCGCTATTGCCATTACTAGCACAAAGAGCTCCATAACCCGCGCGTAGAGTTCGGGAGCCTTCTTGTTTTCGGCATTTTTAAAGAAAAAAGGCTCAGCGGCATACCTAAAAGCCTGAATGAAAAGCGAAATAAAAACAGAAAGCCGAAACACAGCAGCATATACCCCCATCTGTTCCAGTGAGATTTCGGCGGGTAACAAATATTTAAGCAACTGGCGATCAAACACTTCATTGACAATTCCTGGTAGACCTGCCAACATGACAGGTAAACCGTAGCTGAGTATTTTTTTTAGCTGAATGCCCTTGCTTTTAAATACAAATACTGGCCTTAGCATCGGTGTAAGCAAGAGCAGTTGAACAATCACAGCAGCCCCATTAGCTAAAAAAATGGCCAAAACCGGATTGACAGGTACAGGCAGATTAACACCTCTGTTTGCCAAAAAAGGCGTCAAAAGAAAAAAATAGAGGTTCAAACCAATATTGACAAAAATGTTTGTAAGCCTAATTAGGGCAAATTGCAGAGCCTTATTTTGCTGACGAAGACGCGCATACGGCAATGTAGCCAGCACTTCGCCCGAGAGAATCAGCAGCAATAGCCACAAGTATCCGGGATGCGACTCATACCGCATAGCTCGTAAAATGTGGTTTTGCAAAAGCATCGCAAGCACTACAAAAGAGCCAACAGCTGCTGTCATCACCCAGAAGGTTTGTCTAAAGATGGTCTTTTCATCCAGCCCCTCTTTGGTCGAAAATCTGAAATAAGTCGTTTCCATTCCAAGCGTAAGAACTACGGTTAATACCGCTATCCATGAATATATATCCGTATTTATACCCATCTCTGCCCGCTGAAGCACAGTAGTATGCAGAGGCGTCAGCAGAAAATAGGCAAACCTTCCAACAATGGATGAGAGACCATAAATAGCTGTTTGACCGGCTAATGATCGGAGAGATGACAAGTTTTAATATTTTCACATAATCTGGGCAAAATAATTCAATAAAACTTCACCTACATTTAGAAAAATCGAATTGAAAATTTCCGGTAACACAATTTCTTATTTTTATTGAAGATTGAAAAAGTATCTGAAAGTCAGAGGTTTTTTTGTAAAATCAAATAAAGATATCAACAATATGGCCCAATTTATGAACACTTCGGTGTTCAAAACTATTTACAGCATGATAAAGAAGACCCTCTTTTTTTCGCAACCTGCCTATCTTCACATTTTAAACAGGCAGCTTGTCATCGAGCATAAACACCAAAACACAAGCTATCAGGTACCTGTCGAAGACATTGGATTTGTGGTACTTGAAAACCAACAAATCACTATAACCCAATCAGTCATCGCCTCCCTGATCGACAACAATGCATGCATACTCTGCTGCGACGAAAAACACATGCCTTCGGGTTTGATGATGCCCCTGGCTCAGAACAATACTTTTTCAGAAAAGGTCCGATATCAACTCGAAGCATCCGAACCCCTCAAGAAAAATCTCTGGAAACAAACCGTAGCTGCCAAAATCCGCAATCAGGCAGCCTTGCTCAAATCTATTGGTATCGACAGTACACCTATGCTGCGCTGGGCATCCGAAGTAACAAGTGGTGATAAAGAAAATGTAGAAGCAAAGGCCGCTTCCTACTATTGGGACAAGTACTTCTCCTATATCGATACCCGATGCAAACGGCATAGAAATGGCCCACCACCAAATAATCTTCTCAACTACGGCTATGCTATACTTCGCGCTGTAGTAGCGCGAAGTCTCTCTGCCAGCGGATGCCTTTTGATGGTAGGCATTTATCACAGAAATAAGTACAATGCATTCTGTCTGGCTGATGATATTATGGAGCCTTACAGGCCTTTTGTGGACAAAGTGGCGCTGAACATTGTCTCACAATGTGGCGAAATCCCTGAAAAACTCACTACTGAGATAAAAAGACAGCTGCTTATCATCCCAACCCTCGATACAATAATCGATGGACAGAAAAGTCCACTTATGATTGCTACTCAGCGCACATCCGCTTCACTTGTCGCTTGTTACACCGGTGAAGCCCGCAGAATGCTCTACCCGGAATATTGCTAAGCCATGAATACCAGACTAAACGCTTATCGAATCATGTGGCTCTTTGTATATTTTGATCTTCCTACCCAGACTAAAGCTGAACGCAAAGCATACTCTCTCTTCAGAAAAGAGCTGCTCAAAGACGGATTTATAATGATACAGTACTCTATCTACGCCCGCCATTGTGCTAGTCGGGAAAATTTGGAAGTGCACCGCAAACGGGTGAAAAACGTCCTGCCCGAAAAGGGAAGCATTATCCTCTTCGAAATCACCGACAAGCAGTTTGGGATGATGGAATTTTTAGTGGGTCATAAAAAACAAAAGAAAACACCGGATCAAAAAGTAATACAACTCCAGTTGGAGCTTTTTTAAAATAGAATCATCATTTTTAGATAGGATTTAAAATTCGATACTGCTAAAGTATCAGAATTTGAATCCTGTTTTGTTTATAGTATTTTGAAATCCAGCATTTTAAGGGGCTCTCTGATGTCAAAGACCCAAAATTATAAAAAATTGAAAGCAAATCACAACAACATTAACATAAAGCACAATCTGAAATCAGATGTCAAAGACCCAAAATTATAAAAAATTGAAAGCAAATCACAACTCAGCGCATGGAAAAATGGCAAGGGCTGCGGATGTCAAAGACCCAAAATTATAAAAAATTGAAAGCAAATCACAACTTGTTCTAAATTTAAATGCACAGCTTGGTCGATGTCAAAGACCCAAAATTATAAAAAATTGAAAGCAAATCACAACAGCACTCATAACGCAATCCACAAGAGCCTTGATGTCAAAGACCCAAAATTATAAAAAATTGAAAGCAAATCACAACAGAAAAGACGACTTGCCTGTCGGCTCTGTTGATGTCAAAGACCCAAAATTATAAAAAATTGAAAGCAAATCACAACCCGAGGCTAAATATAGCCTGCCCAGCAGTCGATGTCAAAGACCCAAAATTATAAAAAATTGAAAGCAAATCACAACAATTGATTGAAAATTAATGCGGCATTAGCCGATGTCAAAGACCCAAAATTATAAAAAATTGAAAGCAAATCACAACAAATTAAATTAATATGAGCAATTTAACTAAGATGTCAAAGACCCAAAATTATAAAAAATTGAAAGCAAATCACAACACCTGCACCTCGGGGCATTCAACCCGCACCGATGTCAAAGACCCAAAATTATAAAAAATTGAAAGCAAATCACAACTGATACGGGTCTTAAAGTACAGGCCTTGCGATGTCAAAGACCCAAAATTATAAAAAATTGAAAGCAAATCACAACATGTATAGACGGACTTTCCTTTCGGTTAAGGATGTCAAAGACCCAAAATTATAAAAAATTGAAAGCAAATCACAACTCTCCAATCACACTCGTGTACTCATCCTTCGATGTCAAAGACCCAAAATTATAAAAAATTGAAAGCAAATCACAACTTACGCTGGACGATGGTATCGGCTCATTTAGATGTCAAAGACCCAAAATTATAAAAAATTGAAAGCAAATCACAACTACCCTCAAAAGGCACTCCTTCTCAGCACCGATGTCAAAGACCCAAAATTATAAAAAATTGAAAGCAAATCACAACGAGGAAGTGGTATGATGGGTGTAAATGTTAGATGTCAAAGACCCAAAATTATAAAAAATTGAAAGCAAATCACAACGATAACTTACCTCCTCCCTTTCCTTCTCTAGATGTCAAAGACCCAAAATTATAAAAAATTGAAAGCAAATCACAACCGGCAACAAGAAGACTTAGCCAAGGTGGAGGATGTCAAAGACCCAAAATTATAAAAAATTGAAAGCAAATCACAACTGTAGCAAGTGTCGGGTCTCTTCTTCTCGAGATGTCAAAGACCCAAAATTATAAAAAATTGAAAGCAAATCACAACCCCACCGCTTCGGCAAGCTCGGCAAGTTTAGATGTCAAAGACCCAAAATTATAAAAAATTGAAAGCAAATCACAACACTGGTACCGGATTAACGCTCATGAGGCGGGATGTCAAAGACCCAAAATTATAAAAAATTGAAAGCAAATCACAACGAGGTGCATGCGGTGGACGGCCTTGGCGAGGATGTCAAAGACCCAAAATTATAAAAAATTGAAAGCAAATCACAACTGCCTTGCCTCCCGATAAAAACGTGCTTCAGATGTCAAAGACCCAAAATTATAAAAAATTGAAAGCAAATCACAACCATGGCTTGCGAGTTTTAACATGAGCGCCAGATGTCAAAGACCCAAAATTATAAAAAATTGAAAGCAAATCACAACGGATTGTACCAAGATGCGATGCGGGTTGGGGATGTCAAAGACCCAAAATTATAAAAAATTGAAAGCAAATCACAACCCTTGCCTCACGCACTAGTGCAGCTTCATCGATGTCAAAGACCCAAAATTATAAAAAATTGAAAGCAAATCACAACTCGAAAATATGGGATACATAATAGCAGAAAGATGTCAAAGACCCAAAATTATAAAAAATTGAAAGCAAATCACAACAAAAATTATGCAATGGAAAACAATTCAAAAGATGTCAAAGACCCAAAATTATAAAAAATTGAAAGCAAATCACAACCATGGCTTGCGAGTTTTAACATGAGCGCCAGATGTCAAAGACCCAAAATTATAAAAAATTGAAAGCAAATCACAACGGATTGTACCAAGATGCGATGCGGGTTGGGGATGTCAAAGACCCAAAATTATAAAAAATTGAAAGCAAATCACAACCCTTGCCTCACGCACTAGTGCAGCTTCATCGATGTCAAAGACCCAAAATTATAAAAAATTGAAAGCAAATCACAACTCGAAAATATGGGATACATAATAGCAGAAAGATGTCAAAGACCCAAAATTATAAAAAATTGAAAGCAAATCACAACAAAAATTATGCAATGGAAAACAATTCAAAAGATGTCAAAGACCCAAAATTATAAAAAATTGAAAGCAAATCACAACAAACTGTGTGTACTCGTCAACGTGCAGCAGATGTCAAAGACCCAAAATTATAAAAAATTGAAAGCAAATCACAACTACGTTTTTTGGTCAAAAAAGACCATTTTTGATGTCAAAGACCCAAAATTATAAAAAATTGAAAGCAAATCACAACTTTACTGTGTTTCTGTGTTTGTTAATGCCAGATGTCAAAGACCCAAAATTATAAAAAATTGAAAGCAAATCACAACCAAGGCTAAAAGTAGAATTTGCAAGTTTGTGATGTCAAAGACCCAAAATTATAAAAAATTGAAAGCAAATCACAACAAGACTGTGTAGAGTAAAACGCAAAAAAAAATGGATGAAAAGGATCTAAAAATATAAAAAATTTAAAGCAGATAAAAGCTAAATGTCTGTGTTAAAACAGCAATTTTTTTGGGGCTTGATTTCAAGCCCCAAAAAAATTGCTGTATACTGATTTTGAAATGAAAAAATTTTATATATTAGCACCGAAGCAAATCACAATAAGGTCTTAATGACCGTTGTGAAAACAGACAGGGCGGGGCAACTCGCCCTTTTTATTTGTATATGCCTTGTATTTCGCCTAAACGGCTTATACGAATTTTAAAAATAGACGTTCCTAAATTTTCTAAGTTTTCCTTGTTTAATAAATAAGTAAATAAGTTTGATTTACGGTATAAATCTTTCAATTTTTCATTACCTTTTTTATAAAGCTCGCTTTCTGATTTAATAATGTAATGTATCAAAGAAAAACCATTATCTGGTTTTCTTAATCTGTATATAGGAATAGTTGAGTATATTTTTTTATTCCTGTTATAGATTGAGTCTAAAATTACTTCCTTATCACTTACTAAGGTGAAATATTCATTTTCCTGAAAACTACATATAAACTTTAAATTGCTTGATGGCAGCTTCTCCAAAAAGCTTTCCGGGTAATCTTCTTTGTTGTTCAATATTTTATCCCAAACTTCTTTAGGATTTTCAATAATCACGGGTAAGCCATATTTTTTACGTTCCACTGCATGCCAGAAGGTGCATAAGTGAGGGATTTTGTTGCCTTGATCGTCTACATATATGGCTATGTGGTGGTTATTGCCCGGTTTTACAAAAGCAATAGGATTTCCTTTTTCATCGTATTTGATGGGCTCAACTGCTGAAAGTCCGGTAAACATTCGAACAGTGCGAATGGGAATAGTTTTAGCAGAATCTAAATAAATCGGCTCTTTAAATGCTTCTTTTTCTTTTCCATTGAATAGATTTAATCGTTCATCAATTAATTCTCTGATTTTTTTATCTACTATGTAAGGTACATCCTTTTGTTTAATGCTTTCAATTGGATATTTTATAACGTATTCTTCCTTATAACAGGTTCCGTACTCCAGAGGTATGGTTTTATTTTCATCCAGGTAAATAGGATTTTTTTTCAACGATGCCAATGCTTTTTTCACATCGCCTTCATGTTCGGCAAGTCGCAGTTCTACCAATTCTTTTATGTAAGGTTTGAAAATAAGGTGCGGATTTTCAAAGAGATATTTTACGGGTTTATTTTTTTCGATGGTTTTTATTTTACCATATACACTTTCCTCGCTGAGAGGGCCTCTTGGTACCAGAATGTGGTCTTGTATTTTTATTCGCTTTCCGTTCTTTTTTATAAAACGCTTACCCCAGGTGGCCACTTTTTTACCTGGTTTAAAAGAAACAATAATTTCTGCTACTTTATTTTCTACTTCTTTGGTTGTAAAAGGGCGTTGGCTGATGAAGTATTTGTCTAATAGAGAAAGTGATTCGCGAAATTCATCTTTACGCTCCTTTACATCTTTGTATAGCTCTTCGCGAGTGGCTTGGCTACTCATAGTATTGATGCGCTGTATATACCCTTGTTTGGTACATGCCACTACCAATGCATCGATTGCATGGTGACGGTGGTCATCGCGCTTGGTCCAGCCTTTAATGACTTCCTTTTTGTGAATTTGACCGTTGCTGGTTTCCCATTCTACTATTTCTGTAATTCCTTCAGCCAATGGGTCTGGAATGATTTCTTTAATTCGTTGCATGTGGAGGTTCATCAATACATCGTCCCAGCCCCATAGCCTTCGAAGATATTCCGTTACACTTCCCGAAGTGCTCCAAACATTTTTTGAAATCTGAAAAAGGATTTCTCGGGATTTACGAGCTATATACTGTGACTCACGAAGCTGTCGCTCGATAAAATTCTGTGGGATTTTATTGCCTGGCGTCAGCAATTTATCTCGCTTGGCTTTATTAATAATGCCGTCTTTATAGAGTTTATTAACGCGTTCGATATATGCATTTAGTTCCGCTTCGCCTTTCGATGCCATGTAATCATAGGCGGTTCGGTCACCTTTTTCTTGATTAATCCATCGAAAAGTAAGTGTTTTATTACTTTGTGAATCATCGAATAATAATGATTTAGGGATGATGTGTTCTACATCAATCTCGTTTCCATTCAAGGCATCGGTAAGCGAGAAAGTTTTTCCTGTGTAAATGCACATCGCATTTATTTTTTTGTCATCGCCATTAATTTCATTAAATAAGCGGTATTTAATGATGTTTTTTCGGGTGGCGCGTAATCCTAATTCTTGTAGTCGCTTTTCTATTTCTTTATTTTCACGTTCGATTTTATTGATGTTCTTAAAAGTTTCGTTTCGTTCTTCTTTGCTTTGCTTTAGCTCACGGGCCAATTCTATTCTGATTTCAAATAAGCCTTTTTCTCTTTCTTCTTTGCTTACCCAACCGCGATTTTCATCAATTATATCATTAACGATATGAATCATTTGATTCAGAATTTTTTCGACTACTGGCTGGCGTAAGGCATTTTTTTTCAGCAAAGGAATTTTGTCAAGAAGTCTTCGCGCCTGAGTATCAGATTTGGTAGGAGAATCTGAATGATTATAACCAGCAAAAGCTGCAGCGTCGCTGTATTTATAACCCTCCATTAAGTAGGGTAAAATTTTGCGAATGGCTTTCACCGATTTGTTTCCATAGGATTGTTTTGTGAAATCAATTTTTGCAAGCCGATAGGCAGTATTCTCATCGAATCCAAATTTTTTAATCAAGGCATTTTTACATTCTTCTATATCGGCAATTGAATATATAATATGCCATAGTTGATATAAAGGCTGATTTATACATTCATCTGAAATAACTTTTTCTTCATTTTCAGCAATCACTTCACCCGTTTTATTATCGCAGATATAAACATTACTACCAGTATTATTAATTTTCAAATGAAAAGTAAGCCATTTTTTAGCCAGATCTTCATTTTCTAATGCATTTTTAATGGCACATTTGGTTAGATTGCCTTGCAGTCCTTTGCTCAACATTTTGTTGCCAAACCATCCACTTTTATCTTTAATATCAAGGATTTTGAATAAATCAGTTTGGCTTAGTTTTTCGTTATTGTCAAGGAATTCAAATATTTTTTGTTTTTGTTCTAATGTTATCGGGAATTCATTGTTCCGTTTATCCTTAATGCTGATATTATTAATGGTTTCCCAGATTTTTTCAACCTGAAACAAAGGATTGCTACGGTGCGCCACCTTAGGGCCGGTAAATACTTCTTTTCCATCTTTATTTTTTGCATGAAACCCCTCGAATTCACAAACGGAAACCAATCCTTTCTGCGATTTAAGTTTGCGCTGATAATAAATGATATTATTTCTAACATGGTTTATAAATTCATCCGTTAGGACATCCGGAAAATATTCTTGCTGTTTTTTCAGGATTGCATCAAATTCTTCTATGTATGCTTCACGAGGAAAAACTTGTTGCTTGATTCGGTAGTATTGATTTTTAGAGAGTTCTTCATAAAATTTTTGACCAATGGTTTTGCCTTCTTCTTTCAGCTTTTGAAATCTGTTTTTTACTTCAGCAACATACTCAGTATCTTTTTTGTCTGCATTTTCTTCGCTTCTTGAAGATTTATAGCCGCGTTTTTGATTGAGATGATATAACACTCGTCCAAGCTCTTTCAAAGAAATTTTTTCTGTAACAGCCTTAGCTCTCAGACCCCACAATTCCAGCTGAGGCAGTTTGAAAAGGGTTTCGTCAAACATGTTATGTTTTTTCAATTCAGCTGTGAGTGCTTTCCGTCTGAGTACGTAGCGGTAATTTACTTTGCGTGCAGTGCGTTTTGCAGTTCTTTTTTGATTTTTGGAAATAGCATTACCTTTCGTGAATTCATCACTTTCATCTGTGTCTAATGGTATAATTCGCACTCCAGTTCCAATAATTTCGGTAGGTTTTTCATTTTGTTCTTTAATAAGTGCCCAGCCGATTGAGCTTACACCTAAATCGAGGCCCAGAATTTTTTTGTAAGCCATATTTTCAGATTTGCACAAATCTAAGATATCTTTTAATAAGATTTGATTGTTTCCTAAGAAGGCAACACCACCTTGAAAGTTGTCCCCTTTCCGGGCTCTGAATGGGCGACGAAGATTTTACCGCCGTGGTAATCGGTGATGATCCGACGTGCGAGGGAGAGACCGAGTCCCCAGCCACGGCTTTTAGTGGTGTAGCCCGGTCGGAAGATGGCTTTATGGAGATGACGCGGTATACCGCGGCCGGTGTCGGCCACTGTGAGTTCCACGCGTTTATCGCTTTTACTTAGCTTGATGGTTATTGTTCCTTCGCCTTCAATGGCATCGAGTGCGTTTCGGATTAGGTTTTCGAGCACCCATTCCATTAGCAGTGAATTAAACCGTAGAACTATGGGATCATCCGGAAGTTGCAAAATAATTTGCACCCGGCGCGGGATGCGTGTATTCAGATATTCAGTACTGTTTTTGATTACTGCACGAAGGTCTCCTTGTTCGAGCGTGGGCTGGCTGCCGATTTTTGAAAAGCGGCCGGTGATTTTCTGCAGGCGGTCTAGGTCTTTTTGCATTTCTTCGACCATCTGGGGGTCGTGCTCACCCATTTTGAGAATTTCGAGCCAGCCGAGCAGCGAACTGAGAGGAGTGCCGATCTGATGGGCTGTTTCCTTGGCCAATCCGGTCCAGACACGGTCTTGTTCGGCTTTACGGGCGCTGCTGAAGGCCACATAGGCCAGTAGCATAAAGGAGCCGATGACGCCGAGCAGTATGCGAGGGTAAATGCGCAATTGGGTGAGTAGTTTCGATTCGTCGTAGTAGAGTACATTGACCAGTCCATCGCCCAGGTCGATGGAGATTCGGTTGCCTTTGAGTTTCATTTTTTGCAATGTCTCGGACAGGTGACGCAACTGGCGCTCGGTCAGATTGTTGTAGCTAATGATGTTGTCGTATTGATCGGCCAGTATGATGGGTATGGTGGTGTTTGTCACCATGATTTTGTTGGCCAGATTCAGGTCTTCGCCTGGCTCGGCATAGGCAGCTACATTGATGGCCGCTGCCCATAGTTCTACTTTTTTTCGCTCTTCTTCGCGAAGGGCACTGGTCAAATTTTCGGTGTAGTACAGGGTAGCCCCCCCAATGAAAAGCATACAAGCTAATAAGAGGACTTTCCAGAAGTTCTTACGGGCGTAGAAATGGGTATAGGTAGGGCGTGAAGCTAAGATTCGTTTCAATAGACCGTTAAATTTTTACCATCTCGGGTTGGGATTGAGCAATATGCGAACAAACACAATTGCAATATACACTGGGTATAGTAATACTGCGAGGGTGAGTTGAGAAGTTTTTAACGATACATCAGATTCATTGGCATACGCTTTAATAAGTATTACATCTGTCAGAATCTTGATAGAAATCAAGGCTGCAGAGATACCCAATGCGAAGGCACTATTCCAAAATATAGGAAAACTTGCATACGTCATAATTGCACAATACAGCACAGTGAAAGCAAGAGCTTTCGAAAATGTATCGCGATAATAAACTGCCTTTCCGCCCCAGCGCTGCCGCTGAATCAAAAAGCGACCGACGCTATCGGGCATAGCTGTTAGTACGTTGGCCTTGAAAAAGTCGTTAAATACAATGCTTTGGCCGCCGAAATGTGCTTTGATTTTATGAAGTAAAATAACATCGTCGCCTGACTTAAAGTGCCAATATCCTGTGTAGCCCTCTACCGCTTTAAATGCCGACTTGCGAAAGGCCATATGGCTGCCAGAGCACATCACCGGCAGCTTCTTTTTAATCAATACTTCGCTGGCTGCCATCAGAGCCAAAAAGTCGATTTGAGCTAGCCAATATCCTCTGGATGGAACCACCCTGCCACAGACCATTTGTACTTGTTCTGAGTCAAAGCACGCCAAAATGCCGGCAATCCAGTTCTGTTGGGGCACTGTATCGGCATCGGTACAGATGATAATGTCGTTTGAGGCCAGTTTGACTCCTACTTCAATCGCTTTTTTTTTGCCTTGATGGCTGCGGTCGATAAGGCGCACATTAGGGTAGAGAGGTACCCGCTTGCGCAGCTTTAAAAGGCTGTTTACTGAGCCGTCGTTTATGAGCAGTATCTCAGCATTTTCAGCATATTTTACTTTTTCGAAAGCATTGAGCCATAATAGAAGCTCTTCAGTAGCATCGCGAAATGGAATGACGATGGTTACCTTTGTGCTTCCTGAAAAATTGGAATAGTTATCTATATCTCTGCTTTTTAGGTATTTTTTACCGTTCAAAAAGAGATATAAATAAAGTCCAAAAGCAAAGATTGAAATGAAAAAAATTACCCATTCCACGAGCTAAAAGTACAAATCCACAAAAAAATTAAATGGAACTTAAAAAAAAAATAATATTAGGTGTTGATCCTGGCACTCAGGTGCTTGGCTACGCCATCGCCGAACAGTCGGGCAATAAAATCACCGTAGCAGTTTGCGATGTGGTTCGCCTTCGTGCTGAGGGCGATGCATTACTGCGCTTAAAAATCATTTTCGAAAAAATCCTATACATCATCGACCAATTTCTGCCAACTGAATTAGCTATAGAGACACCCTTTTATGGTGAAAACGTTCAATCGATGCACAAACTGGGTCGCGCACAGGGAGTAGTTATTGCTGCTGCACTTTACAGAGGTTTGTCAGTAGCCGAGTACTCTCCACGAAAGATAAAGCAAAGTATAACCGGCCGCGGCAGTGCTACGAAGGAGCAAGTGGCAGCTTTATTAGCAGCACAGTACACTTTGCCTGCTACTGCAGCCATCCTCGATGCCACCGATGCCCTTGCTGTAGCCATTACCCATATTTATCAGCAACAATCCCTGCCCACAAGCAAGGGAGCTAATTCGTGGCAGGCCTTTGTTCGCTCCAATCCCGACCGCATTCGTTGATTTGCGCTTGTCTCCACGCATTGACCATACCATAGCACTCAATTGCACAGTACTTTAGCGCCCTCAATAGAAAAATTTCAATCGCAAACGGAATGAAAAACATAGCAGTAGTAGGAGCAGGTACTATGGGCAATGGTATTGCCCACGTCTTTGCACAGAAAGGGTACAGCGTATCGCTCATCGATATAAATGATGCCAGCCTTCAAAAAGGGCTAGCCACCATAGCCAAAAACCTCGATCGCCAGGTAGCCAAAGGCACCATCACTGAAGCTGAAAAGGAGCAAGCTCTGAAAAACATAACCCCCCACACCGACTTAAAAGCCGGCGTGACCAATGCTGACCTCGTAGTAGAGGCCGCTACCGAAAACCTTGAAACCAAGCTGCGCATCTTCGCTGACCTCTGCGCCAGCACACCCGAACACACCATCTTAGCTTCCAACACATCATCCATATCCATCACCCGCATTGCCGCAGCCACCCGAAGGCCCGACCGTGTCATTGGAATGCACTTTATGAATCCTGTGCCCATCATGAAGCTGGTCGAAATCATACGCGGTTACAGCACCTCTGATGAAACTACCGAAAAAATCACTGCGCTTTCTAAAGCACTCGATAAAATACCCGTGCCCTGTAACGATTACCCCGGCTTTGTGTCAAACCGCATTCTGATGCCAATGATCAACGAAGCAATCATCGCCCTGCACGAGGGAGTAGCCGGCGTTGAAGAGATCGACTCTATCATGCGCCTGGGCATGGCTCATCCTATGGGGCCCCTTCAGCTGGCTGACTTCATCGGCCTTGATGTGTGCTTGGCCATCCTCAGAGTATTGCACGACGGACTGGGCAATCCCAAGTATGCTCCTTGTCCGCTGCTTATCAACATGGTTACTGCCGGCAAGCTAGGCGTTAAAAGTGGTGAAGGCTTTTATGACTATTCAGAGGGCTCTAAAGCCACTAAAGTTAGTCGCATGTTTGTCAAAAAATAAACATTAACTCCTTTTGCTTTAAGCCGTCTCTTGCTAAGGCGGCTTTATTATTGTTCTGAGCTTTTTGCAACAGCCTTTCAAGGTACAATCCATCATCTTTACCCACTGCATAGCTTTGTCGCCAATTACCCAGGATATAGCATGTCAAAAAAGATTTGTGTTGCCGTACTCTACGGCGGATACAGTGCAGAGCGAGAAATTTCCCTTAAAAGCGGAAAAGTTGTCTTCGACCATCTGCCCTCCGACACTTTTGATAAATATCTCGTCGATGTTCGTCCTGAAGGGCTTTTCGTTCAAACCCCTCAAGGTGAGGTTCCCGCTACCTTAAGTCCGTTTGGTTTTTATACAGAAGATGTCACATGCACTTTCGATGTAGCGTTTATAGCCATACACGGCACGCCCGGTGAAGACGGCATCATACAAGGTATGCTCGATATGCTTCATGTTCCCTACACTACCGGAGGCGTTTTACCAATGGCCTTGACGTTCAGCAAAGCTGAGTGCAATGCCTATGTGTCAAAAATGGGCTTCACTGTTCCCCAAGGTATTTACACCACCGAAAATGTCGAAGCTGAACGAGTAGAGCAAGAACTCGGATTTCCCGTTTTTGTAAAACCTGCAAAAAGTGGCAGCAGCGTGGGTGTATCAAAAGTGACAACTCCCGCCGATTTGCCAAAAGCCATTGAAATCGCTCGTCAGATTGACAAGCTTATTCTTATCGAGCAGATGGTAAAGGGCATTGAGGTATCGTGCGGAGTTACAGACGTTTTTGGCGAAGTCAGAGCTTTAGAAATTACAGAAATAGTGCCTGCAGGCGATTTCTTTGATTACAACGCCAAGTACAGTGGCAAGTCGCAAGAAATTACCCCGGCGCGCATACGTCCTGAATCCGCCGATCACATTAAGCGAACCGTTGTGGAAGTATACAAGTTGTTGAATTTAAGTGGTTTGTGCCGTATGGATTTTATAGTACCCAACGATTCCAACCCTGTTTTGATTGAAATTAACACCGTACCGGGCCTTTCTGAGCAATCTATTTTGCCGCGCCAGGCAGCTTATCTCGGCATCAGGCTGTCTGAACTATTTTCAGCCTGTATTTTTAACGCTTTAAAACGCCGAGCCTGATGCAGCGAATTGCCGTGTTTCCGGGGTCATTCGACCCAATTACCAAAGGACATTACGACGTGATTTGTCGAGCTGCCGAGCTTTTTGACCATATCATTGTAGCTGTTGGAATCAATTCTAACAAAACCTACATGTTTTCGCTCGAGCAACGCATGGAATGGATTCGCAAGACGTTTGAAAAGCGTAGCAACATTAGCGTCGATTCCTATGAAGGCCTTACAGTAAACTATTGCAAAAAGGTTAACGCGCGCTTCATACTGCGCGGCCTGCGTAATCCGGCTGACTTTGAGTTTGAAAAAGCTGTGGCTCAAACCAATCGAAAGTTGATGCCAGACATCGACACGGTCTTTCTGCTTACCTCTTCGGGCCATTCTTCCATATCGAGCAGCATTGTACGCGATGTCATTCGCAACGGTGGCGATTACACGCTTTTAGTGCCTGATGCCGTGAGAATTTAAAACGGACTTTTAGATCTTGATTTTCTTTTCCATCCCGATGCCAAACAGGGCGAAATCGTATTTCGCCGGGTCGATGGGGTCTAAGGTTCTCAGCACTCGATCCAGCTCTTCCACTGCTTTGCGGTCGTTTTGCTTGCGCGTGATCAGGCCAAGGGTTCGTGCTGTGGTTCCTGTATGTACATCGAGCGGACAGCTCAAGAGGGCTGGAGAGATTCTCTTCCACAATCCAAAGTCTACTCCTCCTTTTTCGCTCCGCACCATCCAGCGAAGATACATGTGTATGCGCTTTGCAGCTGAGCCCGTTGAGGGGTCGGCTATGTGCTTTCCGCTCCGCTCGGTAGGCTTCAGCTGCAGCATCAATTGGCGAAACCGGGTAATTGCCCACATTAAGTCGTTTTCGCCCTCTTTTGGTAAGAAAGCCTCTTCAAGGCTATCAAACCGCTGATAGTACTGGTGCAGAGCTTTTACAAAGAACATAGCGTCTTCTGCATTAAACGTTCGATGCACAAAACGAGATAGTCTTTTCAGTTCTTTTGGTGAATGATGCATCACAAATTCATAAGGGGTGTCGTCCATCAATTCCATTAAAAAATTTGCGCTTTTAATGATGGACTTTCGATTGCCCCAACTGATGGTGGCTGTGAGTAATCCGGCGATTTCAATGTCGTTTTTCAGCTGAAAACGGTGTGGTACCGAAATCGGATCGTCGAGAATAAATATTTCGCTTTCGTAGTAGTGCGCTTTTTGGTCTAAGAATTCTTTAAGTGCCAGAATTTCCATATGCTCACATCCTCATAATACCGCGGGGAAGTCGCCCACACCTCTTCTTCGGTCAAACTTCAGATCGCGCAACATGCCTGCTTTGGCGTTGATGGTGATGAAGTACGATTTCTGAAATCCTACCGGCACCCAACTGAAAGACAAATTCCAGCAATGTAGGTTTCGGGTGATGTTGATGTTTGTAAAACCAATTTGCTTGCGCACCAGGTCGTAGCCCGAGTTGAAATTGATGTTCCAGTTCTGAGTGAGTTCGATATTGCCACTAAACATCAGCGATTGCACCGTTGAAGACTGATTGCCCCTCGCACTAGGCGTGTAGGCCAGCGCATAATTTACTGACAGCGACCATTTAGCCATATAATCCACATAGGTTACCGGGCTGTAGTAATTGATGTCGCCGGCTGTAACACCAGCTGGATTGAAGTCATCAGTAGCCACTGAAGAGGATAATGTGCTGATTTTGTTGCTTTCCGCCGATTTTCCAAACCAACGGTCGAAGGTGGAGCTGCTGATGCTCGTGCCAAGGTTTAGCGTGGTAGCCTGCTGGCGAAGGAGTCGGCCGGTTTTATCGAATTCGAGCACAGGGATGCGATTTCCAATCGAATCCAGTGTATAAGGGTCAAAGGAAGTGGTGTAATTGAGGTTCAGTTTGCCCTTGAAGAGAGAGGTGCGTGCCGTGACGTTTATAATGCTCCACTTATAGTCGCGGGCTGCCATGTTGTAGTTCCCGTCGATTGAAAAACCTTCGATCAGCATTACTTTGGTTTCGCCTGTTGAGTCGCGTTTGCTTTTGAATTTGGCATCTAAAATGTTGTCGAGCCCGAAGGTGACCAGGCCCTGCATGCCAAGCCCGGGTGTACCGAACACAGCTCCTTGAAAGCGGTTTTGAAATCCGAGCTTTCCACTCGTATCCACTTGTACGAGTTGATAGGGATTTCCTGAAAATCCTCGCCAGCCGGGTGAAGCGAAGTCGGGCGTATAGCTTAGGCCAAGTCGGGGAGTCATTACATGGCGTAAGGCCTTCAAAGGACCGTATTTATAATTGAAAATTCCATACAGTTTGGTGCTGAATTGAACAGAGGTCGAAAAGTCGTTAAGCATATTAAAACCTCTCAGTGTATCCGTAATAACAGCGCGCCTTAGGGAGTCACTGTACACATAAGAGTACGATTGGAAATACCATCTCGAGTTGAAGCTAAAGGATGGCACCATCGTAATGTGCTTCAAAATGCGGTAGTTGCCTGAAAAAGGAATCCGGTGACTAATGCCGTTAACAGACCTTCGCAGCAATTGATCAAGTGGATTTGCTCCGAGTGAATCCAAAATAAAAGATACCGAATTTCTGAAGTTCATGGAGTAATTAAATCCAATCTCCTCGTACCAGCGAGGTAGTCCGGTGGCATTTTTCTTTTTGAATGGCAATACGCGTGTGATGTTAAGAGCAAGTTCCGGCAGGTTTAAGTCTACCTGGCCGGTTTGGAGGTTTTGTCGATGGTTTACTCCAATGTTCAGCGAAATGGGTTTTCCGGGAAAGGTTTTTACCAGATTAATGGATGAACCGATGTTATTATTCAGTACGTTGTTTTGCTGAAAAGTACTGGTGCGGTAGAAATTGGTCGTCACGAAGTTGAGGTTGGCAGTAAAATTCAGATCAGGTCGAGCTTTGGGGTCTTGGGTGTGTGACCAGGTGATTTGAAAGTCGCTTTGATTGATGTATTTGCCAAATTCCGAGTAGATCGGCTTACCAATAATCAGTCGGTTGAAGGTCATATTTACATTTCCGGAGAATTTGTATCGACGGGCGTAGCGGTTGGCTGTACGAAGCTGAAAGCCGCCCATCGTGTAGATGTCAGCATTGATTTGCATATCCCAATACCGGCTTGCTGCCCAGTAAAAGCCGAGGTTGGTAAGGCCATATCCACGCTCTGCGTTGTTGGTGTAGCCCGGTAGTATAAAACCAGATTTCTGTCTTTGAATGGTTGGAAAAAAACCAAAAGGCACAATTACCGGTGTTGGTATATCGAGCATTTCGAGAAATGCCGGTCCTGTCACAATTTGCTTGCCGGGGATTACTTTTGTTTTTTGAGTTACAATGCGGAAGTGAGGATGTTCGTGGCTGCAAGTGGTAAAAGAGGCCCTTCGTATGTACAGAACTTGGTCTTCCATCATTTTTACTTCCTCACCGTGCAGAAATCCTTCACCTTCTTGAGTAATAACTTTTTTGATTTTAGCTCTTTTTGACTCGAAGTTGTAGCGGATGGTATCCGTGTTGTACGACTTACCATCTTCGGTAAAGACAGGTTTTTGAACTACCCTGCCGGTTGAGTCGTGTATGCCCATGGCTACCAGTTCATTTGTTTTGAGGTAAATGATGATTTTGCCGGCCTTAAGCGAGATGTTTTCGTATTCCACGCGAGCGTTGTTGTACAGCAAGGCATAGTTTCCGTTAGTTGAGATCGAAATGGTGTCATCGGCTGTGTATTTCACCACATCGAGCAGGGTTTTTGAAGTTTTGATTACCCGTTTTGAACCACCAAGTGATGCAGGCACCACCAGAGAATCGCTTGACTGGCCATGTGCGAAGTTTACCACAATCAAAAGGAACAACACACATAGCAGCGTTGAAAAGTTGTGTATATTTTTAGAAATCTGTAAGTTAATAGCTACTAATTTTGGATAGAGTTCGTGATTAAAACGGGCAAAAGTATTTTGTATTAGGAACGAATTTTGAAAATCTTGGTTAAGATTGGCGCTCTTGTGCTTATGAAAATTCACAAATATTTCAAATTCACAGCAGTAGTATTCGGAATGTTTGTTTTTCTGCCTGGATTTGAAATATTTCACAAAGCCAGTGATGGTACTATCCGTACAGTAGTGATCGATGCCGGCCACGGAGGCAACGATACAGGTAATAAAGGAACGGGAAGAAAACAGAAGAAAGAAAAAGACATTGCTCTTGAAGTTTCGCTTTTGGTCGGCAAATACATTAAAGAAAATCTTCCCGACGTAAAGGTAGTGTACACACGCGATCGAGACGTGTTTGTGCCACTTTACGAACGCACCAACATTGCCAATCGAGCCAAAGCCGATTTATTCATCAGCATCCATTGCGACGCCTACACCTCTCCGGTGGCATTTGGAGCTACCACATTTGTGATGGGAATGAACCACAGCGAAGAGAACATGCGCGTAGCTATTCAAGAAAACTCTGTAATCTTTCTGGAAGAAGACTACAAATTGCGCTATGAAGGCTTTGATCCTACCAAGCCTGAGACATATATCGCACTCACTCTTTATCAAAACGCGCACTTAAATCAAAGTATTGAGTTCGGGCAAATGGTGCAAAACCAATTCAGAGAGCGAGCCAAGCGCAAAGATCGCGGAGTGCGTCAGCAGCCCTTATACGTTACCAGTCGCACGAGCATGCCAGCCGTATTGATTGAATTGGGCTTTCTTACCAATCCGGCTGAAGAAGATTTTCTAAACACACGCGAAGGGCAAGAGCTCATGGCGTCAGCCATTTATCGCGCTGTGAAAGAATACAAAACCACGGTCGAAGCTCGCAGCCGAAAGTCAATACCACTAACTCCAGCCAGTGATGTGGCTGGAAAGACAGAGCCCTATAAAAGGACTAATCCAACTGCCGGAAACCAAACAAAAAATACGTCCGCATCTTCCCAAGAAACAGCTACTGAAACTCCTTCTGCCACTCCCTCGTCAGAACCAACAAAAAACCTCTTGGAAACGGATCTTGGCAAAGGTGTACATTTCAGAGTACAGATTGAGACTTCCTCTTCGCAAAAGTCAAAAGGCGACAAGGTGTATCAGATAGATGAGGGCGTTATTGAAGTAAAAGAAGGGAATTTGTATAAATATCAGATTTGCTGCTTTCAAAGCATGGCCGAAGCAGTATCCACACAGAATAAAGTGCGAAAAAAAGGTTTCAAAGATGCCTTCGTCGCTCCTTACAATGGTTCTAAGCGCATATCGGTGATCGAAGCTGAAAACTTGATCAAGAGCCAATAACTCTTTCAGGCATTTTGGCACTAGTTCAAATATTATGTCCTACTTTGCATTGTAATATTGCACAAAATTTTTAAAATTGAAGTTTTCAAGAGAATTTAAAGCAGGATCAATCGCACTAATCACTGTAGCCTTCTTGTACTGGGGCATCAATTTCTTAAAAGGAAACGACATCTTTGTAACCAAAACCACATATTACGCTCTTTACGACAATGTCAATGGTCTGGCTCGCGCTCAGGCTGTAATCTTGAATGGATATAACGTTGGGCAAGTAGAAAGCATTTCCTTTCTCGATGCTACGGGCAGTAAACTTATTGTAGAATTCTCTTTACGCGAAAAAATCAAGCTGCCTAAGAATTCCATTGCAATGATTTCGACGACCGACCTGTTGAGCGGTAAATCCATAGTGCTAAAGCCGGGCGACTCACCGGAATTTCTCGAAGCAGGTGATACGCTGCAGGCAGCTCTCGACAACGGATTTGCAGAAGAACTCGTTCAGCTTAAAGACAATTTTGAAAACATAGCTCACAATATCGATTCGCTATTAACTAAGGTTAATCACATCCTCGACGAAAACAATGTACGTAATCTGAATAGAAGCATCGCTAAAATCAATGAAGTAATCGACCAAAACGCCAAGAGTATCAGCACCATAGTCAGCAACCTTGAAAAATTGACACAAACATTGTCGGCAAATAATTCTGCCCTCAATCGCACGCTCAACAATGCCGCTGCCATTACAGATTCGCTAATGGCTGAAAATCCAGCCCGACTGGTGGCAAGCCTGCAACAGACCACTGACGAACTAAAAAAATTGCTTGCAGATATACAGGCTGGTAGAGGAAATTTAGGAAAATTAACCCAAGACTCAACCCTGTATGAAAATCTGCGCATCACTACCGACCAGCTCAATAAACTCCTTATCGATTTGAAGTACAATCCAAAGCGATACATTCACGTATCTGTTTTTGGAAAAAAAACAAAACCCTACTCTGACGAGGAAGTACGTGAAAAATTTAAGAATGAAAAACCATTAAAGCCTTAACCTGTTTTTTCACTAACTGGAATTGAAAGGATTATGAGTTTCGGAATCAGCAATGTGCTCTTTGCAGCTGCCCTTGCTACAGCAATTTATTTCTTCACAAAAAATGTAAAAAAAATTCGGCGGAATATCCTAATGGCCAGAGATATTGATCGCACAGATCAACCAGAAAAACGCTGGCGTACCATGATGCGCGTAGCGCTGGGGCAGAGCAAAATGGTAATAAATCCTGTAGCTGGCTTTTTTCATATCATCATTTACGCTGGCTTTCTGCTTATCAATATTGAGGTACTCGAGATACTTTTAGATGGTTTGTTAGGTACACATCGGCTGTTTGCTAAGCCTTTAGGCGGGGTTTATACCCTTGCCATCAATTTTTTTGAGGTGCTTGCTGTAGCGGTTATTGTTGCATGCATAGTTTTTTTGTGGAGGCGCAATGTGATGAAGATCGATCGCTTCCAAAAACCGGAACTGAAAGGCTGGCCATTTAAAGACGCCAACAACATATTGATCATCGAAATCGTACTGATGGTAGCCCTGCTGATGATAGGAGCAGCTGAGGCCAATTTAGACAATGCCCCCGCCGGTCCATTTTTGGTATCTTCGATGTTGTCGCCGATTTTTTCAGGGTGGTCACAAGAAAGCCTTCACATTGCTGAGCGAGTAGCCTGGTGGGCTCACATTCTCGGCATACTCGCCTTTTTAAACTATTTACCTTTTTCAAAGCACTTTCACATCATTTTATCCTTCCCAAATACCTGGTATGCCAAGCTGACTCCCAAAGGAAAGTTTCCCATCAATGAGCGCGTAAAGAAGGAAGTCGAGCTGATGCTCGACCCTAACGCTAATCCGTATGATGCCCCTGAAAATGGGCAAACCGCTGAAAACGAAAAGTTTGGGGCAAAAGACGTAATGGACCTCACTTGGGTCAATTTGCTGAATGCGTACACTTGTACAGAGTGTGGTAGATGTACTGCCGAATGCCCTGCCAATCAGACTGGCAAGAAGCTTTCGCCCCGCAAAATAATGATGGACGTGCGCGACCGCGCCGAAGAAGTTGGTAGAATAATGGATGCTAATGGTGGAAAGTTTGTGGACGATGGCAAAAGTCTGCTTGACGATTACATCACTCGGGAAGAAATTTGGGCTTGTACCAGTTGTAATGCCTGCGTAGAGGCCTGTCCGGTGCTCATCGATCCGCTCGACATCATCATGCAGCTCAGGCAGTATGTGGTGATGGAAGAATCAAAGGCCCCGCAAAGCCTGAACATGATGATGACCAACGTGGAAAACAACGGAGCTCCCTGGCAGTTTTCGCAAGCAGACAGAGCCAACTGGATCTATCAGTAATCTCCTTGACTCAGCATTGCCATGACACACATTCACACAACCCCACCTTTACAGGAAGCAGAAGAAAACGGCAAGCGAATCAGCCCGCAGTTGCCTCCGGGTATCAAAAACTTTTTGATTGATATCGATGGTACGATCTGCGAAGACATCCCTAACGAAGAGCCTTGGCGCATGATCGATGCTGAAGTGTACCCCGATGCTTTGAGAATCTGTAACCAATGGTATGATCAGGGGCACATTATCACCTTTTTTACATCGCGTACCGAAGAGCATCGCGAAGTGACAGAAGCCTGGCTTAAAAAGCATGGATTTAAATACCACGGCATACTCTTTGGCAAGCCGCGTGGTGGCAATTACCACTGGATCGACAACCACATCGTGCGCGCTACCCGATATAAGGGAAAATTTACCGATTTGGTCGAACGAAATCTAACAATTGAGGTTTTTGAAGAGTGATGAAAAGATTCTCCAGTTTCGCTTTATTAGTTCTTCTCTCAATTATTTTTTCAGGATGTAAAAACAAATCCGAAATTATTATCCCGGTTCACAAAGCTTCACAAGATATTTTTAAAGATTTTAAAGACTTAAAGCGCTGCATTTCACAGGCGGGAGATACATTCACGGCACGTCATTTTGCTGACACCTTTTACATAGCCGGTGAAGCTTTAAACAACCAGGTGCCTGTTTATCAGGTGATAACACATAAACTATTAGTATCTGATCTTCAGTTGCTCATTGAATTTCAGCTCAAAGCGCGATATGATTCCACCAATCTTTCAAGGCTACACGATGAATTAACTGTAAAAATTTCTCATCTTGGTATTCAAAATGAAATGATCCTCAACAACTTGCCGAAAGAAATGGTGTGCGTAAAAAATTGCCAATACCTCGAATCTCTTAAACTTATTGGACAAGAATACATATCGGTCTTAACAATGCGGTCACCTACCTATCCGGTGCTCTATTATTCTTTGTCAAACGGTGGTAAATTAATTGGCTTTAAATGCAGCCACAATCTTCAATATCTGTGGATTGATTAACAGGAAAGCATGAATCAAAGTGTAAAAACAATGGCCGAATGGGTGGCCGAGGGTAAAAGTCCTGAAATTCTCTTTTGGGTAGGCTGTGCGGGTTCTTTTGACGAACGTGCGAAGCGCATTACGCGCAGTTTGGCTTCAATACTGCAAAAAGCAGGCATCACCTTTGGAATTTTAGGCACAGAGGAGAGTTGTACCGGCGACCCGGCTAAAAGAGCCGGTAACGAATTTCTTTTCCAAATGATGGCCATGCAAAACATTCAGGTGATGAATGCATATGAGGTGAAAAAAATAGTAACAGCCTGTCCACACTGTTTTAATACCTTGAAAAATGAATATCCGGAGCTGGGCGGAAAGTACGAGGTAGTACACCATACACAGCTGATCAATGAATTGCTGAAAAACAATAAGCTCAAGATACAAGGCGGTAGCTTTAAAGGCAAAAAAATTACCTATCACGACCCTTGCTATTTGGGCAGAGCCAATGGCGAGTACGAAGCCCCGCGCGAAATCATCGAAGCACTGGATGCTGATCTGGCGGAGATGAAGCGAAGCAGAGCCAAGGGATTGTGCTGTGGAGCCGGTGGTGCACAGATGTTCAAAGAGCCAGAAAAAGGCACTAAGGATATCAACATAGAGCGAGCAGAAGAGGCCCTAGCCACAGGAAGTGAAGTGATCGCAGCTGCTTGCCCGTTTTGCAATACAATGCTCACAGATGGCGTAAAGCACAAGGAAAAAGAGCAATCGGTGAAAGTGCTCGACATAGCCGAGCTCGTCGATCAAACTGTATAAAATTTTGCCTGTTAATGTTATTTATTTTTTACAGCCTTATGGATGCTGTCGGGGTAATCGGTAATGATGCCGTGTACGCCCATATTCACAAGCTTAATGGCAGTTTCCGCATCGTTTACCGTCCAGGTGATCAGCTTCATCCCTCTTGACTCAGCAAATTTTATCCAAGGCACCGAAACGTGGCTGTAGTGTGGGCTGAGCACATCAGGTGTAAAGCCTAATTGTTTATATTTTTTTGCCAAATCTTCGTCTTCATCGACCAAAAGCACAAGTTTCAAACTGGGATGTGCATGGTGTAAGTATTGAAGGGTTGGAATGTGAAAGCTTTGAACTGTTGTAATTTCAGTAATGCCATGTCGGTAAATGACACCAGCGACTAAATCGGCAAAGGCCCGATAGTCGGGGTGGAATATGCCGTTCCACTCGTCTCGTGCTTTGATTTCAATGTTGTATCTGATAAGTTTATTGAGATGTTTTGATACTTTTTCAACAGTGTCGATCACTTCTGATAGGGTCGGTTTGTAATAGCTCTTTTGTTTTTGTAGGGGGAAGCGCGGGTGTGGGAAGGTTCCACAGCGGGTGTTGCGAATTTGTTCGTAAGTGAATTCATAAATATTATAAGCCTCTTGGGTGCTTTCGTATATGAGGTTTCCGTTGGGGTCAAGGCAAATTTCGTGGTGAAAAAAAGGTTCGTGAGAAAGTACAATTTCGAGGTCTTTTGATACGACTACGTCCATTTCAAGCACATCTACACCTTGCTTTATGGCCTCGAGCATGCCGTATATAGAATTTTCAGGCCAATAGCCTCTGCAGCCCCGATGTCCCTGAATTTCAATTTCTGATTTTTTGCACGCTGAAGGTATTAACAACAATGGAAAAAATAGCAAAAAGGAAAAAGCTTGCTTCATGGTAATAGGTGCGGTTTTTTTCGGGCAATTCCTCAGCTAAAAGTATGCAAAGTAGTTCGAACGATTTTACATCGTTAGAACATTGAATACGTGTGGTACATGGAGGGTGCCGGCAAAGCCGGCAGGGCTGAGCGAAGCGAAGCACCGAACGAACAGCGAGCCCGGAATGGACCGACCCAGACACAGGCACCTTAAGTGCCTTGTCTGGGGCAAGCCCAAAAAACAAGAAATATTAAAAAATTCTCAAAGAAGTTATTTGCGGTACTTGGATAGTTCGTCCCACATTTCTGGAGTAATTACTTCCAGGAAGTTCATCTCGCCGGCACCCTGGAGCCACTCACCACCGTCGATCACGACCACTTCGCCGTTGATGTAGGAGGCATAGTCGCTGACCAGGTATGCGGCTAAATTGGCCAGCTCCTGGTGCTCACCGGCACGGCGAAGGGGGATTTCGTTAATGACGTTGAGTTTTTGGTCGAGGCCACCTGGGAAGAGTCGCTCCCAGGCTCCCTTTGTAGGGAAAGGTCCGGGGGCTATAGCTACCTGGCGGATGCCGTACTTAGCCCATTCTACGGCAAGGCTGCGAGTAAGGGCGAGTACTCCGGCCTTTGAGATGGCTGAGGGCACTACGTAGCCACTGCCTGTGAAGGCGTAAGTGGTGGTAATGTTAAGCATTACGCCTCCTTGTTTGGTATCGATCCACTTTTTTCCAACGGCAAGGGTAGTGTTTTTTGTACCGCGCAGTACGATGTCGATTACCACGTCGAAGGCTTTGGAAGTAAGCCTTTCGGTAGGCGAAATAAAATTTCCGGCGGCATTGTTTACCAACACGTGTAGAGTGCCATAAGTGTTAATGATCTGTTCGGTAAGTGCCTCCACATGATCGTACTCCCGCACGTCGCAGGCTATGGGTACTACCTTGCCTTCATATCCTAAAGCGTTGATTTCTTGTGCGGCTGCATCAAGCACTTCTTGTCGGCGGCTCGAGATTATTACTGTGGCTCCGAGTTCGGCAAAGTAGCGAGTCATAGACTTGCCGAGACCTGTACCACCGCCCGTTACCCAGAAAACTTTTTCGCGGAAAACACCCGCAGGCATCAATGAGCCCGTATTTGGTTTAGAAAACATGGTGTATGAATGGTCAAAAATTTGAAGTAATCTTGCCCGCAAATAAAGTTTATGAAGCAATACGGGCCGATGGTATTTTTACTACTTGGTGTATTTTCTTGTGAAATGAAGAATGAAAAGTCGCGCATTAAGCCTCCGATGGCTGAGCGAATTCCCAAAGTGCTTGAGATTCATGGTGATAGAAGAATAGATTACTACTATTGGCTCAACGAACGCGAGAATCCGAAAGTAATCGACTATTTAAAAGCTGAAAATGCCTATACCGAGACTATTTTCAGCGAACTTAAGCCACTGAAAGACAAAATATTTCAAGAGCTGAAATCGCGCATTAAGGAAGACGACAGTTCGGTGCCCTACGAGAGCAATGGGTATTTCTACTACTATCGGTATGAAGCTGGCAAGGAATATCCGGTCTACTGCCGCAAACAGGGGAATCTGCAAGCCTCTGAAGAGATAATGCTCGACCAGAATAAGCTGGCTGAAGGCAAAAAATTTCACAGCATTGGAGGGTTTGCGGTGAGCTTTGACAATCAGTTGCTGGCCTTTTCTGAAGATACGATCGGACGAAGACAGTATGTGATACGTTTCAAAAACCTCAAAACAAATGAGGTATTACCACAATCAATTCCTAACACCACAGGGCAAGCGGTGTGGGCAGCCGACAATAAGACGGTTTTTTTCAATATCAAAGACGATGCTTTGCGTTCTTTTAAAGTGATGCGTTTTAATCTGGAAACGCAGGTAATTGACGAAGTCTTCCATGAAAAAGATGAAAAATTTAGCTGTTATGTATATCCGTCTGCTTCTAAGAGGTTTATTTTAATAGGCAGCAGCAGTACTCTTACATCTGAAATTCGCTATATTCCTGCTGATCGGCCTTATGAAGTTTTCAAGATCTTTCAACCCAGAGAAACAGGCGTTCGCTATTTTGTGGCTGACATTGGAAACCGATGGATCATAAAGACCAACGCTGACCGAGCAGAGAATTTTAAGTTGATGACCACACCGCTCGATAAAACATCTAGATCAAACTGGATGGACTTAATCGCGCATCGCACTGATGTACTAATCGAAGACATCATGCCTTTTAAAAGCCACTTAGTGGTAGAGGAAAAGTACGACGGTCAGATTCACCTATCCATCTACGACTACAGCGGGCGAAAGCTCAATGAAGTATCAATGCCCGAGCCTACGTATTCCCTCAATTTGGGAATTAACGAAAATCAACAGTCGGAGTGGGTGCGCTTTGAATATCAAAGCTTTGTAACCCCACCCTCAACGCGTGCGTACAATTTGAGAACCGGAGAGACCAGAGTGCTCAAAACCAGGGAAGTACCTGGCTACGACAGTGAAAAGTACGAGAGCCAATATATCTACGCTAAAGCCGTAGATGGCGAAGAAGTGCCCATATCGATTGTTTACCGAAAATCCACCAAACTCGACGGCTCAGCTCCCTGTGTACTTTACGGTTACGGCAGCTATGGTTACAGCCTTGAGGCAACCTTCAGCACTTCTCGTATCAGCCTTCTTGACCGCGGATTTGTATATGCTATAGCCCACATCAGAGGCGGACAGGAGAAGGGGAGAAGGTGGTACGAAGAAGGAAAATTTCTGAAGAAGAAAAATACTTTCTCCGATTTTATTTCTTGTGCAGAGCATCTCATTGCTGAAAAATATGCTGACCCAAAAAGGCTGTTTGCCTGGGGTGGTTCAGCCGGTGGATTATTGATGGGTGCAGTGGCTAACATGCGTCCTGAACTATGGGCAGGTATCATCTCTGAAGTGCCTTTTGTAGATGTAGTGACCACCATGCTCGACGAATCGTTGCCACTCACTGTAGGTGAATTCGAAGAGTGGGGCAATCCCAAAGATCCGGAGTACTATTATTACATGAAAAGTTACTCGCCATATGACAATATTGAGAAAAAGGCGTATCCCCCTATGCTTGTCACCACTGGGCTACACGACTCTCAAGTCCAATATTGGGAACCGGCTAAATATGTAGCCAAACTTAGAGCTACAAAGACAGATAACAATCCGCTGCTGCTGTACACTAATATGGATGCCGGGCATGGAGGAGCATCTGGCAGGTATTCTTATTTGGAAGAAGTAGCGATGAAATACGTATTTCTGCTCGATATGGCTCAACTAGCCGTAAAAGAATTATAAAAAAACCCCGACATCACGTCGGGGTTTATGGGCAAAAGCCAAAACTATGAAAACTCTACTCCAATAAGAAAAATTCAAGCTCTATGCCAAAGTGATTTAATGAATAAAAATCGCTGAATATCAATAATATATGAAAAACGAGGTCGCTACGAAATGTCCAAAATTTGGAAAAAATATCCAAAATATGGAAATAAAATGGGTATTCTTATTCCTGTACCTCTTCGGATTACTAGCTAATGCCCAAATAGAAGAACTGAAACAGATGGCAAATGCCTTTTATCAAGCCAACGCTGAAAAATACGAGCGGAAGTTGTACAATCTTGCCTCTCGCGATCATGGAAAAATTCAGGAAACTGCACCTGCTTCGACATTTGAAATGCTTTTGACTCGAAAAGACAAAAATCCTGAAACTGGGAAAAAATCGAGAATTTACTTAACAATTTACTATTACAGTGATCCAGATGAATGTCGGTTAGCAGCTGAAATTTGGTTTAAAAAGTTTATAAGAAACAGTTCTGTTAAGCCAAACCGCAAGGCTAAGATCAACGATCCCGAAGGACAATACTACATACTTTTTAATCAAGAATATATTCTTGTATTGGATACCCCTTGTTACGAATGGGAAAAGGAAGAGTGGAATAATTTAAAAAAGTCGCTATTAAAAATCTTTGAAGAACCTCAATCAAAGGCGCTGGACATTGATTGTTCAACAGGAATTGTCACCTGGTCATTGAATTCTTTCTAAATCAAAATCATGAACATTGATCAATTTTTAAACCCTGTAATTCTCTTCTTTTTTCTCGGTGTTTTAGCACATTTTGTAAAGAGCGACTTTCAGTTGCCTCAGCCTATCACCAAGTTTATTTCGTATTACCTCTTAATGAGCATTGGGTTAAAAGGGGGGTATGAGCTTCATGAAAATGCCTTCTCTCTGAGTATTGTAATTATACTTCTGGTGTGCGTGGCTGGCTCACTGTTTACGGGTTGGTATGTATTTCACTTATTTAAAAAGAATTTGGGCATCGAAAACGCAGCTGGATTAGCAGCCACGTATGGTTCAGTATCGGCAGTTACCTTTATCACAGCAGTCTCGTATTTGGAACAACAACGTATAGATTTCGGCGGTTATATGGTGGCTGCACTTGCCCTCATGGAATTTCCGGCCATAATTCAAGGGATTTTCTTCGTGCGCAAAAATCAGCCTGACCAACAGCTGGGTTTTCGGGAATTGGTATTCGAAACTCTTACACATGGCTCGGTATTCATTCTGTTGGGCTCGTTTCTAATCGGTCTAATTTCTGATCACGATCTGATGCAAGGTATTAAGCCCTTTACTCAAGATATTTTTAAAGGTATGCTTTGCTTTTTTTTGTTAGATCTTGGCATTGTGGCAGGCCATAGGATGAGCTTTCTTTCCAAACTTGGAAAAAAAGTCATTTTATTTGGGTTGTTTTCACCCTTTTTTCACGCTGTATTTTTTATGGGTTTAGCTTACTTAGTGAGGGCAAGCGCAGGTGATGCGCTCCTTATGGCGGTACTCGGCGCAAGTGCTTCGTACATAGCGGTGCCAGCGGCATTTCGCACAGCGGTTCCTGAGGCTGATCCCGGATTGTATGTGCCTCTGGCTCTTGGTATTACTTTTCCAGTGAATATATTGATCGGAATACCTTTGTATAATTCTGTTATTCAGCTCCTATGGCATTGAAATCAAGACTCGAAATTGTAATACCCAAACCAGACTTTCCGAGATTGAAAAAGATCTTGGAGCATCCGGGAATCGAAGGTTATACCGTGATTGACAGTGTGAAAGGGCACGGCCAGAGAGGTGATCGCGATAACTTGGGATTAAGCGATTCATTTACAAATTTGCTTGTCATTGTAGTTTGCGACGAAGCCGTTGTAGAAAGTATTTCGCCCTCTATCCGGCAACTCATCTCGAAATCAGGCGGTATAGCCAGCGTTTCCACTGTACAAACTTTGTAAATATTTTCTTAAAAGATTTCTAAGCATTCAATCAATTTTCATTCAGACTTTAAACATTTTAGAGTGTTTAAGGTCTAAACATCGTCATTGCACATCTTAAAATCGCATGAAAAACGTATTCGCATTAATACTTATAGCTGTTTCAAGTCTTTTACAGGGGCAAAATGCTTTGGTAAGAGGAATAGTGATAGCTTCTTCAGACAAGCAACCTTTACCGGGCGTAAATGTGGTGGCAAGAAAAAAAACAGATGCCAAACTGGCAGGTGCTGCAGTGACCGACGCCAAAGGAAAATTTGAAGTTTCACTAAAAAAAGGCATAGAATACCGCTTTCAAATATCTTTTATCGGCTATCAAACCTTTCAAACCGAGTTTGTCTTAAACAAAGACACAGTTTTAGGCACTATTACACTCAAATCAGATACAAGTCTGCTCGAAGATGTCATAGTAATTGGTCATGTAATTCCAATTCAGGTAAAGGGCGATACAACGGAATATTCGGCAGATGCGTTTAAAGTTAATCCCGATGCCACTGTTGCCGATTTATTGAAAAAATTGCCGGGTGTTACCATCGAAAACGGGCAGATCAAATCACAAGGTCAGGTAATCGACCGCGTTTTGGTTGATAAAGAAGAATTTTTTGGAAACGATGCCTTGAGCATTGTTCAGAATTTGCCTGCTGATATAGCCGATCGCATACAGATTTACGAAGAGCGCAGCGAGCAAGCCCGATTCTCAGGGTTTGACGATGGGCGAGAGAGAAGGGTTTTGAATATTGTAACTAAAAAAGAAAAAAGGTTTGGAAATTTTGGTAAATTGGAAGCTGGAGCTGGTACAAATGACCGATTTGCTTTTGGTGGAAACATCAACTTCTTTCGCAACAAAGAGCGCATCAGCATCAACGGTCAGCACAATAACTTGAATCAACTCAATGTAGGACAAGAAGATCCGCTGGCAAATTCCCAGTTTAGGAGATTCAGACAGTTTATACCCGCCGAAAGTCCGGCTGATGGTATTAATACTCTATCGACGTTTGGCATTAACTACCAGAATTCTGGAGCCAAATGGAAATTGACCACAGGATATAATTTCCGAAACAACGTCAACGATCTTGAAACCAAACGAGTGCGCGAAACTTTTTTAAATGAAACCACCAGTCAGTTTGCCGACGAAAACAGGATAGCTCAAACTACTACCCAAAGCCATCGCTTCAACGGGCGCTTCGAATACAACTTCGATACACTTCATTCTATCGTTTTCGTGCCTTCGATCAGCTTCAATACGTCAGATCGTTTGGATACAACATCAACTAAGACTACCATAGGCAAAGTACAAAATCTGAATGAAGGTTTTAATCGGCTGAAAAACAGCTCAGAAACCTGGGCAGTACAAACACAGCTGGTTTTCAGAAAGCGCTTCTTAAAGCCAGGCAGAACCTTTTCTGCTGACTTGAACTACAATCAATCCAACACAACTACCCTAAACCTGCTTTTAGCAGAAAACATATTTTATATCGGAAACATTGATTCTACCTTCCGCGATCAGAAGCAGGATAGATTAAACGATGCTTTGAATACCAATGTGCGCTTTTCGTTTACTGAACCCATAGGTAAATTGCATTCAATCGAATTCAATTATGCTCCTGAATACAGAATTACTCGTTCAAATCAATACACAGCTGCTCTTACTGCCTTTGGGCAAACCGTTTATTTGCCTGATACTGCACTGAGCAATGAATTTGATAATTTCATTCACACCCAACGGGCTGGGGCTAAGCATCAGTTTCGCACTACTGATGAAAAATTTACCCTGACCACAGGTATTGATTTTGCCTATACAAGGCTTTACAGCGAACAGTTGTTCCCCGACTTTAAACAAGTGGACAAGCCCTTTTACAACATTTTTCCTTCCATCTTTTTTAGATACAGAATAGGTCCGCGTCAAAACTTCAGAGTCAACTATACTACGTCAAACAATTTACCCTCAGTTAGCCAGCTTCAGAATGTAATTGACAATTCAAATCCATTGGTATTAACTACCGGTAACCCCAATCTCGGACAAGAGTACACGCACAATATTCGAATCGCATATGGCTTCTTTAACTTCAGCGGAAAGGGCGGTTTTATGAGCCTTTCGTATGGCCTGACAAACAATCCAATAGCCAACATTTCAAAAATTCTGCTTCAAGACTCCATCTTGCCCGATGGCACTGTGATTAAGAGAGGAACGCAAGTAATTGTACCTGAAAATTTAAATTCGCGTACCAATGCCAATTTCTTTGGAGCCTTCAATATGCCGATACAAAAACTGAGAATAAACCTCAATGTGAATGGTGCCCTTGGCTGGCTACAGAATCCATCAAGAATCAACGGCATCGACAATCGGGTGGACAATTATTCCACAAACGGCGGGCTCGGCATAAGCAGCAATCTCGGCGAACGAGTGGACTTCAACCTTCGCACCAACCTTACTTATTTCATCGTAAACAACAAACTTCAGCCCGAGCTCAATAACAACTATTGGCTCAATCTGAACACAGCCTCGGCCACTATACTGCCTTGGAAAGGTTTGGTGCTCAATGCCGAGGTTACACAAACGAGATACATAGGTCTGTCGGATGCGATTAATCCGAATTTTATTCGCATTAATGGATATATTGGCTACAAATTTTTGAAAAACAAAGCCGGTGAATTTCGACTCTCAGTGTACGATTTGCTCAATCAAAACACCAGCATCAATCGTACAGTTACTGAGCTTTATGTTGAAGATACACAATCGCTGGTGCTCAATCGCTTTTACTTGGTATCGTTTTTATATCAATTTCGCAACTACCGAGGTAATCGCGCTCCTAAGGAAGAAAGTCCCATGATGGGGCCACCCCGATGAGAAGAACTGATTTTTTTCACCTCTTTTAGTAGCAGCAAAATCTATCTTTGCGCCATATGAGTTCTAAAGTTTTGCTGTGCATCCTCGATGGTTGGGGCATAGCCACCAATCCCGAGGTTTCAGCTGTTGATAAGGCGCATACGCCTTTTATTGATAGTTTATATAAACGTTTTCCACATGCTACACTTCGCGCATCAGGGCTTGATGTGGGTTTGCCAGATGGCCAAATGGGCAACAGCGAAGTGGGCCATATGAACCTTGGAGCTGGTCGCGTAGTGTACCAAGACCTTGTAAAAATTTTTCTTGCTATAGAAGATGGTTCGTTGGCCAAAAACCCAGTGCTCAATAATGCTTTTGAATATTTAAAAAACAATACCGACAAAAAGCTTCACTTCATCGGGCTTGTGAGCGACGGCGGTGTCCATTCGCACATCGATCATCTGATCGGATTACTTGAAATAGCTGCTCAGGCCGGAGTGCGAAATGTAGCCGTTCATGCTTTTACTGACGGCCGTGATACAGATCCAAAGTCTGGGGTGGGATACATTACAAGACTTTTAGAGGTATTGCATAAAACAGGGGCTAAGCTTGCGAGCATCACAGGTCGCTACTACGCAATGGATCGCGACAAACGCTGGGAAAGAGTAAAACTAGCTTATGATGCTCTTGTAAATGGAATTGGTCAGTATACCGATAATCCTATTGAGGCTATTAAGACACAATACAATGCAGAAGTAACGGATGAATTTTTGAAGCCAATCGTCGCGGCACCATCAGCAGCTGAAGCCATTTGCATACAGCCTGGCGATGTGGTCATCAATTTCAACTTCCGCACCGATCGCGGCAGACAGATTACTACCGTGCTTACCCAAAAGGATTTTCCAGAGTACGGCATGCATACTTTACCCCTTCATTACATCACCCTTACACGCTACGACGACACCTATCAAGGTGTAGAGGTGCTGTTTGAAAAAGACAATCTAACAATGACGCTCGGTGAAGTACTTGAAATGCACGGAAAAAGCCAAATCCGCATTGCCGAGACCGAAAAGTATCCTCATGTTACTTTCTTCTTCTCCGGCGGAAGAGAAGAACCCTTTAGGGGTGAAAGACGCATTTTGATTCCATCGCCCAAAGTGGCTACGTACGACCTAAAGCCGGAGATGAGCGCCTATGAAGTAGCCGAAGCCATCTTGCCGGAAATAGAAAGTAAATCAGCAGATTTTATTTGCTTGAACTTTGCGAATCCTGATATGGTGGGGCATACAGGCGTGATGGAGGCAGCCATTAAAGCCTGTGAAGTAGTAGATGAGTGTACGAGAAGAGTCGTTGTAAAAGCATTGGACAACGGTTATATATGCATAGTACTAGCAGATCATGGCAATGCTGAATTCATGATTAATGAGGACGGAACACCTAATACGGCTCACACCACCAATCCGGTACCAATATTTTTATGTGAACCAAAACAACGCCACATAATTGTAGATGGCAAATTAGGAGATATTGCCCCCACTATTTTGACTTTGATGGGATTACCAATTCCTGTAGAGATGACAGGTGATATTTTGGTAAAGGAAATAATTTAAAAGTCTTGATCAGGAAAGGTTCTAAAATTATAGCCATCGACTTTGATGGCACCATCGTAGAGGATAAATATCCTGACATCGGAAAGCCTTTGATATTCGCTTTCGAAACGCTTAAAAAACTGCAAGCCGACGGGCATCGGTTGATTTTGTGGACATATCGCACTGGTGCCAGATTAGAAGAGGCTGTAGAATTTTGCCGAAAGCACGGAATTGAATTTTATGCCGTCAATAAATCATATCCGGAAGAAAAGTTTGACGAAAAAGAAACATCTCGGAAAATACACGCTGACCTTTTCATAGATGACAGGAATTTTGGAGGGTTTCCTGGCTGGGGAGTTATCTATCAGCAACTTTACGGTCCATCTGAAGACATCGAGGAAATTCTCAAGAAAAACAGGTCTAAAAGATCTTTTTTAAGCAGATTATTTAAAAAATAAGGAAAAATCAGCAAATGATTTATCTCAAATCAGCAGAAGAAATAGAGCTGATACGTCAGGCCGCATTGCTTGTAAGTAAGACCTTAGGAATGTTAGCCAAAGAGGTAGTACCTGGTGCTATACCTCTCCATCTCGATAAAAAAGCTGAAGAATTTATACGTGATCATGGTGGGGTACCAGCATTTTTAGGTCTCTACAATTTTCCCAATACACTGTGTATTTCTATCAATGAGGTAGTAGTACACGGCATACCCGGTACCAAACCATTAAGAGAAGGAGATATTGTATCGATTGACTGCGGAGTGAAGCTCAATGGCTATATGGGCGATCACGCTTACACTTTTATGGTTGGTGAGGTATCAACTGAAGTAAAAAAATTGTTGAAAATCACTCTTGAAAGTTTATATCTCGGCATCGATCAGTGCAAAGCTGGCAATCGAATTGGTGATATAGGATACGCCATCCAAACACATACAGAGGCTTACGGATATGGAGTGGTACGTGAGCTTGTAGGGCACGGACTAGGTCGTCAGTTGCACGAAGAACCTCAAGTGCCCAACTACGGTAAGCGCGGCAAAGGCAAAAAGATAGAAGACGGCCTTGTCATTGCCATAGAACCCATGATCAATCTCGGAACCCATCGAGTCCGGCAGCTTAAAGACGGATGGAGTATTGTAACAGCAGACGGAAAGCCCTCAGCCCACTTCGAACACGATGTAGCCGTTGTGAACGGAAAAGCTGAAATCCTGTCTACTTTCGATTTTATTTATGAATCACTTGGCGGAAATCCGCTTTCATAATTTTGTGATATTTTATTAACATTATGCTTGCATAACAAAAACACAAAGAACAATTATTTATTTCATAACGTTTTGTGTATATTTGTATAAAAACCAATACTGTTATGACAAAAAATTACTTTCGTAATCTTATTCCGGTAATTTTATTTTCAACTGTAAGTCTTTTAACTTTTCAACATGTTGAGGCTCAGACTTATTGTATTCCGACCAATAGCTGTACTTCAGGTGACCAGATTGAAAATTTTTCAACCACCGGTGGTGTAACAAACATAAGCAACCTGAACTCAGGATGTTCGCCAAATGGATATCAGTTTTTTTCAAACCAGGTAGTTACAGCGTTGCCGGGAACACAAATTAATTTTACAGTGCAGTCTGGCTCGACTTGGTCACAAGGTTTTAGGATCTGGGCTGACTGGAACAACGACGGAGACTTTTTTGATGCAGGTGAAGACCTCTGGAACTCCGTTACCTGGGCAACAACCCCGTTTAACGGAAGTTTCACAATACCTGTAGCTACTCCTCCAGGCAATATCAGGCTGCGGGTAAGATGTAATTATGTAGCCATACCTACAGGCCCGTGTGACGCCCAAACATTTGGTGAAACAGAGGATTATGTAATTAACGTATTGCCTACTACACCTTGTACATCTCCTCCTCCAGTTGCAACTACTGTAGCTTCAGATACAAATGTTTGCCCAGGAACAACTGTGAATTTTTCTTTAGCAAATATCACCTTTGGTGCTGGTCAGACCTATCAATGGCAGTCAGCTCCTTCAGCCTCTGGACCTTGGACTAATATTACAGGAGCAACTTCTCCTAATTATTCACAAGCTGTATCAACAACTACATTCTTTAGATGTAATGTGACTTGCGGAAGTGCTACCACGCCATCTACCACCCGTCAAGTGATTGCCGCTGGAAATATTTTTAATGGAACATATACCATTAATCCTTCGGGATCAGGTCCAAACAATTTTGCATCTTTCACCGCCTTAGCTAATGCACTTGCTTGTGGATCGGTGACTGGACCAGTAACCATTAACGTAGCTCCAAATTCAGGACCCTACAATGAGCAAATAGTATTGCCTTATGTACCTGGAACCTCACCAACAAATAAAATAGTAATAAACGGAAATGGAAATACCATTCAATTTAATGCCACCAACTCGGCTGCACGTCATACTATTGATTTAAATGGAGCCAAACACTTCGAATTTAATAATCTAAATATTTTATCAACAGGTGCATCCAATGGTCATGCACTAGAATTTAGAAACAGTGCAGATTCAAACAAATTCGTGGGGTGTACCATCGGCCATGCAGACATGGAAAACACAGCTTTTAACACCGGTGCTATCGTATTTACCAATTCTAAAACTACTTCTACAGGTCAAGGTAACAATGGTAATTTTAACGAATTCATTAATAACATAATTCAAGGTGGATATTATACCATTTCACTCAATGGTACAGCTACAACACCAAACACTGGTAATAAATTCATTAATAATGAAATACGGAATTCATATTTATATGCTGTTTATGGCGCCAATCTGGATGATTTTGTCTTTGAAGGTAACAGTGTGCACCGCCTGACAAGAAATTCACTCACAACCTGTTATTACATATATGTTTTTGGTACAAACAATCGCAGAAACAGAATTATAGGTAACAGATTTCACGCACCATTTGAGCAACAGCCAAACACTACGAATTCATTTTACGGCATTTGGTACACTTCAGGAGCAACCACTGCATCTGACCGTAACCTTATTGCAAACAATATTTTTTATAACATTCGAACAAATGGATTGATTTATACCTGGTATCACACTGGTACAACCGGATATTTTGACTTTTTCCACAACACAATTTCAATCAATAATCCAGGTTCAACATCGACAAGTGCAAACAGATTGGTATTTATTTCAACCTCACCTGATAGCATGCGTATTAGAAACAACGTATTTACTTGCGTGCGCGGAGGTACAGGTCAGAACCACATCATCTATTTGAGCAGTTCAACCTATACTCCTTTAATTAACAATAACGTATACTTCATTGACACCATCGGAGCTGCTAACTTTATTGGATTCAGAGGTACGAATGTAAAAACATGGAGCAACTGGCAGTCTGTAGCTTCAGGAGCCTTTGATCAGGATGGTGCCTTTGCGAATCCGATTTACGAAAATGAAGCTGCTGGTAATCTTAAGCCCATCAATCCGGCGATTAACAACATTGGGTTTAACCTGACTGCGATTGTGCCTAATGATATCCTGAATGTAACTCGTTCAGTACCACCTGACCCGGGTGCATATGAATTTACTCCTTTACCGGGCGTTGATGCCGTGTTGACTACCTTTATAAGTCCTGTTCCGGGATCAGGATGTTCTGGTAATGTATCAGCTTCAGTCAACTTAAGCAATTATGGTTTAACATCCATGACATTTGCCCGGATTCGCTGGACAGTGAATGGAGTGCCTCAAACTCCGGTTAATTTTACCGGCAATCTTGCCACTGCTGCCAATCAGGCTGTATCCTTAGGAACGTTTCCTGTTGTTCCGGGTCAATCGTATAATCTCGTTGCTTTTGTAGACTCAGTAGCTCCTGGTACTGATGTGAATCCTACTAATGATACTACATCCAGAATTTACAATACAAATGGTCTACAGGGAGTATTGACCATCAATGCAGGTGCGCCAGCTACAGCCACAAACTTCCAGTCTTTTAATGCATTGGCAAACGCTCTTCATACAAATGGAATTTGCGGACCTGTAACAATAAATGTCGTTCCAGGCTCAGGCCCCTATGTTGAGCAAGTTCAGTTTAATCCAGTAATAGGAGCAAATGCAACAAATAGAATTACTATTAATGGTAATGGAGACACAATACGTTTTGATGTGACAAACTCAGCCCAGAACTTCGTAATCCGTCTTAATGGGGCAGATTTCTTTACATTCGACAGTTTGAATGTCCGGTCTATTAATGCTTCAAATAGCTGGGGCTTCCACCTTACCAACAACGCTGACCACAACATCATACGGAAATGCCGCATCGAGTGTCCATTAAATACAACTTTTAATAACGTGCCCATTGTAATATCTGGCACAAATACTAGCTCTACTTCATTTGGTAACTGTGGTAACTATAATCTTATTGAAGATAATACCATAATTGGCGGTTATTATGGTATCACCGTGATGGGTATCTCTTCAACTTCTGCCGGATTATCCAAATTCAATAGGATAAGAAACAATAAATTCTTTGATTATTACCTGGCGGGAGTGTATGCCGGTCCGAATGATAGTTTAGAGGTAATTGGAAATGAGTTTTCACAGCCCACTCGTACTACTCACACAACCTTTTATGGTCTATTGTACTCTGGATACTTCAACAACTGTCGTATTGTAGGAAACCTGATTCACAATGCCTTTAACGCAGCAACTACCTTCCCAACATCAGCAGCTTATCCGATTTACATTTCTGGTGGTTCTGATCCGGGTCAGTGGAACTTGATTGCCAACAACATCGTTCGTGACATCAAGACGAATGGTTTGATATATGCTATTTACTTCCTAAGCTCATGTAACTGGTGGAAGGTATATCACAACACGATTGCCATATATCTTCCCAACGCCATATCTTCAAACGCTACACGTCTTGTATGGCATGCAACTGCAAACGACTCTATCAGATATATGAATAACCTATTCTATCTGATGCGAGCCGGATCAGGACAAAAGCACATCATGTACCTCAACTCGGCTACTAGCCGTCCTCTCATTAACCACAATGCTTACTTTATCCATGATTCAATAGGTTCTAACTATTTCTTTGGATGGCGTGGCTCTAACATCAACACCTTTTCCGATTGGCAGGCCGTGGCTTCAAATGCATTTGATCAGCAAGGACGCTATGCAAATCCTAATTTTGTCAATATCTGGTCAGGAAACGTTCAGCCTACCAACGTATTATTCAATGGAATGGGCTTCAATTTGCAAAACTGGGTACCGACAGACTTCTTTGGTGCACCCCGTGGCGCATTCCCTGATGCTGGTGCAATTGAATTCAATCCGCCTCCTGGTCCTGATCCTGCAATTGTTTCATTTACCCAACCCACTGGAGCAATCTGCGATACATTTGCTACAGCTCAAGTGCAAATTGCTAACCTTGGTCTTGATACAGTTACATCCCTTACTATTGCATGGTCTGTTAACAATACACCTCAGTCGCCAGTTAACTGGACCGGAGTGCTGGCGTCCTCTCAGAGTGTTAACATTACGCTAGGTACCTTTAATTTACCTGCAAATGCATTGGTAAACATTACAGCAACCATCACTTCAAGTGGCCCAGGAGTGGATACAGATCCGTCTAACAACACTCTGACAAGGAATGGAATCAGACGAAGCCTGAGCGGAAGCTACACAATTAATGCTTTTTCCGCCACTTCAGGAACCAACTTCGCGAGCTTTACGGAATTTGCAAATACTCTATCACAAGTAGGTGTCTGTGGACCTGTCACAGTCAACGTTGTACCTGGTTCAGGTCCCTATGTCGAGCAAGCCTATTTTGGAACAATACCAAATACAAGCGTAGCAAATACTGTGACACTGAAAGGTAATGGTGAATCCATTTCATTTAGCTCTACCAATACTGATCGCAGAGCTATTATCGCCTTTGAAGGTACAAGAAACTTTGTACTTGATTCACTAAATATCAGCTCAACTGGTACAATCTCACAATTTGCTACAGGTGTTTTTATTACGGGTAATGCAGAAAACATCACTGTAAAGAATTGTTCGATCGTAATGCCAATGAACTTCACCAATACCAATTACAACGGTATTTTGGCATCAATCTCTGAAAGCAACATCACCGGAGTTGGCAAAGTATGTGATCGCATTACCATCGAGAAGAACTTTATATCTGGTGGTTATCAAAACATTTACATCGGAGGCAATACTACCACTACAGGACCATTCACCATTGGAAACAAAATACTGAACAACATCCTCGCTGATGCTTACATTTATGCATTCTTTGCCAGAGGTGTTGACAGTCTAGAAATTCATGGAAATGATATTCACCGCCTGAACCGTACGACATTAACTACCTTCTACGGAATTTACGTAACTAATGAAATAAGGAACTCAAAAATTACAAATAACAGAATCAGAAATCCATATGCAGCAGCTACCTCCACTTCAATTACAGGAGCTACATTTGGATTCTATAATTTCACATCAACCGGTAATCCTAACAACAGAAATCTCTTCGCCAATAACTGGATGTATGGCTGGGAAAATACAGGATTCAATTATGGAATCTATCTTTCTTCATCCAGCAACTGGAATATTTATCACAATTCTATTTCGATACAGCACACTAATGCCGGATCAGGTGGTGAATATCTGCTCTATTTACTAGGTACAATGAGTAATATTGACTTCAGGAATAATTTGATCACTTCAAGCAGACCCACCAATGGTACATCCTATGTTATTTATCAGTCAAATACTGTAACCAACATTACCTACAACAACAATGCATACTGGAGACAAACCAACTCCACAAATGCATTCTTTGGATTTAACGGGTCAAATATCAATACGTTTGCTAACTGGCAGGCATCGACAGGCAATCCTGATGCGAACAGCCAGTTTGGCCAGCCATTCTATGTGAATCCTGCAGCAAACAACTTTACACCAGGTTCACCTCAGTTTAATAACATTGGTGCAAATCTGCTTAGTGTTGTACCAACTGACATCAATGGAGTAGCCCGTACTTCTACACCCGATCCCGGTGCAGTAGAGTTTGTACCCCTGCCCTGTACAGGTCCGTTTAACTTCACATTAGTAAGTACAACTCCGACTTCAGCAACTCTCAACTGGGGAAGTTTTGACAACAACCATCAGCTAGAATGGGGTCCTGTAGGTTTTACTCCCGGTTCGCTGCAGGGCACACTAATTACAAACATCACAACCAAGCCTTACACTGTTACAGGTCTTACATCTAATGTCTGCTATGATATGTATGTACGCGACAGCTGTGGACCTAATCAGTTTAGCGCATGGGTAGGCCCGGTACAGGTTTGTACCCCGATTGCATTTGATGCCCGCCTTGAAGCGTTGGTTAATCCGAGAAACGGGCAGTGCGGTGATAGTGTGATGAACGTTCGTGTCGTTGTAAGGAATCAGGGAGCAAACGCTCTGACTAACATCCCTGTCACTTGCCAGATAACAGGAGATATCACTCAGACATTCAACGCTACTGTACCTTCACTAGCACCAGGAGCCAGGGACACCATAACCATGGGTAGTATAAATGGTTTTATGGGACTTAACCTGAATATTCTTAGCTACACCGCCCTGCCAAACGACCAGGTTACAAACAACGACTCTCTGAACGTAGCGGTCTTCATCAAACCAAGGAATCCTGTTGTTCTGCCTTATTCAGTATGTGCGGGAATTGATACCATCACCCTACAGGCCAAACCTGGCCCGGGATTATTGTACGAATGGTATGGCCAGCCTACTGGCGGTACACCATTAGCTACCGGAAACACCTTCTTTGTTCCATCTATTTCAACAAAGAATGACTACTATCTGCAATATCGCCAAATTGTCGGTGATTCTTCAAGTGCGACACATGGGCCACTTATTCAAAGTTCAGGTACTTTTGTGAACTCGGCTACATCATTCAGTACGTGTCCGGGAATTTTAAAAGTGCCGGTTCCTGCTGGAGCTGTAATCGACTCAATACGTGTATCGTATTCAATCACTGCTACTGGTGGTGGCTGGATCTCTGAACAGCTTTCAAGAATCAGGGTGGTTAATAACAATGCAGCAGAACCTGTAGTAGTTGGACCGGGTCTAAATCAGGGTGGTACTCAGGCTTATTCCCGTACGCTGACTATAGCAAATGGTGTGATCAACTCAGATACATTAACACTTGAACTCCATGTGGGTAGAACCTGGCCTGATGGTGGAACGGGTCCATGTAATGACCTCTATCAGTTTGTACCGGCTAATTCCTGGACCGTTCGGGTTTATTATCAAGCTTCAGCATGCTCACAAGTACGAACTCCTGTGATTATCACACCGACGCCAACACCTACAGTTAACTTCACCTTCACTCAAATACCAACCAGCTACACCGTAACCTTTAATGGAACTGCTACAAATGCCGATTCTGTGAAGTGGAACTTTGCCGGATTGGGTTCTGCCAATACGCTGAATGCAACCTTTACCTTCCCGCAAAATGGTAAGTATGGCGTTTGCCTTACTGCCTACAACAAGTGCGGAACTGCTACTAAGTGTGATACGCTCGAATTCAAAGTATCAATGGCAGAGCAGCTGCTCGGCAGCTTCCTGAAGGTTTATCCAAACCCGAACAGAGGATTATTCGAGGTGACCTTTAGCGACGATGTAGCCACGCTGCCTATTGAAGTTGTAGATCTCACCGGTAAAGTGGTTTATCGCACGGAGTGGAGAAGTGCTGGTGGCACCTTCAGAGAAACCATCAGACTCGAAGATGTAGCTGCAGGTACATACTTACTACGGGTACACTCATCCGCCGGAATTATTAACCGGAAGGTTGTAATCGGTAAATAAATATTTTCTCATAAAAAACTATTGAACTGCCTCCTAAATGGGGGGCAGTTTTTTTTTCAACTTAACTATTCGGTCATTGAGTTAAGTTGTAGGATTGAGTATATTAATTGTTTGAATGAAATAGAAGAAAAAATAAACAAAATGAAATTAGAGTATTTATTTAAATGGGATATTTTAATTAAATAATTGCGTTTTTTTTACAAGTTTTAGAATACTAAAACACTGTGAACTCTAAAGATGAAACCAATTGATTTAAAAAATTAAATAGTCGTTGAGATATTTAAGCTCTTTCCATCGAACAGACCTTCTATGGCAGGGTAGCATATAAAGTTGCGTTCCTTGAGCTCAGTAAGAGCTTCGATCCGGAGGAAGTCGGGATGTTCTTCTATGGGAATACACTCTCCGCTGCTAATCAGCAGTTTAATAGATTTTTGACTTTGATCATAGGCTTTGTTTTCCACTTTACCAGCGAAAACAAGGTATTCCTCTTCTCCATTGTTAAGGGCTAATGCTGTTCTAACAATCCGACGGAGTTTTGTAATGTAGTCGTGGCTGATTTCTTTATCGGTAAGTTTAATTTTGAGCAAGTTGCGGTCGAGCAGGCGGATACAAAGACTACTTAGAACAGGGTCAGGATCGTAGTACCATTGCTTAACGGCTGACCAGATGTCGGTATCGTCAAGCGAAAGAAAAATGGAGAGCCAGACAGGGTCGTTTCGAAGAGTCTCGATGTTAATGTCTTTACGTAACAAAGCTTCCAGCGAGCGTCCTGCTTGTATTTTATATCCATCCCGATATCGCTGCCGGGCGCGCTCAAATATTTTTTGCAACAGAAATTCGGCTGAAAGCACAGTCTTGTGCAAGTACACTTGCCAATACATCAACCGGCGGGCAATCAAAAATTTTTCTACACTGTAAATCCCTTTCGATTCTATTACAAGCTCGTTTTCGTGCACATGAAGCATGGTGATAAGACGCTCAGAATTAACCATGCCTTCATGAACTCCGGTGTAAAAACTATCGCGACGCAAGTAGTCGAGGCGATCCATATCGAGCTGTCCGCTGACAAGTTGATGCAAAAAGCGCTTTGGGTATTGATCTCTGAAAATGCGTATGGCCGTTGATAGCGCATACTCAAATTCGATATTGAGCTTTTCCATGATTAGTAAGGAGAGATGTTCGTGCCGCACGGGCAGCAACGAATGCTCTAATGTATGCGAAAACGGGCCGTGACCAATATCGTGCAGTAAAATAGCTGCAAGAGTAGCTTCCTCTTCCGTCCAAGTAATTTCAATACCTTTTCGACGCAAAATCTCAATGGCTTTCTGTGTAAGGTGCATGGCACCTAATGCGTGGTGAAAACGTGTGTGCGTGGCACCTGGATACACCAGATAAGTAAGTGCAGTTTGACTTATGCGTCTAAGCCTCTGAAAATAAGGATGGTCGATAATTTTTAGAATCAGTGGGCTTTCGATTATAATGAAACCATAGATCGGGTCGTTAATGATCTTGGTTTTATTTTTGATTTTAGACATACATTCTTAAACAATAAGCACAAAAGTATGGAGAGCACGCGCATTCTATGGGCCGACGACGAGATCGATCTGTTAAAGCCACACATAATTTTTCTTGAAAAAAAGGGTTATAAAATCGATACCGCCACAAACGGCCGCGATGCACTCGATATGATTCAGGAGAATCATTATGAGGTGGTCTTTCTCGACGAGAATATGCCTGGCTTGACCGGACTTGATACGCTTGTTCAAATCAAAAAAATCAATCGAAATATTCCGGTGGTGATGGTCACCAAAAGCGAAGAAGAGCGCATCATGGAAGAGGCCATAGGAGCTCAAATAGCTGATTATCTGATTAAGCCCGTAAACCCTAATCAACTTTTGCTATCGATTAAAAAACTCACAGAACAGAGAAAGCTCATCAACGAAAAAACTGCAACGGACTACCAAACTGAGTTTCGCCAGCTTGCCATCGATATGAGTATGGCCGATACGATTGAAGATTGGGTAAAAATTTACAAAGACTTGGTTCGCTGGGATTTAAGCCTCGACCATGTGGAAAACAGCACCTTTCGCGATTTGTTGGAAACTCAGAAGAAAGAGGCTAATGCTCTGTTTTTCAAATTTATATCGAAGAATTATCAAGCTTGGCTCAAAGGGAGCGACTCTGCTCCCACACTCTCTCCACAATTGCTTCCGCGTGAACTCTTCCCCTCGTTGAAAGCGGGAAAAAAAATATTTACTATTATCATAGATAATCTTCGCTACGATCAGTGGAAAGTGATTGAATCAGAGCTCACGCAGTTCTTTGTGGTGGAGACTGAGAAAATATTTTGCTCCATTCTGCCCACAGCTACCCAATATGCACGCAATGCGTTGTTTGCTGGGCTCATGCCGGCTGAAATAAAGCGCAGATATCCCGACAAGTGGTTTGACGATGACGAGGAAGAAACGAAAAATCAGTTTGAAGAATTTTTCTTACAAGAAAACCTAAAGCGCTACGGATTAGGGCATATCAAATGGAGCTATGCCAAAATATCCCAGCTGGCTTTTGCCCGAAAATTTGTGGAAAACCTTAAATCGCTCGCAGACAATGATCTAAACGTAGTAGTGTACAACTTTGTAGATATCCTCAGCCATGCAAAAACGGAGATGGATGTGATCAAAGAACTGGCCGATAACGACAAAGCCTATCGTTCGCTCACCCGAACCTGGTTTATCCATTCGCCCTTATATGAAATTCTGCGCTTCTGTGCTGACCGTAAGTTGCCTGTACTTCTTACAACTGACCACGGAACCATAAATGTTCAAAACCCAGTTAAAATCGTAGGTGAGCGAGAATTGACGACAAACCTTCGCTACAAAGCCGGGCGCAATATGTCGTACAACCCGAAAGAGGTCTTTGAAATAAAAAATCCTGAAGAGTATCACCTGCCTCGCATGGGAGTCAATACTCATTACATTTTTGCTGGAAAGGATGACTTTTTCGCTTACCCGAATAATTACAACCATTACGTGCGATATTACCGCAATTCCTATCAACACGGAGGTATTTCACTCGAAGAAATGCTTATACCCGTAGCTTATTTACGGCCGAGGTAGATAGTATTTTTTACACGAGCATGCTATGGGTTCGCCACTCACCGACTTTTTGGATCTTATTTATCCAAACAGTTGTATTCACTGCAGTGCCGAACTTTCGCAAGCTGAGTGGTATTACTGTTTTCGGTGTGAGGCTGAGGCTGGGTTTAACCAAAACTACTCGATCAGCCAGAATCAGCTAACCGAAATACTCCACGGGAGAATTCCAATCAGGTATGCGCATTTCATGCTTTACTTCTACAGAAATACTGTGGCCCAGAGCATTTTGCATGAATTGAAATACAACAACAACCCGGATATCGGCCGATATATGGGTCGAATTCACGCAAGATTGCTTCGCGATGAGGCAAACTTTAAACCCTATGCTGATACTGTTCTATTACCAGTACCTCTGCATCCCAAAAAACTTAGAAAACGAGGTTATAATCAGGCCGAAGAATATGCGAAAGGATTGGCCGATGTATTTAAAATCGATATTAATTCCACGGCCTTAGTGCGCAAAAAGTATGCTGATACGCTTACAAAGAGAGGAAGATTACTGCGCTGGCTTACCCTCAAAGAGACCTATATGCTCGAACGTCCTCAAGAAATTGCCGGAAAACATTGTATCCTGGTCGATGATGTTTTTACTACGGGTGCCACTCTTGAGCGATGCTATCAAGAGGTGAAAAAAGCCGACATTAAATCCATTTCAGTGCTCACGATAGCTTTTGCCTCGCGTATTTAAGACAACTGAATTTATTATTAATAGCTGAAAAGCTTCTACTCAAGAGTACTTTTGCCCTGCATCACACTTGTACTCTATGAAAAGGTCTGTTTTATTTTTAAGTATTGTCTTGTTTTTCTTTTCATCAAAAGCTTTCTCTTGGGGCCAAACCGGACATCGCATAACTGGTGAGATTGCTGAAAAATATTTGACTCATAAAGCTCGAAAAAACATTCAAAAGCTAATCGGCAACCAGTCGCTTGCCATTGTCAGTACCTGGATGGATGAAATAAAAAGTGATCCGCGCTACAATCACACGCACGACTGGCACTGGGTGACAATACCTGATGGACAAACCTACGAACAAACGGAGAAAAATCCGAAAGGCGATGTAATTGAAGCCATCGATCGGCTAGGTAAAGTTCTAAAAGACCTGACGCAATCAGACTCTGCCCGTCGCGATGCGCTGATGATGCTGGTGCATCTGGTGGGCGATATCCATCAGCCGCTACATGTGGGTAGAGGCGACGACCGCGGTGGCAACGACGTACGTGTGCGCTGGTTTGGTCAGAATTCCAATCTCCACAGAGTTTGGGATAGCGACATGATCGACTCTTATCAACTTTCTTACACTGAATACACAGAAGCCATCTATCGCAAGTACCGTCATCAGGCTCACCAATGGATTTCTACCGATCCCAGAGCATGGGCCTATGAGTCGATGCAACCTAGAGAAGAAATTTATGCCTTCGACCGGGATAAATCGCTTGGGTATCAATATCACTACAAAATGCGTGATCTTTATGAACAGCGCCTCATGCAAGCTGGTGTTCGAATTGCTGCTTTGTTAAACTCTTTACTCGGGTAGTTATTATTAAATAAATTCAGGATTCTTTTTGGATTAACAATAGAATTATTTGTTGATTGATAGTGCTTTTTTTCCTTCATGCATTATCTAAGGATTCAATTTACAGTTTATCTGGCTGTCACAATTAATCAAAATAGTTTTTCGAAGGTTTTTTTGATTTCATTTTCTTAATGATGGAATTATGTGGCAATAAAAGTTCCTTTGGTTTAAAAATTTTAACAACAAATAAAAAAAGCCACCCCACTTGAGGTGGCTTTCTTTTTGATTTCCAGAAATTATCTGAAAGAAATCTTTTGTGTAATTGACTTACCGGTTGCGTCAATGATTTGCAGCATGTACACCCCAGCGGCAAGGTTGTTTTTGTAGATGTTGAAGTCGCCTGTGGCTCTATTCCATTCGTTGATCAGGCGACCGCTGATGTCAGTAAGGCGAAGTGTGTAAGACTTTTCACCTAGGCGAACAGTCATTACGTCGTTTGATGGATTGGGGAATATTGCAAAAGACTGAGTAGTAAATTCATCTACACTGATATTCAGAGTCTGACAGCTATTCCACTTGTACTGAGCCACATCGTTGTTGCCAGTGCGAACATACTTGCGGTTAAATCCACCCAAGCCATTAGGTTCTACACAGTTTCTGTCATTAGGATCGGGGAAGGATTCTTCATTAGCAGTGTTTGATACATCGCCGTTCACAAACTTAAAGTAGAGAATAGCTGGACAGAGGTTAGGAATGGTAACTTGGTAAACTCCGTTTCCGATCGGAGTCAGAGGCACGCGGCCTGCTTGCCATGCTGGTGTGGTAAAATCACCAATCAGGAATACCGTGTCAGCTGGCACTGGACCATTGCTCAAATCAACGCGGAAGGTCACAGGTCCATCAGCAGGCTTAGGAGTACAAGGTGTGGTCTGATTAAAGCATACTACCGGGACGGTCTGGTTGCTTGTAATAGTGATTTGTCTATTTGGAAGCCCTTCCCAGTTGGTGTTACCTCCGGAGTGAGTTCGGAATTTGTATTCGTGTGAACCACTGTCAACATTTAAAGTAACAGTGTAAAGCTTTGGATTGGTAGGTGATGCATTCATTTTAACTCCGGCACCCCAGTTAGCCAAAGTACCAGCTATGGTCACAGAATCGAAAGTTCCGCAGAAGTTTTGAAGGTCAACTTGGAAGGTTACGTTGTACTTCGGTATCGGACCGGTAGGGCAGGCGGTACACATTCCAAAACACACAACCGGAATTGTTGTTGGCCCTGATACGGTTACCCCTCTGTTTCCGTTTACAGCACAGGCTGCGGGCACACTTTCGTCGCTGCCCCAGGCGTTGCCATTGATGAACTTGTACTCATACGATCCTGCGGGTAGGTTTACAGTGATAGCGTATACGGTGGTGTTTCCCACTTTGGTCATTTGAGTAGAGTTGGGCGACCAGTTTGATGGAAAACCTGCAGCCTGTTGAAAGTTACCTGCAATGTGTACTCCATTAGCGCTTACGGTCTGAGTGGCCATGTCAACCTGAAAGGTGACGGGAAATGTTGTTTGCGCCATAAGCATACCTCCAGTAAGCATTGCGCAGAGAAAAAGGTAGATTTTTTTCATCTTTTGTAAATTTTAGTTAGTGTACTTTTTACATTTACCGCGAATGTACTCAAAAATTAAAAAATGAAAACACGATTTTTATCAGGTTTTAACGACCGACTGTTAAATACAGGTGATTTCAATGTAAAATTATTGAGATATTTTCAGGTGCTGCTCTTTTTCAGTGTATTAAATACAGGGATACTAGTTGCACAAAAAAACTCTTCACAATTGGTAGAGCGCATCGACCCACCCCAGTGGTGGAGTGGTATGTATTGGAATACGGTAGAGTTTTTAGTGAAGGGTAAAGATTTTAAAAATGCAACTGTTGAGCTTGTTTCCGGTTATGCTACGATTAAAAACTTCTCACCGGCTAAAAATCCAAAATATTTATTTGTAACTCTAGAAATACCTCAGAATCCTGTTAGTCAAGTTATTAAATTAAATATTAAGGCAAATAAAAAATCTCAAATTGTTTCTATTCCTATTTACCCCAAAACGCATAAGAATTTTCAGACCATCACAACGTCGGATGTCATTTATCTCATCACTCCTGACCGTTTTGTCAATGGAAATAGGGCTAATGATATTCAAAAGGGCTTTTTCCAATCGAACACTAACCGAAATGAGCCCTACGAACGGCACGGAGGCGATATTGCTGGAATTGCGTCTAAGATCGAATATTTTAAAGAATTAGGAGTTTCAGCATTGTGGATATCGCCCGTTTTGGAAAACAATCAGCCATACGAAAGCTATCACGGGTATGCGATTACCGACTTATATAAAATAGACCCACGAATGGGATCTCTTGAAGAATACATCAAGCTAAGCACCAGCCTTCAGCAAAATGGCATTAAGCTCATTAAAGACATGGTATTTAATCATTTTGGTGATAAAAATTATTTGTATACCGACATTCCTGACTCAAACTGGTATCATTGGTGGCCAACCTTTACGCGCACGAACTATAGAGCCACCACCTTAATGGACCCTTACCGTTCTGAGCTGGATTACAAAGTGATGACGGAAGGGTGGTTTGATACGCATATGCCAGACTTAAATCAGAAGAATCCACATCTGTCGCGCTACTTAATTCAAAATACGCTTTATTGGATAGAGATTGCTAAGCTGAACGGCATTCGCATTGACACATATGCTTATTGCGATCAGGATTTTATGTCGAGCTGGATCGAGGCAGTAAAGAAAGACTATCCCGACCTGTATATCGTAGCAGAAATTTGGGAGCATACCGTGCCACCGCAACTCTTTTTTGATACTGACCTTCCTCAGCGCCGGCTGGCGAATACGCATCTCGATGGTATTACTGATTTTCAGCTCCACTTTGCCATTCAGGAGGCTCTTAATCGCGAGCCGGGCTGGGCCGAAGGTGTGAATAAGCTATATTACATCCTAGCTTCAGATTACTTGTATAAATCTCCCGAAAAGCTTGTCACCTTTCTCGATAATCACGATGTATCGCGCATTTATGGGGTTTTAGGCAAAGATTTGAAAAAGCTTAAAATCGCACTGGGATGGTTACTTACGTTAAGAGGCATTCCGTGTATCTATTACGGCACTGAAATTTTGATGGCACATACCGATGGTCATGGCTTGATACGACAGGATTTTCCCGGCGGATGGCCTGATGATAAGGTTAACAAGTTTACAGCCGAAGGCCGAACTCCAGATGAAAATGAGGCCTTTAACTTCATAAATACACTTATTCGCTTGCGCAAAGAGCATTCGGCACTGGCTTCAGGCAAGTTTACGCAGTTTATACCTCGTAACGGAATTTATTTTTATACAAAGTCAGATGCCAAAAACACATTTCTCATTGTTTCAAACGTAAACAACAAACCGATGTCTTTTATCCCTACTGAATTTTTTGAATTCGCAGAATTAAAATACGTATTTGGCGATCTTGTGGAATGGTCAGGCGAAAATGAAAAGGGGCAGTCGCTGATTTTGCCGCCCAAATCGTTTACGCTTTTTAAAATTAGATAAAGTTTGTAGGATTAGAACACTTATCCATGACATTTTCAAAAGTATTCATCATGCGCATTCTCGTATAGAGAATATATCTATCGTGCGTAAATACATTCGGGCTCGTATTATTTTCGCCCATTAAACGATCTAAATTTTTAATCTGATGAAAAAAAGTCTAATTGGCTTAAGCCTTGCCCTCTTTCTACTGATACCTCCGGTAGCCCGGGCTAATGAGGGAATGTGGTTTTTGATGCACATCGCCCGACTCAATTACAGAGATATGCAAAAGCTCGGCCTTCAACTTACGGCTGAAGAAATTTATTCAATCAATAATTCGAGCTTAAAGGATGCTGTAGTTCAGTTTAATGGTGGATGTACGGCTGAACTTATATCGCGCGATGGATTGCTGCTCACCAATCACCACTGCGGCTATGGCGCTATTGCCGAACTTTCATCTCCAGAGAACAACTATCTTAGGGATGGTTTCTGGGCTAAGACCCGCGATCAGGAGCTGAAGCCGAAGTCGCTCTTTGTACGCTTTTTTATCCGCATGGACGATGTAACACAGCGTATCCTTAGTAAGGTAAACAACTCAATGACTGAGGAGGAGCGCGACCGCATCATCCGTGAAGAGATTGCTAAAATCGAGCGCGAAAACAGCGAAGGCGGCAAATACGTGGTTTCGGTGCGCTCCTTCTACGAAGGCAATGAATATTACTACTTTGTATATCAAGACTATTCAGATGTGCGCTTGGTAGGTACACCGCCCGAGAGCATAGGCAAATTTGGTGGCGATACCGACAACTGGGAGTGGCCGCGCCATACCGGCGATTTTTCACTCTTCCGCGTGTATGCAGGGCCTGACAATCAACCTGCCGCCTATAGTAAGGCAAATGTACCCTTTAAGCCCAAACATTTCTTCCCAATTTCGTTGGCCGGAATTAGAGAAGGTGATTTTGCCATGATCCTTGGCTATCCTGGCCGCACAAATCGTTGGTTGCCTTCGGCCGGCGTTCAACAAAACGTTTCTTATGCTTATCCGGCCTGGGTTGAGGGGTCAAAGCTCGGCATGGACGTGATGAAGAAATACATGGACAAGGACGATGCCGTACGCCTGATGTATGCCACTAAATATTCTCAAGTGGCCAACTATTGGAAAAACCGCCAAGGAATGATCGATGCTCTGACTAAGCATCGTACTGTGGCTACGCGCCAAAAGCAAGAGCGCGACTTTCAACGCTGGGCTAACAGACCCGAAAACCGAGAGCTCTATGGCAGTGTGATGGCAGATATTCAGGCCTATTACGATGCTACCAATTTAAAAGCCCGGCACGACAACTACTTGATGACCATTTTCCGTACTGCGTCGTTGTCCATATTCCCGGTACGCATCAAAAATTCCATCGATGCAATGCTGAAGGCTGATGCTGAACGAGGTAATATGCTCAAGGAGCGTATTTTCGCTACCATCGACGAACAATACGCCGACATGTACATGCCGCTCGAAGAGGATGTACTGGCTGCACAACTTGCGCTCTACAGCACAAAGTCGGCTCCCTACCCCATAGCTCCCTACATCGAAGAACTGCGCAAGCGCACAGGTGGCAATTTCCATCCATATATATCTAATGCACTGAAAGCAAGTGTGTTTTCATCAGCCGAACGCCTGAAGGCAGCTATAGAGCTCGGAGATATTGCGCTGATCGAAGCCGATCCGATTTATAAAATCTCTTCCGCCCTCTTCGAAAAATACCGCGAAGAGACGCCAGAGCAGAAACAACTCGAAGCGAAATACCGCCGTGCTTTTAGACTAATGGTAGATGGATTCCGCCGTGCTAATCCGAATAAGGCCTTCTATCCGGATGCAAACAGCACACTCCGCCTCACTTACGGCACTGTGAGAGCTTTGCCCCGCGACCCGAGAAACGATGCTGCTCGCAACTACTACACCACTCTAAAGGGTAAAATCGCCAAATACAAGCCCGGTGACGAGGAGTTTGACTTGCCAAAAAGGCTCATCGATCTCTATAATGCGCGCGATTTTGGTCAATATGCCGATAAGGCCGGTTTTATGCCAGTTAATTTCCTAACTGATAACGACATTACAGGAGGTAACTCTGGCTCGCCTGTACTCAACGGAAAAGGTGAACTCATTGGCTGTGCCTTCGACGGAAACATTGAAGCAATGGCAGGCGATGTAATCTTCGACGAAAAGCTCCAGCGCACCATTAATGTCGATATCCGATACGTGCTTTTCATCATCGATAAGTTTGCCAATGCAGGCCACTTACTCGAAGAGATGGAAATTCGCAAATAAATTACTCTTAGAAATTAAAATGGAAATCCCCGGTTTCGCGACCGGGGATTTTGTTTTAAAGATTCGTTTTTTAAAAACCGTTTGAAAGAATTTTAAACTATCAACGAACCTTACGCCACAGTGATTTCAGCGTCCAGATAAACATCCTGAATGGCGTGCAGCAGAGCAACACCTTCGTTCATAGGCTTCTGGAAGGCTTTGCGGCCGGAGATCAATCCCTGCCCACCGGCACGCTTATTCACCACTGCAGTAAATACGGCATCAGCCAAGTCGCTGGCGCCTTTTGATTCGCCACCAGAGTTGATCAAACCAGCACGGCCCATATAGCTGTTGGCTACTTGATAGCGGGTTAAGTCGATGGGGTGATCGGTAGTGAGGTGAGTATAAATGCGCTCGTCGAGCTTGCCGTAAGATGATCCTCCAGTGTTGAGCGCTTTGTATCCTCCATTGAGGGTGGGTAGTTTTTGCTTTACGATATCGGCTTGAATGGTTACACCCAAGTGGTTTGCTTGACCAGTGAGGTCAGCAGCGGTGTGGTAATCTTTTCCGTCGCGTTTGAAAGCGCTGTTTCGAGTATAACACCACAAGATGGTTGCCATGCCGAGTTCATGAGCATATGCAAATGCTTCAGCTACCTCTACGATCTGGCGGCTAGATTCTTCGCTGCCAAAGTAGATAGTGGCTCCCACAGCTACTGCTCCCATATTCCAAGCATCTTCGATGGTGCCAAACATTATTTGGTCGAATTTATTCGGATAGGTTAGAAGTTCGTTGTGGTTGATTTTTACGATAAATGGAATTTTGTGTGCATACTTGCGGGCAGTGGCAGCCAAAACGCCGAAAGTCGAGGCCACAGCATTGCAGCCACCTTCGATGGCCAGTCTTACAATGTTTTCTGGGTCGAAATAAATGGGATTTTTTGCAAAGGATGCGCCAGCACTGTGCTCTATGCCTTGATCAACTGGTAATATACTCAGGTAACCTGTCCCGGCCAAACGTCCATGATTGTAAAGTGCATGTAGGCTTCGCAGTGTGGGGATGTTGCGATTGCTAGGGCCGTAAATACGATCTACAAAGTCAGGTCCCGGCAAGTGGAGTTGTTCTTTGGGAATGGTTGTACAGGTATGCGTTAGCAGCGATTCTGCCTGGTCACCGAGCAGCGAAACGATTTCAGCGTGGGTCATACATTTTGGTATTTGTGTTCTGTTGCCGACAAAGTTAACATGTCACTTTGTTGAATATCTTTTTCATTTAGAGAATTTTCGCATGATTCTTTACTACGAAAATTCATTCGATCAAATCTAAATGCGAAACATACACTGAGAGCATCCGGCCAGAGTATGTTTGGCTGTAAAAAGTGTTTTGACAAAGGATATCAACCTGATTTTGTTAAAAGTCCTTGTTATCGAAAGGAATATGAATCAATAAACCGGCAGTGAAGGATTGCTTCAGTCAAATTTGGATATAAAGTGTAATTATTTCGCTGAAAAAAATCCCTTAAGGACTTTTCTCAAGCCTAAGACAAACAACACAATTGCTGTAATGCTGAAGGCAGCCGATAGAACGATGCCCCACACTTTGCCCTCGTCGAGCAGCGGAAAACCAATGTAATAAAACAAAACCGGACCACTGAAGATGAAAGGCATAGAGCCAAACATCAGGGTAGCGCCTTTTGCCAGTAACTCTTTGTCAGAATGAGGGCGAGGTTTGTACTCAAACTTCATTTTTTCTGATTTTCATACAAAGCTAACGCAGATTTTACATCACCGGTTCGGCGTACCAAATCAAGAGCTATATCGTAAGAAATGGAGGCCTTTTCGGCAACTATGCGGGCAGCGCGGTCGATCAGTTTGTAGTTAGCCAGCTGCATGCGTACCATTTTATTGTCTTCTACCCGACCCAAGCGGATCATGGCTGTGGTAGTGAGCATATTGAGTACGAGTTTTTGGGCTGTGCCGGCTTTCATTCGCGTGCTGCCGGTAACCACTTCAGGTCCTGTGACGACTACTACCGGATAGTCGGCAAACTGAGTCACCGGCGCACCGGGATTGCAAGTGATGCAGCCCGTAGCTATTCCTGCCCGGCGACAGTGGTCGAGACCTCCCACCACATAAGGAGTAGTGCCAGAGGCAGCTATTCCTACTACAATATCGGCCGCGTTTACTCCATGTTCTTGCAAGTCGCGCCAGGCGCCTTCGTAGTCGTCTTCGGCAAATTCCACGGCTTTTCGTATGGCTCCATCGCCACCGGCTATCAGGCCTATGACCATGCCGTGGGGTACTCCATAGGTCGGAGGACATTCGCTGGCATCTACAATGCCGAGCCTTCCGCTTGTACCTGCACCGATGTAAAAAAGACGACCGCCGTTAGCGAGTTTTTGGTAAATTGCTTCTGCAAGAGCTTCAATTTCTGGTAGAGCCTTATGCACTGCCAGAGGCACAGTCTGGTCTTCGCGATTGATGATTTCCAGCAGTTCGCGGGTAGATCTTTTTTCCAGATGTCGGTAAGGCGAGTCTTGCTCTGTGATGCGTTGGAATTCAGCCATTTTTCTGAAGTAATGCCATGTAAAATCCGTCAGCGTCGAGTTCGGTGGGCAGTATTTGCTTGTCAGTGATCAAGGTGTATTCGCCTTTCTTTCGCTCCAGGAAGGCTTCTACTTGTCGGCGGTTTTCGTCGTCAATGAGCGAACAGGTCGCATATACGAGGGTTCCGCCGGGCTTGAGCATATCGGTGTAGGTGTCGAGTATTTCGCGCTGTATGCTAAGTACACGTTGAAAGTATTCGTCTCTCAACTTCCACTTTGTATCCGGATTTCTGCGAATCACACCGGTTCCGGTACAGGGTACATCGAGCAGCAGCTTATCGGCGCTATGGTGCAGTCGTTTGATGGTTTTACTGCCTTCTATGGGTCGGGTTTCGATGTTGTCCACACGATTGCGCGCTGCTCTACGGCGCAGTTCGCTGAGTTTGTGTTCTTCTACGTCCATAGCGATGATTTGTCCCTTGTTGCGCATTAGGGCAGCCATATGCAGCGACTTGCCTCCTGCACCGGCACAGGCATCGATCACGCGCTCGCCCGGTTTAGGGTTTAAAAAGGGCGCTATGAGTTGTGAACCTCCGTCTTGTACCTCATACAGCCCTTCGTGAAAGCTCTCCAGCCTAAACACGTTTACGCGCTCACTCAATTGTAAGCCTACATCGCTGTAGGGCAGGAGAGTAGCTTCTACTCCCTCAGCCTTCAATCGCTCTATGACAGCTTCGCGGGTAGTGAGTAGTGTATTTACGCGCAGGTGTAAGCCGGCGGGTTGATTTAAAGTATGCGCAAGGGTGGTCCATTCTTTATTGGGTGAGATTAACTCAGCCAGCCAGTCTGGGAATGACTCCCGAATGTTGGGGTCATTTATCTGATCTAACCTTTTTTGTATCAATGGCCATTCCGAAGCAATATCAGACCATTTGGGGTCATCGCCTGGAAGCCATTTACCTGAGAACAATCGGTAAAGTGCGAAGATTTTGTAGAGCTTTTTGCGCTTGAGCGATGGGTTTTCGCCCAGCAGATACCAGAGCAGTCGCCAGTGTCGTACGATTTCATACACACTTTCAGCTACAAAGGCTCTGTCTCTGGCGCCCCATTTTCGATTAGCTTTAAAAAGGCGCTCTATCGCCTTGTCAGCATACACATCCATACCGAAAATGGTCTCCAAGGCCTCAATGACTCCTCCGACCAGATTGGGATACAGCCTCTCAGGAGTAGCTAAAGTGCTTTTATTACTCGCTGCCAATGGATTTTACTGTTTTACCTCCTCTGCATTTCGGAGGATGTAATTAAAGTCGTTGATGTCTTTGTCGTTGAGCTGAAAAGTGCCTCTGAAGGTGAGCACCTCATCTGTTTTGTAGCGCCGATGGCCTTTTTTCAGCTTTAGTGACAATACGGACTCCGGACCAGCTCCACCACAGAAGTAACACGAGCTGAAAGGAAAGGCCGAGAGAGCATACATCCCGTTTTCGGCATCAATAGGTATCACATACCCCTTGATTTCTACCGTTTTACCATTGAGTTGCTTGAGCGATTGCCCAAAGTTGGGGAAGAGAAACCACGCTTCGGCTTCTTTGTAATACTTCTCTGTAAATTTTACATCTTGAAGGGTTTTCCAAGTGATTTTTATTATATCTTGATTTTGTGCAATTGTGCTATGCGGTGCTGTTAGACCACAAGTTAAAATGAACAGAAAAGCACTCATTCTAGGAAAGAGAAAATTTTTAACCATGCAACTCTGCATTTTCTAAATAGTAAATGAAATCACCGTTTGGGTGCTTATTGAGCCTTAAGATGCCTTTTACGACAATGAATTGATCGACCAAAAACTTGCTCTGTCGGTTTTTAAACCTCAGGCCTACTACCGTTTCAATTCCTGCTTTTCCGCAGAAAAAGCAATTGGCAAAGGGGGTTTTCGACAGCGCATATGTGTTGTTTGAAAAGTCCACTGGTATCACGTAGCCTGTCAAAATCACCTCCTGACCGTTGTATTTTTCCAATTCAGGAGAAAAGATGGGCTGGTAAAAGCCTGGTCTAGCCGGGTCTTCGCCACTGAGGGTGGTACCCAGTGTAAACCAGGTCAATATCTTTTGGCTGTGTCCGAGTTGCACAATAAGTAGTGCGAGCACAGTCAACGCATTACGAAAGTATGGTATCAGTAAGGGAATCTTCATATAGTTTGCGGTAGTCGTCCACATGTCCCCAGTCTTCGTCGTCGATGCGGATGCTGCCTTTGGTCACATGGCCGAGCAAATCAAAATCTACGCCATTGAGCATCATGGAGTCGATAAAGGCAGTTTCGTCTTGTTGCTTTACAGTTACTACTACGCGAGAGGGACCTTCGCCAAAGAGGTAAGCATCTTTCCGAATTTCAGCAGGTAAAGTGATGTCAAAGCCTAATCCGCTGGTCAAAGCCTTTTCCATTAAGCACACCCAAAGACCACCTTCTGAAATGTCGTGTGCGCTCTGAATCAGCCCTTGGCGAATGGTCATTTTTAGTTGCTCTTGTAGAGCAAATTCTTCTTCGAGGCTAAACAGGGGCACAGGAGATTTTTCGATGCCGTGTATGTGCACCAGATACTGCGACTGATTGATGTCTTCGCGCACCGTACCGATCAGGTAGATCAAATCACCTTTTTGCTTAAAAGGAATCGAAGTGATATAATTTTTGTTTTCTACGATGCCGATCATACCAATCGTAGGGGTAGGAAATACTGGCTCTACACCTTCTTTGGTTACAGTTTGGTTATAAAAGCTCACATTTCCTCCCGTTACAGGTGTTTTAAACGCTTCGCACGCCTTGCCCATACCCTTGATTGCTTCTACAAACTGCCAATAGACCTCCGGATTGTACGGATTGCCAAAGTTCAAACAGTTGGTTACGGCTGAAGGTTGCCCGCCAGATACCACGATATTGCGCGCGGCTTCGCTCACGGCCATCATGGTGCCTACATAAGGATCGGCCCATACAAAGCGCGGATTGCAGTCAACCGTCATGGCTAGCGCCTTGGGCGTGCCTTTCAAGTTAACTATAGCAGCATCGGTGGGGCGATTAGTGCTCATGTTTACCGTGCCGACCATTGAGTCGTATTGCTCGTAGATAAAGCGTTTGCTTGCCACATTGGGCAGAGCGAGTATCTTTTTGGCCACTTCTTTTAGGTCTGCAGGTTCGGGTACTTGGTGGATGTCGAAATTTTGCAATTCGCTGTAATAGGCAGCCTGGCGAAACTCGCGATAGTACACCGGCGCACCGCCACCGAGCACCAGCGAACTGGCCGGCAAGTCGGCTACCAGCTCCCCATGCCAGTAGAAGTACAGTCTGTCACCCGAAATCACTTCGCCGATTTGTTCACAATGTATGTCCCATTTGTCATAGATGGCTTTAACTTGCTCTTCGTAGCCCTTTTTTACCACTACAAGCATGCGTTCCTGGCTCTCTGAAAGCAGGATTTCCCACGGCTCCATGTTTTTCTGCCGCAGCGGCACGCGGTCCAGGTGAATTTTCATGCCGTGTTTACCAGCGGCACTCATCTCTGAAGTGGAACAGATAATGCCTGCTGCACCCATATCCTGCATGCCCACTACGTAATCGGTTTCGGCCAATTCCATTGTGGCTTCGAGCAGCAGTTTTTCCATGAAAGGGTCGCCCACCTGTACGGCAGGTATATCGTCAGCCGAATCTTCTGTGAGGTCTTTTGAAGCAAATGAAGCACCGTGGATTCCGTCCTTGCCGGTACTTGAACCTACGATAAAGACCGGGTTACCCACTCCCTCGGCTTTGGCCCGAATGATGCGGTCAGTGCGAACAATTCCGGCCGAAAAGGCATTCACGAGTGGATTTTGATTGTAACACTTATCAAAATACGTTTCGCCTCCCACAGTGGGTATCCCAAAAGCATTTCCGTAATCTCCAATACCTTTTACTACGCCCTTGACCAGCCATTTGGTGCGTTCAAGAGCAGGGTCGCCAAAGCGCAAACTATTTAGCAGTGCAATCGGGCGTGCTCCCATAGTAAAGATGTCGCGGTTAATTCCGCCAACTCCGGTGGCAGCCCCTTGATAGGGCTCCAGCGCTGAGGGGTGGTTGTGTGATTCAATTTTGAAGGCACATCCATAACCATCGCCTATATCCACCAGTCCGGCATTTTCTTCACCGGCCTTCACCAGCATATGAGGACCGTCTTTGGGCAGCGTTTTGAGCCATATGATCGAATTTTTATACGAGCAGTGCTCTGACCACATGCCTGAGTAAGCACACAGCTCAGTGAAGTTTGGCTCGCGACCCAAAAGTTCTTTAATTCGTTCAAATTCCTCTTCCAGCAGGCCGAGCTCCCTGGCTGTGGCTAGATTTACCGGCGGATACAGTGCGGTATTCATGTACGAATGGGATTTTTCCAGTTCAAGGCACAAAGATACACGTCCATCGCCCGGCCTCTGTCTTATTTTACGGTTCGTCAGTTTTTGTAAGAAGTTTTAATATTTTTTTCTCGTCTGATTTTGAAAAAAATCATCCCAATATCTTTTTTAACAGATGGGCAAAATATCCTTACTTCGTAGCAAATTATCAGGCGGTGCCATGAAAAGAATTTTCAGCCTACTGACAGGTGCAATACTTTGGCATGGGTGTACTACTTCAGAAAAATCAAATGAGATGAGCGAATCATCAGCTTTTGAACAAAAACCGGTGGTTTACCAAATGATGACACGTCTTTTTGGCAATAAGGTGACCACCAACAAACCCTGGGGAACAAAGGAAGAAAATGGCGTAGGTAAGTTTAACGACATTACGACTGAAGCGCTGATGGAGCTCAAAGATCTTGGGGCTACACACATTTGGTACACTGGGGTGCCCCATCATGCTTTGGTGGGCGACTACACACAGTATGGTATCAGCCTTGACGATCCCGACGTCGTAAAAGGTCGCGCCGGCAGTCCGTATGCCGTAAAGGATTATTACAACGTAAACCCAGACCTGGCCGTAGACGTGACCCAGCGACTTCAGGAATTCAAAGCCTTGATCGACCGTACGCACAGCCTTGGGCTCAAGGTGATTATCGACCTTGTGCCCAACCATGTGGCTCGTCGGTACAACAGCATTAGCCGACCTGCAGGTGTGAAAGACTTAGGTGAAGACGACGACGCTTCGGTCGAATTTCATGTGAACAACAACTTTTACTACATCCCGGGCAAGGCCTTTCAGGTGCCTGAATGGCGCGATGGCTATCGCCCATTAGGCGGAGAACCGCATCCGCTGGCAGATGGAAAATTTGACGAATTTCCGGCCAAGTGGACAGGCAACGGCAGCCGTTCACCTCGCCCTGACTTTTACGACTGGTATGAAACTGTAAAAGTGAACTACGGCATAGCGCCTGACGGTACGAAGCACTTCCCCGAACTTCCGGCTGATTATCGCAATAAGGACTATAAAGCACATTTTGACTTTTGGAAAGGCAAGACTGTACCCGACACGTGGGTGAAGTTTCGGCAAATTGCTGAGTACTGGATCGACTTTGGCGTCGATGGCTTTCGCTACGACATGGCCGAGATGGTGCCTGTGGAATTTTGGAGCTACATGAATTCGGCCATTAAGATGAAAAAGCCCGATGCCTTTTTACTGGCTGAGATTTACAACCCGTCTATTTACCGCGATTATATCTATCTGGGCAAAATGGATTATCTCTACGACAAAGTGGAAATGTACGATACCCTTCGCCACATTGTAGAAGGACGTGGCAATACTGACCAACTTCCTGCCATCATAGAGCGAAATGCCGATATTCAGCACAAGCTCTTGCACTTTCTGGAGAATCACGACGAGCAGCGAATTGCCAGTCCGGCCTTTGCAGGCGATCCTTTCAAAGCCCTGCCGGCAATGGTTGTTTCTGCAACGGTTGATAAAGGTGCTACCATGATCTACTTCGGCCAGGAGGTGGGCGAACCGGGGGCTGAAGATGCCGGCTTTGGCAAGCCAACGCGCACAAGCATCTTCGACTATGTGGGAGTGCCTTCCCATCAGCGATGGATGAATGGTGGCAAGTTTGACGGCGGAGGACTTACAGAGCGCGAAAAAGACCTTCGCAACTACTACAAAACTTTGCTCAATATAGCCCGCAGCCATCCGGCATTGGGTGGCGACTACATCGACCTGCACCTCTATAACCGCGCAGAAAACCCGTCTGAGTACAACAATATGCTCTTCAGCTATATTCGCCATAAGGGGTTGAACCGACTGCTGGTTGTAGTGAACTTTTCAGATAAAAGTTCGGACTTGATTTTAAGGCTATCGCCTGTGGCGGTGAAGCGACTTCAGCTGGCTCAGGGCAAGTTTCCGGGTAAGGATATACTGAATCGTAACAATGGCTATGTCATCGAAGTGAAAGGACAATCAGGTCGGGTATCAGTGCACCTGGAGCCCTATCAAAGTGCAATCATCGAATTTTAATCTCTTCGAGCTTTGGAGCGTTGGATCGTCTTTCGGGAGAATCTGGTGCAGTCGATACGCAACATCTTTAACCAAAGGCTTCGCACCATCATTACCTTGCTGATTATTGCTTTTGGCATCACGGCACTGGTAGGCATTCTTACCTCTACTTCAGCTATTGAGCAGACCATCAGCGGGCAGTTCAGCCGACTCGGTGCCACTACCTTTACTGTACAAAACAGAGCACTCACTATTCAAATCGGTCGCAGGCGCGAGCCTGTTCGCACCTTTCCGCCAATCACATTGACACAGGCACGCAAGTTGGCAGCTTTTTTAAATGAGAAAGGCGTTGTTAATTCGATCTCCTATCTGGCAACCGGTGTGGCTGAAGTAAAACGCGGTTCCATTAAGTCCAATCCAAATGTAGGCATTTGGGCTGCTGAAGGCGACTATTTAATCACATCTGGGTATGACCTGGAAGAAGGACGCTATTTTACCGACCAGGAAATAAGTCGTGGAAGCTACTCGGCGGTAATTGGTCACGATGTAAAGGAACTGCTCTTCCCCGGATTAGAAAGTGCACTGAATCAAACTTTTACCATCGGGCCGAATCGATATCGCGTAGTTGGTGTGCTGGCTTTTAAAGGAGCGGCTTCAGGCTTCGGAGGCGATCGCACGGTCATCATCCCTCTCACCAATGCGCGCGCCATTTACAAGCGTCGCTCTGAAACCTATTCAGTAAATGTAATGGCTCCTTCAGCTGAAGCGCTTGATGCTCTCATCGGCGAAGTAACGGCCGCCATGCGCGCCATCAAAAAGCTGAAACCCGACCAGCCTGACAATTTTGAAATCGTAAAAAGTGACTCTTTTGCCCAAATCCTGATCAGCAATCTGCGCTACGTCACCTTGGCAGCGACAGGTATCGGACTGATCACCCTGCTGGGTGCTGCCATCGCCTTGCTCAACATCATGCTTGTATCGGTGACAGAGCGCACCCGCGAAATCGGCATTCTCAAAGCCCTCGGTGCCCGCAGGGCCACTATACGGCAACAATTTCTCACGGAGGCTGTGGTGCTTACGCAATTAGGCGGCCTAGCCGGAATAATACTCGGCCTAGCCATAGGCAACCTAACGGCTTATTTCATCGGCGGCAAGTTCATCGCACCCTGGCAGTGGATACTGCTGGCCTTTGTGCTCTGCTTTATTACCGGGGTAGCTGCCGGCTATTATCCGGCCAACAAAGCCGCTAACCTCGACCCGGTAGAAGCGCTGAGATATGAGTAAGAAAATCCTTGAATAATTTAACTTATGTCTCCTCCAGGGGATTATAGTCGTCGGGGCGTTTGCCGAAGGTCCATGCTACAGCTTCGCGGGCAGTGGCTATGGTGGGCGGCACACAGAGCATATAGTTGCGACCGGTGCTGGGGCAGGTCACTTTTACGAATTGCAAGTGATCACGTGCCAGCTCGTCGATGGTTCGGGTTCGGTACAGCTCTATCAGATTGCCATATCGGTCGATGGATTGGTCTTTGATTTCGAGGTCGAGTAGTTCGGCATAGCGGCTGGTGCCCAGCAGTTCCATGTAGGCACGCCGTTTCTCCACATTACTTTCACCCAGAACGGTGCCCGGCTTCACCAGTTTTGGGTTTTCGTAAAACTCAGGCTGAATCTTCCAGCCTGAGTAGAAGTAATGCCTCTCGGCAGCCCAGCGCAGTGCCGGGCCAACAGACGAGTGTAGTGTCCCGTCGGCCATTGTTTCGAAGGCATCAGGCCAGCGCAATACAAGGGCTGTTTCAGGGGTAAAGAAGCTTAAAAAACCGATGGGCTGACGATAGAGCTCTAAAAAAAGTCCGGCCTGACCTTCGAAGGGTCGCTCATTTGAAAAATTTTTGAGAAAATCGATAAAGAGAGCCTCAATGAAGGTAGCGGCCAGGAAGTCGTGATGAGGGATTTTGCGGATTTTTTCGGCTGCTTTGGCCGAAGGCAAAAGGGCAGTGACAAGCGAATCGCGTTGGTGTTTAAGGTTTAAAAAGCGCGTGCGGTAATGCGCATTGAACGTAGAATGGTACGCTGACGCGAGTTTATGCCGCTGTAGCCAGCTGCTGAGCGGGGCCAGAATTTTTTGCCGAAAGCCATCGAGAACCTTAGAATGCAGCGAATTAGCGTCATCTTTGGCAGCAAGTGCAGCCAGTTGTCTGGAGAATTCAGCAGGAGTCTGTGAAAAAACAATTTCACAAGGCGGCTGAAAGCCGCCGAGGTCGTAGTAGTAGCCGATGATGTCGATTGTATAGCCCTCCAAGCGTCTGTTTAATCCTGAATAAAAGCGATGGTCTTTTCATAGGGATTGTACTCGCGCTGGCGAATGATGCGGTACTTGCCGCGCGGCAGGCTGATGGGGTGGTGTTCGCCGGTGAAAGAGCGCGTTTCGGTATGGAGGTGTTCTACCTGAGCTTGAGAGTGTACTTCGAGGTACAAGTTGCCATTGTCGGTGTACACCGTTACGTCGCCGGTGGCAAAGTGCCCGTGGTAACGGCCCTCACCGCGCACCAGCAGCGTTTCTTCTGTTTTTTGTGACAACACTGCGTTGTCGTCGATGCGCTCTATGAGCACATCTCCTTGTCTCCACTGCATTTTAATCCTTTTTTAAACTGATATCAAAAATACCGAAAAATTGTTCTCTCAGCCGTTGATAAAAAAACCGATGGAGCTATCGGACGATGAGAATTTTGGTCACATGGGTGTTAAAGCCCAGCTCGTCGCTCATGTAAGCGAGGTACACGCCCGACTGTACTTTGAGGCCTTTGAAGTTTTTGCCGTCCCAGATGGCTTGACCGCCTTCGGCTCGGGTTTCGAAGACAAGGTTTCCGGCCACATCGGTTATTTTTACATAGGCTCCTGTAACCAGTCCGCGGATAAAGATGGGCCCTTCGTAGTCAGGCCTTACGGGGTTAGGGTAGGCGAATACTTCGGTGAAGGTTTCATTGCCTTCGGTGGCAGCTCCCTGGTAGGCCACAATGCCGCGATCAGTGGCGATATATACAAGGCCGGTACGGCGGTCGATTTCTATGTCGAGAATGTTGTTTGAGGGCAAGGGTGAGTTATTGCGGTTGAAGTTAAAGATTTGTTCGCGTCCGTCGGCTGAGGTGTAAAACACGCCTGAATTTTGGGTGCCAAACCACTTTTTGTTGGCACCGTCCACGGCAACGGCTGTTACCACTTCCTGAGCCAATAGGGCTTGTACAATGCCGTTTTCTTCGAAGGTGATGCGACGCACGTCGTAGTTGCGGTTGGGTTCGAAGATGAAGCGCGGGGTGTAGAGCACGGCCACACCGGCAGAGGTACCGATCCAGACAGCCCCGTCGAGGTCTTCGGCAAAGGCGCGCACATCGGGCGAGGGTAGGTTGCCGCTGCCCTCGAGCTGGGTGAGCTGGCGCAACTGCAAGGTGCCGTTCTGGTCGAGACGGGCAACGGCAATGCCTCGGTTTTGCACGATCATCCAGATTTGGTCTTCGCGGGTCACCAGCATTCGGCCTATGTTGGTAGAGGTGCCGGCCACGGTACCCATGGCGTAATTCATCCACTGTCCTGTGGATGTTCGCCGAGTCAATGGCCTTTCGCTGAGCGAGGTAGCCGTCCAGAGGTTGCCTTTAGAATCGAATACCACGTCGTAGGCGCGCACCTGATCGGGTGCACCAGCCACTGGCGAAAGGGCGCCACCAGTATTAGAGGCATTGAAGGTGGTGACATATTGGCCGTTGGTGATTTGAACGATGCCTTGTCCCCAGGCGGTGGCATACACAGTGCCCGGCTCTCTGGGCGATGGGGTGATGGAGAGTATGTCTGTGTGGTTGTTGAGCTGTGAGGCGGTGAGGTGCTGCCAGTCAAAGTTTTCGTAGTAATAGATGCCTTTATTGTTGAAGGTCGGACCCCACACGCTGTTGAGAGCTCCCGGCGCTACCCAGAGTCTGCCGTTGTAGTAACGCATCCGGAAGACGTCTTCGTCAAACGGTCCGTCGGGCAGGAAGGTAAAGAGCCAGCCTTCGGGGTAAAAGTAGCCGTACATACCCTCGAATTCGGAGGCGATCCAGTACCAGTTGCCGTCTCTGGCCAGCACTGCTGCTTTGGGTTTAAAGCGCGGATTGAAGACATTGCCTGGCTCGATGTTTAGGCGCTTAGAGCGATTGGGCCGATAGCTTACGACCGAAAAGTCGTTGGTAATGACGAGTTCTTCGCCACATACCTCTACGTCGAAATTCTTGGAGATAAACACATCGCTCATCCATACCCAGGTGCCACTTTCGCGGATGAAGAGGCTGTCGTCATTGGTACCGGTCAGGCGGTTAGCTACGATTTTTCCTTGCCAGTTGACGATGTGATTGAATGGTCTATTGACCATGCCGGGCTCTGGGGTCCAGTTGAGAAAGAAGCTGAGCGAACTGCTTAGCGAGGCTGAAAACACACCGAGCTCTGTAGCCGCGTACACACGGCCGCCGGCTTCGTCGAAGGCTAGGTCGAAGACCTCGATTTGTGAGCCATTGGGGCCTATAATGAGCGTTTCGGGGAAGAGGCGCTGGCGAAGGTCGAAAACGACGATGCCGAATCCCATACAGATGTAGGCACGATCGCGATATATGCGGATTTTGTTGAGCCGACGGCGGCCGAGGAAGATGTTTGAGCGGGCTATGTCGCTGATGTTTCGCACCGTGTAGGTCGAACTGACCAGGTCGATGTTGCCATTGCGATAGCCCACGATGAGCAGGTCTTCGGGAGCGTACCAGGCCAAGTGTTGAATGTCGATGTCGCTGAGTCCGCGACTCTTGGTGAGGGTTTGGATTTCGGAGCGGTCTGCTTTGTTTACGATGATGAGGCCTTTTTCTGAGGCGGCTACCACGTCAGCGCCGGTTTCAACCACGGCCGAGGTTGAGCGGAAAGATACATGCTCGATCCAGCCTCCCAGTGGAATAGATTGATTTTGACTGAAAGAGGCAGTATGAGCTGCGAGAAACAGTGCGAAAAAGGTTATGTGGAATGAATTAAGTATTCTCATGCCTCAAAAGTAACGCAAAGGTGATGTGGATTCGCATAGGATGGTGAGTAAAGAGAGCTTCTTTAGTGTAGCTCCTGTGAAGCTGATTATTCGATAGTAAAGGCGATGCTATTAACTGACGCCTTTTCGCGGCTCTCGTATTAATCTGCTGAAAAAAATCCGCGAAAAATCCGTATAAAAATCCGCATTAATCTATGTTCCAGTTATAATTAAAGCTCAAGTCCACTTTATTGAGTCAATCACAATCTTTAATTTTTAACCCTTAACCCTCTACCAAATACTGAACAATGGCGAAAGAATGCTGATTTTTGGATTTCGATTGTACGTTTGTCCAAATTCAGATTGAGATAATGAAATCTTTAAAAACTGTATTACTTCCGGCCCTGGTACTAGTGGTGCTTAATGTTCTCTATTTTGCTCCAGCCATTGGCGGGAAACTTATTCCGCAAGATGATATTCTGCACGGGCTTGGCATCAGCAAGGAGATTCGCGATTGGCGCGAGAAGACGGGAGAAGAGGCTCTGTGGACGAATGCGCTATTTTCAGGAATGCCGGGTTTTCAGTGCGGAGTGATTTACTGGAACAATGTGTACCACTACTTACAGCAACTGCTGGCGAGGATCTTTGTGATCAATGCGGAGATATACACGATTGCCTGGCTGATGGTGGGCATGTACTTTCTGCTGGTAGTGCTGGGAGTAGAGTACCGGCTGGCTGCCGTGGGCGGACTGGCTTTTGGGTTTTCGGCATTTTTCATCATATCGTTTGGAGCCGGTCACGTAGCTAAGGTGCGCACAGCTGCATTGATCGCTCCTACACTGGCGTCGATCTTGCTTGCCTATCAGGGCCGGAAGTGGTTGGGCTGGGCCCTGACAGCTTTTTTTATAGGTATGGCAATCAACTCAAATCATATACAAATTACTTATTATCAGTCGTTTATGATTCTGGTAGTGGTAGTGTTATACGCCGTGCTGATGGTAAGAGCTGGAAAGCTAAAAGAGTGGTTTATCGCTTCGGCAGGCCTGCTCCTGGCGGCTGTAATCGGCATACTGCCCAACGTGAGCCATTTGTGGACCAACTACGTATATCAAAAAGAGACAATGCGCGGGGGTATATCAGAACTTTCAAAAAATCAAGAGTTTAAAGGCGGGCTTGACTTTGACTACGCCATGATGTGGAGCTACAGCCCGGTAGAGACATTTAATCTGGTAATTCCGAACGCCACAGGTGGCGGTATAGCGCAGAATTATGAGGGCACACGCACGCACGATGCGTATTTCTTGCGCTTCAGGCAGATGTATATGGACCAAGGGATGAACAAGAAAATGGCCGAGGAGCAGGCCAATCGCACGATTGCTTCCTTCTTCTACTGGGGCGAGCAGAGCCTGGTAAATGGCGGCTATTACATCGGTGCAGTGGTTTTCTTCCTGTTTGTGTTGGCCTTTTTTGTGGTTGAGCGGCATTGGCTTATTACATTGGGTGTTTTGATTGTGTTGTCGATCGCAATGGCATGGGGCAAGCATTTAGAGGGCTTCAACCGAATGCTGTTTGACTACCTTCCTTTGTTTAAGAAGTTTCGGGTGCCTTCGATGGCATTCACCATCTTGTTTGTGGCTGTACCAATGCTTGGTTTTATGGCTTTGCAGCGCTTTTTAAACTTACAAAACAAAAAAGAAGCTGAGAAAAAGCTGCTGAAAGCCGTTTACATAGCAGGCGGTTTTTGTTTGTTTTTTATCGTGTTGGGAGGGGCTTTATTTGACTTTACAGGCAATAACGATGAGATGCTTCGCCAAAATGGGCTCAATCTGGACCAGCTGGTAGAAGACCGCATCGGACTGCTGAGGAGCAGTGCCGGCAAAACGCTGCTCTTTGTACTGCTTGCAGCTGGTGCACTTTGGGCGCATTTAAAAGGATTTGTAAAGGCTCAGGTTTTACCCTTGATTCTTGGTGCACTCGTGTTGTTTGATCAGTGGTCGTTTACTCTTCAGCACTTGAGTTGGAAGGACTTCGTGTCTCAGCAAGAATTTGAAAAACCTTTGAGACCTACCCAAGCCAATATTCAGATAAGCCAGGATCCCGATCCGCATTTTAGGGTCTTCAATGCGCAGCGAGGCCTTACCAGCGATGCATTTACGAGCTATCACCACCATTCGATTGCCGGTTATCACGGTGCCAAGCTGGGCAGATATCAGGACTTGATCGATGCCCACCTGAGCAAGGGCAATGAGGCTGTCTTTAACATGCTAAATACGAAGTACATCATTTCAAACGACCAGCCCCAATTTAATCCGAATGCCTGTGGCAATGCGTGGTTTGTAAGAGAAATACGCTGGGCAAAGAACGCCGACGAAGAAATTGGAGCGCTCAATGCACCCTTTGATCCAAAAACAACTGTTGTGATCGACGAACGCTACAAAGGCCGAGTAACAAAAAATGATTACAGTCCTGATGGAGCAGAAATCAAGCTCACCTCTTACACCCCGAATGTGCTCAGGTATTCGGTAAGTAATCCTTCAGGCAGCCAGTTTGCCGTTTTTTCAGAAATTTATTACGAGGGCTCTGGCAGCGATTGGAAGGCCTACATCGATGGCAAAGAGGCTCGGCACATACGCGTAAACTATGCCTTGCGTGGCATGGAGCTGCCTGCAGGTCAATACGAAGTAGAGTTTCGCTTTGAGCCGGAGAGCTACCTGAAAGGCGAGCAGTACGCGCGCTTTGCTTCGATTGGTTTTCTAATCCTTTTTGGCGCCGGTTTGTTTTTATCGTACAAAAACGGTGAAATTGGCTCAAAAGACGAACAGTAGCGATCGTATCAAATGGGTGGAGGCCAATCCCAGAATTTTGGATCGCGTAATCGAAATGGCCTGGGAAGACCGAACGCCTTTCGAAGCGATAGAGGCACAGTTTGGCCTGGCTGAGAAGGACGTTATCGACATCATGCGTCGTAATATGAAGCCATCGTCTTTCAGGATGTGGCGAGAGCGCGTATCCGGGCGCGCCACCAAGCACCGAAGCTTAAGGGGCTTTTCCGTGAGTACTCACAAGTGCGATAGACAAAAACACATCTCAGGCAATAAGTACAAAAAGTGAAAACTATAGCGCTCTTAGATACCGTTCACCCGCGCTTTACGGAACTTATCACTAAGCGCGGATTTCATATAGTGGATCTCACCTCATTTGACAAGGAGGAAATTTTAAGCAGATTGGACGGAATCCATGCCTTGACAATACGCAGCAGATTTCAGATAGATAAGGATTTTATCGATCGAATGCCTTCTACACTACAGGTAATTGGACGTTACGGCAGTGGCATGGAAAACATCGACGTGGCTTATGCCACTGAAAAGGGCATCCGATGTGTACACGCACCCGAAGGCAATCGACAAGCTGTGGCTGAGCACGCTCTAGGCATGTTGCTTTCGGTATTCAACAACCTATGCAAAGCATCGGCCGAGGTCAAGTCTAATCAATGGAAGCGCGAAGAGAACAGGGGAGAGGAGTTGTCGGGCAAGACGGTCGGCATAATCGGATACGGGAACACAGGTTCAGCCTTTGCCCGGTTGGTGAGTACTTTTCCTGAGGTAAAAGTGCTGGTCTACGACAAATACAAAACCGGCTTTTCAAATGGCAATATCATAGAAACAAACGAATATCGAATTCAAGAGGAAGCAGATATTGTATCATTACACATACCTCTAACTGCCGAAACTACCCATCTGATCAACAGCCGTTGGATTTACCGCATGCACAAGCCGTTTTATCTGATCAACACATCACGTGGCCAATGCGTTGATACCCACAGTTTGGTAGAGGGTTTGAAGAGCGGTAAAGTGCTCGGAGCTTGTCTCGATGTGCTCGAATACGAAAAAACTTCTTTCGAGGGTCTGGAACAGGAACAGCTACCGGCTGATTTTCAATACTTAGTTCAGCATCCCAAAGTAATGATTACCCCTCATATTGCCGGTTGGAGCTTTCAGAGTCATGTGAAGTTGGCTGAAATACTGGCTCAGCGTATTGTAGAAGCCTTAAAATAAAAAAAGCCGGCTTTTATAGAATGCCGGCCTTCCTGCTAACCAAAATCCATCACCAACACTATGGCTGAAGGAGAATCGGCTGGCTTCCGCTGCCGATGATAATCTTTGTATTGGGCGATTTTGAGAGTTCGCGATAGGCTTCGATCGTCTTGTATTGAATGATGATGGGAGTCAATCCTTCAGAAATTACTCTGTTTGCATCTCTTATACCTTTAGCCTCTACCAGCTTCCGCTCAGCTTCGAGCTTTTCTCGCTGCAGCACAAATTCCATTCGCTGAGCTTCTTGCTCGGCTTCGAGTTTTTCTTCGATGGCGCGGTAGAGTCCGGGCGGCAGCATGATGGTTTTAAGCAGTACAGCTTCGATCACAAATCCGCGAGGCTCGAGAATCTCAGCCATTTTGTTACGGATTTCGTTTTCAATGCCTAATCTGTTACCGGTATGCATGTCTTTTGCCATAAACTTTGCGGTGACATCTGCAGCAGCAGCTCTGAATACTGGCAGTATCATACTGGTCTCATAGTCCTTGCCTATGGTACCAATCACATCTGTAGCCTTTCGTTCATTTACGTGATAAAGAATTGAAATATCGGCTTTCACATTAAGCCCCTCTTTACTGGGCAGGTCGAGCCTTATCTCAATATTGGTAGTACGGGTAGGTACGCGCATTATTGTACTTATAAAGGGATTGTAAAGCACCAGACCAGGTTGCAGCTCCCGTTTATAAATTTTGCCAAGAGTTCTTTTAACACCTACGTCACCCTGTCTGATGACTGCACAGCCGGTGAGAGAAACGGCGATAGAAAATAAAACAAGTAACCTTATCTTTCTCATATTCATGATTTTATAGAAAATAGTGAATGAAAAAATTACGCCATGTCGCCGAGCATAGCGCTTTATTTAAAATTTTTTAACACTTTTGTTATTCCTTTTCTTAAAATGTAAGTAAATTCACAAATGTACACATGCGCGAATCTGTTTTGCACTTTGTGTGGAAAAACCGATTGTTTAAACCCCTTTTGTTAAAGACTTTTGACGGCAAACCGGTAGAAATACTACATCCTGGGTATCAAAATCACGACTCAGGTCCTGATTTTCAAAATGCTCGCATCAGAATCGACGGGCAGTTGTGGGCAGGAAATGTTGAAATACACGTACACGCCTCCCAGTGGCGTCAGCATGGTCATCACCTCGACCAAGCTTATAGAAACGTGGTATTGCATGTGGTGCATTCAGTTGATATTTTTCCTCTAGACCCTAGTGAACCTCCTATTTTAGAGCTTAAGAACTATTTGGAACCTGAGATCGTAAACAAAGCAGAAAACCTGCTTACCTCAACCGATGAAATAGCCTGTGCGAACCAGATTAAAAATGTAGATGACAAAACCAAAATGGCAATGATAAGCCGAGCAGCTATTGAGCGACTGGAACAAAAACAACTGGAAAAATCCGAAGTACTAGCTTCGCTCGATTACGATTATCACAAATGGCTTTTGTCGGAGGTGTTTAAAGCTTTTGGCCTTAAGGCCAATACGCAGCCCATGCAGTCTTTAGCAATTCGCGTTCCCCTTTCTAAAGTTGTGCAACTTGCCGACGAAAGGCTGTCGATCGAAGCTCTTTTGTATGGCTTAGCATCTCTTTTGCCAGATACTCCCGTAGATGAATATTCGGAAAAACTCCTGCGTGAATTCCATTACCTGAAAGCAAAACACCAAATCGACGATTGTCTGCCGGCCCACATGTGGAAGTTTCATCGCCTACAGCCGGTTAGCTTTCCTACCATTCGTATTTCTCAGTTAGCTGCTCTTTTATTGCGATGGGATGAATTGGTGCAAGCTGTATTTAAAAGACCAGATTTAGAGCACTTAAAAAATATCCTAGCTGTTGAAGCTTCGCCCTATTGGAATACCCACTATCGATTTGGCGTACCTACTGAGAAGGACGTTCCGAAAAAGGTGGGAAATGACTTGATCAATCGCATCCTCATTAATGCAGTAATACCAATTATGTTAAGTTTTGGCAAAAACACAGACAATGCCGACTTACAAAACATTCCTTTGGAATGGCTGGAGCAACTTCCATCTGAAAACAACCGCTTTATTCGGCACATGACTGCCTCAGGATTTCAAAACAAAAGTGCTTTAGAAAGTCAAGGACTATTGCAATTAAGAAATTTCTACTGTGTTCCGAAAAAGTGTTTATTTTGTTCCATCGGATATAAGATCATCAAATCATGAACAGAGAAATCGAACATCTGCGAAGTTACTTTGAGAAGTTTGGTTTCGAGGTATGTGAACGATTGGGTGATTATTTGGGAATTCAAGCTGCGAGAATCCGTTTGTTTTTCATCTATGCCGCCTTTCTCACAATGGGATCTCCGGTAATTCTCTACATGATCTTGCTGTTCATCAAAGAAATCAGATACTATATCAGAAAGCGGAAAACATCCGTTTTTGATTTATAATACGATTGCATGAAACACTCATTTTTTTTTCTCTACCTTGTTGGTTTTCAGATTTTTTCTCAAGGAATTCGATTTGAAAGCGGCACCTTTGCCGAAGCACTAGTTAAGGCAAAAAACGAAGGTAAACTCGTTTTTGTAGATGCCTATACTACTTGGTGCGGCCCTTGCAAATGGTTGGCGCGCGAAGTTTTTCCGGACAGCGAGCTCGGGAAGTTTTACAACGAAAACTTTGTAAGCCTACAAATCGACATGGAAAAAGGCGAAGGCATTGACTTTGCCAAAAAATACAATGTTCAGGCCTATCCCACCTTGCTTTATTTTGATGCCGAAGGAAATGAAATTCACCGTCTCTTAGGAGCAAGAGAAGCTTTTCGACTGCTAAAAGAGACCAAAGAACTCATGAACGAAGACAATCGCTTCAGCACGATAAAAAAATTGATAGAATCGTCGGAACAAGTTGATAAAAATATACTTAGAAAGTATCTGGTACTATTGAACGAACAGGGGGAAAGCGACGAAAAGCGATTGAGGCAATATCTGGATTTGATGACTCCCGAAGATTGGAAAGATATAGACATTCTCTCAGTACTGCTCGACTACTCCGGCAGAACTGAAGATTGCAGCGACCCATACACAAAGGGCATTTTTGATAACTACAATACGGTAATCACAGCCTTGGCGATGTATCCCGATTACCAGCGCTCGCTCAAAGAATTTTTTTATGTAAAACTCGCCAAATCGTTTGCCAGAAAGATCGACGACAAAAAATACGACAACTCAGTGGCCGAACGATTTTTGAAATCTAATGAAAACGTATTTGTTAGAGATCGCGTGATGCTCACGGCTCAGCGTTATGCCGAGAAGAACAAAAACAATCACAAGAAATTGCTTGAAATAGACAACATATTATATGAAAAATACATAGAAAATGCCGACCAGCTCAACAATGCCGCTTGGGAGATATACGAAAATCCGGATGCTTCGAAAAAAGAGCTTAAATATGCCCTCTCATGGGCGCGAAAGTCGGTGCAAATACGCGAAGAGTTCTACAATACTGATACATTAGCTCATTTGCTTTACCGCCTCGGCTACTGGCAAGAGGCCCGTCAGTGGGCAGAACGGTCTGTTGCCTTAGGTCGCGAAGCAGGCGAAGATGTGACTCTTACTGAAATATTGCTCTTAAAAATTCAAAATGCAGGAAAATAAAAGATTACCTGTGATCCATAAAACATTCCCTAAAAACACAACTATCAGCCAATAAAGCACTTAGAGCTTTGGTTTCTTTTTCCAAAACTTATCTATTTTTGCGGGCTTTATGAAAGTTAGTAAATTCCTCATTCTGTTTGCATTACTTTCTTTGGTCGGTACATCGTGCAGTGAGTACAACAAAGTGCTCAAGTCAAACGACTTGAATTACAAGTTTGACATGGCCAAAAGGTATTTTGAACGCAAAAAATACAACAAAGCTTACCCCCTTTTTGACGAATTGCTGAACCTCTACCGCGGTACCGCACAGGCAGAAGAGGTGTACTATTACTATAGTATGAACCTCTATAAGATGGAGGACAACCTGTTGGCAGCATATCACTTTAAAAATTTTTACAAAACTTTTCCCCAGAGCAAGTATGCTGAGGAAGCTGCGTTTATGACGGGCTATTGCTATTATCTGGAGTCGCCTGTTTATTCTCTCGACCAGGCTTATACACTAAAGGCCATTAACGAGCTGCAGCTCTTCATCAATACCCATCCGCGCAGCAGCAGAATCGACCAATGCAACGAACTGATCATCGAATTGCGACGTAAACTGGAGCGAAAAAACTTTGAACGCGCCAAACAATACTATACCACCATGCAATACCAGGCTGCTGTGGTAGCCCTCAATAATGTACTGAACGACTTCCCTGAAACCAAATTTCGGGAAGAAATACTCTTACTTCTTTTGAGAAGCAATTACGAATTAGCGCGGTTTTCGGTCGAAAGCAAAAAACTTCAGCGCTTCATAGAAACTAAAACTGCCTGCGACGACTTTTTGGAGCGCTATCCCGAAAGTAAATTTGCGAAAGAGGCACGCGAAATCAAAGAAAGAGCACTGTCACAAATTCAATTTTTAAAAGAGAATCAATCGGAATATGGAATCTAAAAAGAAGCTGAACGCCCCAAGAATCACTGCTACCGTTGACATCGAAAAAGTAGCAGCCCCGACAGGTAACATTTATGAAGCTATCATCATCATATCTAAGCGAGCTGCTCAGATCGCCGATGAGCTTAAGTTGGAGATCAATAACAAAATGAAAGAATTTGAATCTGCTTCCGAAATATTAGAAGAGGTATTTGAAAACAGGGAACAGATAGAACTTTCGCGTTACTATGAGAGTTTGCCAAAGCCCCATCTGATGGCCTTGCAAGAGTGGCTTGATGGTGAAATTTACTACCGCTACGCCGAAGCCGAAGCTAAAAATGCCTGATGTGGGCAGGTAAGAAAATTCTACTGGGTATCACAGGTGGAATAGCTGCCTACAAATCTATTCACCTGGCTAGGCTTTTTGTAAAAGCTGGAGCTGAAGTACAGGTCGTATTGACGCCTTCAGCCCGCGATTTTGTAACGCCACTTTCACTTTCCGCCCTTACCGGAAGACCAGTTTATACTGATACCTTCGAACCAGAATCCGGTCAATGGAACAATCATGTAGAGCTCGGTCTCTGGGCTGATGTAATGGTGATAGCCCCGGCCACAGCCAATACCCTTTCAAAAATGGCCAACGGGCTGTGCGACAACTTGTTGTTGGCCACCTACTTGAGTGCACGGTGTCCCATATTCTTCGCACCAGCGATGGATCTAGATATGTACGCACATCCTGCAGTACAGCAAAACATCGCTCGCCTTCAATCATTTGGAAATTACCTGATAGATGCAGAAGTGGGTCCCCTCGCAAGCGGTCTTGAGGGCAAGGGGCGTATGGCAGAGCCTGAGCATATCTTCCAGCATATTGAGCAGTTTTTTGCAGCCAAATCAAGTCTTGCTAAAAAAAAAGTGCTCATAAACGGGGGTCCAACCTATGAGTACATTGACCCAGTCCGCTTTATTGGAAATCACTCGTCAGGCGATACTGCTGTCTTTCTTGCATGGGAAGCTCATAAAAGAGGTGCTGAAGTGACCCTTGTTCTCGGCCCTACAAGGTATAAAAACGATATCTTTCCCTTTACGGTAAAGCATGTGACAAGCGCACTTGAAATGCTCGATGTGTTTTTGCCACTGTCAGCTGATTCAGATATAGTCATTTGTTCTGCTGCCGTAGCCGACTATAGACCGAAGGTTACCTTTCAACAAAAAATCAAAAAAAACGAACAGAACCTTCTTATTGAACTGGAAAAAAACCCAGACATTCTCGCCACCTTAGGGAAGCGTAAAAAAGAGAACCAAGTGCTTATTGGGTTTGCTTTGGAAACCGAAAATCAGATCGAAAATGCCCGAAAAAAACTCATAAATAAAAATGTGGATGCCATTGTTTTGAATTCGCCAAGTCAAGCAACCGGATTTTCCACACCCACCAATCAAGTCTCTGTATTGTTTAAAGACGGTACTACAGCTACCAGTCAGCTCGTTTTAAAAGAAAAGTTAGCGTCTTGGCTATGGGATATGTTTCTAAAATCACTGCATTTGTAATTTTTCAATTGCTTTTTAGTGTCCATGAGCTCTTAGCCCAAGAGCTGAATGCACGCGTCACAGTGAATCACCAGCAGATTCAGCGCAGCAACATAAGTATTTTCAAAACTCTTGAAAATTCGCTTTACGAATTTCTCAACAATACGCGCTGGACAGGTGCGCGCTATGCTCCACAAGAGCGCATTGAGTGCAACTTCACCCTTATCCTTGAACTTGAGCCTTCGCCTAACGAATTTCAAGGCAAGCTGCAAATCCAATATAGCAGGCCAGCCTATGGCACTTCCTATAACTCTCCCGTCATCAACTATCAGGATGTCGATATTTACTTTCCCTACACAGAGTTTGAGCGCCTTGAGTTTAATCCTCAAAACGTCGATAACAATTTGGTAGCCATAATGGCTTTTTATGCTTACATGATCATTGGTTTTGATAATGCTACTTTCGCTCTCGGAGCGGGTAAAGAACAGTTTGAAATGATGCAAAACATTGTAAATTTCATGCAAAGCCAAGGCAGATTCCCGGGATGGCGCGACGATGGCCGAGGCTTTCGAAATCGATTTTGGATTGCCGAACACCTAAATCACAGTACAACCGGCGATTTTCTCCAGGCTCTTTACACCTATCACAGGCTCGGTATCGATGTGTTACATTCAAACAGTCGCATTAAGGAGGGTAAAGAAAAAATCAGTGAAGCGCTTTTGGCTCTTCAACCTGTGTACAAAAAGCGCCCACAAAGCATCTTGCTTCAAATCTTCTTCCAGGCAAAAGCTGATGAGATTGCGGGAATTTTTTCTGGGGGCGAACCCATTAATACAGTGAATCTTCGAAACGTACTTAATGAAATTGACCCTCTTAACAGTGCAAAGTATGCACAGTTGAAATGAGTTTGGTTAACTTGTAGTTGACTTAACTGACTAAAAATTGTTTCTAATTTTAAAAAATTATTGATTATCAGCGCATAGATTAAAAGATTTCCATCTTATCCTAACAGCTAAAATTTTAAAAAAACGAAATTGAACTACGTAGGCAGTTTGAGAGGTACTTCCTGAAATTTTTTAGTTTAAGGGATGAATCGTGAATTCGTAATACTCGGTAATTGGATTCGCTAAAATCTTTTTGCAAGAAATTTCAGCTTTTTCTCTTGCTTCTTCCTCTGAGGCTGCTTCGAGTTCGAGTTGAATGTGTTTACCGATTCGGACTTCTTCTACCCCGGTAATTCCAAGATTTGGCAGGTTGTTGCACACAGCTTTTCCTTGAGGATCAAGAAGAGAGCGGTGTGGCATTACGTTAACTTCAACTCGAAATTTCATTTTTTATTTTTTTTGATGGTCTGTAAAAAACTATGGATAAAAGGGTGTACAAAAGTATCACAAAACTGAGAGCAGCCAATTTCCATAATAGCAATCCAACAGAGGAAAGTAATAAAAATAAAAGTTTAAGCCAGAGGTAGGTGTCATTCCTTTTAAATTTCAATGCAAAAAGACGAATATTTGAATTCATGATCCAAATGAGAAATATTGGCAGAAGTGCCAACATAGGTAGGCTTAAAATATCGCGTCCTTTGCTTTCAATAAAAAATGGAATCCCTAATACAAAAATGGCCATGGAAGGTGTGGGTAATCCTTTAAAATCTAACGTTTGACTAGCATCTACATTAAATCTGCCGAGTCGATAGGCTGCTCCACCAGCAATACCAAAGGCCAGATAGGGCAGCAGACCCAGTTCAGGAACTTCAGGCGGTATATAGGTTTGAAGCACTTTGTAGAGTACCAATGACGGCACCACCCCAAAGCTCACCACATCGGCCAAGGAGTCTAACTGTGCTCCCAATGGAGAAGTGCAACCCAACGCCCTGGCTGCTAATCCGTCAAAAAAGTCGAAAACTAAACTCAAACCCATCCAAAATGCAGTACCATAAAAATTATATACCAATGCCGATTCTATAGCTGGTAATGCACAGAGCAGGTTGAGAAGGGTTAAAAAGTTTGGCAAATAGCATTTCATAACAGTGCAAAGAAATAAAAAAACCTCCGTGCTTTCGGAACGGAGGTTTTAATCCTTTTGAATAAAAAGTTTATCGGCTCATGCGATAGGGTCTAAATTTCTGGCGCTTGGGCTTCTTAGATGTCTTTTTGCGTTTAAGGTCGTTTTGCATACCCAGGCGATCCATTGCACAGCGGAAACCAATCCAGTCAGTAGCCACAGTCTGTTCCATAAATCTGCGGGTACCCGGGCTTACCCAGTATTGTCTATCTTTCCAGGAAGCTCCCTTTACCACGCGCACTGTATTTCCGATGAGGGTTGTTTTGTTGTAATCATACATTGGCGACTCGCCTTGAGGTACATCTTTGCTGTAGTAAATGCTCGATTCTACATCGCCATCGAGGTAATCGCGGTAGTCGCTGTATTGATAGTTTCTACGATTCAGGTTTTCTTGCTCTGTTACAGGGCGAATGGGGAGTTGGCCAGGCAGTCTTACAATTTTTCCATTTTGATCTACCTGAGCTTCTTGTAGTACAGTAAGTTCGCCAGCACCCTGATAATCGGTGTCGAAGGTTGTAAATTCATTACCTCTGAAGGGTCGGAAGTCAGTAATGTCTTCAAAACTCAAAGGTCTGTATACGTCCATTACCCATTCAGCCACGTTGCCTTCCATATCGTAAAGACCGAAATCGTTTGGTGGGTAGAATTTCACTTGCATGGTTATGTCAGCCTGGTCGTTAAGCCAGCCACCAAGACCCATGTTGTCGCCACGGCCTCTCTTAAAGTTTCCAAGCATATCGCCTCGCGAACGGCTATCTGAATTTCTCATTGAGTTACCAGCCCAGGTAAACTTATTGCCTTCGTACAATCTGTCGAATTGACGGTTGCCAATGTTACCGTAAGCAGCGTATTCCCATTCGGCTTCTGTTGGCAGGCGATACTTCGGTAGCAGAATGCCATCTTCGATTGTTACAGGGCGACCTTCCTTTCCATAAGGGCTGTTTGGGCGGTAGTCTTTTAATCCTTTTTTGTTTTGCTGAGTGTATTCACCCGGTAGATAGAGATATACTTCGGTATCGAAGTGATCTGCATCTTTTTGGTCGTTAAGCGGTGAAAGTACACCCTTTTCGATTAAGATCATTTCATTCACGCGGTCGGTACGCCAGGCGCAGTACTTCATAGCTTGCTCCCAGTTTACGCCTACTACCGGATAGAAGTTGTATGCCGGATAGCGGAGGTAGTTTTCTACTAAGGCCTCGTTGTAGGCGAGCTTATCTCTCCACACAAGCGTATCTGGAAGTGCAGAACGATATATTTCTGGAAAATAATCGAGGTCAAAAACTCTCTGTAGCCAGTAGAGGTATTCGCGATATGCCAGATTGGTAACCTCGTGCTCGTCCATGTAAAAAGACGACACTGTAACCTGCCTAGGTATGTTGTTCCAATCCTTTATTACATCCTCTTCTACGCGACCCATCGTAAAGGTGCCTCCTTCGATAAATACGAGACCTGGGCCGGTCATTTGGCCTTTAAATTTCAAATTGGCCATAAAGCCCCCGTGTTTTGTGTCGTTGATTCTCCAGCCAGTGGTGCTTGATTTAGGTTTTCCACAGCTGCTTATGAGAGCTACAAGGGCTAATGAGGCAAGTGGCAAAAGGTTTCTCATATGCTCTTTTATACGATTTTGCAAAGATTAAAATTTTGGACAACGCAAAGGTTCAATTTTTTTGACTTTTTTCGGACAGGCAAACTGATACATTAGCGAGATTTCGTGCGCTCCTCCGAGGGCATTGGTGAGCTTACTAATGGTGTAGTCGTAGCTATATCCGATTCTCCAGGGCATTTCAGAGGGCGCTAATCCAAGTAATATAACGAGGGCATCAGGGTTGGTATTGCCATGTCTGAGACCTAATCCGCCCGTAATAGCTGCATAATTAAACGAGAGCCCTCCAAAAAACGACCAGAAAGACCCCTGATTTTGGATTACAATGTTTGGTATTAAAACGCTTTGATATTCTCCATACAATCTTCTGCGGCTGATAGGAATATTAGCCCCTGAATGGATGGTGAGCTTAAAAGGAAGCTTGCTTTCTACGAAAAAACTCTCATCAGGCTGTGTCAGATGATGACCGGCGACTCCAATGTAAAAATCTTTGGAGTAACCTATAAAACCTACGGCTAAGTCAACGTGGTTGTTTTGAACGCGATCAGGCCCTACTTCTTCTGTAGGTTTTACAAATCCATAAAAGGGGTCGATCATATCCGGAAAGCGGAAGTTGCCCCATTCGAGTGTTCTCTGCCTGAAGTTGGCCTGGAAACCAGCCAGTACCGAAAATGTTCTCGATACCTGTAGATGGTAGGAATAGATGGCCCCAATTTCAGTGGTGTTGAGGGTGCCGTCTCCGGCTTCGTCTCGCAGCACTAAAAATCCAATACCACCTTTTAAATTGTCGAAATATTGGTCGTAAGAAGCTGAAAAGGTTTGATACACATTTCCGATGGGATACTGTGATCGATAATTCAGATGCACCTTCGGACAGCGAGCTACACCGGCAAATGCTGGGTTCAAATAAAGGGGATTGGCGTAGTATTGAGAAAAATGGGCGTCTTGAGCCTTAACACCCGCTAAAAAGGAAATAAGTGCAATAATTTGAATTAGAGTTTTACCTCTGATCGACATTATACCAGGTTTTACAGGATTGTCATTTGTTTTCACAAAAATAGTCAACAGGTATATTGGTTAACTATTTTTCGGGCAACAATATTACTAAATCATTTAACATTCGATAAAAAAAATTATTGCATTTCGTTAATCGAAAAATTTTGGAAATTGTTTAATGCTCATCAATCTTGTAATCTTGTCAAAATTTCTTTACGTCAATGAGGCAGGCATGGGGTGGCGAGCAATTTTCACTATCCATTCCATAGCGCTTTTAATGCTATTTATGGCATCAATGCGCAAAAAGAGCTTTTCGTTTTTTTCCTTTAATTGAATGTGTCTAAACATAGAAATGTTTTGTAACATTTGCTTGAATTTTTCGCTTTGGTAGAAAGGGTGCTTAGGATTCTGAGGAAAATATCCAAGAAAAACACCTTGCTTGATCGTAATTTTTTCAAAACCGCATTCGCGCGCGAGCAATCTAAGTTTTATGCTGTTAAGCAGTTCTGCTGCTGGTTGAGGTAATGGGCCAAACCGGTCCACGAGTTCTTCTTCAAATTTTGTCAGTTCATCTTCGTTTTGCACCTGGTCGAGTTGCTGATATAGCCTAAAGCGCTCTTCTGTTTTGTTGATGTATTCATCAGGAAAGAGTACTTCGATATCGGTCTCTATACTGCATTCTTTGGGAGTTACATTTTTGGAAAGTTCGGTTTCGTATAAGTCTTTGAATTCGTTTTCTTTAAGTTCTTGTATTGCCTCTTCGAGAATCTTTTGGTACGTTTCAAAACCAATATCGGAGATAAATCCGCTTTGCTCCCCGCCGAGCAAGTTTCCAGCTCCTCTGATTTCGAGGTCTTTAAGGGCAATTTGAAAACCACTTCCGAGGTCGTTGAATTGTTCAATAGCCTTAAGGCGCTTTCGCGAAAACTCCGGAAGGCTCGAGAGAGGAGGAGCAATGAGCTTACAATAAGCTTTTTTGTTGCTTCGACCAACGCGCCCGCGCAGCTGGTGCAGGTCGCTCAGACCGAAGTTGTGAGCTTGATTTATTATAATGGTGTTTGCATTCGGGATGTCAAGGCCGTTTTCAGCGATAGAGGTACTAACCAGTATATCGTAGTCACCTTCCATAAAGCCTAAAAGGATTTCTTCCAATTTATTACCCTCCATCCGTCCATGGGCTACAGCAATGTTGGCACCTGGCACCAGCCGTTGTAACAGGCCGGCGATTTCGTATATGTTTTCAATACGGTTATGGATGAAATACACCTGTCCATCTCTCTGCAGCTCCTGAATGATGGTATCGCGGATGACTTCTTCGTTCCAGGTAATGATTTGTGTGTCGACAGGTTGACGATTGGGCGGGGGAGTAGTCATCACCGAAAGGTCGCGAGCCGCCATTAAGCTAAACTGAAGGGTGCGAGGTATAGGAGTGGCTGTTAGGGTGAGAGTATCGATGTTTACGCGAAGTGTTTTCAGTTTTTCTTTTACGGCTACCCCAAACTTTTGTTCCTCATCGATGATAAGCAGGCCAAGGTCTTTGAATTTTACTCGGTCGCTAACCAATAGATTAGTGCCGATGATGATGTCAATTTCTCCTTTTTCGAGCTTTTCAAGTATTTCTTTTTGTTGTTTGGGAGTTTTAAAGCGCGACAAGTATTCTACTTTGACGGGGAAGTTTTTTAAGCGGTTTGAGAAAGTCTTGTAATGCTGAAAGGCGAGAATGGTAGTAGGCACCAATACGGCTGTTTGTTTGCCATCTACAGCTGCTTTGAAGGCTGCGCGTATTGCTACTTCTGTCTTTCCAAAGCCCACATCGCCACACACCAGGCGGTCCATAGGTGTATCGCTTTCCATATCTGCCTTAATGTCGGCAGTAGCTTTGAGCTGATCCGGTGTATCTTCATAGATAAAGGAAGCCTCGAGCTCAGCTTGTAGATAACTGTCGGGTGAAAACGCAAAGCCTTTACTGGCTTTGCGTTTTGCATAGAGCTGTATAAGGTCGAAGGCTAGTTCTTTTACTTTTCGTTTGGCAGCTTCCTTCTTTTTGGCCCAGGTAGCCGTGCCGAGTTTACTTAGAGTGGGCTCGGTGCCTTCTTTGCTGTTGTATTTTGATATTTTGTGCAGAGCGTGGATGCTCACGTAGAGCACGTCATTGTCTTTGTAGATAAGCTTAATGGCTTCTTGAACCTTGCCATCGTTTTCGATTTTTTGGAGCCCGGCAAACTTCCCAATGCCGTAATCAATGTGCACTACGTAATCGCCATATTGCAGCGATGTGAGCTCTTTGAGAGTAATAGCCTGTTTCTGCTCGTAAAAATTCTTGATTTTAAAACGGTGAAAACGTTCAAAAATCTGATGGTCAGTAAGCAGTATTTTGCGGTGGGTGTGATCTTCAAAACCTTCGTGCAGGGTGACCAAAGTGGTATAAAATTCGGCTGAGCAACCGTGTTCACTCAATGCAGAGTGCAGGCGCTCCATTTGACGGGCACTGCTGCAACTGATGGTCACTTCATATCCCTCCGCATTTTTTTGATGTAGATACTCTGAGAGGGTTTCAAAATTTTTATGAAATACTGGATGCGGACTGCAGGAAAAATCTAAAAATGCAACTTCTTTAAAGGATGTTGAATTACCAAATTCGATTGTTTTTGAATTTTTTGACTGTAACCACTCAAAAAAATCATCTCCTGAAATAAATAAATTTTCAGGTGCCAGACGGCGAATCGGAGAGCTAAGCGATTGGAATTTCTGCCGGGCATTCTCCATGAGTTGATTCATCCTCGCCAAAATCTGGTGACTATCCACCATGAGCACTATGGTTTTGTCTTCAGCCATAGCTTCTGCGAGCGACAGGCGCTGGTCCTCAACCAGCTTGTTTTCGATGTTGGGTAACAACAGAGCTTTATCAACCTTGGAGAAAGACAGTTGCGTATCGATCTGAAACAGTCGAATGCTCTCTACTTCATCTCCAAAAAATTCCAATCTGTAAGGATGTTCATTTACATATGAGAATACATCGACGATACCACCGCGAATACTAAACTGACCTGGTTCTGTAACAAAATCAACGCGTTCAAAGCCATATTCAAACAAGGTTTCGTTTAAAAAGTCAATGCTCAAAATCATTCCCACATGCACCTCGATCATTTGCCGGGCAAGTGATTTCTGAGAAATTACCTTTTCAAAAAAAGCGTCGGCAGAGGTTACTACTATACAGGGTTGTGGATTAGTAGCTATACGGCTTAATGTTTCAGCACGCAGGAGCACGTTAGCGTTGTCTGTTTCTTCTGTCTCGTAGGGTTGCTTGTGCGAAGGTGGAAAGTAAAAAACCCCTTCCTGACCAACCAGCTCCCGCAAGTCGTTATACAAATAGGACGACTCATCGTTAAATGGAGAGACTAACAAACAATTTTTTGCTGAAAATTTAAATGTAAGTGCCGTTATTAATGAGATGAGTGAGCCCTGAACCCCATGAAGATGAAAGTGTTTTGATGAGGGATTTTTTAAAAGTTCATTTAAGTGAATTGACAAATCAGCTGCTTCGTAATCCTTTAAGAGTGCTGAAACAGTTTTTGATTGACTGTTCATTTTCCGTTTTTTCCAAAATCAAAGAATAGACAAAGAAGTGGTAGTATAGTTTACCACGATTTTGTTTCTCTGAAGCAAAGGTACCAAAGTTTCACACCTTTTTAGAGTCTTAATGAATAATTAATACGCATCTTATGTGGTTTGCATTTGTGATAAATTATTGAAAATCAAGTAATAAAATCTTTGAGATATTTCATGCTAACTTTTGGTAGATACTCGAAGTGATATATTTTTGCAGCCCGATTGCGGTAAGGCCCATTCGTCTATCGGTTAGGACGTCAGATTTTCATTCTGAAAAGAGGGGTTCGATTCCCCTATGGGCTACAAAGCCTTTAGGCCCATTCGTCTATCGGTTAGGACGTCAGATTTTCATTCTGAAAAGAGGGGTTCGATTCCCCTATGGGCTACAGTTAAAAAATTGGATTAGATAAAATGGCAAATCACAAATCAGCACTCAAGAGAATTCGTCAAAACGAAAAAAGACGTCTTCACAATAGATACTACTATAAAACAGCCAGAAATGCTGTTAAAAAATTAAGAGCTATGACCGATTCTAACGAAGCCGCTCAAGTGCTTCCCAAGGTTATTTCAATGGTCGATAAACTTGTGAAAAGAGGCATTATTCACAAGAATAAATCAGCTAATCTTAAATCGAAGCTGATGAGACATGTAAATAAGCTTAATGCTGCCACAGTGTAAATTTATTGCTTGAAATTCCCAAGCGCCACGGCACTACCGATGGCGCTTTTTTATTTTTGTTCAAAATGTTTTAACGCTCGTGAAGAAGTCAAAATCAAAAGACATTAGTGAGGATTATTCATTTGCTTATAGCACCAATGCCTCGTATAATCCTTTTGAAGCCTTAGCTGTATTGGCTAATTCAACGGATGATGGAAATGAAACAAATGACAAAAATGTAGTAGAGCTTCACTACGAGATAAAAGGAAGAAATGGAAAACCAGTGACCATCGTGCGAAATCTACCAGCCTCGATGGATCTGGAACAAACTGCCTCAGAGCTTAAAAAAGTGCTAAGCACGGGAGGTAGTATAAAAGACGGCGAAATTGTGCTTCAAGGAAATTGTCGAAAAGGGGTGGCCAACTGGTTTGCCACCAAAAAAATTAAAACCAAAAATGTAGGAGGATAAAAAAAGCGCTTAAACCGGTTGGCTTAAGCGCTTTTTTTAGTGGTTACTGTTTAGTACTATCCTTGCTGAAGCAGCTTATCCATTTCGAGAGCTTTTTGTGCATTGCCGAGCTTGTAGTACACTTCGCGCAGAGCTTTGATAGTGTCTTTGTCTTTTGGATTAATTTGATGCGCCTTTTCAAATAAGGGCAACGCCTGGCGGAAGAGATCTAATTGCTGGCTTTTGAGCTTTTCATACTTTTTGGTTTCATTGAAGCCGAGCTTGTTCATTTGCTCTACCAAGTCATTAGCTTTTGTGATGTAAATGAGACCTTTCATGTAGAGCACGTCGGCGTAATTTTCATCAATGGCTAAGGCTTTGTCATATGCTTCTTCGGCCTGTTTTAGGTCGTTCATTTCGGTGTGATAAATTGTACCGAGAATAAACCAGAAGAGCTTGTTGTTAGGTTCGTTTTGGAGCGACAGTCTCAGGTTAGCCACTGCCTTGTCGTACTGTTTAGTTTTAATATAGCTGTCGAGCTCTTCACGGATGAATCGTTCTTCATTCGGGTATTCGGCGCGGGCCTTCTTTAAGATGGATAGATAATTCTCTTGGTCGTTGATGCTCTTGTAAGCAACAGCCAGCATGATGTAGAGGTCAGGACGAATGTCGCCCTCTTCGCGAGGATTTGTGAAGCGATCGGGTCTCAACTTGATGTTGCGTTGCAACTCTTTCGGGGAGCCAAATTGAACTTCGCGCTTTTGCTCGTTATCATATGCGAAATATTGTACGCCCTTGTAGTTGAGCTGGATCAATTGGTTAAATAAACGGATAGCCTCGGGGAAGTCTTTTGCGTTGAATTTCATCAGCGCTGCATTGTACAGCATCACAGTGTCAATAATGTCAATGCCTGGGGATTTACCCAGCTCGAAAGAGAGCATAAAGTCTTTGTAAGCTTCTTCAAGCTTTTCGTTTCTGGCATTTTTTTCACCTCTGCGCTGTATTAGATTAATAACGGTGTACATATCGGCTACAGCCTGCTCAGAAAAGAATTTTTTATTGATGGACTTTTCGTATTCGAGGTTGTTTTTCAGGTTTTCGGCAGCAATGTCCAGGGCGTTTGGCTCTAAACTTGAGATAGCCTGATTTTGTGATTGATAGATTTCAAGGTGTATTTTGCCATTGTAATAGTAGTACTTGGCTAAATCTTTGGGTTTAATGCCGGAAGTACCTACTTCTTTGAGCTTTGCTGTCGCATTGTCGATGTTTCGCTTGGCATCGGCCAGGTCATTTCTGCGCTCAAGAGCGATGACGGCAGAGCTTACCGTAGGACCAATCTGGGCTACAGAAGCAAAACCGGCTGCCACAAAAAGAAGGATGATTGATTTTCTCATAATGGTTATATGCTTGAATTTCAATTTAAAAATTTAAAAAGTATGCCAAAAGTACGCACGATTATTATTATTCAGCATTATCTGAGGTGCTTTCAGAGATAGAATTCTCGTTGTTTTGATCTGTTTGTTCTTCTTCAGATCTGGGCACCCGACACACTGAGGCGATTACATCGCCATTTTTTAGATTAATCAACTTTACCCCTTGAGTATTGCGACCCATCACTCGAAGGTCGGCTACTGAAAAGCGTATGGCCACGCCCTTTTTGTTAATAATAATGAGGTCGTCGTCGTTGGTTACGTCTTTTATGGCTACTAGTTTACCGGTTTTTTCGGTGATGTTTATGGTTTTTACTCCTTTAGCTCCTCTGTTGGTAATTCGGTATTCGTCGATGGATGTGCGTTTACCGTAACCGTTTTCTGAAACCACCAGGATGTCGCGATTGGGGTCGCTCACGCAGACCATACCCACCACTTCATCTGATTCATCAGCAAGTGTTACAGCTTTTACTCCGGCAGCATTCCTACCCATTGGCCGAACAGTGCTCTCGTGGAAGCGGATGGCTTTTCCGGATTTTACTGCGATGATGATTTCGGAATTTCCATCTGAGAGGGAAGCTTCGAGCAGCTGGTCGCCTTCGCGAATAGTGATGGCATTGATGCCATTAGCTCTTGGGCGAGAGTACGCTTCCAGCGTGGTCTTTTTGATAACACCCTTTTTAGTAACCAAAGTGATGTAATGCTTGTCCAGATATTCTTGGTCTGAAAGGTTATCTACGTTGATGTAGGCCAACACTTTGTCGTCGGGCGGTAAATTGATGAGGTTTTGAATGGCACGACCTTTTGAAGTTTTACCCCCTTCCGGAATTTCATACACTTTCAACCAGAAACAGCGACCAGCTTCAGTAAAGAGCAGTAAATAGTTGTGATTGGTCGCCATAAAAATGTGTTCTACAAAGTCCTCATCGCGCGTAGCTACGCCTTTCTGACCGACACCTCCACGGCTCTGTGTGCGGTATTCACTGAGGGAGGTACGCTTGATGTAGCCGGCGTGCGATATGGTGATTACAACCTCTTCATCGGCGATCATATCTTCTATGGAGAGGTCTCCACCGGAGTAGTCGATGGTGGTTTTACGGTCATCGCCGTATTTTTCTTTAATTTCGAGCAGTTCGTCTTTGATGATTTTCATTTGAAGCTCGCGGTTTTCGAGCACCTCTTTTAAGTAGGCGATGGTTTTCATGAGGGCATCGTACTCCTCTTTTATTTTTTCGCGCTCCAGACCAGTAAGACGCTGCAGGCGCAGCTCAAGTATCGCCTTGGCTTGGACTTCTGACAGCTCAAATGCCGATATAAGGGCAGTTTTAGCCTCATCTACGTTCTTTGAATTTCGTATGAGGTCAATAGCGCGGTCGAGGTCGTCTTTAGTAGAGATGACTTTGAGAAGCCCTTCGAGGATGTGAGCCTTCTTTTCTGCCTGGTCGAGTTCGTAGCGCGCACGGCGCATTATAACACTGTGCCTAAAGTCGATGAAGTGCTGGATGAGTTCCTTAATGTTTACGAGCATCGGCCGGCCGTTTACCAGGGCGATGTTGTTTACTGAGAAGGTGCTCTGAAGAGGGGTGTATTTATAGAGGTGGTTGAGCACTACATTCGGGATGGCATCGCGCTTTAAGACATATACAACACGGAGCCCGTCGCGGTCGCTTTCATCTCTGATGTCTGATATGCCATCGATTTTCTTTTCGTTAACCAAATCAGCGGTCTTTTTGATCATTTCCGCTTTATTGACTTGATAAGGAATTTCTGTCACAATGATACACGGGCGCCCGTCTATTTCTTCGATGTTGGCCTTTCCGCGTATCACAATTTTTCCGCGACCTGAGTGATAGGCTTCTTTCACACCATCATAGCCATAAATAATTCCTCCGGTGGGGAAGTCAGGTGCTTTGATGTATTTAATTAGTTCATCGATGCTGATATCAGGCTGATCAATACATGCCACTATGGCGTCGATAGCATCTTTGAGGTTGTGGGGCGGCATATTGGTGGCCATACCCACGGCTATACCCGAAGCGCCGTTGATGAGTAGGTTGGGTATTCTTGTGGGCAGAACGGTGGGCTCTTGGAGCGAATCGTCAAAATTTAGTTGAAAATCGACTGTATCTTTTTCAATATCAGAAAGCATTTCTTCAGCGATCTTTCGAAGACGCGCCTCTGTGTAACGCATAGCAGCCGGGCTATCGCCGTCAATAGAGCCGAAGTTTCCTTGCCCATCCACCAGAGTGTAGCGCATTGACCAGTCTTGAGCCATGCGCACCATGGTGTCGTACACTGAGCTATCGCCGTGCGGGTGGTATTTACCAAGCACTTCACCCACAATTCTGGCTGACTTTTTATAAGGGCGATTGGATAAAACACCTAATTCATACATTCCGTAGAGCACCCGCCTGTGTACTGGCTTAAGACCGTCGCGCACATCAGGTAAGGCCCTTGATACAATTACCGACATCGAATAGTCGATATAGGAAGATTTCATTTCTTCCTCTATGTTGACCTGAATAATTCTTTCGTTTTCTGCCATAATGTCAAATATGTCTCAAAAAATAGAGCTTTTTCGTCAAAGTGGCAAAAATAGCTATTTCGTTAGCTTTAATCTTTTTGAACCATTACACACTTTTTCGAATTTTACACAGATTTTTGTTAAAAATATAACCGGTGTAAAAATTGCATGATTCTTTCATGCATTACATTTGATAAACAGATTTTGGCTGAATTTCGTTATTTAAATACTTCGATATTTCAATGGAAGAGAATTTTTCACCAAGAGTTAAAGACGTAATTAGTTACAGCAAAGAGGAGGCACTCAGGCTGGGGCACGATGTGATTGGTACCGAGCACCTTATGCTTGGAATTATTCGCGAGGGAGAAGGAAGTGCCATCCAGATATTGCATGATCTGGGCGTAGATATACAAGCTCTGCGCAAAAGAATTGAGGCATTAATACCAGCAAATTATTCGACTAACATCAATATCAAAAAGAATATTCCTCTTACTCGACAAGCAGAAAAGGTGCTAAAGGTTACTTTATTAGAAGCAAAATTGCTTCATAGCCCTGAGATTCGAACTGCCCACTTACTGCTATGTATATTAAAGGACAATGATGACCCTGTAGTACGCATACTCAAAAATTTTGGAGTTACTTATGAAAGCGCTCGCCAGGCTTTCTTAAAAATTCAGGATCCTACCTCAGCGGAAGATTTCAAATACAAAGAAGAAATTTCCATGAGTGCATACGAAGACGATGATGAGTTTGAGCGCAGAGAGCGCTTCGGCAGTATGAATAGACCCGGAGGAAAAATGGAAACAAAATCAAAAACCCCCGTTATTGACAACTTTGGCCGAGATCTTACCCAGTTGGCTGAAGAAGGTAAACTTGATCCCGTCGTAGGTAGGGAAAAGGAAATAGAGCGCGTCTCTCAAATACTTTCGCGCCGTAAGAAAAACAATCCCTTACTCATTGGAGAGCCAGGTGTTGGTAAGTCAGCAATTGCTGAAGGGCTCGCACTTCGCATTGTAAAAAAGAAAGTAAGTCGTGTACTATTTGATAAGCGCGTAGTAGCCTTAGACCTGGCTTCGATGGTGGCAGGTACTAAGTACCGCGGACAGTTTGAAGAGCGCATGAAGTCGCTCATGAACGAACTGGAGCGCAACAAAGACATCATACTCTTCATCGACGAAATCCATACAATAGTTGGTGCCGGTGGTGCCACTGGTTCTCTCGATGCTTCAAACATGTTTAAGCCGGCACTCGCTAGAGGTGAAATTCAATGCATAGGTGCTACCACACTCGATGAGTACCGCCAATACATAGAAAAAGACGGTGCTTTGGAAAGACGCTTCCAAAAAGTGATGGTAGAACCAACTACACCTGAAGAAACCATTCAAATACTCAAAAACATAAAAGACAAATACGAGGAGCATCACAACGTGGTGTACACCGACGAGGCCATCGAAGCCTGCGTGTATCTCACACAGCGATATGTATCTGACAGACACTTACCTGATAAAGCAATCGATGCTCTCGACGAGACAGGTTCAAGAGTTCATATTACCTCCATTAAAGTTCCTCAGGCTATACTCGACCTTGAAAAACAGCTCGAAGAAATTCGCGAGCAGAAAATTAAAGTAGTAAAACGCCAGAAATACGAAGATGCTGCCCGTTTGCGTGACGATGAAAAACGCATTGAAAATCAACTGCTCGAAGCTCAGCGCGAATGGGAAGAAGAGGTGAAGCGAAATAAAGAGATCGTCACTGCTGACCATGTGGCCGAAGTAGTATCTATGATGACTGGCATACCTGTGCAACGCATAGCTCAAGCCGAGAGCAGCAGACTTGCCAAACTGGCTGACGAGCTGCAGGGTAAAGTCATTGGTCAGGATGAGGCAGTTAAAAAGGTTGTAAAAGCAATACAGCGCAACAGAGCCGGACTAAAAGATCCCAAAAAACCCATTGGCTCTTTCATCTTCCTCGGCCCTACCGGAGTTGGTAAAACTCAACTGGCTAAAGAACTCGCTAAAGCGCTGTTTGACTCTGAGGATGCACTCATACGCATCGATATGAGCGAATACATGGAGAAGTTCTCCGTTTCGCGTCTCATAGGCGCGCCTCCGGGGTATGTGGGATATGAAGAAGGAGGTCAACTGACCGAAAAAGTTCGACGCAAACCCTACTCTGTAGTATTGCTCGATGAAATCGAAAAGGCACATCCCGATGTTTTTAACCTCTTACTGCAGGCACTCGACGATGGACAGATGACCGATTCGCTAGGTCGCAAAATTGACTTTAAAAACACCATAATCATTATGACATCAAACATCGGTACGCGTCAGCTCAAAGACTTTGGCACCGGTGTGGGATTTGTGACCAAGGCAAAGGAAGAAAACATGGATGCATTAACAAAGAGCGTGATCGAAAATGCCCTTAAGAAAGCCTTTGCACCCGAATTTTTAAACCGCATAGACGACATCGTGCTCTTTAATACCCTTAAAAAAGAAGACATTCTCAAAATTATTCACATTGAAATCAATAAACTCCTACAGCGAATTGAAAAGATCGGCTATAAGCTCAAGATGAGCGACGCAGCCATAGAGTTTCTCGCTGAGAAAGGTTTCGATCCACAGTTTGGTGCACGTCCTTTGGCACGTGCCATCCAGAGATATGTGGAAGATCCGTTGGCAGAAGACATTATAAACAACCGCTTTAAAGAAGGATCTATTCTGGTGGTAGAAGTAAACGAGGCCAAAGACGCTCTATTGATCACAGAAGAGTCAACTGTAACTGAGGAGCAAGCTTAGAATTAATTAACACAGGTATAAAGCCATCTCATTCAAAAGGTGGCTTTTTCATTTTTAGCTAAAAAGGTTTGATAACATTGTATTGACAGCTTTTGATGAGCTAAAATTCTATTTTTGCAAAAAATCGACTCAATGGTGCATTTTTTAAAAAAATTTTTCATCTCAGCATTTTCGATATTATTTGGAATTTCAAGTGTTACAGCCCAAAGTAAATACCATCCAAATAGGACAGACGAAAACGGAAAAAGACAAGGGATATGGGTCTATTACCATCCAAGCGGTAATCTGAAAACAATTGAAAATTATGTAGATAATGTGCTGGATGGAATCCGCATTACGCTAAATGATCGCGGATACCTAAATATCGAAGAATATTACAAAATGGGCAAATTGCACGGCGAGCAGAAGATTTACGACGGATTTGCTCGACTAATGGAATTAAAGGAATTTACCGAAGGGGTACTTTCGGGCGCTTATAAAAAATTTAATCCTAACACAGGCAAAATCAGCGAAGAAGGAACGTATGTAAACAATCAAAAACACGGTAAATACATATGGTATTACGACAATGGTAATCCGGCAGTGGCTTATACCTATAAAATGGGCGTAATCGAAGGTGAAGCTATTGAATACTACAAAGAGGGTGGAATAGCAGCCATATCTACCTACCGGGCAAATGAGCTCGACGGTCCGTACAAAGAATTCTATCAAGACGGAAAAATAAAGGTAGAAGGTCAATATAAAATGGGTGAGAAGGTTGGAAAGTGGTTTACGTACGACGAAAATGGAAAGAAAAAGCCTTTAAAATATTGATTTGTTGAGATTTAAGATTATTTTACCTATATTTTTTTGCATCTCCCGGTTGCTTAATGGCCAGCAGCCCAGCATTCAGATGGAAGAAACCGGTATTTGGAATGGTTTGTATTTAAAAGTGCGATTTTCAAAATATTTAGGTTATTACGGAGAGCATCATTATCGAACTCGAAATCGTGAAGAAGATCTTTGGTCGTTTTACGGCAGGCCAAGACAGTGGTACAATAGAGCTGGAATCAATATTTTATTCAATCCCTACTTCGAAGCTGTTATAGGACCCACTTTGGTATTCAATTATGCGCCAAGGATGGATGATACAGCTTTTGATAAAATAACTCTCGAGCCTCGTATATGGCATCAATGGCTTTTCTCCATGCCAGCGATGGGCAGGGTAAAAATTTATCACCAATTTCGCTTTGAACATCGTTGGAGGAGAAGTAATTTGAAAAACTCTACCTATGAATATACCGATAGATATCGATATAAATTTTTCGCTTATATCCCCATTAATAAGAAAAAAATCGAAAAAAAAACTTGGTTTGTTTCTCCGTCTTTTGAAATCTTTATGCAATCAGGCCGTTCCATTATTAACAATCCCTTTGAAGATTTTAGAACTTATAATGGAATAGGATATGTTTACAACAACAACTTAACTTTCTTTGTAGGCCATATGTACACCCTTGGTCAAAAATCTTCAGGTTTTGAGTACAAAACTTCTCATATTCTTCGCTTTAATGTGATGATAGGACTTGATGTGCGAAGTGTAGAAAAGAGACTGCCAAATATTAACCTCGGATTTTAATGCACAAAAGAACGATTTACATACTTTTTTCACTTTTAATTCTGTCAATATTATTCAATATTTATCAGCATTTTGAGTACAATAAGCTGATAAGAAATATTGAGTTTTTGAAGCGTGAAATTGATACTTTTTCAATTCGTAATGAGATGCTCATTAATGCAATAAAAAGAGCACTTAGCGAAGAAGATGCTTTGTTTGATTATCAAGGTGACTCAGCATACTCTATTATGCCTGATTTGCTGCTGCAAAAAATGCGACAATTACATCAAAATATCCGTAAAAATTCAGATTCAATCTTGGTAATGAATGAAATGTTTCGGCGATTTAGAAACAGTATTGGCATCGCTGAAAAAATGCAAAACCAAGCCCAACTATCCGTCGAAGAACTCAAAGAAAAATATTTATTCCAAAATGCCGAAATTGAACTTTTGAAAAAAGAATTAGAATTGACCAAGCGACAGGCCGATCAACTGATGAATCGCGTGGTTGAAATCAACTTGAACCTCAAAGACAATATACAACTTCGATACATCGGTGAAGTTGAAAATAAGCGTCCTGAAGGACTGGGGGTAGGTTTTTACAGTACAGGAGGCTATTTTATCGGTTATTGGAAAGAGGGCATACGCCATGGCAGGGGTGAATATGTGTGGAAAAATGGCGATCGCTACATAGGAGAGTTTTTAAACGATAAACGCCACGGCGAAGGAGAATACATTTACAGCAATGGCTATAGATACAAAGGTGGATGGCGCGATGACCTGCGCGAAGGCTACGGAGAACTTCTGGACGATGAGAACAAGATTGTAGCTAAAGGCATTTGGAAAAGCGATAAACTAATCAAAAAACTATAGAAATGAAGACGAAAGAAGAAATTGTAAACAATTGGCTGCCACGATACACCGGAGTACCGCTCGACATGTTTAGTAAATACATTTTGCTCACCAATTTCAATAATTACTTAGAAGTATTTCGGGAGATGTATGGTGGCGAGATTATGGGAACCAATCGCTCCATGCCAAGCATACATGCCAATGGCGTTTCGTTCATCAACTTTGGAATGGGCAGCCCCAACGCTGCTACTATTATGGATCTGCTCACCGCCATTCAGCCCAAGGCAGTGCTGTTTCTCGGCAAATGCGGTGGATTGAAAAAGAAAAATGCCATTGGCGACCTCATCCTTCCTATTGGTGCAATACGAGGCGAAGGAACTTCAAACAGCTATATGCCTCCTGAAGTGCCATCTCTGCCTTCTTTCGCTTTGCAAAAAGCAGTATCAACTACCATTCGAAACAACGAACGCGATTACTGGACTGGCACCGTTTACACGACCAACCGCCGTGTATGGGAGCATGATGTGGAATTTAAAAAGTATCTGAAGGTGACTCGTGCCATTGCCATCGATATGGAAACGGCTACGCTCTTCACTGCCGGTTTTCGAAATAAAATTCCTACAGGAGCGCTCTTGCTTATCAGTGATCAGCCCATGGTGCCTGAAGGAGTAAAAACCGAAGAAAGCGACAAAGTAGTAACTGCGAATTTTGTGAATTTACATGTAAAAATTGGAGTAGAATCGCTGCTTGAGCTTATCAACAATGGCTTGACTGTAAAACACCTCAGATTCTAACTTTATAATTTGCAGATATTCTTTGGGACTCATCGCTCGTCAGACCATAAAAGGTAGCGTAGCCTCCTACGTAGGCGTTGGGCTGGGTACTTTCACACTTTTATTTCTATTCCCTGCTTTTTTAAGTCAAGAGCAAATAGGCCTGTTGCGTATAGTGACCAATGCAGCAGGTATGTTTTCAACCCTGGCTGTTTTGGGTATTCCTCAGATATCTGTGAAGTACCTTCCCTATGTTCAGCAGGGTGATGATTACAGAGCATATGCCACTTTGCTTTATATAGTTCCCTTAGTCGGTGTGTTGCTTTGCTATTTGATTTTTTTGGCTTTTAAGCAGCCCATCACTGATTTTTATTCTCAAAACGCCAAAGAACTTACCCGATATTACTATCTTGTTTGGAGTATAACCCTTCTAAATACCCTTTACCTCGCAGCAGCTTCATATGCCCGGATGAACAACCGCATTGTAGTACCTTCAGCAATTAAAGATGTTGGAATCCGTGTGCTCACCATTCTTTTCTTCCTGGGAATAGTAGTAAAATGGTTTGACTTCGACCATTTCTTAAACCTTCAAATAGCGATATATGGCCTTGCACTGCTCGGTGTGTTTTGGTACAATCACCGTTTGGCACCTTTTCGTCCGTTGTTTCAGTTTTGGAGGTTAAAACCTCATTTAAAAGGAGTTGCTTCATTCGGATTATTTTCGGTGCTAACTTCTACTGCCAGCATTTTGGTTACGACAATTGACAGTCTGATGATCGGAGGAATGATTAACCTCGGCAATGCCGGTATTTATGTAATAGCATCATACATTGGATTAGTAATAGAGATGCCAAAGCGTTCGCTGAATGCCATAGCCGGACCTGTACTCTCAGAGAGTTGGAAACATCAGAACATTGAAAAAATCAATGAATTGCATGCTCGTAGTTCGATAAATCAACTCTTGTTTGGTGGAAGCATGCTTTTGTTGATTTGGGCGGGGATTGATGGCATTTTTTACATCATGCCCAACGGTGAAACGTATTCAGCCGGTAAATGGGTGGTATTATTTATTGGCCTGGCTAAGCTCACGGATCTTGCCTTTGGATTAACGGCAGAGATTATCTCCTTTTCGCCGAAGTACCGATATAATTTGTATCTGTTGCTTTTATTAGCGGGTATTGCTGTGGTTACCAATTACTTTCTGATACCTCTGTATGGAATCACCGGTGCAGGTTTAGCTACTTTTATATCATATTTGGTGTACAATCTTTTGTCTTATTATTTAATGAAGAGAGATTATGGCATTACACCTTTTAACACTTCTTCAGCTAAAGCTCTAATGTTGTTGGTATTCGTGTTTATTCTGGTTCATTTTATTAGTATTGATATTCCAGTTGTGTTACTTTCGCTTTTAAAAGTTATCCTAGCTGCTGTGTTGCTTTTTATAGGAATTATTTATTACCGCCTGTCGCCTGATCTATCTTTGCTTGTAAAAAGCAGTGCTGATATTCTTAAGAATTTCATCAAAAAGTAACTTAGAATATTTAAGTTTGAGAAATTCTTTTTTTAGCATTGCCTTTATTAAAAAGAGTACAGGGGGATGATACTTTTTTTTGTGCTTGCAGGGGTACTGCTTTCGAGTCTTTTAGTACTCTTTAGAGATTATTTGAAGGAGTACTTATCAGCGTTTTTTTTCATTGTGCCGATTGCTGTATTTACTTATTTTTCAACTTATTTACATATAAAAGAGCCACTTACCGGTATTATTCGATGGCAAGAGGGGCTGGGTGTACACTTTGAGTGGAGGATTGATGGCTTGTCGCTCTTGTTTTTGCTTTTGATTAGTGGTATTGGAACTTTAGTTTTCGCTTATTCGCATTATTATTTAAAAGGTCATCCTGAAAAATTTCGTTTTTACGGTTTTCTGTCGCTTTTTATGACAGCCATGCTTGGCTTGGTGGTGAGCGACAATTTGGTGATGATGTTTATGTTTTGGGAATTAACAAGCATTTCTTCCTTTTTTCTCATAGGGTTTCATTACGAGGAAAAAGCCTCAAGAGATGCTGCATTGAGAGCACTTACCATCACAGGCATGGGAGGTGTAGCTCTGTTGCTGGCTGCAATACTGATATCTACGGTTACGGGTAGTTTTTCGTTTTCAGCCCTATTAGTAAATAAAGAAGTACTCCTTAATTCAAAGGCCGGGCAGAATGCATTTTGGCTCATTCTGATCGCTGCTTTTACAAAGTCAGCGCAGTTTCCATTTCACTTTTGGCTGCCAGGCGCTATGAAGGCACCCACACCTGTTAGCACATATTTGCATTCGGCTACGATGGTGAAAGCAGGAGTTTTTCTGCTGTTGAGATTTTATCCGGTTTATGCTCATTATACTTACTGGCAACCGGTTTTGATGGTTGTCGGCGGCATTACAATGGTATACAGTGCGGTGCAGGCCCTTTTTTTTCGCGATATGAAGAGCATTTTGGCTTATACAACATTGAGCGCCTTGGGAATTTTAGTGTTTTTAACTGGCATTGGCGGTGAGCAGGGTATTTCAGCTGCCATTGTATTTATCACTGTTCATGCTTTATACAAAGCAACCCTCTTTCTGGTAACTGGCATTGTAGATCACGAAACTCATACGCGCGATATCACACGACTCAATGGACTTATCAGATCGATGCCGGGAATTGGCACGGCAGCTTTGATTGCGGCACTTAGTCATGGAGGAGTTCCACTGACCTTTGGTTTTATCGGTAAAGAATTTTTATACGAAGCTGCTTTTGGTATTTCATCGCGATCATATATGCCAATATTATCGGCATTTTTTGCAGGTTGTTTACTGTTTGTTGCTGGGTTTTGGGTAGGGGTAAAGCCATTTTTTGGAACTGAGAATTCACATATGGATCAGAAATTTCACGTTTCTCGGTGGATGTCGCTACCAGTTTATATACTGGCGACACTTACTGTGATTTTTGGAGTTTATCCGGGACTAATGAAAGGACTGTTGGAGGGGGTTTTATTGACCAATGGATTTGAGGTTGAGCACGTACCTCTTTCGGTTTGGCATGGATTTACACCGGTGTTTTTCTTGTCATTAGCTACGTTGATAGTAGGTGTGAGTGCTTATTACTTTACAAAGCCCGGCGAGATTTATCGCAATTCGATAGAGAGTCTCTCCTATTCATCTGTTTCGATTTACGATAAAATTCAAAAGTTCATTAAGTTTTTGAGTCAGCTTTACACAAATGTTTTGCAAAATGGATACCTGCGCTTATATGTGCTTACAATCATGATTTTCTTGATGTTATTGGTAGGCTATTCTCTTTTCAGGGGTGTACATATTTACATTGATTTTCGAAAAATTTCGGAAGTTACATTTTATGAAGCAACTATTGTTTTTCTTTTGATAATCAGCACTTTATTCATTTTGCTGGCAAAATCGAGACTGGCAGCGGTGGCTGCAATGGGAGTTTTAGGCATATCGATTAGTTTGATGTTTGTGTTTTACAGTGCTCCTGATTTGGCGATGACTCAATTTTCGATTGATACGCTTACTGTGATTCTCTTTGTTTTAGTGTTGTATAAACTTCCGAAGTACATCAATGCATCTTCAGTAGCCATTAAGGTGCGCGATGTAATTGTTTCGGCCATGTTTGGGGTGATGATTACTATGCTGGCACTCGAAGTACTAAATGAGCCTGTAAATCGTGAAACGACGGAATATTACGTACAAAATTCCTACGTACTTGCCAAGGGTAAGAATGTAGTCAATGTGATCCTTGTGGATTTCAGAGGGGCCGATACAATGGTGGAAATCACAGTACTAACGATTGCTGCTTTAGGAGTATTTGGTTTAATGAAATTGAGACTTAAAGACAACGAAAAAACCTGGGAATAGCTATGAAAAGTATTATCCTTAAAAAAGCTTCCGATTACCTGCTTCCCTTGCTTCTGCTCTTTTCGGTTTTCATTTTGTTTAGAGGGCACTATTTGCCGGGAGGTGGTTTTGTAGGCGGATTGATTGCCTCCATTGCCTTTGTGTTGCACAGTTTTGCTAATGGACTACAGCAAACACGCGACTTGCTGCGCATACATCCGGGATTTCTGATGCCCATCGGGCTGCTCACCTCTTTGGGCAGTGGATTGTTTCCGATGCTTACAAGTGGCGAACCCTTCATGACAGCCAAATGGCTCAAGGAACCGCTCGAAGTGGTAGGAATGGTGGGTACACCGCTCATTTTCGATATCGGCGTTTATTTAGTAGTAGTGGGTGTGAGTCTTACAATCATATTTACACTTGCAGAAGCTGCTTAGAAGATGGAAATATTACTTGCAATAGTTACAGGATTGCTATACGGTGCAGGATTATTTATGATGCTGCGCAGAAGCATGGTAAAATTGATTATTGGTCTGATTTTATTAGGTAATGGTGCCAACATCCTCATCTTTTTATTAGGTCGAATCGCTAAAGGAAAACCTCCCATCATACCAGCGGATGCTAAAGTGTTAACAGATATTTATGCTGATCCTGTGCCTCAGGCCTTGATATTGACAGCCATTGTGATCAGTTTTGGTTTACAATCATTTGCCATCGTTCTCTTCAAGCGGGTATATCAAACCATTCACACCGATGATCTCGACACTGTAAATACCATAGACGACGATTTATGAATTCTATTGAAGTCATTATTCCTGTTGTTTGGCAGTTTATCATAGCGATTGTTCAAATGTTTTTGTGGTTTCAGCCGCGAATTCAGCGTGTAGTCAGCATTGTGGGCAATAGCGTGCAGATAGGCCTTGCAATCTTCCTTTTCTACGCTGTGCAGCATAAGGGAATTTTAACCATGAGCGCAGGCAAATGGCCTGCTCCTTTTGGGATTGTTTTTGTGGCCGACACCTTTGCGACGGTGTTGGTTATTGCTACTTCTATTTCCGGGTTTGCAGTTACCCTTTTTTCTCTGGCAAATATTGTAGAGGCCCGTATGCGGTTTGGATATTTCCCCATCATGCACCTCTTGTTTGCCGGTTTGAACGGAGCTTTCCTCACCGGCGATATTTTCAACTTGTATGTATGGTTTGAGATTATCATCATATCTTCCTTTGTGCTGTTGACCATCGGGGGTGAAAAGCCTCAACTCGAAGGGGCTGTTAAGTACTTTACGCTCAATATTTTAGCTTCTACTATTTTTCTGACAGCGATTGGAGTTCTCTACGGCCTGGCAGGTACACTTAACATGGCAGATTTAGCTATTCACGTCAAGAACCTTCCAAACAAAGGCTTAGTAGAGGTTACAGCTATTTTGTTTCTGGTTGGTTTTGGTATTAAATCAGCCATTTTTCCGCTCTACTTCTGGCTTCCGGCTTCGTATCACACTCCACCGGCGGCCATAGCTGCCATCTTTGGTGGGTTACTTACCAAACTCGGGGTGTATGCTCTGCTAAGAGTATTTACGTTGGTCTTTTTTGAAGATCCCATCATAGACCACATCATGATTGTGCTCGCTGGTATTACTATCATCACAGGTGCACTTGGGGCAATGGTGCAAACGAATATTCGAAAGATTTTTAGCTATCTCATTATCAGTCATATTGGATACATGGTCATAGCTCTTGGCATACATTCGGAACTCGCAATTACAGGAGCTGTTTTTTATATGATTCACGACATCATAGTAAAAACCAATCTCTTTATGGTCAGTGGCTTGCTCTATCGCGTTCAGGGCACACATCACATCGATCGGTTGGGTGGGTTTTTTAAAAATTTTCCTCGACTGTCACTATTGTTATCCATTCCTTTGTTTTCTTTAGTGGGAGTGCCTCCGCTTTCTGGATTTTGGCCAAAAATTGATCTCTTCCGCTCTGCTTGGGACGAGGGAGGTACTTTTATAACCTTTAGTTTAGCTTTCGGCACAATTGTCACCCTTTTGGTGATTGCGCGTGTGTGGGCTGAGGTCTTTTGGAGGCCAGCTGAGAATCTGCCACACAGACCTAACTTCCGTTTTTGGCATCTGTTTAATAAGGCTGAGAAAATTCAATATGTACTTCCAATTGCTCTGCTATCATTAATCTCCTTAGCAATTGCCTTAAGAGCGGGCGACGTCCACATCATTTCTCAAAAAATCGCTTCAGAACTGATGAATCCTGTTGATTACATACACATTGTATTACCAGATAAACTCTTAGTACGCCCATGAGATCGCAGTTTTTGATGAACAACATGCTCGCATTCATTTGGATTGCGCTCACAGGTACGTTTGCCTTAAAAAATTTTCTCTTCGGCTTCGCTCTAAGCTACTTTATCCTATGGTTGATAAGCCGCGGTATTGGCAGTAAGGGCGACCCCGGTCGAAAGTATTTTATTATCGTTCCGAAAGTGATAGGATTTATTTTCTACTTTTTATACGAACTTCTGAAAGCAAACATTCAGGTAGCATATGACGTGGTCACGCCTAAAAATTACATGACGCCGGGAATTGTAATGATACCCCTGGATGCTAAAACAAATTTGGAAATAACTCTGTTAGCCAATCTTATTTCATTGACACCCGGCACATTGAGCCTCGATGTGAGTGATGATCGGAGCGTGCTCTATGTGCATGGAATGTTTATCAAAGACAAGGAAACTTTTGTCCATTCCATAAAAAATGGTTTCGAACGTCGATTGTTAGAACTGACCCGATGACACTACAGGACTACTTGTATTACTTCATTCTTCCGATACTGGTAATCAGTATGTTGTTGGTTTTTTATCGGTTTTTAAAAGGGCCTGATATGCCCGATCGCATAGTGGCGGTCGACTTGCTCATTACTATCGCTATAGGGATAATAGCCATGTACAGCATTGTGAGCAGCAGAGCACCTTTTCTCGATATTGCAATGATTCTGGCGCTTATAGCCTTTTTGAGCACAGTAGCTTTTAGTTATTACCTGGAAAAGAAAAACAAAAACGAATGAGCAACTTTATCATTGCCGCATTGGCTACCCTTGGTGCTATTTTTATACTACTGGCTGCCATAGGATTTGTGAAAATGCCTGATATATACCTGCGTATTTCTGTAACGACTAAAGCTGTAACCCTTGGTATCGGGCTTATGCTGGCTTCAGCGGCAGTGTATTTTGGCACCGAGTCAATTGCTTCCAGGGTTTTAGCTATAATTTTTTTTGTGTTTCTCACCTCTCCTGTAGGAGCACATTTGATCGGCAGAGTATCTTATTTCATTGGTATACCCTTGTGGAAGAATTCCCTTCACGACGACCTGAAGGGCAAATACAACCCCATTACGCATAAGCTTAAAGGTCAGGAATTTCCTTCTGAAGAGGTCAAAGAGTCAAAATAAAACTAATCTTTCAGAAAGCGGGGTATTGAATTTTCCTTGTTGAAAAGCAGTCAAGATCTCTGCACCTGAAGTGGATTTTTGGGTCTTGTCCATTACATTCGCACATAAAAAACTGTATGAGATTCTCGCTCTTTATATTTTTATGGATTTTTATCAGTGTCTTACACGCCCAAAAACAGAAAAATTCTATTGAGTTACCCCCATATGTGAAGTCAGGCAAGCTGCGCAATGGCCTCACCTATTTGATCATGCAAAACAAAACTCCGGAAAATCGCGCTGAACTTCGTTTAGTAGTACGATCCGGTAGCCTAAACGAAGACGAAGATCAGCAGGGACTTGCGCACTTTGTAGAGCATATGTGCTTTAATGGTACCAGAAATTTCAGCAAAACCTCTCTCGTAGATTTTCTTGAAAGTACAGGTACTCGATTTGGCCCTGATCTTAATGCCTATACTTCGTTTGACGAGACGGTTTACATTCTGCAAGTACGCACCGATACAGCAGGCTTGCTCGAAAAGGGATTACTCATTCTGGAAGATTGGGCCGGTTATGTGTCTTTTGAGCCCGATGAAATCGATAAAGAAAGAGGTGTAATTTTGAGTGAATGGCGCACGCGTACCGGAGGCAATGAGCGCATCAGCAAGATTACTTTTCCTGTGGTTTTCAGAGGAAGTAGATATCCGGATCGCTTTCCTATCGGTAAGACGGATATCATCCAAAATGCACCTTATGAGGCTTTTACGCGATATTATCGGGATTGGTATCGACCCGATCTGATGACCGTAGTTGTGGTAGGAGATGTGGATGTGCAAACAGTGGAAAAGATCATCCGACGTCGTTTTTCTAAATTAAAACGCGCCAAGCGTCCGAGACTACACTATTCACAGGTGGTTCCTCTTACTCCGGGAGCTCGAGTTATTACAGTCACTGACCCTGAAATTCAGAGCTATAATCTGTCTTTTCGCTTCATGAGGCCTGAAATCGACTACTTTGCTGATGGGGGAGTGGAGCAAAACTTTCTCATTGGCATTGCCAATATGCTGATGGGAATGCGGATTCAAGATTTTTTAGCCAATGCTCAAAGCAAGGCTATCAATGCCAATGCTTTTATTGGAAATACACTCGGTACAGCTTCAGCACTTACCTTTTCAGTACTTCCAAAAAATCAACAATGGTATGAGGCATCTGCACAAATTTTCAACATTATAAAAACAGCCGCCGATCATCCGGCCAACGATGCTGAGCTCGAACACGTTAAGCGCGTATATCGCCAGCGGCTGGAGTCAGCTGTAAAGGTGAAGGAAAAAACTCCCTCAAATGAGTGGACAGCAAACTTGGTTAGCCACGCACTTCGCCAATCGCCTTTCATCGATCCTGAAGAGCGCCTAAAGCGATTCGACGAATGGGCTGAGTCGCTTACTGCTGAAACTGTTCGCAAACTGATTGCTGATTATTTTTATTCTGAAACCTGGGCAGCCACAGCTGTAGCACCTGAATCTGACAAAAAACATGTACCAAACGACGCTCAGCTGATGGCGGCTGTATATTATTTTCTTACAAATAAGACCTTTCCTTACATCTTCAACCCTCCAGCTCCTAAGCTTCAAGTTACGTCTGCTACCTATCCCGATGAGACGCTTTCAATTCTACCAGAAAATCGGGCTGGCTACAAAGGCTTTGCTCTTGCCAACGGAATGGAATTCTACATACGACGAGTACCTGAAGAAAAAGACCGCATCATCATCGATGGATTCCTCTTTGGAGGTAACTCACCTTTTGCTGACTCACTATTGCCAGCAGCTAATTACCTGATGCAGACGGTTTTTGAGTCTGGCGTAGGACAGCACGACATCATAGAGTTGCGCAAGCTCCTGGCAGGCAAGCGCGTAAATATTTATCCATATCTTAGCAACTATTATCACGGCATCAACGGATTTTGCTCGCCCGACGAGCTTGAAACTGCTTTTCAACTAATTCGCCTTTATCTCACCGAAACGCGCATCGATGAAGAAGCCCTCGGCCGTGTAAAGACACGAGAGATCAATCTTTTACAGGGCCTTTACAACAATCCGGATACCTACTTCGGCCGCGAACTGAACAGAATACTCTACAACAACAATCCACGAGCAACAACCCCAACCGTGGAACAAGTAGAAAAAATAACAATAACTACTCAACGCCAACTTTGGCAAGCACTCTTCGGAGCACCAGCCCGCCTGCGCTGGATTATTACTGGCGATGTGGACGAAGAGAAGGTGAAAGCACTTGCCATAAAATATTTATCTGACCTTCAAAACAAAACTTCTCCAGTCAATCTCATCGATCGAAACCTGCGCATAAGTGCTCGCGATACACTGTATGAGCTTCGAAAAGGGGAAAATCCTCGCTCACAAGTGCGTCTCGTATACCACGGCAAACTTGCTGATCCTGCCGATGAATTTCAGCTCAAAACTGCGGTCGAAGTCTTGAAAATCAAGCTTCGCGAAGAGTTGCGCGAAGAAAAAAGCGGTGTGTATGGCGTAAGCGTGTTTTACAACGTAAATAGCCCATTCAACGACGAATACACCATTGTAATCGCCTTTAATACCGATCCGGCTCGTCGAAGAGAGCTTACCCAAGCTGCCAGGGATGTATTGGCGAAAAACGCCCAGCAAATCGACGCTGAAACCCTTCGCAAAGTACAAGAACTCCTTCGTCAGGACATTGAAAAAGGACGAACTACAGCCCAGTTTTGGCACAATCTCATGCAAGGGTATATCAAATTTTCAAAGCCAGAGTCGTCAGCGGATGTTTCTTATCAACGCTCCCTTATTGATGCTCTTACGGCTGATCAAGTGAGCCTTTGGATTATGCGATATGCCGGAGGGCGCCCAATCGTTCTGGTGCTCGACCCTGAAACTGCGTCTCAATAACAGGTGTGTCTATATTTGCACCAAATTTAAAAACAACTTAATTCACTCAATATCAAATGGCTACAACTGCTGATATCAAAAATGGTCTCTGTATCGACCTAAATGGTGAACCTTTCCAAATCATCGAATTCCTCCATGTAAAACCCGGAAAAGGCAACGCCTTTGTGCGCACCAAACTGCGCAACCTTAACAATGGACGCATTTTGGAGCACACCTTCCCTTCAGGTGCTAAAATCGATGTGATTCGCATCGAATACAGAAATTTTCAGTTTCTCTATCAAGACGCCGATGGCTATCACTTCATGGATATGAACGATTTTAATCAAATCACCCTCCCAAAAGAAGTGATCAACGCCCCTGAGTTCTTAATGGACGGCATGGAATGCATCGTGATGTACCACGCTGATGAGGATCGCCCTCTTGCATGCAATCTGCCCTCAAGTGTCACCATGGAGGTAATCTATGCCGAGCCGGCTGTAAAGGGTAATACAGCGACAAACGCAACTAAAATCGTAAAAGTAGAATCAGGCGCTGAGGTGAAAGTTCCTCTCTTCATCGAACAAGGTGAACGCATCATCATCAACCCCGAAACAGGCGAATACAAAGGCCGAGCGAACTAGTTTTACCAAATACATTGCTAATAAAAGCTGCTTTTTCTAAAGCAGCTTTTTCTTTTAATTTTTTAATTCTCATTACTTTAAGCCTTAACCCTTAACTCATCACCCTACTGTTTACAATCGCCAAGACCATGGAATCAAACTCCATCGACCAATCCAAAGAAACCCTCACCTTTCACTTGAAAACCATCCCAAACCTCGAAAGGCCTATTTATCTCACAGGTAATTTTAACAATTGGCAGGTGGACGACCCCAAGTTTAAACTCAAAAAAATCGATGCTAATACTTACGAATATACTTTCAAAAATCTTTCAAAGCTTCCGAACCACATCGAATACAAATACACCCTTGGCGATTGGCATCACGAAGAGCTCGACGACCAGGGTCGTACACGAATGAATCGGAAAACCAATAAAACAGCCCGTCACGTATATGATTATGTGCCACAATGGCGCAATCAACACCAGACTTTCAGACAAGAATTTCTCCCCATCATTCAGCCCATTGAGGGTACATTCAACATGCCCGTTAAAATCCAAACACGTCGAATTACAGCTCTTTTGCCCTGGGACTATCACAAGACTAATAAGCGATACCCCGTACTTTACCTTCAAGACGGCCAAAACCTCTTCGACGAATTTGCTCCTTATGGCAATTGGGCACTCGACAAACGCCTTGCACGTCTTGCCGAAATAAGACTCCACGAAATCATCATCATCGCTATTGACCACGCCAGCGAAAAGCGAATCCTCGAATTCACCCCTTCTGAGAAAACAGCCCTTGGCGAAGGTTTGGGCCGCGAGTACAGCCACTTTCTCGCTCACGAGCTCAAGCCACATATCGACCGCCTCCTGCGCACATTGCCCTATCGCGAGTTTACTGGTATAGGTGGAAGCAGCCTTGGCGGCCTCATCACACTTTATGCAGCCATCACACAGCCCGAAGTCTTTTCGCGCTTAATGGTCTTCTCGCCCTCCTTGTGGGTACAACCTTCTCTGATCCAACAGTTTCTCGATATGGATCCACCATACTGCGGCCGCATTTATATGTACGGCGGTGGGCGCGAAGGTTCAGGCGTGGTCGAATATCAGCGTAAGCTCCATGCTGGCATTAAGCAATCAGGCAATCCTTTCATTAAAAGCAAGCTCTCTGTCAATCCCCATGGCCATCACAGTGAGAGCGACTGGGGGCGAGAGTTCCCAAAAGCCTTAAAATGGCTCTTCTTCAATTATTAATATCTGATATTATTCATCCAGCAGTGGTGTTGCTGCCGCTATAAGAATAAGGACCCGTTTAAAAAACCAAAAATCGAAAGGATTTTTCTTTTTTAAAATACCCTTTAAAACCAACAGCGAAAAATTAAAGGCCCAACTTACAAAAGAGTAAAGATTGGCATTTGAGATATATTTAGCTTTAATAAACGGATTCTATCACTACTTACATCGAGTAAGTCAAATTTGTGCATCCCTTGTACATTTGTACCTGTAAAATAATATAACGAAACAATGACCGTAGAACTCAACGAACGAAACTTTGACGAAATTGTCGTTAAATCCGATAAACCCGTACTTGTTGACTTCTGGGCAGAGTGGTGTGGCCCATGCCGCATCATTGGCCCCACTGTAGAAGAACTGGCTAAAGAATTTGAAGGAAAGGCTATCGTAGGAAAGGTTAACGTAGATGAAAATATTTCCGTAGCCTCAAAGTATGGTATTCGAAACATTCCGACCCTTCTCATCTTCAAAAGCGGACAAGTAGTCGATAAGCATGTAGGCGTTGCTTCAAAAAGCGTTTTGGCAGAAAAGCTTAACAAACAACTCTAAAAAATAAAAAAAAGCCGGACTATCCGGCTTTTTTATTTCCATTAAGTTGAAATCCAACGAAGTACAACTTCCCGGTCAATATGAATTTGGCTCGCTTGAGTGGATCTCAAAGCAGCTGGCCAATGGTTTTATGAGTGGGTATCACCGCAGCCCTTACCACGGCTTCTCAGTCGAATTTGCAGAGCATCGCCCTTACAATGCCGGCGAAAGCATCCGATTTGTTGACTGGAAAGTATACGCCCGCACCGAAAAACTCCTCATCAAGAAATTTGAAGAAGAGACAAATCTTCGCTGTCGCATACTGGTAGATACCAGTTCATCTATGTACTATCCCGCAGTCGATCCACAACACATTACACCTGAAAATCCCTCAAAAATTCACTTTTCCATACTCTCGGCCGCAGCGCTTATCCACCTTTTTAAATCGCAAAGAGACAGCTTTGCTCTCACCTTTTTCGACGAAAACACCTATACGCACACCGGCGAAGGCAACAGTGCCTTGCATCAGCGCCAGTGTTTCGAGTACCTTAAAGCAGCTTTACCCATGCCTCCTACCCAAAAAAGGCGACAAACAAAACTGCCGGAAGTACTCCACCAGCTGGCCGAAACCAGCCCAAAAAATTCACTAATTATACTTTTTAGCGATCTGATCCTACCCGACCAAAATGCCTTAGATGAACTAAATAAATCTTTTAATCATCTAAAATTCAACAAAATACAACTCCTAATTTTCCACACTCTTCACTTTAAAACAGAAGTTGAATTCGACTTCGATACTTCAGCACCCATAATATTGGTTGATGCTGAAACAGGAAAAGAAGTCAAAGTGTCGCCAGCAGAGGCAAAAGAAGTTTACAAAAAAAACATCCTAAAGCAAATCAAGAAATTACACGCTTACTGTCTTGATGCTGGCATTGATATTCACCTCTCTGACGTTCAAGCTGGCTATTATCATGTACTTTCTGAATATCTCAAAAAGCGCAGTCAAAAGTAAAGCTTTAAGATTGCAACTACATAAAACTGAACTTTTGTTAAAAAATAAAGAAATCACAAATTCAAAAAAATTCTAAAAATTTCTTCCGATTGTCCTTTTAATTTGGACGCATAAAACGAAAATATTCATATTAATGTTGAATTATAATTATCAAAAAGACAATGACCATTTCGAAGAGCAAGAAGAAGAATCATCTATTTCGCTAAACGAGCTTATTAATAAACTCTTTGGGTACTGGAAATTATTTGTCTTTTCAATAATTATTGGCATTGCAGTAGGAGTATTCGCATATTTCTATACTACCCCTAAATACGAAGCCAAAGCCATGCTACTGCTAAATGTTGAAGACGATGGTAGCAATGCATTAAAGAGCCTTCAGGAGCTGGTGAGTAGCTATAACCCTCGGCTCATGTATGAGAATGAGGTCGTGGTGATGAAATCGAACTTATTGTGTCTTCGTACAATTAAATCATATGATTACGAAATAAGTTACTATAAGCCCTACTTTTTCAAAAAAAAGGACATTACCTTCTCCAGTCCGATTCAGGTAATTTTTGATGATGAAAAGTGGCAACTTCTCAACACAGAATTTATTCTTTATGATGTAGATGAAGTTTCTCAAACGTATAGATTAAAGATTAAAAAATCAAGTGGTAATATATACAATTATTCTACGCATGAAAAAAAGATTTTTACCGAAATTAAGAATGAGATTGATAAATTTAATAAATATGACAAAAAGTATATTTTCGGTCAATGGATTGAGTCACCGTTTTTCCGAATTCGGATTGAGAAAAAATCTGGAGTAGAATCTGAAAATGAAATAATTTTTAAATTTAATGACCCATATGAATTAGCTTTGAAGTTATCAAGTAATCTCAAATTTTCACCTACAGCAAAGGAGAGTTCGGGAGTTGATATAACTATGTATTCTGATACACCTGAAAAAACTCAATTTTTACTTAAGAAGCACATTGAAGAGTATCAAAAACTAGGTAATGAAATTAAAACAGAAAATATCATAAAAACACTTAATTTTATAAATGCAGAACTTGTTAAGTTACAAGATTCACTTCGAACTTTAGAGACGAAAATACAACGCATGCGTGCCGGCAATCTGCTTATCAACGCTGCTGAGCAAGGACGACAGTTTTTCCTCAAACTTCAAGAATTAGATAAAAAAGACTATGAACATCGGATGATTGACAAATTTTTGAGGTATTTAATTTCCTCTTCTGATGTTACGGAATACGGACTTAGTACCGCCCCACATGCATCTGGTATCAGTGATCCGGTGTTGTTATCCTTAATCAACCAGTTAAATCAACTAAAAATTCAGCGGAGAAAGCTTGGAGATCTCAGTGAAAATAACCCTTTAATTCGCCAATTGAATGAACAGATTAAATCTACTTTACAACTCATACGCATCAATGCTGAAAATTTATTAAAAAATAATGAAGAAGCACTAAAGCAAAACACAGCTAAAATTCGGGAAATAGAAAGCAAATTAGCTGAGATACCAGGGCTTGAACTAGGAATGCTTTCTGTAGAAAGAAATTATAAAATTATTGAAAATATCTACAACTTTTTTCTTTATAAAAAGTCAGAATTAGAAATTAGCCTAAACTTTAATAAATCAGGAATTTTATTTATTGATTATTACTCATTTGAGCCTATAAAAAAATCTCCGAAATTGTTTTCAAACGTTACCATCGGAGGTACATTTTTTTTCACTATTTCGTTTTTGTTTGTTTTCCTACGTATAATTTCAAAAACTACAATTGATGAAATTACGAATTTTAAAAGATTTAATCACCTAAATTTTATTGCTCAGATTCCACATAGCAAGTATTCTGAGCCGAATGTAGTAATCAGCTATCCTCAGTCTATAGTAGCAGAGTCTTTAAGAATCATTCGTTCTAAAATTCCTTTTTACAAAAATCCTGAGGAAGGTTGTATTACAGTGTTGGTTACAAGTTTTATTCCTGGAGAGGGAAAAAGCTTTGTGTCGCTCAATCTCGCTTCTCTTTTAGCTTTAGGAGGTAAGAAAGTGCTTTTGATAGGGGGCGATATGAGAAAACCCAAGCTGTATGAAGAGTTGAAAGTGAAAAATGACGTCGGACTGAGCACTTTTTTATCAGGCCACTCTACGATCGATGAAGTGATTCGTCACACTTTCATCGAAAATCTTTATTTCCTCAGCTCAGGACCTATACCACCAAATCCGAGTGAATTGCTAATCACAAAAAAGTTCACAGAACTTATTACTACAGTAAAGGAAAGATTCGAATACATCGTAATTGACTCTCCTCCCATTTTAGCAGTAAATGATGCGAATGAGTTGATGAATTATTCGGATATAAACTTTATGATCGCTCGTAAAAATGTTACACAAATTTCATTCTTAAAAAATCTCGAGTACAAATTGATCAAAAACCAACTAAAAAACGTAGGTGTGATTTTAAATGACTTTGATGCGCTGGAAACGATTTACAGTATAGGCTTTCAGCCAACCGGATATGATAATGGTAAAAAATGAAAGAATTTACATCTTTATCGGAACTCGCGCAGAGAGCAGCCTCAAGAGCTAGCCATATTATATTGAATGTTTATTACAACAGTGATTTCAATATTACAGAAAAAATTGACAAAACTCCTGTCACTCAAGCTGACATGCTTTCTGATGAGGTTATTAAGAACATTTTGTCAGAATCGGGTATCCCGGTTATTAGTGAAGAAAGCGAAAAAAAAATTGAATCAATTGACCAAATCAATACTTTTTGGCTCGTCGATCCGCTGGATGGCACAAAGGAATTTATCAAAAGAAACGGCGAATTCTGCGTTAATATTGCGCTCGTAATCAATGGTTTGCCGATGATTGGTGTGATTGCCATCCCTGTACAAAATACCATATACTGGTCAGTGGCAGGTGAAGGCATTCGTAAAAGAATTGTTCAAAACTGGAAGTCAAAGGATAGTAGTATTGCTCAACCAGTGCCAAAGCCTAAACTTCCGGTACAAGAAAAGAAAGTTGTATTTCTTCGGAGCAAAAGCCATGATTCAGGAACAAATACTAAATTTCAAAACAAACTATCTGAGCGATTTGTAGTCGAGACTCATTCAGTGGGTTCTGCTATTAAGTTTACTTACCTGGCTGAAGGTAAAGGACACATTTATCATCGACCCGGCCCGACGATGGAGTGGGACACTGCAGCTGGCCACGCGCTACTGCGCGAAGTGGAAGGAAGTATCATCGATCTGACTACTGGAAAAGAGCTGACTTATGGCAAAATTGATGCACGAAATCCAGAATTTTTAGCCACTGTTTTACCTCTGAGTTTGATCCTATGAAATTTAAAACCAGGCGCTACATCGTAAAACGAAAACATGCCTTTCAGTTTGCCTTTTATGGTATTAATGAGTTACTTCAAGAATCACACTTTAAAATCCATCTCATTGCATCTGCAGTAGTGGTGCTTTCTGGGATTTTACTAAAGGTTAGTTTTTTAGAATGGGCAGTGCTACTTGTTTGCATAGGAATGGTACTTACGGCTGAGGCGATTAACTCAGCCATCGAAACTACGTGTGATCTGGTAATGCCATCGCGCCACCCTCTGGTAAAGCGCATTAAAGATATTTCAGCAGGTGCAGTACTTATAGCCGCTGCTGCTGCTGCACTGGCTGGCCTGCTCATTTTCTTGCCTAAATTGTATCTTTGGGCGGTGGTATTGTTTAGTTGATTTCATGAGTAAATTTATTTTTTTTAGAACTCCAAAACCTAAAGGATTTTCTTATAAGCCATTGTATTACGACGAGAGTAAAGAGCGAATTGAAAATTTAAAAAAACAACTCAATGCATCAGATTCTTCTGATTCAGGAAAGGTGGATCGAGAAGCTCTACGTATCCAATTGAGAAATAACATTCAGCGGCTTCGCAGCTCAAAGCCTGCTTTAGGAACATCACAAAATTTTCGCCTGCTGCTCATATTGCTTGTATTGCTTTCTCTATTCTGGTACTTGCTAAAGCCGGTAATCTCTTGAAGAAATTTACACGTAAGGGTAACAAACCCATTTATCCATGAGCAGCAGTGTCATTAAGCTTTTACCAGATTACATTGCCAACCAGATCGCAGCCGGTGAGGTAGTTCAGCGCCCATCTTCGGTGGTAAAGGAACTGATGGAGAACTCCGTTGATGCCGGGGCTACTCAAATTACATTGCAAATAGAAGATGCCGGTAAGAGCTTAATTAAAGTGATTGACAACGGATGCGGAATCAGTGAAACAGACATTCGGTTGGCTTTTGAAAGGCACGCAACTTCCAAAATAAGAAAAGCTGAAGATCTCTTTGCTATTACTACAATGGGTTTCAGAGGTGAAGCGCTGGCTTCAATAGCAGCGGTGAGTCAGGTAGAATGCATCTCTAAAACTCCAGAAAGTTCAACCGGTACACGCATTGTACTAGAAGGCGGTAAAGTAAAAGAACAGCTCCCCGAAGCTTGCACAACGGGAACTTTTATTGCCGTGAAGAATCTCTTTTACAACATCCCCGCACGACGAAACTTTCTAAAATCAGATAGTGTAGAGCTGCGCCATATTTATGAGGAATTCATCCGTATTGCACTTGCCCATCCTGATAAACGCTTCAAACTCATCAACAACGGCACTGAGATTTACAACCTTATATCAGGTACTCACAAGCAGCGCATCATGTCCATTTTTGGCAACAAAATGGCTGACAACCTCTTACAAATACGGGAGCAGACCACTGTTCTTTCTATCTCGGGCTTTCTTACCACACCTTCGATTGCAAAAAAAATAAAAGGCGAACAATACTTTTTCATCAATAAGCGCTTTGTAAAAAACAGCTACCTTCATCACGCCATTATGGCTGCATATGAAGGCCTTTTACAGCCTGAGAGCTATCCGTCTTATTTCATTTTCATCGATATTGATCCGGCTGAAATAGATGTGAATATCCACCCAACTAAAACAGAGATTAAATTCAGAGACGATCGCACAGTATATCACTTAATGAAAGCAGCTGCTCGCAAAACTTTAGGTATCAATGCAGTTTCTCAACCCATGGACTTCGATGTGGAACCTGCTTTTCAAATACCTTTTGACCAAAACAAAACACCGAAAATTCCGACAATTGAAGTTCACCCAGATTACAATCCCTTTACTAATCCAGCACCACAGGACCGGTCTGTCGATAAACTTCACGTTCCTACCGTTAAAATTTCCAAAAAATGGGAAGAACTATATAAAATAGCAGCACTCAAGCAGGCTGAAGTGTATAATTTGCATTCAGCAGAGAATGCTTTAATTGCTCAATCGGAGCAAAGCGAAATATTACTTAACGAAGAGACAGAGATCTTTCAATTATTTAAAAAATACATTGTGTATAAAAAGGGCTCACAGGTCTTCATCATTCATCAGCAATATGCACATGAGCGCATTTTATACGAAAATTTTCAAAAGTCTATTCGCAATGGATCGATTCTCACGCAACAAATGCTAATACCCGTAAAAATTGAATTTACTTCACACGAAATTGAGTATCTCAGCAAAATCAAGCATCAGCTCAACGACTTTGGTTTTGACTTTGAATGGATCGGCCGAAATGAGATTGCGCTCTATGGTATGCCCGTAGACTTACAAATCGAACACGCAGAAGAGATTTTTAAAAATCTATGTCAAAACCTGACTGAAATTACGGATGCTGAAGAAGTAATCAAAGATGTTCTTTGCCGGCAGATAGCTATTGCCTCGGCTTATCGTTCGGGTCAGGTCTTACACCACGAAGTGATGGCTCGCATGGTTGCAGATTTGTTTAAACTCGAAAATCCGGCAACAGGCATTCGCCGAAAAAAAACTTTTATACAACTACAATCCACCGATATAGATAAATGGTTTAACTGATATTAAAAGCACTGATGTATTATCAACCCGTACGATTTAATTTACTTCCTGAAGTAATTAAAAATCTTTTGATTATCAATGGTATTTTCTACTTCGCCACATTTTCCTTTAGAAATACCTTTGGCCTTGACTTGAATGAAATTCTGGGTCTTTACTTGCCCGGCTCACCCCATTTCAAGCCTTATCAGCTTGTTACTCATATGTTTATGCACGGCAATTTTGGCCATATTTTCTTCAACATGTTTGCCCTATGGATGTTTGGAACCAGTATCGAAAACTATTGGGGTGGGCAACGCTTTCTGGTCTATTATTTATTTACCGGTCTCGGAGCGGCTGCACTTCATTTAGGTGTGAATTACTGGGAAATGCTTCAGCTTGAGTCTATATTGCGCAGTGCCGGTTTCGATAATGCTGACCTGGCGATGGTGCGCAACGGACAGGTCGATCCGGGCTTAGCTATAGCTGTATCGAAAGAGGTGATTCAGCAATATTATCTGAAATTCAATATACCTACTGTGGGTGCATCGGGAGCTGTATTTGGTGTTCTTTTAGCATTCGGAATGATGTTTCCCAATCAATACATATTTATCTATTTTCTATTTCCCATCAAAGCCAAATATTTTGTAATGATTTACGGTGCACTTGAGCTGATCAATGGGCTGAGTAATGATCCTTCTTCAAACATAGCTCATTTTGCGCATTTGGGCGGTATGCTCTTTGGATATATCCTGATCAAATACTGGCAAAACAAAACCGATCCGGACTATTATTAATCCAATTTTTTCCGATCTTTACTTTATGCATTACTTTGTAAAAAACTACTTCAAATGAGGTCAGAGATTCAGAGATTGATGCGCGAAGGCGACATGCTCACTCGATTGATCGTGATCAACGTGCTTGTGTTCGTCGCGGTAGTTTTTGTAAAACTGTTTCAATTTCTTCTTCAAAAAAATTTTGCGGATCAGATTATCGTCTGGTTTACTCTTCCCACTTTTCTGCCTTCACTTATTCTGAGGCCGTGGAGTTTATTGTCGTATATGTTTTTGCACGAGGCTCCCTTCCACTTGATTTTTAATATGCTATGGCTCTACTTTGGTGGGTTGATCTTCTTAAATTTTTTTAACGAACGTCAGCTTTTGGGTACATATATCACTGGTGGTCTTATGGGCGGATTGTTGTACATTTTATCGTATAACATATTTCCCGTTTTCGAGCCAGTGGTCGCTACTTCTACCAATAGAGGTGCCTCAGCCGCAGTGATGGCCATCATCATAGCAGCCGCTGCATATGCACCCAATTTTCCTGTCCGGCTGTTCTTCGTGCTCGAAATTCGTCTATGGGTTGTGGCTGTAATCTCTGTGCTTTTTGATTTAGCCAGCATTGAGCGCGGCAATGCCGGCGGACATATCGCGCACCTTGGAGGGGCGATCTTTGGCTATTTAATGGCCAAGTCGTACAACAAAGGCATAAGCCTCACTCAGTGGGTTTTTGACTTATCCGATTTTATTATGCGAATCTTTAAACCCAAAAAACTCAAAAAAGTGTATGCCTCTAAGGGGTACACGCGCGTATATTCTAAAGATGCAAACCTTTCAGATAGACAAAGGCTTGACCAAATACTGGATAAAATCTCCCTATCTGGCTACGATAGCTTGAGCAAAGAAGAAAAAGAATTCCTTTTTAAAATCGGCAAGCAATAATCTCCTTCGATCCCTTGAAAACTTTGTTTAGTTCTCTGCTTTACACGCTCCATATTGTTATAGCTCTTCTGATGCTTTTGTCAGCTTACTCATGCTATATACCTCCCGATATTCTCAAATACGCTGGCATAGCAGGGTTGATCTTTCCTGTTTTGTTTTTCCTGAACCTGTTGTTTGGCCTGTACTGGCTTATCCGATTAAAGTTAAAAGTGCTGCTTACGATCGTCACAGTGGCGGCTGTACTTCCTCAGGTCAATTCCATTTTTCAAAATTTTTTGCGAAATGAAGAGGTGTACAACTCTGATGCTGTTACCTTTACCTCATTCAATGTGCGCCTTTTTAACTTTTGGCATTGGGTAGATGCAGATGTAAAACAGGAGATGCCCCGGCTTCTGGATTCGCTTGGTACAGAAATACTTGGTATACAGGAGTATTACAAAAGTCACCTCTCACCCGATCTTTCAGAATTTAAATATAGTCACATTGTCACCGGATATGAAAACAAAGACTTCGGTCTAGCAATTTTCTCCAAATATCCAATGCGTAAAAAAGATTTTGTGCCCTTCGATGCCGATGCTGCTGAAGATCGCGGGGGTTTTATCTACACTGATATCGAAACAAAGCTCGGACTCATTCGCGTCGTTTGCGCTCATTTGGTTTCTTTTAAATTGACCAACGAAGACCTTAATCTAGTCGAGAAACCCGATATCGGAGAGAATGCTGAAAAGCTTAAGTCAGATTACGTAACACTGATCGGTAAAATCAACAAGGCTTTTGAAAAGAGAGCCCTTCAAGTGCGTGAGCTCAAGCGTTTTATAGCAGATAGCCCTTACCCTGTTGTTCTTTTGGCCGATCTTAACGATACGCCAATTTCGTACACCTACAAAGTACTCACCCAGCAGCTTAAAGACCCTTTTACTCAAGCTGGTACTGGAATCGGCCATACATACAATCGGACGCGCTATCCCTTTCGCATCGACTATGTGTTGCACAGCCCTCAGTTTAAAGCCATTCGCTATACAGTAGCCCAGCGACCTATTTTGTCAGACCATTATCCTGTTACAGCTGTGTTAACTCTCAACTCAACCATCCAATGATGTTAAAAAACTCCACAAAAACTAGCTATCAACTGTTTGAACGTGCTCAAATAAGCATACCTGGCGGTGTAAACTCACCAGTGCGCGCTTTTAAAAGTGTTGGCGGCACTCCTGTATTTTTTAAAGAAGCACAAGGCGCTTACTTGTATGACGAAGATGGCAACCGCTATATAGACCTTATCGCCTCCTGGGGTCCCATGATTTTAGGCCATTCACATCCAGAGGTAGTTGAGGCCGTTGTCCGTCAGGTCCATAAAGCCTTCTCTTTTGGGGCTCCGACGCGCCTCGAGATCGAAATGGCCGAGCTCATGAAAGAGATGGTGCCCGGACTGGAACTGGTGCGTATGGTAAATAGCGGAACCGAAGCCTGCATGAGTGCCATACGCCTGGCCCGTGGATACACTGGAAAAAATAAGTTCATCAAATTCGAAGGCTGTTATCATGGCCATGCTGACCCCTTTCTCGTAAAGGCAGGCAGCGGTGTTGCCACTTTTGACATTCAAACGGTACCCGGAGTGACCGGTGGCACGGCACACGACACCCTTACTGCCCCGTACAACGACATTGATGCTGTGCAGAATTTGGTTGATCAAAACCCTGGCGACATTGCCGCCATTATAGTCGAGCCTGTGGCTGGAAATATGGGCTGTGTGCCCCCTATACCCGGATTTCTGGAGAAATTGCGCATCATCTGCGATCGCTACGGCATTATACTCATCTTTGATGAGGTAATGACCGGCTTCCGACTCGCTCCGGGTGGCGCACAAGAGCGCCTTGGCGTCAGGGCCGACTTAGTCACCTTTGGCAAGGTAATAGGCGGAGGCCTTCCCGTTGGGGCTTTTGGTGGCAATCGCGACATTATGAGCGCCATTGCTCCCCTCGGCAAGGTGTATCAGGCAGGCACCCTCTCAGGAAATCCCCTGGCCATGACTGCCGGCTATTCCACCCTATCCATCCTCCACAACAATCCGCAGATTTACTCCGAGCTCGATCACAAAACCCAGCTCCTCGAGCAAAAGCTCTCAGAAGCACTTTCAGTCAACGGTTGGCGCTTTATCTCCAATCGGCTGGGTTCTATGCTCTCCTTTCACTTCGATGTAGAGCAGGTCACCAACTTCGAAGAAGCTGCTGCTGCCAATCAAGAGACTTTCCGTCGGTTCTTTCACCATATGCTCGGCCAGGGAGTTTATTTGCCCCCTTCAGCCTTCGAAAGTTACTTCCTCAGCAATGCACTCACCCTCGATGATATCGACTATATAGCCGAAGCAGCAAGCACTTTTTCAGCTTGAATTTTTTTAGCCATTTTTTAATCAAGAGCCGGTCATTTTTCTGAGCCGGCTTTATAATTATTTTTTGGGCGTGCCCTCCGCAGGTTGCCCAATTGGGCAACTGCTTCGGTCGGGCTAGTGGCTCATATTCGCCTTGTGCGTGGGCGCAGCACAACAAGCCTGCCCTACATATGCCACATAGTTATTCTTCTGGGGTTGACTATTAAATCAGCGCTCGCTTATTTTGTATGGGCTGCGTTGTCTGCCCTCATGGCAGCCAGCCTCGCCCATGTGCTGCATGCCCACCCACTGCGGCTCATATCCGCCACTATCCCTCACGCAGACTCAAGTACTGGCCTCTTTGCATATAGTTAAATTCTGATAGTGTTTGCCTAAGTCTTTTCTAAAAAATGAAAAAGCCGCCATTTTCTCAAGGGCGGCTTTTTTCATGCGTAATTAAAAATTGAATTTTTAGGGACTTACATAGTTGATCGAAATGTTAAAATAGAAAGTCCCATCCGTCTGGTTTCGCATGGCATAGGGGTGTGTGCGCAGCAAGTTGAAAAAGTCAGGTTGTCCCTTTTCTAATCTGTCGCCATCGAAAGAGTACATCACCCGATAGCCGGCTTGCAAGCCCAGCCACCAGAAACCGGCAATCTGCCGCTGATAGTCCAACCTGAAACGCAGTTCTCCACGGCGAATCAAAAAATTGACTTCATCGTTGCTAAACTGCCTGATTCGATAGCTTGAGCCCTCTAATTCATAGCCAAATAGCAGCATAGAGCGAGGATTGAAAGTATAACGCCCATGTCCACGCGCTGGTAACAGGAACTCAATACCCCACTTGCGGCTCAGGGAGGTCCAGTTGTAAAGCAACAGTGGAATATAGTTCATGCCTCCAGCCCTGTATGTACGTGACAGACCCACTGCCCATTGCTTTCTATCATTCGGCCGCTGGCCGTACAATATCGCTCCTGAATACAGTAATTGACCTTCTAACGGATTCAGCCAGTCGTAGTTTCCACTCAGGTCGAGTTGTAGCTGAGCGATGATAAAGTTCTTATCGTCGAAGGGCACATAAAACGTATTTACCCAGTTGGCCGTTTTTAGGCCGTATTTGTTGAGGGTATCTGTCAAGTGCATGAGAGAGTCGCGCCAGCTTTCATGTGAGCGTTTGCGGGCGGTGTACTGTACATCCCACATATTTAGCATCGACTGCCACAAGAACCGGTTGTTTGAGATAACAGGTGTCATGAGTTGCAGCCGAAATCCACCGGTATAGTTGGCTAATCCTTTTTCTGCATCAAAGTTCAGATCAGTGCTATCTGTGGAATAGGTGCCCAACTCTGTAAAGCGCATTTCATAAGGCAGCTGTACATCCCAGCCCAGCGAAACGAACCGCTGTGGCGACAATCCAAAGATGCGAGCATTAGCGTATGTCTTGGTGGGCTTACCGAGATATTCTACCTGTCCGTAGTCTTCTTCGTCTTCCTCTTCCTCTTCATCTTCTTTTGTCTCAGTAATTACTTGCGCCATCATGGGTAGCGCTGCAAGGTAGAGCAAAATGGTCCAGTGTGTTAATCGCTTAGCCATAGATTAGTCTTTTTTCTTCACCGCTACTCGGGTCCACACATCTGTTCTACCTAAAGCTTTTACACCGATGTAGCCTCTGATGTCCAGTGTATTTTCATCGCGCATCTTTATCACACAGTTATAGGTATTGCCATTTTCTGGGTCATAGATAGTTCCGTCAGTCCACTCACCCTTACCGCTGTATTGAAAGTCTTTGAGAATTCTGTAACCTTTGAGCGGCACCTGGCGCATTGATTCGTCGGGGTTGTTTTTGTCCACTTTTGGTTGATTGGTTACCGGATCAATAGGTTCGCGCAGCCATACGATTTTACCGTAATATTTATCTCCGATTTTTTCGATTTTTATACGGGCTTTTCCATGTGAGGGTTCCCATACGCCGACAAGCTGGTCGGCTTCTACATTTTGAGCTTTTGCAAAACAGACTGTAAGCCAAGTAATTGTAAGTGTAAGCAGGATTTTTTTCATAACTTTTAGGTTTTAGTAGTTAATAGAAACTTTAAGTTTAACAACAGCAGAAAAGTCTGACTCCAAATCTTCTGCCAAATCCACATCGGTCACCACATTCACGGCATCAAGTAGTAAAAACTTTTCAATGTCTTTTTGTTCTTCAGCGACCAAAAGTTTTACCGACGATTCATTTTCGCCTATATTGTTTGCAAAGGCTATTTTCTGCATGTCCACATTTCTGCCTGAGATTTCCACCTTTGCAGCTTTTACTTTATAAGACGGATCGAATTCAAGGGTTACTTCTTCGATGCGCGCTGATTTGATTTTTGTCTTCGAGAAATCGATCTCAGGGAACAATTCACCTAAGTTCACTTTCCATACTCCTATTGAAGTATTTGACCCTTCATAAAGAGGTCCTTCAGCAGTAACTTCCACAGTTACATCGGCTTGGGCAGTCTCAAGGTCTTGTTTACACCTTGAAGTGCTCAGAACAGTTCCGATTGCAAAAAGTGCAAGCAATGAATGAAATAAAATTCTTTTCATTTCAAAATTACTTTATAGTGATTGCCTGTCAAATCTACAAAAACATGTTCTTGTAACGACGTGGACAACTGAATGCCCACAACGTCACTAAAAACCGGAAATCTCTTATGGTTTCGATCGACTAAAACTACGGTAGTGAGCGAGGAAGGATTGAAATTTAAAAAAGGTTTAAACGCATAAAACATGGTGCTTCCGCTGTTGAGTACATCGTCCACAAGTACAACATGCTTTCCACTTACATCAGGTAATGACGGAATGATAACTATGGGATGCATGTGGGGAGCTTCCTTATTGAGGCTTAGTTCGTAGGAGTGTATGGCCAGGGGAGCTATTTTTTGCAAGTGCTCTTTTAGCAAGTTGCTCAGGATATTGCCTCGAGGCGTAATTCCAACGAAGAAGATCTCCGTAGCCTTGTAGTGGTTTTCAAAAATCTGCCATGCCATGCGCTCGATGATGTGGCAGATTCGGGAATGCTCTAAGATAGGTGTTTCAGAGTGTTGAGTTTCCATGAGCAGTGATTAATAGATCGAATTGTAGTAATCAATAGCCGGCAGTATGGTAGTAGTTGCTTCTCCGAAGCCAATGTAGAGACCATCGTTTTCGCAGTATCCGCGAAGGGTTACGGTATCGCCGTCGAGAAGAAAGGTGCGCTCGCTTCCGTCATCTAACTTTACGGGTTTAGTGCCCTTCCAGGCAAGTTCTAGCATTGAGCCAAAGCTATCGGGTGAGGGTCCACTGATTGTACCAGAAGCCATCATATCGCCCGCTTGAATGTTGCAGCCATTTACGGTGTGATGGGCAAGTTGTTGGCTTATGTTCCAATACAGGTATTTAAAGTTGCTTCTGCACACTGTTGTAGGTCTGCCATTGTTTGGAGTAATATCAACTTCCAGGTGAATGTCAAAAGTCTTTTTTCCGGAGATTTGTAAATAGGGGAGTAGTTCCTTTTCTGGTGCAGGACCTTCACATCTGAAGAGTTCGAGGGCTTCGAGAGTCACTATCCAGGGCGAAATGGTGGAGCCGAAATTTTTTCCTAGAAAAGGTCCTAAGGGTTGATATTCCCACTTCTGAATGTCACGGGCACTCCAGTCATTAAAAAGCACAAGTCCGAAAATGTAGTCTTCGGCTTCATTTACTTTAATGGGCTGGCCTAAAGGTTTACCGCTACGCGTTACAAAGGCCACTTCAAGCTCGAAGTCAACCTGTTTGCTGGGAGAAAAGATGGGATTTTCAGCATTAGGTGGAACGATTTGGCCCCATGGTCGATGAAGGTTAGTGCCCGATACCACTATGCTCGATGAGCGCCCGTGATAGGCGATGGGCATATGCAGCCAATTGGGCATTAGTGCATTTTCGGGCCCCCGAAACATGATGCCCACATTGGTAGCATGTTCTTTAGAGGAGTAAAAGTCAGTATAGTCACCTGGTTTTACAGGTAAGAGCAATCTAACCTTGCCATGTGGCACCAAAATGCTGTCTTTCAGATCTTTGTCAAGTTTATAAAGTCCGGCATTTTTTTCTGTCAAAAGTTCGATTAGCCGCTCTCTTACAGCCAGATGGGTCGCTTTCGGTAAAGCAATGTAAGCATTTAAATATTCGGCTGCCAAGTGTTTCAGCGTGAGGCCATCAGCTCTCAGAAGTCCACTTTGGAAAAGCAGCGATAAGTTGACTATAAAGTCGCCGATGCGAGTAATGGCTGAGTGCGTGCCATCTTCAAAGAGCCCGATTCCATATGGCAGGTTATACACCGGAAAGGGGTGTTTTGGCGAAACTTCTATCCAGCTATTGAGGTTTTTTACTACGCGTGTATGCATTTGATTTGGATATTTGACCAAAATTTACAACGCAAACCTACATCAGATTTATGTGGAAAGACGACTATCTTTTTGACTTAATAAAGAGAGAAAAGAAACGCCAAATCGACGGAATTGAGCTCATTGCCTCTGAAAATTTTGTGAGCGAGCAGGTGATGAAAGCCATGGGTAGTGTTTTGACCAATAAATACGCTGAGGGCTTTCCCGGAAGGCGTTACTATGGCGGATGTGAGGTCGTGGACGAAGTAGAAACCGAAGCCATTAATCGGGCAAAGTTGCTCTTTGGGGCAGAATATGCCTGCGTGCAGCCACACAGCGGCTCGCAAGCTAATGCTGCAGTCTATCTCGCCGTGCTTAAGCCTGGCGACAAAATCATGGGCTTTGACCTGTCACATGGGGGGCACCTCACACATGGCAGCCCGGTAAGTTTTAGTGGAAAGCTTTATCAGGCGACTTTTTACGGTGTTGAAAAAGAGACCGGTTTAATCGACTACGATAAAGTGCGTGAGCGCGTATTGGCTGAAAAGCCTAAACTCCTCATTTGTGGAGCATCAGCTTACAGCCGCGATATCGATTACGCAAAATTCAGAGCCATTGCCGATGAAGTAGGTGCCTTTTTACTAGCTGATATCTCACACCCTTCTGGTCTGATCGCTAAAGGGGTATTAAACGATCCGCTACCTCATTGCCACTTTGTAACCACCACTACCCATAAGACCTTGCGCGGTCCGCGCGGAGGATTAATTCTGATGGGAAGGGACTTTGAAAATCCCTACGGACTTAAAACACCCAAAGGCGAAATTCGCATGATGTCATCTCTGATCGATGCAGCCGTATTTCCGGGCGTTCAGGGTGGACCACTTGAACATGTAATTGCCGCTAAAGCTGTAGCTTTTGGCGAAGCACTGACTGACAATTTCATGCACTACATTCTTCAAGTACAGAAAAATGCAAAGGCTTTGGCCAGCGCCTTGATTGAGATGGACTATCACGTTATTTCAGGTGGCACTGACAATCACCTGATGCTCATTGACTTGCGCAACAAAAACATCAGTGGAAAAGCTGCAGAAACTGCCTTAGGCAAAGCCGGAATCACAGTAAACAAAAACATGGTACCGTTTGATGACAAATCGCCCTTCATCACTTCTGGCATTCGCATCGGTACACCAGCTATTACTACTCGTGGATTGGACGAGAATGATTGCAAAAAAATTGCCCATTGGATCGACGAGGCTTTGCGCCACCACGACAACGACAAGATGCTCAGCGAAATTCACAAAAAGGTGAAGAAATTCATGCGTGAGTTTCCGCTCTTTCACTGGCATAAGCCCTGATAGGTATTAAGTTTTTATTAAACCAAGCGCATTACTACTTTTGCAGTCGGGCAAGTCCCATACAACCAGCTCCTCGTGAATCCCCCAGGTCAGGAATGAAGCAAGGGTGGCGGGTCGCAGCGGTGTGATATGGTCAGCTTGCCCTTTCTTTTTATTATAGGGTGTTAAAAAACAGATGCATATTGAGCCAAAAAGGGTGGTCATCACCGGCGGGCCCGGGAGCGGAAAAACCACCATACTAAACCAACTGCGAAAGAGAGGTTTTCCTGTTTTTGAAGAAATCTCCAGAGAGATAATTCGGCAGAGTCTGCAATCTGGCTCTGATATTTTGCCCTGGGATAATTTATTGGACTTTTCCCGCGAGGTTTTTTTCAGAAGGGCTAAACAATATCACGCAGCGAATAATGGATTGAGCTTTTACGACCGATCTGTGATCGATACATTGGCCTATTTGCCTCTTGACAATTTGAATCCCGACGAAGAGATGACAGCCTGGGTTTTGCAACACAAGTATTTTCCTACTGTTTTTATTGCACCCCCTTGGCGCGAAATATACAACCGGGACCCTGAACGAAGAGAAGATTGGGCCACTGCGGTGCGCATCCATGAATTACTTTCCGAAACATACACAAAATTTGGTTACGAGCTCGTGTCAATTCCTTTTTACACGCCCGAAAAAAGGACAGAATTTATTTTGAGAAAACTTGAAGAAGTGCAGTAGAAAGACTATCGTTGAATATGTAGTTTTTTGGTAAAATATTGATTTAAAAAATCAACTTTTACCACATAGAGACCACTTGCCAGAGTTTCGGTTGAAATTCTTTCAGTAACCCGTTCAGTATTTATGGCCAACACTTCTCTACCTGTGATGTCAAATATAGCTATTTTGGCAGAAGATTGTACTGGGAATTGTATTTCAAAAAAATCTCTTGCTGGATTGGGAAAAATTAAAATTTTATCAACGATATTTTCCTCTTTTTGACTCAAAGTGCCACGATAAAAATAGAGAATTTTATTGTTTCTTTTTGGGTTATTACTTTGTTCATAAGTCAAGTCATATTCTTCCAAAAGTCTATCGTTCGCGATAGTTCTAATCCATTCTGTACCATTTTTGTAAAGCGAGTCTTTTTGTACGTAAACTCGGCCGCATAAATAGCCCAAATTGTCGTAATAGAAAAACAAATCACCTGAATATGTATATTTTTTATCTGAATTATTAAAACTTTCGGTGATTATTTTGTTTATTCTGTCACCTTCATATACGAAGGTACCTCTAGATATTTTTAGCCATTTTCCGTTAAAAAACTCATATTCCGTCTGAAAAAGTTTTCCGTTTTGATAATATGGTATCACTCTCTCAAATGGACTAAGGAAGTAAAATTTCATGTAAAATGTATAAGTTGTAGGTCCAAATCCTGTATTTAAATCTTCATAATACGATTAAGTAAACCTAAAATAATAGTCATATAGCTGAGTACATATATACTTAAATTTATGGTCCAGAGTATATCTGTCGATATATCCATATTCCCATGTCATATCTTCCATTTCACCATATTCATCAGCTCCAGACAATTGTCTGTCGGAAGTAGGCAATCCGGTGACAGGATGATACTGAATATTTGTAAAAACTAATTGGCCTTTTTGATTAAAAACCTTTGCAGGTTTTTGTAAAAAATTATATTCAATAAAAATGGAATCTTTTTCCACTTCAATCCATACCCCGTCAGGTCTTTGCGAATAACGTTTAATTACTGTTAGGTTTTTATTGTGATCAGTGATAAAATAATATTTCATTGGATATGGTGTACGCCATGGTTCGAGGTAGGCGATTAATGAATCTGGATATCTTCCTGAAGAATAATAGAAATGTATGGAACGAGGTTGACCCGAATCAGGTTTTGAATAAACATATGCTATTCGACCATCAGAGGTGTAATGCAACACATCGTATCGGTAGAGGTTATATGATTGTGTCAGGTGATTGTATTTTAAATGAACGATTGAATCAGGGGTGAGCTGCACTTGTAGCTCATTGGTTAATTTTTTTTGCGCAAGGTATCCATTGAAGTGCGATTTGGTATCCAGAAATCTAGCTGTAATATGATCAGCAACTGGGGCTGGATAATTTTGCAAAAATTGGCTTTGAATAAAGATAGGTAATATAGCTAAAAAGGGAAGTAGGAAGTTCTTTGAAAAGCAGTACATTATTATTTGAAGCTTTAACTATTTCAAAAAAAACAAAATTTCTTCAAGCATAATATGACATTTGGGATTTTTTTTTTTGCGTAAATAAAAACCCTCCCGAATAAAAGCGGGAGGGTTAAATTGATAAATTTGAGTTTGCTTATCGAACAATCAACTTTTTAACTGCTATGTATTCTGCACTGTTTGCTGTCAATATATAGGTGCCTGCCGGAAGACCGTTGAGTGAAATTTCTCCCATTTGGCCGGATAAAACATCATTTTTTAATGGTCTTCCGGTTAAATCGGTTAAAGAGATTTTCCACTCGGCATCAAACGGCAGGGTCAGGTGAATGCTTGTAGAGGCTGGATTAGGATATATGTTTATATAGTTTTGATCGTCTTTGAACTCATTTACTGAAATGTTGCTTCTATAGAAGAAAACATCTTTTGTGCTAGGTTGATAACCTATTCCAGGTGTGTAAAACATGAGTATCTCTTCAGTAAGCTTGCCACCAGTATAAGTTCTTTCGTATTTGTTTCCTGAGGTATCTACTGACTGCGCGGTGTAGAATATGTACAACTCACCGCTGTAATTTCCTTGAGCGTCATATAAAATGAGTTTGCGGTTTTCGAGCACAAATGATGTGCCTACCTTTTTTTGATAATCGATGACTTGCACTTTGCCGGCATTTACAGTGGGGATGATTCTGCCTACAGTATCCCATGCTGTACCGTTGTGCTCTTGTCTGGTTAAAAAGGCGATAGCACTGCCACTGTAGCTGGGCAGAAGTCTTTCTGTTAGCTTCATTTGCATGGTTGCCGGATCGAGTTCACTGGCTTGATAGCTGGTAGGGCCATTGTTGTAAGCATAGTTATACGTTTCAAACAATTCATATCTTGGATATATGCTTTTGCATAACTCCTCATAATTAAGAAAAATACTCCGTAAATCGAGATGGCCTAACTCCCAGGTACAGTTTTCATATTTGATGAAATCAATTGGCACTCCTAATTGAGCAAGGTCAATGGCAAAAGTCACGTTTTTCTCAAGACCAGTAGTTGCGTCGTAAGTAATGTTTTTAATCGACATTACATTTTTGTACGGGCCGCCTTGTTCTGATACGAAATATCTGATTTCTTGAGGCTTTGGTGGGTTTGCAGTATTGTTTATAATATGAAGAGAATCGGCCATCGATAGTTGCCAGCTGTTGTTTACCCACATGTAGGTTTTTGTTTTAATAAGCTTGTTTTGACTGTCGAAGAATAATTCCATTTTTTCGTTAGGCTGTGAACTCGAAGACGGACTCGAATTTACAAGTATTGTGGTAGCAAAGGGTGTTCCTGGATACTGAAAATCAATGGTCTGAGTAAGGTTGCCTTGCACATACGTTTTTACAAAATCCACCTTTTGGAGTGCGGAATACTGAAGAATTTCATAGCCGATGAGATTATACTGGGTTCCATCGAAAGAATAGTTGACAATCGAATCGGGAATCAAAACGTTAGCAGGCTTTTGTTGATACAGAGAGGAAGACCTGCTTGCAGCGCGTAGCATCTTTTTAAGCTCTTGATGCGGATTCTTTCTCAGTTCTTCCAGTTGCTTCTTCTTTTTAAGTTCGTATTCTTTAATCGGACCACCTGATACGAATAAAAAGATTGAATAAAAGACTGTGATAAGAAAGATAGAGATTCTTTTCATGTGTGTCATTTTTTTTATCAACTTATAAAACGGCAAATGACATGCCTTAGGTTAGGAGAACATTCCGAAGTAGCCTTTTAAAACTGTTGCAACTGGATTTTTTCTTTTAAAGTCTTGCAATCCTTTTGTGAACAGTGTTCTTGAGGCCTTCTGTCAACGACGGTGATTTCCGGCCCAAGTGGGCAGTTTTCACGGCAGCGGAGGCGATAGTGACTCGAGAGTTTGTCAGTCATAAAAATTACAGCCGTCTTTTGACCACTTAGACTTTGCATAAAGTACTTTACAAAGCGCGCATCGGTTGTGAGGTGATACTCTACTCTGGTGATCTGATAGCCGTCGTTAGGCCAGAATTTTGCAATATATTCGTTCAGCTCATCGGTGTAGTGGTAGAAATTTTGTCCTGCCCTAGAAACCTCTTCCATTGCTCGTCGGCCCGCGTAAATTGCAACCAGTCGGGTTCCTTCATAACGCGTAAGCATAGGCTGGCAATCGTCACATGCACACTTAATATCAACACCTTCCATAAACATCTTACCTCTGCAATCGAAACTGCATAAATATCGGCATTCATATACCCAACTTTGAGAAGATTGAGCTGCAACATGATTAATCGATGTACTTATTGAAATGAAAAGGATAAAAAAAGTGCTAAAGCAACATTGAGAAAAAAGTGAATTAGTAGTGGTCCACAATAATTTAAAGGGGTATTGAATCATTTTGGGGTGAATTTGCTGAAATTTAAGGTCAAAAGTACACTTGTTAGTAAAAAATAAGACCCTCCTTCTGGTCGCCTAGAGCGCTGGCTTTTTTACAGATGTATTTCATGGCCGACATTAGAGCAAGGAGGGCGTCGAAATGGTGCCAAGATTCAATAGATGATTCTTTTAAAGAGATGGCAGGGTTAAAGAGCGATGCAATTTTTGCACGGCAGGTCTGTAGGTGAGTTTTATCTTTTTTATAGCCGAGAACTAATAGGTCGAGTTCGCTTGCAAGGAGTTTGGGATAAGTTTCAAAAACAAAAATACCCATCAGAGCTAGTTTATCGCGCAGTCTTATAGCCCTGGCGGTAAGTCCGCCTAAAAACATTGGCGACATAGCTCCACATTGGATGTCTGCTTTGCGATAGAAGTAATCGTCGAACCCTTCAAGACCGACATACCGGCCAGGTAGAGAGAGGGGCGCGTCGAGAAAAATGCAATCTGGTGAAAAGTGAATTGCTGACTGCTCAATAAATGCATCAGCATCTTCCTCTTTTTTACAGCTAAGAAAATAGATTTTAAAGGGTTCATAAACTGCTATCACAGTGGTGCCGGCATACCGACTGCCAAAATCAACACCAAAGAGAACGCATTCAGGTGGCAGGCATGTCATTTGGTTTTGAAAATTTCTTTGATAACTTTGGTGCGATAGCTAAAGATTTTTTGGAGTCTAGGTTTTATTAAGACCGGGTGCAAAAAGTTGCCTAAAGGTGCAAGTGGCAGCTGATAGCTTACGATATCAGTGACGAGAATGCCTTGGTCGGTTTGCTTAAAATGGTGCTCGTGATGCCACATGGCATAAGGGCCAATACGCTGCTCATCCACAAAAAACTCGTGCCGACGAATATGGGTTATTTCGGTGACCCATTCGGTGGGTATGCCGAAAAGCGGACGAACAGTGTATGCGATGATGAGACCTTCGTACATCTCATCGGGCACAGGAGTTTTGATTACGAAGCCCATATCTGGTGGTGTTATTCTTTGAAGATTAAAGGGTGTGGCAAAAAATTTCCACACGTTGTCCATAGTATCTTGAATGAGTACTTCTTCTTTTAGTTGGTACATAATTTTTTGTGATTTTTCATTAAAAGAAAAAATATTGGAAAATTGTTTATTGTGGTTTGGGTGAGCTGTAGAATTGGTGATAGCTGTAGAAGACACGAAGTGGATTAAAATCAATTTGGCACGGGTAAATGGAGGCATTCGTAAGGAATTCGTATGTTTTCGGAAATGAACAATAAGCCTCTCACGCTGCTGCCGCCTGACGGATGGCAGAAATAAGCCGCAGCAGGTGGGTGCTGTGGTATAAGGGTACAGATAGCAACTCCATACGATGTCAGCTTTAGCTGCCTTGTAAGAACTAGCCCGTAGGGCAGACAATTCAGTCATTTGTAATGCGCCCACCTGCAAGGCGAATAAGGCACCCAACCTGGGACAATATCAAAATATCAACAAAAAAAATACACCCAAATGACTGAAAGGAGCCAACGTACCTTTGTGGCGTATGAATGTGCACGACAAAGAAGTAAATGAAAGACTGGTAGCTGATGGACGATATGTTCCTCTAATGGAGGAGTTTTACACCATTCAGGGGGAAGGATTTCACACGGGCAAGGCAGCTTATTTCGTGCGCATCGGTGGGTGCGATGTGGGCTGCCACTGGTGTGATGTGAAAGAGAGTTGGAATGCTGCTTTGCATCCGCCGACCGCAGTTGAGGAAATTGCCGAGCGTTCGGCAAAACATTCAACTACTGTGGTAGTAACTGGTGGGGAACCCTTAACATGGAATATGGGGCCACTGACTAAGGCATTAAAAGAGCGTGGAATAACAATACACCTTGAAACTTCAGGCTCATATCCCGTCACCGGCACATGGGATTGGGTGTGCCTTTCGCCCAAAAAGACAAAGCCTCCTCTGCCTGAGTGGTATGCACTGGCTAATGAACTAAAGGTAATCGTGTACAATCGCCACGACCTGAAGTGGGCTGAAATGCACGCTGAGAAAGTAGGAAAGCAATGTGCGCTCTTCCTGCAGCCGGAGTGGAGCCGTCGAAAGGAAGTGATGCCCATCATTGCTGAGTATGTGATGGCAAATCCGAAGTGGAGGGTTTCACTGCAAACGCATAAATACATAGGAATTCCATAAGATGCAATGGTGGGGAGTTTCTTGGGCGAATCTTTTAGCGATTATAGTAGCTGCATGCTCTGGAGAGAAAGATGATGCGACAGCTCTTTGGAGAGGGCCACATTTGGGCTTTCCTGTAGTGCATTATCCGGCCGATGCCCTACCATCGGAAGAGCGGGTAGCCCTGGGACGAAAGTTGTTTTTTGACCCGGGATTATCAATCGATTCTACAGTTAGCTGTGGTACGTGTCATAAACCGGAATTAGCCTTTACCGATGGACTTGAAAAAAGCATCGGCCATGCTGGTCAAACGACTGCCCGAAATGCGCCTACTCTATTCAATGTGGCATGGCATCCTTATTTTTTTAAGGAAGGTGGAAATCCACGACTGGAGTCACAGATGCTTGGGCCGCTTGAAAATCCTGAAGAAATGGCCACAAATGTTCCCATGCTCATCGATCGGATAAATGCCCATTCAGAATACCGAAAACTATTTAAAAAAGCCTATGGCGTAGATACAGTGGATTTCTATCACCTGAGCAGGGCTATTGCCACTTATGAGCGAACCTTGGTTTCAGGTTTTTCGCGCTGGGATGCATGGTATTATCTGAGCGAAAAGTCTCTGACAGAAGATGAATTATCCGGTTGGAGGCTTTTTACCGGAAAAGCCGGCTGTATCAGCTGTCACAACGGGCCTGACCTGACGGATTACTCCCTTCAGAATATCGGCCTACATGAAAAATATGAAGATGTAGGACTCTTTAGAAGAACCAGGGATTCGGCTGATATCGGAAAAATGAAGACACCAACTTTGAGAAATTTAATTTACACAGCACCTTACATGCACGATGGCAGTGTTTTAACTCTGGAAAGTGTAGTGGAGCATTACAACAGTGGTGGAAAAAATCATCCGGCCAGGTCGCCTTTGATCCGTCCGCTGATGCTGACCGATGAGGAAAAAAGTCAGCTGGTAGCCATACTTAAAGCTTTCTCGGATACTGTGATGCCGGTCAGGAAATAATGACCAAAATTTTTACGAAATCCAGTACATTCAAATTCAGATTTTCACAGTAAAGGTGCTGCCCTGGTCTCCGGATTCGACACTGATGGTGCCTTTGTGAAGCTCGACTATTTTTTTGGTTAATGAGAGGCCGATTCCGGATCCATTGGATAGATGCTTGTTTTTGCCCCTGTAAAATGGGATAAATATCTTTTCAACTTCGTCGTCAGGTATCCCCGGGCCATGATCTATAAATTGAATTGACAATACGTGACCGGTTCCTTTGTCTGCTGAATTTGATTCAGCCGAAATGCGTACGATACATGTATGATCCGGGGAATATTTACAGGAATTTTCCATAAGGTTCAGAAAAGCCGTTTTCAGCAAATATTCATTGGCACGGCACGTCAGCACATCCACCATTTCAGTTGTAAAGTTTTGGTTATAAGAAATTTCAACGGAGTATTCAGCATTTGCATTCAGCAGGAGTTCACGGGCATCGAGTAGTACTTCGTCGATTCGCACATTTTTAAATGCAATTTTTGAAGGGTCATAACTGGCTCTGGCTAAATCCAGCAGACTGGATGACATTCGAGACAGCCTGCGTGCGTCTGTAAGTGCAGATTGAAGGGATCTGTGGAGTTCTACAGGTGAGCGTGGTTTGGCCAGCAAGTATTCGAGTTCTGCAATTATGGATGTAAGAGGGGTTCGTAGCTCATGGGCTATGTTTGATACAAAAGCCTTCTGAGCTTCAAAGGAATTTTCAAGCCTTGCGAGCATTTCGTTGAAAGTCTGAGCCAATTCAGAAAGCTCGTCGCGTGTATGGTAATCAGGTAATCGAAGGTCGAGATTTGTGGCGGTGATTCGTCGAGCTCGCCGTGTGATTTCCTTGATAGGGTCAAGGGCCTTTTTCGACAGAAATATTCCGGATATATAAATCATCACAAGTGCCGGAATGGATAAAGCTATCATGGTCAACAGCAGACTGTGCAGTTTGGCATATCCGTATCGGTCGTACGCAGCGGCTGTTATTAAATAGGTCTGATCACTGATTTGATGCTTTAGCCCTATTACCTGCCAATCCTTTTGATAGAAGCCTACTTCTCCAAGAATAAGTATTTGCTTTAGTAGTTCGGGTGTCTCTTTAACGAAATCGATATTGACATCGTCGTGGTACAAAAGCGAAAAGGAAGTGTCGTACACGGCTACTTCAGCTTCGATCTGAAGCATTCGGTTGCTCTTGTAGATTTTTTGCAAGGTAGTAGGCTCCAGTCCGGCGGAGTAGAGGAGATTGCACTTGGTGATGGCTTCGTTTTGCAGATAGTTGAAAAATTCCTTCTCGCGGGTAGAACTGGCGCTGTAGTACATGCTTCCAGCAAAAATCAATAGTATGATCCCCGTAATACAAGTAAACCACAGCGTTATGCGCATCCGGAGTTTCATCGCGCAGAAATTTGGACGAATGTAACGAATCAGGCCTTACCAGATTTATCCCATCTGGAAAAAAGCTAATCAAAATGCAGCTTGTATGCAGTACTCCCTATCTTTGGCACATTCCTAATCAATCATTCATGCACGCTGAAATTAAAAACTATATCCAGACCAACAGAGATCGATTTTTAGAAGAACTCATGGAATTGCTGCGCATACCGAGCGTGAGTGCTGACCCTAAATACAAAAGCGATGTGGAAAAGGCTGCACAGCTTACCGCACACTTTCTTAAAAAAGCCGGTGTAAAAGATGTGGAAGTTTGCTCTACGCCTGGATATCCGGTAGTTTATGGAGAATACATAAAGGATTCGAAATTGCCGACTGTACTGGTTTACGGCCATTACGATGTGCAGCCACCGGATCCATTGGATCTCTGGGAATCAGGCCCCTTTGAGCCGGTAATTAAAAAAACGGATATTCATCCGCAGGGAGCCATTTTTGCTCGTGGTGCCTGTGACGACAAGGGGCAGTTTTTCATGCATATAAAGGCCGTAGAGGCCATGATTGCTACCGATACTTTGCCATGCAATGTAAAATTTATGATTGAAGGTGAAGAAGAGGTGGGCTCTGCCAATTTGGGTTGGTTTGTGGTCAATAACCGTGAGCGCCTGAAGTGCGATACAATACTTATTTCAGACACAGGTATTCTGTCCAATGATACTCCATCTATATGCACCGGTCTGCGCGGATTGAGTTATGTAGAAGTGGAAGTGACCGGTCCAAACCGAGACCTGCACTCCGGTTTGTACGGCGGTGCCGTGCCCAATCCAATCAATATCCTCGCAAAGATGATCTCTTCCCTGCATGATGAAAACAACCATATTACCATTCCGGGCTTTTATGACGATGTGGTAGAGCTTTCGGCAGAGGAGAGAGAATTAATGGCTCAGGCACCGCATAGCGATGAAGCCTTTAAAAAATCCATAGGCCTTAAAAATACATGGGGTGAAAAAGGCTACACCACACCTGAACGCACATCTATCCGTCCTACTTTGGATGTAAACGGCATCTGGGGCGGATATACCGGAGAAGGCGCCAAAACAGTGATTCCTTCCAAGGCTTTTGCCAAAATTTCAATGCGATTGGTGCCCAATCAGAATCCCGAAAAAATTACCGAACTCTTCAAAAAGCACTTTGAAGCGATTGCCCCTGATTGTGTATCCGTAGTAGTAAAGCCCCACCATGGAGGCGATCCGTACGTTTCACCTCTGGATAGTGCAGAATACCGTGCAGCCAGTGCAGCGATGGAAGCGACTTTTGGTAAAAAACCTGTCCCGGTACGCAGCGGTGGCAGTATACCCATCGTAGCACTCTTTGAACGTGAACTCGGCGTGAAATCAATCCTGATGGGATTCGGGCTCGACAGCGATGCTATCCATTCACCCAACGAACACTACGGACTTTTCAACTACTTTATCGGAATTGAGACTATTCCGTTGTTTTTTAAGAACTATGCAAAGCTGGCCGCGCAATAAGCTATCAAAATTGTAGTTTTTAGATTGATGCAGTTCAGGCATTTATTTACGGTCTTCTTTTCATTAGCATCGGCAGGGCTCTCAGGCCAGATCGGTGGGCGAGAGGTGTACCAGTTTCTGAATATCACCCCTGAGGCCAGAGTGGTGGCTATGGGTCGGCTGCCCATAGCCTACTGGGAGCCGGATGTAAATTTTGCCATCCTCAATCCAGCATTGATTCACGCTCAGCTTCATGGCTCGCTTAGCTTGAATGCAGTGAGCTTTCCGGCTGATATATTCATCGGAAGTGCCAACTATGCTCATCACTTTGATAAGGCAGGTACTTTCACACTGGGCATTCGCAGTTTTCAGTACGGAAAATTTGTGGCGGCCAATCAGTTTGGTGTGCAGACCGGTGAATTTGATGTTTCAGATCTTGTCATCACTCTTGGTCATGGCCGCGAAGTTTATGAAAACCTCTATGCAGGGGCCAATTTAAAAATCATAAATTCGGCCTATGAGCAGTACAGTTCCTTTGGGCTGGCTACTGACCTTGGGGTGACCTATCACATACCTGAAAAACTTTTGACATGGAGTCTATTGATCAGAAATGCCGGCTTCCAATGGGATCCCTATACGACAGAGCGCGGTCGCCTGCCTTTTGACCTCCAGATCGGTGTGAGCAATCGGTTCAGACATCTGCCGCTTCGTTGGCACATCACGGCTGATCAGTTGCACAGACCCGATGTCAGTTTTATCAATCCCGCCAATTCTCGCAGGGATCCTATCACCAGCCAGCTTATCGAAGAAAACATCACTTTGGCCAACAAAGTATTCCGTCATCTCAGTTTCGGGGCAGAGCTGTCTCCTACCAAAGGTTTTAATGTCGCTATCGGGTACAACTTTCGCATGCAGCAAGAGTTGCGAATGAATACTCGAAGGTCATCCGCCGGTCTGACGTTTGGATTTGGTTTCAGAGTCAGTAAGTTTATGATACAATATTCCAGAGGGGTATATCATGTGAGTGGCGCGGCTAACTTGTTTAGTGTTACCACGCGGTTTAGCGATTTTAAGAAAAAAGAAAAAGCTGATTAACCCGTTGAAACTTTGGTCGAAAGCGAATGCTCAGAGAGGGCTCTGAAATTTTCAAAACCAATTATTGTCAATCTATCTCCATATTTATTTTTTTTTAGAGAATCTAACATCACCATAAACGAATGGTCAATGATTTTTACAGCTGAAAGATCGATGATCAGGTGAGGAAATTCTTTATTTGATTCCAGCAAATTTTTAATGGCATTTCTGTGAGTGAATATGGCTGCTTCTTTCATCCTGATAGTGAGTGATGTAGCGGATTTTTCCAATGTATAGGCAGCACGGAAGAGATTTTTAAATGTAAGACCATAATGCATTTCAATTGCGGCTTTAATCAGCATTCCGGCTGCCACGCCCACCAGCAGATCTTCATATAAGGTGAAAAATATTGTCACCAAAAAAATTACAAATTGCTCTTTTCCAATTTTATAGACATGGATGAAGTGTTTTAGGGAAGCCAGGTTGTATCCTGCGAAGAGCAGTAGAGCAGCAAGAGATGCATTCGGAATCCATTCAATGACCGGGATAAACAGAAGCATCACAAGGAGCATAAAAAAACCGTGGAAAAAGTTTGCCCATTTGCTCTGTGCCCCAAAAGATGCATTCGAAGTACTGCGCACAACCTCCGAAATCATCGGCAGTCCGCCGAGCAGACCCGAAAACATATTTCCGGCACCCTGTCCGATTAAATCCCCATCTGGATTGACCTCTCTTTTCTTAGGATCTATTGACTCAAGCGCTTTCACGGTAAGTAAGGATTCAATCGTACTCACAAACAGAAACATGATAAAATATTTCCAGAATAACCCTTGCTTTACTGCAGTGAAATCAGGCCTGATATTGATGGAGTCCCAGAAGTTTCCGATGTGCACCAATTCATAGGTCAATGCATTGGTCTTCATCTGCCAGTATATTGCCAATCCGATGGACGCTGTCAGTATCCATATGGGAGCAGGTAATCTCCTGATCGATTTTATTGTAATAAACGGGTAAATGATCAGAAGTCCCAAACTGAGGAATCCAATGATTGCCACTTGCATCTGAATGTTTTCAAAAAAAACAGGAATTGACACGAATAACTCCACAGGACTGAGATTTTTATATAAGGCAGGATCCACACCGAGCAGTATGGGTATGTGCTTCAGAATTATGATTAAGCCAATGGCTGCCAACATACCATGAACCACTGTCTCGGGAAAATACTCGCTTATACTACCGAGTTTAAAAATCCCAAAAAGAATCTGTGCAACACCCACAAGCAAAACAATGGCTGAGATTGTACCCCAGGCCGAGTCTATGCCACCGAAATCTGCTATAGCTGCTGCCACTACTGTGATCAGACCAGCCGCCGGCCCCTTGATGGCAAGGGGTGTAACTCTGAAAAGCGATGTAACCATGCCGCCTATCATGGCAGTGAGTATGCCCATAGCAGGTGGGTATCCGCTGGCTCTGGCAATGCCCAGGCTAAGGGGTAGTGCCAAGAGAAAAATTTGAAATCCTGACCTTAGGTCTTTCAGAAGATTAGTTTTCGCACAGTCAATCAATTGATTATAGAAATTCCTTTTTAGCCCCCAAATTAAAAAAAAAGGAATTTAGTCAATTAAGTGGAAATCGATTGATAGCTAAAAGGAAAAATTAGAAATGGTAATTTATTACAGCGTTGTAAAGCAACATATTTACCCTGTTGATTTCAAGATCAGGTGTAAGGGATTGATCTTGAGCGTTGATTTTAGAAGTTATCAATACATGCATATCTAAACCCTCCAAAACGCCTTTAAACTCATGGTAAACGTCGAGATTGATGTGGTAATAAGAGGGCATTTTGTATTTGTTCAGTCGAACATTGTCGATGTTAGGTAAATCGAAATATCCCGAGTGAAAAGCTATGACCCATGATTCTGAAGGTTCATAAGTTATTTTTAAGGCATATGCATGAACATCGCCGGCACCTTCGTTTCGCTCGCGAGGTATGAAGGTGAAGAACGGTTCGCGTCCCCATTCTCTGGGCATGATATATCTGCCTTGTGACGTGATTCTGTTGTAGTTAAGCGAAAATTGAAATTTTTCAAGATCTAAACCAGCTTTTAATCCATATGTAGCTGCCTTATGATGTATTGGAATATATCGGAATTGTGGGTCATCGTTGCCACCGTTTCCTATGGCATGTTGAAAGATGCCTTGCACAGCACTGAAGAGATTTCCAAATCGGGTTGGTGTAAATGCATCAGCCTGAACGAAAGTGGAATACATCACATTGTCGATGAGCATGTGCCAATTGGAAATCTGAAGATATTTTTTAGGATGATATAAGAGTCCGGCAAGGGCGACGTATTGAGCTTTTACGTGGTCGTGGTAATGATTGGGATGTCCAGTCTCATCAAATCCTTGTGGAAACAGGCCGATGGATTCGCCAATTTTGTATACAGAAATGGTACTTCTGGGCGAAATAGAATTAAAAATACCCGCATCTACTGAAAAACTTTCAAATTCATTGATTTCGCTCCAAATGCCTTGTATCGCCGTTGGGCGCATTCTTCCGTCTTGGAGATTGATAAATGGTGTGTTGATGAGTTGACGGCCTACTTTTAGGGATGATTTTTTGCCGAAGTTGTACTTTATGTAAAATTCCTCCAACCGATCCATTTCATGTCTGTTGCGCGGATCGGTAATGTCAAAAAGTTCAAGTTCGTAACGACTCCCCTTGTTGCTAAGAGAGTCCAAACGGTCGAGGGGTGATGAGTGCAGGTTAAAGATGTAAAATCCTCCCAAACCATACTGAAAATTTTTGTAAGGAGCACTTTCGTACTTAAAACCTCCTCCAAAGGCTTTAGCGAAATAATCACTTAGAAGTCCATTGTTATCAGTATGACTGTAGAAGTATCGGAAATGCCCGTGAATCGTCCCATTTTTAAAGGCGTTCAAAGGTGAATTTTGATTTTTTGGATTTCTCTCCGGGCCTTTCCAGATATTTGGTTTTTCGAGAATGTCTTGGTGTTGAGCAAAAACTGTCTGAAACAGGAGTAATAAAGTAAAAGCTTTCCCAAACGGAAATATTCTCATCAATCCAAAAAAGTTTTTTTAAGATCTACTAAAAACCAGATTTTATGTAGTTCCAGCCTTCGCGCTGTTTGCGTACAATGTGCACTATACCAGCTTTTACAAATCCAGCCTCATCGAGAATATCTTCTTTTGACACGTTGCGCTCAGACATTGAGAATTCGCAGGCTTTAAATGCTATACCTTTATTGGCAAATTCAGTCACTTTGGCTTTTTGTGTTGATTTGGACTTTTGTAGTAGGGTCAATCCCGGTCCATGGCATACTACTTCAATTTGAACTCCTGGCTCTACACTTGTGATGTTAGAGAGCTGTTTCATCAAGGCTTTGTGAGCCAGTGTATCATCAGTAGTTAGTTGAAAAATGATTTTCAGTGGTTCTTCGGCTTTCTTGTTCTTTTTCTGAGCAAAAGCGGGATTTACTAAAAACGAAAGAAGAACAAACGGGTACAAAAACTTTTTCATTTTTCAAATATTTTTCCAAATGTCATGTAAAGATTACTGTTTTTTCTGTGATATAGCTTCCAAATCTTTGTAAAAAGTGATGATGGGTTGCCAGGGTCCGTATTTGTGCTGTTGCTCGCTAAAGGTATCTGCGTATGGGCCAAAGGGATGATCCACAGGCTTTTTGCTGATGTCTGGCCAGTCTTTCGGCACTTTTTTATGCGGGCGCGGCTGTGAATTCACAAAAGCCGCTACATCCCATGCTTCTTCGTCGGTCAGCATTGGCATGGTATGGCTTGCTCCGAGAGGCATGTTGAATTTCACGTATTTAGCAAAATTGGTAATGCGGTATAAGCCAGCTGCATCGTTGTAGGAATTTTTGCCCCAAAGAGGTGGATAGAGATATTCTACTCCATCAGGATGCTTTAAACCTTGTCCATCAGCCTGATGGCAGCTCTGGCATTTCTGTTCGTACACGATTTTACCGCGGGCGGGGTCAGCAGGTCTGTCGAGCATTGCAAACTCTTTTAAACCAGAACCGGGAGCTTTTTCACCCTTTTTTACGTTGGTTCCTAAAAATTCGATGTAAGCTTTTATGGCCTGCATTTCGCGACTAGTAGTATCAGGTGCTTTTCCGTTTAAACTTCTTTCAAAACAATCGGATACGCGCTTGTATATGTCTTCCATGCCACCGCTTCGGGCTCTGAATTTTGGATAGGTTGAAGCCACGGATCCGTAATTATTTCCCCAAGGCTTAGTGCCGGCCTCAAGATGGCAATTTTGACAATTCATCCCGTTGGTAATTTTTGCCACTGATCCGTTAGGTCCGAGGTATTTGGCTGTATGTGCGATTAAATCTTTTCCGTATAAAACAAGTTCGCGTTGTGCTTCATCTGAAATTTTTTCAGGATCAGGTGCCTGCCACAGCTCTTCAACTGTGGCAGTCTGAACCTGTTGTTCTGTAGCGGTAACCTCGGATGTGGTCGAAGCATCTCCCTTTGAATTTTCGACCCAAACCACGATCAAGGCTACTACGGTGACAAGCACCATTAGCCAAACAATTACTCTTGTTGTGCTCATGGTTATAAGTAATTATTAATGAGGAAGTTTGTCTTGAAAAAATCCATATAAATAGGTGCCAACTACGGCAAAGGCAAAAACAATGATAAAAGGTAAATAACCGTAACCGATATTTACTACCATTGGTCCCGGACAGGCACCGCTTAGAGCCCATCCAAGTCCAAAAATGGTACCTCCAAAGATGTAGCGCTTGTAGGTTTTATCTTTCGGAAAGAAGGTAATAGGATTACCTTCGATATCGCGGATTTTGAACCTTTTAATGATCCAAACGCCTGTCGCTCCTAATGTAACGGCAGTACCAATGATACCATACATGTGAAAGGCGTCGAAATGAAACATTTCAAAAATTCTGTACCAGGATATGGCCTCCGACTTGGCCATGATGATACCAAAGAAAACTCCAGCAAGTAAAAATTTTAGGTATTTCATAGCGAGGTAGTAAGTTTTTTAAAATTTTTAAAACAACATGGGTAAAATGATATGCGTCATTAAAAGGCCGCCGATAAAGAAGCCAATTACGGCCACCAGTGAGGGAAGTTGCAAGTTGCTCAAGCCAGAAATTGCATGGCCTGAGGTACAACCACCAGCGTAGCGCGAGCCAAATCCTACCATGAAACCACCGAGGGCAAGAATTAGGAATCCCTTGATTGTTAGTACATTGCTCCAGTCCATTAGCTCAGAGGGCTGCATGCCTGTAGGAGCCTGAAAGTTCATTTCGGCCAGCCGTTCGATAGTTTTTGGTGAAATATCTACAGGCTGCTCCTGATAGCTTAAAAAGTTTTTTGCCACAAAGCCACCAATGATTGATCCGGTGAGGAACATCAAATTCCAGGCTTGAGATTTCCAGTCGAAGTCAAAAAATTTAACTCGTTTTCCGGCGCCTGCAATAGCACAAATTGTCCTTAAGTTTGATGAAAATCCAAATTGTTTACCGAAAAATAAGAGGGCAAACATTGTGGCCGCTATTAATGCACCTGAAAACCACCACGGCCATGGATTCATTATAAAGTCTATAAAGCTATTTTTCATAGAGTCTGAAGGTTATTAAAGGTTTATACATGTGATTTACTAATTTTTCAGCAATGCTAGAGTAGAAAAGGCTGCCTTTTCCGTGGGTACCAATACAGATGATATCCATGGAATTCATTTGGTCGAAGTGAAATACACCCTGTTCTACATCTTTGTCTTTCAGTACATTGACGGAATAATTTTCTAGCTGATTCTCTTTGGCGAAGCTTTCCATTTTTGCTTTTATACTCTCTACATCCTGAGCTTTGGTATGCGATGTAAGGATGTGGAGCATGTGAATTTTGCACTGAAAAGCTTCTCTGATGCGCTTCATCAGACTTATGTCGAAGTCTTCATCGGCCAGAAAATCGTGAACAAACAGAATGTTTTTGATTTCCAGTTGACTGCGATTGCAGCTCAAAGAGAGCACGGGTACTTTTGATTTGCGTACTACCAACTGTGTTTCAGTACCGCCTATTTTATCTCGCAGTCCTTCTACGCCCTTGGTACCCATTGCTATCAGGTCAAAGTTGTTTTTTTCAGCGAAAGAGATGATGCCCTCCGTGATTTTGCCGGAGCGGATATGAGTGTGCACATAGCCGCCGATCCGCTTTTTGAATTCTTCAAATTTTTGAACGGCCAGGTCGTATTGTTTTTGTACAAAGGCAGGTGCTATGTCGCCACATGTTGTAATTTTTCCACTATCATCAATGGTAACTGTTTCCGGTGTATTGAGTACGTGAATGAAATGAATTTCCACCGGAAGTTTTTCTTCCAACTTTTTAACCAGAATATAGGCATATTCTGATTGAATGGAAAAGTCGGATGGAATTAGAATTTTTATTGGCTTCATTGTATTGAAATATTTAGTTTAATAATTCGATTTAATGTTTAATTTTAATAATTGACATATAATTTTCTCTAATTCGCTAAGATATTACTTTTATTAAAAAAAGTTAACAATTTTATTAATTTTAAAGGGCAAATTAGCTTTATTAATTCATAATCTTTTCAAATGTAAACTTATGCAAAAAATAGCCGGCATTTAGCCGGCTTTTTATCTATAAACATCCTTTGAAAAGAACTTTTTTACAGTTTATTTCTGGCCTTTTACCTTTCGATCAACATCGAGCCAAGTTCCGCCGTTTATCACGTTTGTGATCCCGTTTTGTTTTAGTATTTGCTCGGCTCGTGCACTTCTGGCGCCACTTCTGCAGAAAACTACAATCGGCTTATCTGTTTTAAATTCATTGATACGCGATTGTATTTCCTGCAGTGGAATGTTAATGGCGCCTTTAGCTGTGCCTTCAGCAAATTCCTGAGGTGTGCGTACATCAACAAGAAGTGCTTTGCGATAATCTATTTCACCCTGCTGCATTTGACCAATTGCAGTTACTACTGCAAACAAAGTGAATATGGATGCGAAAATGATTTTTTTCATCGCAATCAATATTGATTTCTCAAAACATCTTGCCATGTACCGGCATTATACACATTTTTAATACCGTAGCTGGTGAGCATTTGCTTAGCCATTTCGCTTCGGTTTCCAGAGCGGCAGAATACCACGATATTCTCTCTGTTTTGAAATTCAGACAGGTGGTATGGAATCTGATCAACAGGAATGTTGATCGCATTGCGAGCAGAACCTTCCATAAATTCATTTGGACTTCGTACATCTACCAAAAGGGTGCCTTCCTGGTTGATGATTTCTTTGAGATTTATTGTCTCTGTCATATTTGTAGGAATTTATTTTATTGTTTCTTTTAAAATGATGTAGATGCCCATGACGAGCACAAACCAGCCAAAGGCAGGTTTAAGTTTTTTTCCGTCGATCTTTTTTGAAAGTGCACTGCCAATGAGAATTCCAACGATAGCCATACCCGATACCATCAGTATCAGTGGCCAATTCATTGGTGTTTCACTACTTTCTCCGAAGAAGCCAATGAGCGATTTAGCTGCGATTATTACCAGTGAAGTACCTACGGCTTCTTTCATTGGTAACTTACTGAGTACTACAAGCGCTGGTATAATGAGGAATCCACCACCTGCACCCACCATACCTGTAAGAATGCCTACTACTGTGCCTTCGAGGAGTATGAGCGGATAATTGAAATCTTGTTTTCCGGTTTCATCATTACCTAGTTTACCAGGATTGTCTTTTTTGATCATGCTGTAGGATGCAGCAATCATTAAAACTGCAAAGAGCAGCATTAGAAGAAGACTTTTGGTCACAACAAAATCGCCTATGGCAAACACCTCCTTCGGTATAGCTGGCACTATGTAGGCCCTGGTTGCGAATACAGCTACGATGGATGGGATACCAAATACTATAGCTGTACGAACATTTACAAGTTGATTTTTGAAATAGGTGTACGAACCGATAGCACTAGTCAGACCTACAATGAAAAGTGAATATGCGGTAGCTGCCACCGGCTCTACTTGAAGCAGATATACTAAAACCGGAACTGTGAGAATACTTCCACCACCGCCGATGAGGCCGAGAGAAACTCCAATCAGTATTGATGCTATATAGCCTAAGATTTCCATTGTGGTTGTTTGTAGGAAAGAAGAGGTAAGGCCCATAGGCCTTACCCAACATTAGATTATTCAAAAACTAACTCTTCGCCGGCAGCAGCCCATTCGTTGATGCCCGGAGAGTAGTTTACGATGTTGTTAAATCCATATTTGGTGAGCAGTGAGTAGCCGATTGACGCTCTGTCACCTCCTTGGCAATGGATAATAACCTTTTTATCTTTTTTGATTTTTTCGAGATTATTGGGAAGAGTTCCTACAAATACATGGTCAGCACCTTTGATGTGGCCTGATTTGTATTCGCTGGCACCACGCAGGTCAACAACTTGAATGTTATTAGAAGAGAGCAGTTTCTTTAATTCTTCTTTGTCTACAAACTCAACGGTTGCCAGTTTGCCTCCATTTTTTGTGAAGGGTTCTGTAGAATCGATGTATCCTTTTACATTGTCGAGGCCGATTCGCATCAGCTTGCGAGCGATATCTTCGAGTTGATCTTCAGCAGCCAGCAGCATGAAAGGCTTGTCATAGTCAAGATACCAACCTGCCCAGGTAGCCAGAGAGTTATTGTTTTGAATGTTAATGCTACCAGGTATGAAGCCTTTGGCAAAATCAACCTTATTGCGGGTATCAATCAAAGGAGTTCCCTGATTGAAAGCCTCCATAAATTCACTGTCGCTCAGCTTTTTAAATTTTGGAACTTCGGTTACCAGGGCTCTTTCTACTTTGTTGAGCTTTTTCATCATTGCGAAATAGCGGGGAGGCTCGGGTTGATCGGCCAACAGATAGCTTATAAACCCTTCTTTATCGTTCATGTAGCGGAATGCCCAGTTGCGCATTTTCTCATAACCTACAGTTGAGCTGGGTACTGCACCGAGGGCTTTACCACAGGCTGAACCTGCACCATGGCCGGGCCATACTTGTACAAAGTCTGGAAGAGCTGCAAACTTTTTAAGTGATTCAAACATTTGTTCAGCTCCGGCACGTTGTGTACCAGTTTGTCCGGCGGCTTTTTCGAGCAGGTCAGGTCTTCCGATATCACCTACGAATACGAAGTCACCGGTAAAAATCATTACAGGCTCAGGGCTAGCAGGAGTATCGGTTAGTAAGAAGCTGATGTGCTCAGGTGTATGACCTGGAGTATGCATCACTTTGATTTTCAGATTGCCTACCATTACCTCATCTCCATCTTTGAGCCCGATGTGAGGAAACTGATATTGCCAGTCGGCTCCACCTTCGTCGCTCAGGTAGATCTGAGCTCCGGTTAGGTGTGCTAATTCACGGCTTCCGGAAAGGAAATCGGCGTGAATATGTGTTTCGAAGATGTGGGTAATCTTTAACTTGTTGGCTTTTGCAATTTCAAGATATACGTCTACATCTCTGCGAGGATCAATTACTGCAGCTACGCCTGCTGCCTGACATCCGATTACATAGCTGGCTTGTGCTAAAGTTTTATCATAAACGTGCTGGAAAAACATACTTCTTATTGTTTTAAAATTTCTATTGCAAATGTCAGGCTGATTTATGTCATGTTTTTGGTACTTATGTTACAAATAGAAAAAACCACTTGCACTTTTGGCAAGTGGTTTTATTAAATCTCAATAAATCACATAATTATAACTCGGAAGTTGGGCAAACGTAATCTGTTACGCGAAACTTTCCAGTTTCTTTCATTGCCTTAAAACCACCGATTACATTCACTAGTTTGTCGTAGCCCCTACTCTTTAATATGGAAATAAACGCCATAGAGCGATAGCCACCTGCGCAGTGAATGTAGTATTTCTTTTCAGGGTTGAGCAGCTTCATGCTGTCGTTGATATAGTCGAGCGGAGCTACCATAGCTTCTACTACGTGCTCGCTGTTGTATTCGCTGTTTTTGCGCACATCTACTATATTGATGTCTTCTTTTGCGTATAGTTCAGCGAGTTCTTCAGCGGTAACTTGTTCAACTGTGTCAATTTCAAATCCCGCGTTCTTCCAGGCTTCAATACCGCCTTTTAGATAGCCAACTACATTGTCAAAACCAACGCGAGCCAGGCGAGTGATAGCCTCATCTTCATGGCCTTCGTCACAAACGAGCAACAAAGGTGTAGTTACATCAGGAATGAGTGTGCCCACCCAGATGGCAAAGCTGCCATCGAGACCAATATTAATTGAGTTTGGGATATGTCCTTTAGCAAAATCATTGGCATTGCGAGTATCCAATATTACCGGACGAGTTTCAGTAGCTACGATTTCAAATTCTTTTGGTTTGAGAGCTCTCTTGGCCTTTTCAAACACATTGTCAATAGACTCGTAGCCCTTGACGTTCATGATCACGTTTGCAGGGAAGTAACCCGGCGGAGGTGTAAGTCCGTCGAGCAGCTTCGCGATGAATTGTTCGCGTGTCAGGGAGGGATCGAGAGCATAGTTTGTCTTTTTTTGATTGCCTAGTGTATCAGAAGTTTCTTTGCTCATCTTCTTACCACAGGGGCTGCCGGCTCCATGTGCCGGATATACGATCAGATGATCAGGGAGTGGCAGAATCTTGTTGTGAATGGAATCATACAGGTGCGAAGCCAGCTTCTCTGGAGTGAGGTCTTCAACTACCTTTTGTGCCAGGTCAGGACGACCTACATCACCTATAAATAGAGTATCGCCGGTGAAGAGAGCTGTCTCTTTGCCATTTTCGTCGATGAGCAAGTAGCAGCTGCTCTCCATAGTGTGGCCGGGAGTGTGGATCAAGCGAATCTTAACTTTACCGAGTTGGAACTCTTCACCATCTTTAGCAATGTAAGCATCGTATCCTGGTTCGATCAAAACCGGACCGAGAACGATCTTTGCACCGGTTTTTTTGCTTAAATCTAAGTGCCCTGATACGAAATCGGCGTGATAGTGGGTCTCAAATACATATTTAATTCGTGCTCCCGACTTTGCAGCTCTCTCGATGTAGGGGTGTATTTCTCTAAGTGGGTCAATTACAGCTGCTTCTCCTTCGCTTTCGATGTAATATGCCCCTTGAGCGAGGCATCCGGTATAAATCTGTTCTACTACCATAGTCGTACCATTTTTAATTGTTAAATTTTCGTAAACAAAATTCGGGTTCTTTAAAAGACTTGGGCAGTAGTAATTATCACATTAAATGCTAACTTTTATCAGTATCGAAAGTGACAGATGAGAAGTTTTAGAAAATTATTTGTTTTCGTCAACATTTCAACTTTTGAGAGGTTACTTTGAATGAATTTAAATTGTTTAACCTTTAAAAGTTTAAATTTAAACACCATTACTTTTGTCGGATTAATGTGTGTAGTTTATTAAATGACCAATCGATATTCCATAAAAGATCTAGAACAATTATCTGGAATTAAAGCTCATACAATTCGGATTTGGGAGCAACGTTACAAGCTGATTACTCCTAAAAGGACAGAAACAAATATTCGCTATTACCTAGATAGCGATTTGAAAAAGCTTCTTAATATCAGTGTTTTAGTAAAAAAAGGTATTAAGATTAGCAAAATCTCACAACTCAGCAACGAAGAAATCCAAGCATTAGTACTTGAATATTCCCGCTACAGAGGAGAATACGAAGCTCAAATCAATGGACTAAAAATGGCCATGATTGACTTCGATGTAGAGTACTTTGATAAACTATTAGGTCAATGCTTTTTCACCTTTGGCCCTGACGTCACTTTCAATCAAATTTTAGGCAAATTCATAGCCGAAATAGGCATATTGTGGCAGACAAACTCAATTTCCATTGCTCACGAACACTTTATTTCAAACCTGATTAAGCAAAAACTCTTCGCGGCCATCGACCAAATGATCGTTACGCCGAAGCCCAATACTGAGCCTGTAGTATTGTATTTACCTGATAACGAGCTCCATGAACTAAGTTTGCTCTACATTTATTACAATCTAAAGAAAAAAGGCTATCGAGTACTTTACCTAGGACAATCTGTACCGGCTGAGAACTTAAAAGAACTTTTTGACAAAACAGGCAGGCGCCTTTTTATTTCAATATTTACTTCCAATCCTTTTTCAGAAGAAGTAGAAGACTACATTAAAAAGCTGGATGAATTGTTTGGTGAGAACGATTGTTGGTTCCATTTTACTGGGTATCAATTACAAAATTCATCTGATTTACAGATAAATAAAGAGCGTTTTCACATCCATCCGACGGTAGAGTCGATCTGCGATTCTTTCTAAAAGTCATCGAATTCAAGTTTTATCTGAGGCTTTCAGAAATTTTTTTTTAAAAAGAGCCTTCAGCCTGCTACGCTATCCAAAAAATTATTATAATTGTACATACATATAAATAATTATTACACTAATTATCAAATAAATACAATATTTGTTTAATTAATGGTGAAAAAAATTAAACAAAAGTCTTGTTTAAATGGATTCCTTGTTTAACTTTGTTGCATAAAAACATAAACAAATATGCTATGTCAACTCTTGAGTTTACTAACCTGATATCATCACATCGTTCATTCCTGCATCAGCTGGCCATGAAGCTCACCAAGGACATCGATGATGCCAAAGACTTAATTCAGGAAACTTTTTTTAAAGCAATTAAAAACAAGGATAAATATGAGGAGGGCACCAACATCAAGGGTTGGCTCTACACAATTATGAAAAATACCTTTATAAACCAGTACCGCAAAAAGAAATTTCAAAATACCTTTATAGACGAAACAGACAACAAATTCTTTATAAGCCAATCACCAAGAGATAAAGAGGTATATTCTGATAAGAATTTAGATATGGAGTATCTGATGAAGCGCATTGAAGACATCGACCGAGTTTATTTAGAAACGTTTATGATGTATTATAACGGATATAAGTACGAGGAGATCGCTGAAATTATGAATATACCTCTCGGAACTGTTAAGAGCAGAATATTCTTGGCCAGAAAGAAAATGATGGAGCGCTTAAAAGATTACCGGTAAAAACGTTTCATCGCTTCGCACTATATGAAAGACAAAGCAGTTGTAATAGGAAGTGGTTTTGCAGGACTTTCGGCAGCCATCTCTTTGGCGCACAAAGGGTATGAAGTTACTCTTTTGGAAAAAAACAACATGCCCGGGGGCAGAGCCCGGCAATGGCAGAAAGATGGATTCATCTTTGATTTAGGGCCATCTTGGTATTGGATGCCCGACGTTTTTGAAGCTTTTTTTTCAAAATTTGGCAAGAAAGTCTCAGATTATTACGAATTATATCGATTAGATCCAGCTTATAAAGTCTTTTTTAAAGACGATGAAGTGGAAGTGCCTGCTGATCTTACTAAGCTTAAAAATTGGATGGAGCATCGTGAGCCCGGGAGCGCGGCCAAACTCGACAAATTTCTCAAAGAAGCAGCCTATAAGTATGAGGTAGGAATTAATGACTTAGTGTACAGACCTGGTCGTAGCATTTTTGAATTTGCAGACTGGCGAGTCTTAACAGGTCTGTTAAAAATGGACCTTCTTACTAACATAAGCAAGCACATTCGAAGCTATTTCAACGATCCATACATTATACAGCTCCTCGAATTTCCAGTTCTTTTTCTGGGGGAAAGGGCATGGAAAACTCCCGCTCTTTACTCACTGATGAACTACGCTGATTTAGTACTTGGCACCTGGTATCCAAAAGGGGGGATGTATTCGGTGGTAAAGGCGCTCGTTTCGCTGGCTGAAGAAAAGGGTGTCACAATACTTTACAATCAAGAGGTTAAATCATTTGAAATTTCCAATAACCAAATTAAAGCTGTACTGACGGAAAATAATAGATATGATGCAGATGTGGTGGTGGCCGGTGCCGATTATCACCATGTAGATCAACAGCTCTTGCCCGAAAAATATCGCAACTATTCAGAAAGATATTGGCAAACCCGCAAGATGGCACCGAGCAGCTTGTTGTTTTACTTAGGAGTGAACAAGCGCATCGAAGGATTGCCTCACCATACATTGTTTTTCGACAGAGATTTTGCCCTGCACGCAGAAGAAATTTACGGCAAGCCCCAATGGCCGACAGAGCCCTTGTTTTACATTTCAGTAACTTCAAAAACTGAAAAAACTGCACCCGAAGGTTGTGAAAATCTCACGATTTTAATTCCGCTCGCGCCTGGTTTGGAAGACAGTGAACAAATGCGTGAGAAGTACTATCACGTGGTTATGGATCGACTGGAAAAACGCATTGGCCAGGAGATACGACCATATGTAGTGGTGAAGCGTTCATATGCTATGAACGACTTTATCAACGATTATAACGCATTTAAAGGCAATGCGTACGGGCTGGCAAATACACTGCTGCAAACGGCTATTTTAAAACCCTCGTTAAAAAACAAAAAGTTGCACAATCTGTACTACACCGGGCAATTGACAGTGCCAGGGCCGGGTGTTCCTCCCTCACTCATATCCGGATGGGTGGTGGCTAATGAAGTGGTGAAGGATATGAATTTTTCTTATGTTTAACAACCCTACTTAAATACCACCCTGCTATGAAAGACCTATTTGATAAAATTGCCTTCAAGACCAGTAAAATGGTCACGCGAAAGTACTCTACTTCCTTCTCGTTGGGCATTTATTTTCTAGACAAAAAATTTCACGACGCCATCTATGCAATTTATGGCTTTGTGCGATTTGCAGATGAGATTGTCGATACCTTTCACGACTACGACAAAGAGTCGCTGCTCATGCGTTTTAAAGAAGATACCTATCGTGCCATACATGAGGGTATAAGTCTAAATCCGGTGCTTCACAGCTTTCAAAAGGTTGTGAATAAATACAACATCGATCTCGATTTGATCGAAACGTTTCTCCAAAGTATGGAGATGGACCTCTACAAGCACACGTACACCAAAAAACAATATGAGCGCTACATATTGGGATCGGCCGAAGTAGTTGGGCTGATGTGCTTGAAAGTTTTTGTAGAGGGCGATCAAAAAGCATATGAAGAACTGAAGTATTACGCTATGAAGCTCGGCAGTGCTTTTCAGAAAATCAACTTCTTGCGCGATTTAAATGCTGACTACTTTCAGCTTGGCAGAGTGTATTTTCCGGGCGTAGATATGCGCCAGTTTGACTACGAAACCAAGCAAGCCATTGAAAAAGACATCGAAATTGATTTTGCCCTTGGCTTTGAAGGCATTAGAAGGCTGCCCAAGTCGAGCAGACTGGGAGTTTATGTCGCTTACGTGTACTATTACCAGCTGTTTCAAAGAATTAAAAACTTGCCTCCCGCTGAAATTCTCAACAAAAGAATTCGCATACCGAACAACAAAAAAATCCGTTTACTCTTTAAATCATATATAAAACACGCTCTTAATCTCTTGTAAATCATGACTGAACACGTTATCCTGGTCGATGCTCACGACCGTGAGCTAGGACTGATGGAGAAGATGGAAGCACATCAGAAAGGCCTGCTACATCGAGCTTTCAGTGTCTTTGTGCTCAACGATAAAAAAGAATTGCTGCTACAACGCAGAGCATTAGACAAATATCACAGCGGAGGACTGTGGACCAATACGTGTTGCAGCCATCCGCGAAAAGATGAAGATGTTGAGGCTGCTGCCCACCGTCGTCTGCAAGAAGAAATGGGATTTGATTGTACTCTGGAAAAGGTATTAGACTTCGTCTACAGAGCAGATTTCTCCGATGGGCTAACCGAGCATGAATTCGATCATGTTTTTGTGGGGTATTTTAACGGAAACCCGGAAATAAATACCAAAGAGGTAGCAGAATACAAATGGATGCCACTCGATGAGGTAAAACGCGATTTACAGGAAAATCCAGATAACTACACCGAGTGGTTCAAAATCATCTTCGACCGTTTTTATTCCCACGTAAAAGATTGACATGAAGCTGGTTACAGTATCAAGGCATGCGCACTTCAATGCTGCGCACAGGCTTCACAACCCCGCATGGAACAGTGAACAAAACGAGAAAGTATTCGGACTCTGCAACAATGAGTACTTTCACGGACACAACTATGAGCTCATCGTTAGTGTAACTGGTCCGGTTGATCCGGATACTGGTTATGTGATGGATATGAAAGAATTAACCGAATTGATAAAAAAACACGTAGAAGCCCGGTTAGACCACAAAAATCTCAATTTACAAGTCGAAGAGTTTAAGAATCTGATTCCTTCGGCTGAGAATATAGCAATTGTCATTTACGACTGGTTGCGCCCACATATTTCACCCAACTTAAAACTCAAAATCACCCTTTATGAAACGCCAAGAAATTATGTTGAGTACTCAGGAGAAGAAGCGTAATGGCGTACCCCATCTGAATGGAAATACAGCTCACGCTCTACATATACACACAGATGATGCTTGCTGCGACGATCACGTGTGTACTGGCAAGGAAACGCCCCTACGGCCTGATGCATTTGACCTTACAGACGATGAAAAAATCGATTTGATAGCCGAAAAATTTGCTGAGATTCTCCACATACTTGGTCTTGATTTGCAAGACGACAGTTTGAAAGATACACCTCGAAGGGTGGCGAAAATGTATGTGAAGGAGGTTTTTTCCGGTTTGCATCCTGCGCGTAAACCCTCAGTGCAGCTTTTCGACAATCCCTATCAGTACAATCAGATGCTGGTGGAAAAAAATATCACTGTCCATTCGTATTGTGAACACCACCTGGTACCAATCATTGGGGTAGCTCACGTCGCCTACATCAGCAGTGGCAAGGTAATTGGCCTAAGTAAGATCAATAGAATAGTTCGCTATTTTGCCAAAAGACCTCAGGTGCAAGAGCGACTTACGGAGCAAATCGCTGAGGAGCTAAAAAAGGTTTTGCAGACCGAAGATGTGGCTGTATATATCGATGCAGAGCACTTCTGCGTAAAGACACGCGGGGTAGAGGATACGCAAAGCACTACAGTGACTACTCACTACAGCGGCAAGTTTCTTAAAGATAGTCTGGTGCGACAGGAATTTCTATCAATCATCGCAAAAAAATGAAAAACATATTAGTTGTAGGAGCCTCATCAGGTATTGGAAAGTTTGTGGCAGAATCGCTGTTGAAAAGTGGTAACAACGTATATGCTGCACAGCGAAAAAGTGCAGATTTACCCGGTGTGAAAAACATAATCTGCGATGTCACAAGTCAGACATCTATTTCACAACTTCCAGAGGTTTTAGACGGGCTCGTGTATTGCCCTGGTACCATCAATTTGAAACCTTTTAATCGTATAATGGATGCTGAGCTGAGAGAAGAGTTTGAAATCAACTTTTTTGGGGCATTTCGAATACTTCAGGCGTGTCTTCCTGCTTTAAAGAAGAGCGCCAATGCATCCGTTGTGCTTTTTAGTACTGTGGCTGTGCAAATAGGTATGCCTTTTCATGCCGGTATAGCATCAGCTAAAGGTGCTATTGAAGGCCTTACAAGGAGTTTAGCGGCTGAGCTTGCTCCTACTATTCGCGTAAATGCTATTGCCCCTAGTTTGACGGATACTCCACTAGCCTCTAAATTGCTAAATACTGAAGCCAAGCAAGATTCAGCCCGACAACGGCATCCATTAAAGCGTTTCGGCACTCCTGAAGATGTAGGAAATGCGGTGATTTGGCTGCTCTCTGATTTAAGTTCGTGGATGACTGGTCAAATATTGCATATTGACGGTGGTATGAGTTCGCTGAAAATATGAAAACTCTATTTGATTATTTAGAAGACAAAGACAAATACTTCAGAATCAACTTTTTTAACACACTCTCAGGCGTAAGATCGGTTTGGATGGTCGGTACGCAGAGAAATGATGGAGTGAAAAACCTGGGCCTGTTTAACTCTTTAGTCCATATCGGAGCCTCTCCACCATTATTAGGTGTGATTTTCAGGCCACATACCGTGCCACGCCATACACTTGAAAATATCTATGAATATGGGTTTTATACACTTAACTCCGTTACTTCAGAGCTGATGTATAATGCCCATCGCACAGCCGAGAAATTCGAAGCGTGCGAAGATGAATTCGATATCTTGGGTTTTACGGCTTGGTATTTCGGCTGTAACCCAAACGTGCCGGCAGTAGCCGAAAGTCCATTGAGATTATTGCTTCGCTTTGTTGAAAAGCACCTTATTGCTGCAAATCAAACGCAATTAGTGGTAGGTGAAGTCATCGATGTGCATATAAAAGACGATGCTGCCGTGTGCAATAACGGCAGCATCGATCATCAAAGATTGGGACATGTGGCTGTGAGCGGATTAAACGACTATTATACCTTTTCGCATTTGGTCAGCATGAGTCAATAGTAAGATAGTCACCAAAAAAAAGCCATCCCTAATCCCACCCGAGCGCCAACCGTCGGCTGAGCTTCCTGTAACTGGCTTACCACCGGAAATTGGCCAAAGAATTGGAAGATCAATTTTTGATAGTAAACATCCATCCCGGTGGTTAGAAGTATGTATTTGCCACCAGTATTTTCTTTCGTGTAACCATATTCTGTGTCTTTTTCGAGATATTCGAATTGCCCTCCCAGGATTGGTAAGACGGCTATGTGAGGACTTACTTGCCACCAGTAGAAGGCCGAGCCGCTTGCCACTACTGCGTTTCCCATTCTGTATTGAAGTTCATTGGCCAGCTGATGTCGATATTGAACATCGGTTTGAAATCCGAAATTTTTAAAACGGAGGATATACAGGTTTTGGAATATAAAACTCCATGCTCCCGAGCCAACTTGAATAGGCAATGGAAACATTCGGCGACCACTGTCGCGCTGCATATACTTACCAGTGGGCAGTTTAACTCCACCGCCTACAAACCAAATATGTCTCAAAAGTTTGGTTGGATCAGCGCCTTGATTGATTACTTGGTGCAGGGCATTCAGCTGAATATCGCCCACACCAGCCAGCCACTCGTTGTAACCATTTTCATAGCTTCTCACGTTCACTTTGTAAGGCAAAAAAGTGAAAACTTGCAACTTATCAGTCATATAGTAGCGAAGCCATAGATCTGCTGAATGATAGAAGTCGGTCTTGAGGAGTTGACCATCGGTAGAATTTAATAGGGTGGCCGGATGGTGAAAGCTGCTATGTAAGTAGCGAAGACCTAAGAGGTTTTTTTGAAACTGAGGAAGAACGCCTAGATAGCCGCCACCCACGCCACAGCCGCATATGTCACAGCCTTGATGAATTTTTGGAACTGTAAAAAGGGCAATTAGTAAAGCGAAGAATTTGTATCGTAATTTCATTTTGCTTTAGGTTCTGAATACATGGGATTGGCTAAAAGGCTAAAGTCTGATAAGGTGTGTAGGAAAGTAATTATTTTTTCCTTGTCGTCTTCTGAGAGAGGTAGGCCATTTTTAAGCTTAGGGTCGGTGAAAGGTGGTGCTGGTTTGTTTTTGCCTAAGTCGGCGTAGTGATCGAGCACTGCTTGCAAGGAATTAAATCGCCCGTCGTGCATGTACGGCCGGGTGAGTGTAACATTTCGTAAGGAGGGTGTTCTGAACTTTTGAAAGTCAGCTGAGTCGAGCGTAATGTGATATCGACCCTCTTCTTTACCGTTCCATTCTAAGCCATTGCTTCTGAAAGCATAATCAGTTTGTAAAGCACCAGAGTGGCAAGTGGCACAGTGTTTTTCAAAGAGTTTAAGTCCGGCCAGTTCGTCGGCAGTAAGCTGAGCCTTGCCTTGCAGGTAGCGGTCGTATTTAGAATTAGCCGAAATAATTGCCCCTTGAAACTGCGTGAGAGCATACAAAAAGTCGCGAGCTGAAATTTCAGAGGTTCCAAATACCTTTTTGAAGAGTCCGGGATACTCAGGATGATTGCGCAACCTGCGAAGTGCTTCGGCCATGGAGATGTCCATTTCATCGTGATTGAGCAGCGGGGCTGTGGGTTGCATCTCGATGTGGTTAATGCCACCGTCCCAGTGAAAAAAGGGAGCGAAGATGAGGTTAAAAGTCGGCAGGGCATTACGGGTGCCGATGCGCCCAAACACTCCGGTGCTTACGGACTGATTGTGATCGGCAAAGGCGTGTACTTGCGCATGACAGGTGCCGCATGAGATGCTGCTGTCAGCTGATAAGATGGGATCGTAGAAGAGTTTGCGACCGAGTTCAAAACCATTACGGGTCAGTCTATTTTGCTCAAACTTATATCGAGGAGTGGGGAAGTAAGAAGGGATATCTAAGGTTAGCTCATTCTGTTCAGGGTCTTTAAGTATGTCTTTTTGGCAAGAAACGAAAATGAGTAGTGCCAATAGCACGAAAACTTTCACATTCATAGTAACGACTCATTAAATATTCGGTTCGGAACTTAAAATGTGTTCCGAACCGAATCAATTACTTGAGAAAATTAGTTGTGAATATGGTCGAAAGTGATTCCGCCTTGAAAATTGGTGGCCATTGTTACAGCCATAGGCCCGGGAGCGTGAATTTTGCTCACGTCAGCAAGCATAATGCCTCCATGCCAAAATCTAGCAGCATTTACCATCAGATGGATGGATGGTACTGCGTCTTTGCGCACCATGAGGGTGGCACCATTAAAGTTGATTGTTCGGCCGCGGATTGCATTAAATTGACCTGAAAATCCGCCGATGTGGTAGGCGAAATCGCCAGTAGGCGAGTTGGGAGAGGTGCCTTCGGCTTTTATGAAGATATATCCTGTATTCCAGCTCCAGAACATGCCATGTTCAGGACTAAGAGCCCCCACCTGAGCACCTGAGGTATTGCGAAGGCTGTCAACGCCTAAGAGGAAACTTACTTCTACATAGTCGCCAACCGGAACTTTTGGAATGGAGATTACGGCTTCTGGCTTTTGACGTGCATCTACGATATAGTAGCTCTCGGGCTGTACCCATTCTGTGCCGTCAGCTTTTTTGAGCTTAATATTAGAAATGTAATATTTAAGAGTTGTAAAGGTCATTTTTTGACCAGAGGGGTGGGTCATTTCTTGATTAAGGGCAAAGGGTGCCATATTAGCTCCCCAAACGTGTTCGAATTTGATTTCAACTGTTCCGGTTTGTTCAGCCGGATTTTCATCGTTTTTGTTTTCTTTAGTACAAGCAAACAGTGTAGCCGCCAAGGCAATTAGAAATAGTTTTTTCATTATATAATGCGTTATTGTTGGTTAATAAAATCCTTTAGCAGATTGAATGTGAATGTAAAAGCTATCAAAATGAGACATGGAAAATATCAACCAACGGTTGGCGGCTTTTCAAGCTTACTTATGACGTTCTGAGGGAGAAAGGCTTTGTAATGATAGTGGTTTGTTTTCTTTATAAATAAGAGAGGGACTTCGGGAAGGAGTGAATCATTTTCAGTACAGTAAAAAAGAGGGATAATGTTTTCAATTGGAGGAAGAAGGGGTTTGGAAGGCTCATTATCTTGACTTTCAAGCGATAGCTCTTCACTAAGTTTACACAATCCATTACAGATGATTTCTGTATTGTCTCGATTCTTACATTGAATTTTATACCTCTCAAGCTCCAAAAAATAAGAAGAAAGCTTAAATGCACCGATTAGTGCGGGCATCATAAGTGCGAATTGTATAAAATAGACGAGAGCTCTCTTCATTTCCCTTTGCAGTTGCAAATTTAATGATGGCTGTAGTTTGAAATTGTGTGATTGATGTCATTAAATTACAATCATCGTGAAATGTTCTGGAAGGGTGACAAGGTTAAAAAATAAGAAAAAGCATAAATTAAACTTGAAAAGTTCATTGTTGATTAAAGACCATGGTGGTAAAAAGGTTGAAAAAAACTGTTTTCTAGTAGGATATATCACATGCGCGAAAGCGCTGAATTACAGTAGAATAAGGCGCTGCAGAAGCACGGGAGTGAAGATGTCCTGAAGTGACTGGCAACTTACAAAGTCAGATATCGCAGCCTCGTCTGAACAAACCGATGTGAAGGCTTTATTATGCCTCATACCATAGGCTCACTTAATTAAAATGAAAAGACAAAACGGACTTGTAGTCGGTTGTGGTGTTGATTGTGGCTGTGTAGTGTACATTAGCCGCATGTAATTTTCGCAGAATCTTTATGAGAAAATCGTTTTTTGTAATTAGTTCTTTGTTAATTTTTGGATGGGTACACGCTCAAAACGGAAAACCTTCAAGGACTACTACTCAGCAAAAAAGACCAGAGACCAACCGAGAAATTCGACAATACGATGTAACAATATCGCTATATGAGTACCGGGATGGGCTGATACCGGTAGAGGTGCGTGTACCGGCGATGCGTCAAGATACGGTGATTTACAGCATGCCGGCCATTGTGCCGGGTACTTATAAAATATATGACTTTGGCCGCTTTGTGAGTGACTTACAAGCCTACGATGCGCAGGGTATGCCGCTGCAGGTGATTAAATCGAGTGTAAATCAATGGAAAATCTATCCGGGCAGCAAGCTTTCTACCATTCGCTATAAGGCGAAGGAGACCTTCAGCGATGAGTCAGGCAAGCGGATTTTTGAGCCGGCAGGCTCTGATTATAAAGATTCTGTTTTTTTGATGAATCTGTTTACTAGCATTGGTTATGTAGAGGGGCAACACCAAATGCCGTATCGCCTTACGGTTAAGAGACCTTCGTATCTCTATGGTGCTACTTCGCTGCCTGTAATAAGCAGAGGTAAGGATCAAGATGTATTTCAGGGCAAGAATTACTTTCAAATTCACGATAATCCAATCTTGTACGCCGTGCCCGATACGGCTTCTGTACGTGTGAAAAATGCCATCATTTCAGTAGCCGTATACAGTCCAAATAATGAGGTAAACGCCCGAAAAGCCATTGATGAAATGAAAGCGATCTTCGAAGCAGCAGCCGATTATTTGGGTGGCATTTTGCCTACCGATGTTTACACTGTATTGCTTTATCTGTCCTCTCCTGAAAACATTTTTGGTGCCGGCTTTGGGGCCTTGGAGCACGAAACTTCAACGGTGCTCTATATGCCTGAGTTTGATGGGGAGGAGTTTTATCGTTACATGAACGACATTGTGGCGCATGAATTCTTACACATCGTGACTCCCTTAACATTGAGAAGTCAATATGTGCACAATTTTGATTTCAGTCATCCGAAGATGTCGAAACACCTTTGGCTCTACGAGGGGGTCACGGAGTATACCTCGCAACTGATTCAAGTGAGGAGCGGTCTCATCGACGTAAGAGACTTTCTGGAAAGGATGCGCGAAAAAATTGTGGCTATGGATAATTTTAATAAATATGTGCCTATTACTACGAGCTCAAAATATGCGCTCGATGTGTACGAAGACCAATATCTGAATGTATATAATAAGGGTGCTGTGCTGGCCATGTGCCTCGATCTAAAGTTGAGGAGCTTATCGAATGGAGAGAATGGTTTGGGAGACGTTATCCACAAACTTCAGAAAACCTATGGTCGAGATACTTTCTTTGTAGATGAAGACTTTTTTGACGTCTTTGCTGCGCACTCTTTTCCGGAGATGAAGGAGTTTTTTGCTCGTTACTTCGATGCTGCTGAACCTCTGCCGCTTGAGGAATTGCTCAAGTTGTCTGGAATAACTTATAAACCTACCTATTCAAAACGCCTTCCTTCGTTTGGCGGCATCAGGCTTAATTACAACGATGAGCGCAAAACAATTTATGTGTCAGACACCGACGATCTCGATGAGTTTGGTAAGGCATTAGGGCTAAAGCAGGGCGATGAAATTCTTTCCATTCAAGGAATGCCCTTAACCATTGAGACCTTTGAATCTACAGTAATGAACTATTTTAACAATACCAAAGAAGGTGACCTTGTGACCTTTGAAATCAATCGCCCTGGTAAGAAGAACAAATACAAAAAAATAATGCTTAAGGCTAAAGCGGTATTGCTCACCATCGAGCAGGAGCATTACCTTGAACCTTCTGAAAACATCACAGAAAAAGAAGTAGAATTTCGTTTAAAATGGTTGAATCAATGAGATGGAAGAGAATTTTAGTTGTTTCAGCGATTTCACTTACTATTGTTACCTGTAAATCTGTAAAAACAGATTCCGCTGGAGCTTACACAAAATCAGAAAAGCAGGTAATTCCTGGTTTTGATATATCACTACTAGAACCAAAATATTCACCTTGCGAAGACTTTTATCAGTACACCACAGCTCGGTGGATGGAGCGAAATCCGATTCCGGAGAGTGAATCGAGATGGGGATCGTTTAACATTTTAATTGAAAAGAACAACGAGCGATTGTATCAGATCTTGCAAGAATACAGCAATAAAAATGTGCCTTCTGAAAAATACTCTGCCCGGCAGCTGTGTGCCGATTTTTACGCTGCTGCTATGGACAGTGCTACCATAGAGTCCAAGGCTACCGTTGAAATAGAACCCTTGCTGAGTCTGACAAATCAGATAACAAATGTCAAAACGCTTGTTGATTGGTTTACCTACGCCATGAAGGTAGGCATTCGAATTCCATTTTACATGGGAGTGCGCACCGATGCAAAGAATCCCGAGCGCTACATCGTGTATTGGGGGCAATCGGGTCTTTCGCTGCCCGATCGCGACAATTATTTGCGCACCGATAGCGTTACCCTCTACCAGCAGCAGGAGTACAAAAAGTTTCTTGCTGATTTCTTTGCACTACATGGTGTTAGAAAGCCACAGCTAGCGACTGAAATGAGCGAAGCTGTATATTCCATTGAGACAGAACTGGCACGCCTTCACATGGCTCGACAGGACATGCGCAGACCTGAGCTCACATACAACAAAATGATCATATCAGAGGCCAATCGATTGACCTCACATCTAAAGCCGGGTGAATTCCTTCGCCAATTTGGGGTAACGACCGATTCCATCGTTATAACCCACGTGAATTATTTAAAAGCTCTTGATTCAGTACTCCTGAAATTTAAACCTGAGCAATGGCGTGCTTATGCCGTTTGGAAAACCTATGAAGCCTATATCGATGCACTGCCTTATGCTTTTGTAAAGAGACATTTCGACTTCTTCTCAGGGGTACTTTATGGCACTCAAACGATGAAACCTCGCTGGAAGCGCGTATTGGCCAAAATGAACGATGGACTTTCGGAGCCTCTTGGCCGTCTCTTTGCTGAGCGCTATTTCTCCCCTGAGGCCAAGGCCGATGTAGAGTTGATGGTCGAAAACATCCGCGAAGTTTTCCGTCAACGCATCGCAACACGCGATTGGATGACTGAAGAAACCAAGCAAAAAGCGCTCGAAAAGCTCAATGCTTTTACCTACAAAATTGGCTATCCAAATAAGTGGAAGTCGTACGAAGGTCTTGAAATAACTCCGACCAGCTATGTGCGCAACCTGCAGAACATTCGTCAGTATCAGTTTCGCGACAACCTGGGTCGCTTAGGTAAGCCGGTAGACAAGGATGAATGGTTTATGGGCGCACACATAGTCAATGCGTATTACAATCCGACTTTTAATGAGATTGTGTTTCCTGCTGGCATTTTACAGCCTCCTTTTTATGACCCGAAGGCCGATGCCGCCATTAATTACGGAGCCATTGGAGGTGTGATTGGCCACGAGTTCAGCCATGGATTCGACGATCAAGGCCGAAAGTACAATGCCTTCGGACAGCTGAGTAACTGGTGGAATGCTGTGGATTCAGCACAGTTTGAGGCTCGCGCAAGGCTGTTGGCAGAGCATTACAGCATGTACGAACCACTGCCAGGTTATGCAGTAAATGGTAAAATGACCTTGGGAGAAAATATTGCCGACCTGGGAGGTCTTACACTCGCCTATTATGCCTACCAGCGCTATAAGGCTACTCATCCTTCGGGTATGCTAGCTGGTTTTACTCCAGAGCAGCGCGTTTTCCTGGGGTGGGCACAAGTATGGCAAAGCAATGTAACCGATGGCTATCTACGCATTCAGGTTACTACTGACTACCACAGTCCGGCGCGCTATCGCGTAAACGGCCCCATGAGCATGATGAAAGAATTTAGAGAAGCTTGGGGCTGCAAAGAGGGTGATCCAATGGTGAAAGAGGCCGATAAGCGGGTTGTCATTTGGTAATGAAACCATTTGTTTTTCGGGCTAAAGAAATAAAAAGTCCTACTGATATCAGGCAGTTTTCCGTTGAGGAGCTGCCTGAACTCTGTAATGAGCTTAGGCAATATGTAGCTCAAATTCCTACCGATAAAAAGGCACACCTGGAAAGTTCTCTGGGAGTCACCGAGCTAACGGTGGCCTTGCACTATCTTCTCGATACACCAAGGGATCGTTTAATCTGGGATGTTGGCCACCAAATGGCTGTTCATAAAGTGCTTACGGGAAGGGGAGAGGCTATGTATCAATCGCTCAGGCGACTCGATGGCATATCTGGTTTTCCCTCTCCAGCCGAAAGCCCATACGACCTTTTCTACACCGGACATTCCTCTACAAGTATTTCCATGGCTTTAGGGTTGTGGTTGGCCGATAATAATTTTAAAACAGTTGCTGTCATTGGCGATGGAGCGCTTACAGGTGGTCAGGCCTTTGAAGCACTTAACATAGCCGGTGAGTGGAATGCAGACATTCTGGTGATATTAAACGACAATGGACTGTCGATCGATCCTAATGTTGGGGCGCTTAGCGCATTTGGAAAATATAAGGACTTCTTCAGAGCATTGAATTTTTCATACTTAGGTGAAGTAGATGGGAATAATATTCTCGAATTACTCCCTAAATTAAAAGAAGCTATTCAATTACGTGGTCCTCGAATACTGCGCGTGTGTACATGCATCCAACGAATTAAAGTCGAATTCAATACGTCATCGAAGCAACTTCCGATTAGAACTTACTTGCGAAAGGCAATAGAAACTTGTTTACAAGAGCATCCTGATCTTTATGTGTTTAGCCCTGCAATGTTAGCTGGTGCAGGAATAAAAGAATTAAAAGAGAAGTATCCTGATCGAGTGCTCGATACAGGTATTACTGAGCAAGCATGTGTAGGAGTGGCTTCGGGACTGGCAAAAGGCGGTAAAAAGGTGATCGTACACATTTACAGCACCTTTCTTCAAAGAGCAGTTGACCAGCTGATCCATGATGTAGCTTTACAAGGCTTTCCGGTAATGTTTGTAGTTGATCGGGCCGGTTTGGTCGGTGAAGATGGACCCACCCATCACGGTGTATTTGATTTTCAGATACTTTCTACCATACCAGGTCTCAAGGTGTACTTTCCTGACTCGACACATTGCCTCGAAAAAGATATTCAAAACTGGGCAAATTCGCCACATTTGGCCGCACTTCGAATTCCTCGAGATTCTACTGTTACAGATTTTGAAGACGATATTCCTGATTTTATTTGGAACGATGCACCTAACAGCTTGTTGGTCGTAGGTGCACTGTCGCATCAAGCTTATAAGGCTTTTAAGCGCTTAACTGAAAAGGGAGTTCAATTGAATTTTGTTTCTCTCCACTCGCCGGATGCTGTTGAAAACTCCACTTTGCTTGAAAAATTAGCAGGACAAAACTGGCTGTTTATTGCTGAAGAAAATTATTTCACAGGCAGCTTGGCAGAAAAGCTCAGTGCCTCTTTGGTGTTGAAGGCACATGGTGAACGACTACCTAAAATTGTACCTATGACGCTCCCGCATGCCTTTATCACGCATGGTACACCCTCAGAGTTGTTACATTTGACAGGACTGTCATCCGATGGAATTTTTAACACGATTATTCAAAATTTAGAGAATTGAAAATGAAACAAAATCATGTAGTTGAACCCACTTATGCTGTTGAACTTTACAAAGAATTTCACCGCAAGCTAAACGAGCGCGTTCATCGATTTTTTCAGGAAAACCAACTTAGCCCTAAAGGCAACGTCCAGCTATTCGTTAAAGCTTTTGTGTTAATGACTTCTTATCTCTTGCCATTTTTTGTCTTGTTACTTTTTAATGTTTCGACTTTTTGGTTTTATGTACTTTGGTTCATCATGGGCCTTGGTATGGCGGGAGTGGGCATGGGCGTAATGCACGATGGCAATCACGGTGCCTTTTCAAGATACGAAACCGTAAACAAACTTGCCGGCTATTCTATGTTTTTACTTGCTGGTAATGTGATTACCTGGAAAATTCAACACAATATGCTGCATCACACTTTCACGAATGTGCATGGCAAAGATGAAGATGTAGATACAGGTGGATTGATTCGACTGCATCCGGAGCAAGATTGGAAACCGATACATCGCCTTCAACCCTTTTATGCGCCCTTTTTATATGGACTGCTTACGTTGAATTGGCTATTGATAAAAGACTTTGTGCAGCTTCATCGCTATCATCGCGAGGGATTGCTTCGTAGAGCAAACACCACCTATTCAAAAGAACTTGTTATCTTAATTGTGTCAAAGCTCGTTAATTATTTCATATTCATTGCATTGCCCTTTTTAATAATCGATAGAGCCTGGTACGAGATACTTTTGGGAATGTTGCTCATGCATTTTACCGCTGGTATCACGCTGAGCTTTATCTTTCAGATGGCCCATGTGATGCCTGATGTACAGCAGATATCTGACATCTCGAAGAAAAATAAAGTCTGGAGTGTACATCAATTGCAGACTACAGCCAATTTTTCGAGAAACAACCCATTGATTACTTGGTATTTAGGTGGTTTAAATTACCAGATCGAACACCATTTGTTTCCACACATTAGCCATGTTCATTATCCAAAAATTGCCAGCATTGTAAAACAGACAGCAGAGGAGTTTAACATCAAATACCGAGAATATGCGCGTTTTAGCCAGGCGCTCGTTGAGCATTTTAGGTATTTGATCCTACTTAGTAAAAAGCCTGCGTGATGATTTTTTCACTGGTGTATGGTATAGGCATCAGGATATACTACGCAGCTATCTGGCTTGCATCACTTTGGAATTCAAAAGCAAAAGACTGGATTAAAGGTAGAAAAGATTGGCAGAATAAGCTCAAAGCAAACCTTCCTAAAGGTCAAATTTTCTGGATTCACGCATCGTCGCTGGGCGAGTATGAAATGGCCCGGCCTATCATAAAGGCTTTAAAAAATGAAAAGCCTGATATCCATATAGTTTTGAGTTTTTTCTCACCATCAGGCTTCAATCATTTTAAAGACGAAGGTCTTGTATCTGTTAAGTTTTATTTACCGCTAGACACTCCGGGCAATGCCGAAAGCTTATTGGGTATAGTAAAACCCAAAGCTGTTCTGTTTATCAAGTATGAGTTTTGGCCGAATCTTTTAAAAACGATTATTGCTCAGAAAATTCCCTTGTTTTTCGCCGGTGTAGTCTTTAGATCGGATCAATGGTTTTGGAATATACCGGCAAATCCAGTTTTAAAAATTCTGAAAAGTTGTACCGCTATAATGGTTCAGAATGAGCAATCCATTGAACTGGCTCAGCAGTATGGACTTACCACCCATCTGTTTTTAACCGGCGATACCCGATTTGATCGCGCAAGGGAAGTAAGCCTTTCGGCCTATTCAAATTCATTGGTCGAAAATTTTAGAGAGAATTACTACACGATAATCGTCGGTAGCAGCTGGAGTGGCGATGAAGAGAGATATGTTCCATTAATTCACAAATACCCACGATGGCGCTGGATTATTACTCCGCACGATGTTTCGGAATCAAATGTGCAGCGATTGGCTAAAACTCTTTCGGTTCCTGCAGCACTCTTTACTCAAACCCAAGATTCGGAGATTGCTGAAAAAAGAGTTTTACTCATTGATACCGTCGGTTATTTGTCGCGGTTGTACCGATATGCTGATGTAGCTTTAGTAGGAGGGGCTTTTGGCTCAGGGCTTCACAACATTGTTGAGGCCCTTGCATACGGAATTCCTGTACTTTTTGGCCCCAGGCACCATAAATTTTGGGAGGCAGAAGAAGCCATTTCTCAACAATTTGCTCATTCCTACAAAACTTCAGCTGAATTGGAGAAATGGCTTCTTCATTACGAAAATGCTCAGTTGCGCTACAGTGTCAAAGAGCACATCGATCGCTGGTTCACAAAATACACGGATGCTACATCCAGAGTGATAAAGATCCTTAAGGCGAAAGAGGGATTTTAGTTCAGCGTTTCACGTAAATTAATTTTTCTTCTATCGGCAGAATTCTGCCTATTGGTTCTACAGGAAATTGAGTGAAGCCGTGTTTTTTTAGTGCAGTTGCGAATGTATCGGCAGTATGTTCATCTACAGCAATGAGAAGTCCGCCGTTTGTTTGAGGGTCGTTGAGCCATGCAAATGCTTCAGGTAGAGGGCAGTCGATGTACTGAGCGTAGCTGTTCCAATTTCTGAAGGTGTTATCCGGCAAGATGAATTCCTGGATGTACTGCGCAGCTTCTGCGATTTTAGGTATTTTATCAAAATACACTTCAGCACTCACCCCGGAGGCTTTACACATTTCAATTAAATGTCCATAAAGTCCAAAGCCGGTAACATCAGTCACTGCATGCACGCCATCTATAGAACTCAATTCTGCTCCGATAGCATTCAGTTCAGTAGCCACTTGCAGGAGGGCATAGTATCCACTTTCGATCAGTTTTCCCCTTTTCAGAGCTGTACTGAGTATGCCAGTACCAAGAGGTTTTGTAAGAAATAGTACATCACCAATAGTTGCCCCGGCATTTTTCATAATTTTCAGCGGATGAACTGTGCCCGTTACAGAAAGCCCAAAGGCTATTTCTTTAATATTGATAGAATGTCCCCCTGCTAAAGGGATATGCGCCTTATCACATACCTTTTTTGCACCTTCTAAAACTTTAGCCGCCTGCTCTGCTGGCAGTTCTTCTACAGGCCAGCAAAGCAAGGCATTGGCCATCAATGGTTTACCGCCCATCGCATACACATCGCTCAAGGCGTTTGCAGCTGCGATTTGTCCAAAAACATAGGGATCATCCACTATGGGAGTAAAAAAGTCAACTGTTTGAACGAGTGCCCATTCGTCGTTGATTTTTAAAACAGAAGCGTCGTCAGATGCATCATTACCTACTAAAAGATTCGGAAAAGAATGCACATCCAAACGCACATCTTTTAAAATTTCTTCCAGCTTAGAGGGATGTATTTTGCAGCCACATCCCGATCCGCTGCTGAAGTGAGTTAGTCGTTTTTCCATAGTTTCATGCTCAAATCAAACAGTTTAGAGATGCTTTCATCAATATTGTTCCAGTCAAAAGGAACAAACAGTACAGTAGAGTTTCGTTTTTCGAGGTCATATTGATAGGTTTTGTCATAGTATGGAAGAACTGTGTCTAGCCATTTATTTAAATCTTTATTATGCAAGGCATTAAGTGCTGAGTTCATTCGTTCATTTCCGAGGCGTTTTTGCAGTTTGCGTGTTGCTTCAGATAAGGCTATTGTGTCATATTTTCCATATTCATCTAAAACTCGCCGTTTTCGAATTGATTCAGGGACTTCTACTACTACAGTTGGCGCTTTTATAAGTTGATCAAATAGCGCGTCAGGAATTTTGAGTCTTCCGATTTTCCTGCTTTCATTTTCTACCCAGATAGGTTTCAAATCGTGATATCGAAATAGTTGTATTGCTATTAGATTTTCAAAATGCTCGTTTGTAGGCTGAGGAGGCATGTCGATATGGCCAAAAGCACTACCGCGATGAGAGGCTAAATGCTCTAAATCCAGAACTTTCTCCCCTTTTGTCATTAATATGCGCAAAATTTCAGTTTTGCCCGATCCGGTCATTCCACCAAGTACGATGAAAGAATGTGGAGCTTCAAAGTATTTCAATGCCCAATTTCTAAAGGCTTTGTAACCTCCTTTCAGTACATATACTTCGTAATCAGCCAGATGCATCATCCATGCTAAGATGTTTGAGCGCATACCTCCGCGCCAGCAATAGATGAGCAACTTCTTTTCTTTACCTGCTTTTTGTTGTAATGATTTGAATTTTTCAAAAAAGAGTGGCCCAACTAATTTAAAACCAAGTTCTACTGCTGCTTCGCGTCCCATTTGCTTGTAAGCGGTGCCCACCGCAGCCCTGTGCTCATCGTTTAATAGAGGAATATTATAGCTGCCCGGAATATGGCCGACAGAATATTCACTTTCACTTCTTGCATCGATCGTAGGGAATCCCATTTCAATTAAGTTCAGGAAGTCTCCAATTTCAACTTCTCGTATCATCTTTCAATTATTTGGATTCCAAGACACTTCGCTGTTTCACGTATGCAAATATGGGCTTTAGGGGCGTAATTTGTGGGTTTAACAAAATAGGTTAGAGATATATCGCTTTTATACCTTAAATGGCTGAATTGCAAGGTGACTTTTCATTGCGCATTGCATAAACGAGAATAGGTCATTTAATAGGCTGTTGTAAGGTTTTGAATTTCAATCTACAATAACTCTCTCAAAAAATTTTTTCAGAGCACTTGTACAGAAGAGATATGAGTATTTACCTTTGCAGCCCGTTTTTTG
>NZ_JBKBHX010000002.1:382696-574268 GCF_046299575.1 Thermaurantimonas sp. | reverse complement strand
GCCAGGATCAAACTCTCCGTTGTAAATCCTTCAACCCGCTCGCTCTCCAACCTTCTCTGTCTGCTGCTAACCTATATTTTCAAAGAACTTCTTGATTTAACTCGTCCGTTTTTAAAATCGGGCTGCAAAGGTACACCTAACTTCCTTTCGTGCAACATACATCTTTCGTTTTTGCACTTCGTTAGGACTTTAACCCCTCTACCCAACCTCTCAAAGATCTATCCCGTCCTCAAAAAACGGGCTGCAAAGGTAAATACTCATATCTCTTCTGTACAAGTGCTCTGAAAAAATTTTTTGAGAGAGTTATCAGTATTTAATCTTCCTTAAGGAAAAATGCTACATCAATTGAAATCAGGGCAGGTAGTTGAAGTACTTCTCATTTGAATTTAAATATTTTAGCTATTGCCTTACCCAGATCATCCAAGCGCTCGATGGATTCGGGCATCGATGGGTTTTTGAGATTCAGATTGTCATCTGCATCTACGCCGATCTGAATGGGGTACACCAGTAAGAAATTGTTTTGAGTAAAATATTTATTCAAATAGTGTGGTATTTTGTTCATATTGCTCTGATATGATGGTTTATGGGGCCTACTGAGTTGAATGATTAAATTGTCATCGGGCTTTACGTGTCTTGAAAGAATTAGAAAATCGTCCCAGTCGTCAAATACTTCAAATTCGCAATTGATGGGCATCTTTTCATTGATCTGCTTTAAATACTCAAGTGTGTTTTGACTTGAATAGAAAACAATTTTAGCTCCTGAATTTTTTGAGATATTCCAAATTTTTTTCAGCCAAAAAAGAAAACCGAGTTCTTTTTCAGCTTTGTCTGGAATGATCACTAAATGTCTTTTAATGGTGGAAAGGGGTTGTTGTGGCTTGTATATAAAAATTGTAACATTATTTTTATCAAGGATCCCTTCAGCAAGATTGCCTAAAAAATTTTTTGAAATGCCTTTGTTTGAATTGAGACCCAAGATAAGATCGGAAACTTTTTTCTCTTTGATGGTTCCGGTAATGGCATTTACTACATTTACATCGTAGCGAAGTATATCGTTGAGTCGAACATCAGCGCCAGATGCTGTTAAAACAGCTTTTTCTAAGACTTTTTTAGCTATCTTGTCGTTTAGCTCATTACTGCCTTCATCCACTACTGTGAGTGCGTGAAGACCTGATTTGTTTTTATTTGATTTTATTAATAGAGCCAGCTGTACCAATTCTTCAACTTGATTTTCTTGATGAGTTGCAATTAAAATTTTTTCTTCTTGCGAAATTTCATCTTCATTCTCTTGATTGGCGTCCAATTCACTTAAAGCAAGCATTTGCGCGCCTTTTTGGGCTGCAAATGATGCAATTGTACACGTAACAAGTATCATTAAAATGGTACCATTTAGTACACTGTCATTCAGCAAACGCACAGGTTCTACTATTTGTCCTACAGCGGCAGCAGCTTCAACTTCGCTCTTATTTAAAATAATGTTATAACCGACCAAAACTGCAGCAAGCGTAGCAGCAGCCTGGGCATTGCTTAAGCCAAAAATGACCAGTCGCTCTGCTAGATTGAAATTGTAAATTTTTTGAGTAAGGTATGCAGCAGCATATTTTGAAAAAGTTGCTATCACTACCATTACAGTTGCTACAAGCAACGTTTCATACCCCCTAAAAAAGACTCTGTAATCGATCAGCATTCCCACACCTATAAGAAAAAATGGAATGAACAGAGCATTTCCAACGAATTCAATTCTGTTCATTAACGGAGAAGTATGTGGAATGAGTTTGTTTAATGCTAGTCCCACCAAAAATGCTCCTATAATCGCCTCAACACCTGCTACTTCAGCAAAAAACGCTCCTAAAAAAAGCATTGCTAAAACAAAAATGTATTGTGAAATGCTGTCGTTGAAATTTTTAAAAAACCAACGAGCTAAAATTGGAAAACCCAATAAGACAACAGCACCAAAAACAAGAACTGAAATAATTAGACGATACCAAAAGTAACTATCTACTGTTCCAGTAGTCATACCAGCAATTACGGCCAGCACTAAGAGCGCAAGTGTGTCAGTAATTACTGTGCCACCTACAGTTAGATTAACGGCTCTGTTTTTTGTAATTCCGAACTTGCTAATTAAAGGATATGCTAATAAAGTATGTGAAGCATACATACTGGCTAATAATATTGATGTCAATATGCCAAATCCGAGAATGTACAGAGAGCTTAATGTACCCAATGTCATGGGTATAGAAAATGTAAGGAGTCCGAAAAGGAGGCTTTTATAGCTGTTTTTCTTAAAATCAGCTAAATCGATTTCGAGACCTGCCAGAAACATTATGTAGAGCAAACCGGCATTGCCAAAGAGTATAATGCTGCTATCCCGGTCCATTATGTGAAATCCATTTGGACCAATGATGGCACCTGCAATAATTAGTCCTATTAAATGCGGGATTTTTAATTTATTGAGAAGTATTGGAGCAAATAAGATTATGAAAAGAATTACAGAAAATATTAATACAGGATTTTTTAAAGGAAGTGTAAACAAAGTCTTTTGCAGCAAATAAATCATATTAAAATCGTTGTTTTTTGCAAATAAACGAATTAAAGGGAACTTTTAATGTAGAACTATTGAGCATCGAATTTTTATTACAAAAAAATTTAGTCCGTGGTAATTACCTAGTAATATACTTTTGGCTGCCTTAGTTAGTATTTATGAAATGTGGTATTGTTGGGCTTCCCAATGTTGGAAAATCAACGTTATTTAACTGTCTGTCAAACGCAAAAGCACAAAGTGCAAACTTTCCCTTTTGTACCATTGAGCCCAATGTAGGTATGGTAAATGTGCCTGATCCGCGCCTTGAGAAGTTGACTGAGTTGGTAAAACCGCAACGCGTAGTACCGGCAACTGTTGAAATTGTAGATATAGCAGGTCTTGTAAAAGGGGCTTCAAAGGGAGAAGGTCTTGGAAATCAGTTTCTAGGAAATATTCGCGAAACGCACGCAATACTACACGTACTGCGCTGTTTTGAAGATCCTAATATCATTCATGTAGATGGCTCAGTCAATCCTATTCGTGATAAGGAGGTAATCGATACCGAACTGCAGCTCAAAGATCTTGAAACTCTCGAAAAACGCATCTCTAAAATTGAAAAAGCAGCAAAAACCGGCGATAAGTCAGCTTCTAAAGAATTCAATGTATTAAGTCAGATTCGCCAACTGCTGCTTGAAGGAAAGAATGCACGCGTTTTTCTACCGGCCAATGAAGATGAACAAGACATTGTAAAAAGCCTTCAACTTCTTACATATAAACCAGTGCTTTACGTATGTAATGTGGATGAAAGTGCAGCAGCGACAGGTAATCATTGGGTGGATTCCATTAGCGAAATTGCCAAAAAAGAAAATGCTGGTGTTTTAATACTGGCTGCTAAAATCGAAAGCGAAATTGCTGAACTCGAATCTTACGACGAACGAAAACTCTTTTTAGAAGAACTTGGCCTGGTAGAGCCTGGCGTAAATCGCCTGATCCGCGCGGCTTATGAATTATTGAATCTTCAAACCTTTTTTACTGCAGGTGAAAAAGAGGTGCGAGCTTGGACGATCAAAAAGGGCGATACCGCACCTAAAGCTGCCGGAGTGATTCATTCTGATTTTGAAAAAGGATTTATTCGAGCTGAAGTAATTTCCTATGAAGATTACATTCAATATGGCTCTGAAGCCGCTGTACGCGAAGCTGGCAAACTCCGCATTGAAGGAAAAGAATATGTGGTGAAAGACGGTGACATCATGCACTTCCGCTTTAACATTTGATTTTTAATCTATTTACCTTTAAAAACACTCTTTGGCACAAAGATTGACCCAATAAAAGCAACGTTCTTTTCACCATAAGTGTGCTTTTTTCATTTGGGTAAATTTTGTGTTAATCGCTTTTAGCCACTTGGATCCCGGGTCGCTCACCCGGGATTTTTATTATATGGTGGCTATGCACTTTAATTCAATAGCAATTGGAGTAGGCAGTGCATTAACCTCTACAGTGGTTCGGCACGGTTGATTTTCTTTAAAGTATTCCGCATAGATTCTGTTAAACGCGTGAAAGTCGCGCTTCATGTTTACCAAAAACACCGTAATGTCAATCAAATTTTCCCAGCGACTTCCACTGGCTTCGAGTATCGTCCGCACATTCTGAAAAACACTGTGCACCTGAGCTTCAAAGTCAAATTCTTTATAATTTCCATTGTGATCAAGCACTAAACCAGGAACTCCGGAATCGTTTATGTCAGATCTAGCTATTCGTGGACCAACACCTGATAAAAATAGCAAGTTCCCTGCCCTACGTGCATGTGGATATAAGCCGACAGGCTTTGGAGCATTTTCTGAATAAAACTTTTCTGTATTCATGGACAATCGATTTGAATTGGTTTTGAAAAATCCTTTAACGAAGTTCCTTTAAGTCGGTCATTTACTGCAGAGAGATCTTCTAAATGATATATTACATATCCCTCGGAAAGAAAGTGCTTCAACTCATCTTGTGAAAGATAGTAAACAAGATGGGGTGACAAATCTTGATCACTACTCCACTCCATCGTTTTCAGCTGAGCATACCACCAGCCACAAATTACCACAGTTTTGGAATCATGAAAACTTTTTAGCGTATTGAACGCGCATTCAGCAAATTTTACTTTGTTTTGTCTTTTTTCTAATTCACTTAAATACAATCCTTTTAAAGGAGCTACTTCAATCGTCTGTCCCCCTACATTCCCCCTTAATGCAATTGCTGACGGATTGCAACCTCTGTAAGGATGTACAAACTGCAGGCCTGCAATGAATATGCTAACCACAAGTGTTACGAGTAAAAAACGGCCTTTGTGTATATCAATCTGTGCGAAACAAAGATATAAATAGGCAAAAATTGGAATAGCAAAAGCCGTTTTCTCAGGTAGTCGAATATAAGAGATAAAAAATAGAAGAGATGTAACAAGAAAAAACATGTTAATAGGTTTATTCATAATCTGTTTTAACTCGTTGCGACTTCGATAAAAGACATTAAATAAAATTGCCAAAAAACCAAGAGAACCCAATAAACCTAGTGCCCCTGGAAGAAATTTGTAAAGCGCTTTTAAAAATCCGGAACCGGGGGGTTTATGGTAATCAAAAAAGTCTATTCCATACGTGTAAATAATCGGCGCATAAAACAGAAATGCCACTAATGAAGCTGTGAATAAAAAAGACAAATGATTTTTCGCTGCGGATTTATTTTTAATTAAATACAAAATGGCTGGCAACACTAAGGCGAAGGAGGTAATTCGAAAAGCTGTAGCTACACCAAGTGAAAAACCCGATTCGACAAATCTTCCTTGGAAGAGCAATCTGGTAGAACGCAACATCCACCAGATCGAGAAGGCATAATCGATGACATAGGTGCTTCCAAGAAAAAAGGCCGGCATTAAGCCAAAGGCCATTGTCCATAGCAAGGCATATTTAGCATTGATAAGCCGTAACAACTTATAAAACTCATTGATGGCAAAGGCTGCGGCAATAGCACTGAATAAATTGAAGACAAAGGGGTATTTTATTAACGGAAACAGCAAAAACATTAATGCTTCATATGACGGATGACCTGGCAAGCGAGATATGATGTAGTGGCCTTGCTCATACATCTCTATAATATTGTACACATGTCCCCAAGCATCTTCCTCAGGTCCAAATCCTAATGAAAGGTAGGGAATTTTGAGAAGAATTAAACTTATTTGAATGATATATAATGCAATGGAATTCCTTAATTCACTCATCTACGACTAAAAATCTACTTCCTGATATGAATTGGAAATAGCGTATTTTTTTCGATACCAATATACAGCTGCATAGAAAAAGGGTGTGTCAAAAGCTGCTATGATTACTTTAAAAATCCATCCATCAATTATGTATTGAGTAATCGTTGAAAAATTTTCTCTGCCGATAAAAATGATGGAAACAACCAAAATGGTGTCAACTAATTGTGAGAAAATAGTAGAAAAGTTGTTTCTCACCCAAAGCATTCGGCCTTTAGTGAGCCTCTTCCAAAAATGAAAGAGTTTTACATCCACAAGCTGTGCTACTATGTAGGCGGCCATTGATGCGCCTATAAGTCTCCAGGAATTTTTAAATACTTGATTATACACCTCATCCGAAACCACTGAATTCGGAATAGCATTAAACCAGCCGCCTAATGCCAGAATGAATAAGGTAAAAATGGCTGCTGCAAACCCTACAACTACAACTTCTTGAGTTTTTTTCTTTCCGTAGATTTCTGAAAGAATATCTGTGATCAAAAAAGTGATAGGATAAGGCAGTACACCAGCAGAAATCACAAACTGCTTAAAGCCCAAATCGATTGTAATAAACTTATTAGCTATAAGATTACAAGTGATAAGGGCACTAATAAAAAGGGCGGTGAGCAACATAAAATCTCTCCGCGCCAAATTTGATATCTCAGATGTAGAATTCAATTTGTTACTGAATATGGAAGTCGTACTCCATACGCATTAAAAGTCCTTGTTGTTTGTAGATACTTTTTATTTTTTCAAAATAAAAGTAAAGAATTCCCAATTGTTTTTTCAATTTTAATTCTGAATCGAAGCCTAATTGTTTCAAGATCACTTTAAAAGGGTCTACTGGTTCAGGATAAGTTACAATCTTGTAAGCATCGAGTCCTGCTTTCTTTGCAGCAATATCAATAGCATCTTGTAAACCGCCTAACACATCGACAAGTCCGAGTTTAAGGCCCCACTCACCGGTCCAGACTCTCCCCTGTCCTATGCTGTCAATGTAAAGAGAATCGAGGCCACGACCCGAGGCTACTTTTTTCAAAAATCCGCCGTAAAACTTGTCAATATATCGCTGTAAAAACTGCCGCTCACTCTCACGTAAGGGGCGATCAATAGCTCCGAAATCTGCATATTCGTGTGTTTTAACCACATCGAAACGGATTCCAAGTTTGTTGTTTAGCAGATCTTGAGCGCTGAAGAACAAACCAAATACTCCAATTGATCCAGTAATCGTCGTGGGTTGGGCTACTATTGTATCGGCCATACAAGAAATGTAGTAGCCACCTGAAGCAGCCAAATCCCCAAAAGATACTATAAATGGCTTTTTCTCTTTAGCACGTATAACTTCTCTTAAAATGATATCGCTGGCTAAAACTGCTCCTCCCGGACTGTTTACACGCATCACAATGGCTTTTACTTTTTCGTCTTCATGCGCCTTTCGAATAGCTTCGGCTATGCGATCACTACCTATTTCTGTATCACTGCCTTCACCACTGCCTATTTCTCCCTGTGCAAAAACAATGGCGATGCGGTCTCTGCTCGATTTTGTCTTGTCTTTCGAAGATTTTTTTAATGAGGTTACTTGTGATACTGATGCCAACTGTACATCTTCGTATTTTTCATTCTTTGTTAATGAAACTAATACATCTCTTACTTCATCTAAATATGCGGTACGCGTAATCAATCCAAGTTCAGCGGCTCTCTGTGGTATGGTCGCTTCGCGGGTATTGGCAATTTCGTCGAGCTTCTCCGGAGCAATGTTTCGAGATGTTGCAATATCAGCCCGAATAATCGACCAAATGGAATTTTGAAATGTAGTAATTTGCTCTCGGTTTGCCTCGCTGATCTGGTATTCGAGAAAGGGCTCAACTGCTGATTTGAATTTATTGTTACTACCGCGAACTACCTCGGCCTTAATGCCTACATTCTCTAAAAACTTTCGGTAAAAGGGCACAGCAGTGGAAAGTCCTCCAAATTCGACAATTCCTTCTTCGGGCACATATATACTGTCGGCCACACTACTCAAGTAGTAACCGCGTTGCGATAAGTTCTCGTCGAAGGCAATGATAAATTTTCCTGATTCTTTGAATTTTACTAAAGCATCTCTGATTTCTTTCAAAGTACCCATACCAGCCTCTACATTACCGGATTTGATGTAGATTCCTGCGACTTTATCGTTTTCTTTAGCTTCTTTTATTGCTTTTACGATCTCATAAAGTCCTAAAGTTTTTTGTGCCTGACCGCTGATGGGGTCGAAGTTTTGAAACGGATTACTTGACTCGCGCTCGTTGATCGGGTAGTTTAAATCAAGGAAAAGTACCGAATTTTCTTTCAACTCAAACTCCTTCTGGCCGGCCATTCCGATGCCGATAAGGGTAAAAAAGATCAAGAAAATAAGAATCGCACCCCCAAGGATGCTGGCTATTAGCATTTTAAAAAACGTTTTCATAGACTGATTGTGTGTTTAGTTTGCAATGATACAATGACTTGTGATTGACCTGTACGCATTGTGTGATGAAACAAGATAAAAAATACATATTACTGCTTGGCGGCAATGTGGGCGATGTGAAAAAAACTTTTGCATTTGCAAAATCTCTTTTACTAAAACAAGGTATTGAAATTTTACAAGAATCGTCTTTATATGCTACCGAACCATGGAAGATGGATGGAGCCGAATTTTTAAACCAAGCCATTGAAGTGAAAACGCCTCTCAGAGCAAATTTATTAATGTCTACTTTACTGGAAATAGAATATCAGTGTGGACGCGACCGTACACACATTGGAAAATATACCTCGCGAACATTAGACATCGATATTGTGCACGCTTTCGACCTAATTGAAAATTCTGAGATTGTTCAGATTCCTCATCCTCGGATGCATCTTCGAAAGTTTACTCTCATACCTGTCAGTGAGCTCACACCCCATTGGCAACATCCTTTCTTAAAAAAATCCTGTTTAGAACTCTTAAAAGAATGTAGCGATACATCGCAAGTAATCAAAGTTGCATGAAAGAACCTATCTATATTGCTATCGAAGGAAATATCGGTGCCGGAAAAACCACTCTAGCCACACTCCTGGCTGAAGCTCTGGATGCGCGTGTGATATTAGAACAATTTGCTGACAACCCTTTTCTAAATGAATTTTATTCGAATCCGGAGCGTTGGGCTTTTACGGTTGAAATGGCATTTATGGCAGAGCGCTATCAGCAACTGCACGATTTGCTGATCGAAATCGATTTGTTTCAGCCTGTTTTTGTTTCGGATTATCATCCTTTTAAATCAAAACTATTTGCTTCGGTAAATCTTTCGGAAAAAGAGTTTTTCCTTTATGAGCACTTTTTTGATATGTTGTTTAAAAAAGTTCGTAAGCCAGACCTGTTGATATTTTTAAGCGCTGAAACGGAAACGTTGCTCAAAAACATTCAACAAAGAGGTCGATGGTTCGAACAGAAAATCGAGCCAGAATATCTCGAGAAGCTATCTGAAGCGTACAAAAATTTTTTAAAAACCCATTCTACAGCTACATTAATTTTGAGAAGAGAATCTTTTGATTTTTTAAATAATACAGAGCATTTAAACCTATTGGTAAAAATTATTGAACAAAAAAAAATTCAGGGTATGATGACTGCATCAGACCCTGATGAATTGAAAGTTTTTCTTGGATAAATTAATTAATCAACGATTACCCATGCTCCTGATTGGAGTAGTGGTATGGCTTGCTTGTATTTGAGTTCCCTTTTTTCGCCAGTTGTAAGGTTTTGAATCACTACATGGTCATTTCGGCCGTATTTCTTTTCACTTATTATAGGCCTTGGTGCTCTTCTTACAGGTTCTTCAGATGAAGCAGAACCAGGCCCTGAAGTTACGAGCGACTCTTGTCGAGAACGAACTTGGCGAGCTGGCGCTGTAGCACTTACGGGTTGTTGATTTTCCATGGGTATGTAAGCATGCATCAAGAAGGAAACAAGGTCTTTGTTGAGATTTTCCTTCATGCGCTTGAAGAGCTCAAATGATTCGAATTTGTAAATCAGAAGTGGATCTTTTTGCTCATACACAGCGCCTTGAACTGCCTGGCGTAGGTCGTCCATATCGCGAAGGTGATCTTTCCACGCCTCATCGATGAGGGTAAGCGTTACGGATTTTTCGAAATCGCGAATTATTGACCTACACTTGGTTTCGTATGCTTTTTTTAGATCGGCTGCTATCTGGATGCCTTTATGACCGTCGGTAAATGGTATTAAAATATTCTGAAACTGCGCCCCGTGGGTTTCATAAACATTTTTAATGGCAGGCCAGGCTCTGTCGGCAATAGATTCAGACTTTTTATGGTAATGATCCATTACAAATACATAAAGCTTTGAAATGAGTGACTCGATGTCTTTTTTCTCGAAATCTCCTTTTGAGAATGGAGCATCTGTACCGAAGTATCTGGCTAATTCTACCCGAAAGGCCTCGAAATCTTTTGAATCTTTGTACATCTCTACTGCGCCTGCACAAGTCTGGTAAATAGCATCTGCCAGATCAATAGCTAATTTTTCGCCGTAAAGCGCATTTCGACGCCATCGATAGATCACCTCGCGCTGCTTGTTCATCACGTCGTCGTATTCCAGTAGTCGCTTGCGAATACCAAAGTTGTTTTCTTCTACTTTCTTTTGGGCGCGTTCGATTGATTTAGTCACCATCGGGTGTTGGATGATGTCGCCCTCTTTATGGCCGAGCTTGTCCATAATGGAGGCTAGTCGCTCGGAACCAAAGAGACGCATAAGGTTGTCTTCGAGCGAAAGGAAAAATTGTGATGAACCTGGATCGCCCTGGCGCCCTGCTCTACCTCTGAGCTGACGATCCACACGGCGAGAGTCATGTCGCTCTGTACCCAGTATTGCCAAACCACCTGCTGCCCGGCTTTCAGGAGTTAATTTGATGTCGGTACCACGACCGGCCATGTTAGTGGCTATTGTAACTGTACCGGGGCGTCCTGCTTCGGCTACAATTTCTGCTTCTTTTTGGTGAAGTTTGGCGTTGAGCACATTGTGTTTGATTTTGCGCAGCGATAGCATACGGCTAAGCAGCTCTGAGGTTTCCACATTGGTAGTACCTACGAGCACTGGTCTGTTCTGGTTTACAAGCTTTACAATTTCTTCGATTACGGCATTGAATTTTTCGCGTTTAGTCTTGTACACCAAGTCGTCTTTATCGATGCGCTGTACGGGTTTATTGGTTGGAATTACCACCACATCGAGCTTGTAAATTTCCCAAAACTCAGCTGCTTCTGTTTCAGCCGTACCAGTCATACCGGCCAGCTTGTGGTACATGCGGAAATAGTTTTGAAGAGTGATGGTAGCATAGGTTTGGGTGGAGGCTTCAATTTTTACGCCTTCTTTGGCTTCAAGAGCTTGGTGTAAGCCATCGGAATATCGCCTGCCCTCCATAATACGGCCTGTTTGCTCATCGACGATTTTCACCTTGTTGTCCATCACCACGTACTCTATGTCTTTCTCAAACATGGTGTAGGCGCGCACCAGCTGATTCATAATGTGAATGCGCTCGCTGCGAATGGCGAAATCGCGCATAAGCTGATCTTTTCGAGCTATCTTCTCCTCAGGGGTAAGGTCAGCCTTTTCAATTTCAGCAACTGCAGCACCTAGATCGGGCAGTACGAAGAAGTCGGGCGAGGTATCTCTGGAGAGAAATTCGATGCCTTTTTCAGTAAGATCGATTTGATTGTTTTTTTCTTCAATGGTAAAGAGCAGCTCGGCATCTACTTTGGGCATTTCCTTGCCTTGCTCCTGGAGGTAAAAGTTTTCAGTTTTTTGCAAGATGGTCTTTATGCCCTCTTCACTGAGGTATTTGATTAATGGCTTGAATTTAGGCAAACCTCGGTGAGCTCTAAGTAAATGAAATCCGCCATTTTTTGTGTCGCCAGCTGCAATGAGTTTTTTTGCTTCGTTGAGTTCAGCAGTTACAATTTTTCTTTGTTCTTCTACTAATCTTGCCACATAAGGCTTGAGCTCTTCGAAGTCTTTGAGGTTGTTTTTTCCGGTAGGTCCTGAAATGATTAAAGGGGTACGTGCATCGTCGATGAGCACGGAGTCCACCTCGTCAACTATGGCATAGTGATGCTTGCGTTGCACGATTTCATCTACGCTGCGTGCCATATTGTCACGCAGGTAGTCAAAGCCAAATTCCGAATTAGTACCGAATGTGATATCGCTTTGGTAGGCAGCCTTCCGTTCGGCAGAGTTTGGCTGTGTTTTGTCAATGCAACCTACTGAAAGACCATGGAACTCGTAAATAGGACCCATCCAGTCGGCATCGCGCTTTGCCAGATAATCGTTTACAGTCACTACATGTACTCCTTTACCTGCTAAAGCGTTTAAATACACGGGTAGTGTAGCTACAAGCGTTTTACCTTCACCCGTAGCCATTTCGGCGATTTTACCCTTGTGCAATACCACACCGCCGATGAGCTGTACATCGTAGTGTACCATATCCCAACGCACCGGATGTCCAGCTACTAACCAAGTACTCGACCAGCGCGCCTTAGGCTCAATAATTTGCACATTCGACTTGCGCGCTGCTAATGCGCGATCAAATTCCGTAGCTGTAACATCTAAATATTCATTTTCGGCGAAGCGACGAGCAGTTTCGCGCACTACTGCAAAAGCCTCGGGCAACAGTTCGAGAAGGACTTTTTCGATGACTTCAAGCTCTTGTTTTTCGAGTTTTTCGATTTCTGTAAACAATTTTTCCTTCTCATCTACATCCTCTGTAGCATCAGCTGCACATCTTTTTTCAGCTATTTGTGAGGTTATGCTCTCTGTAGCTGCTGCTATTTTTGATTTGAATTCCAGTGTTTTTGCCCTGAGCTCATCATTAGAAAGGGACTTTAACCCAGAATATATTTCGTTGATTTTCTTAACATAAGGTTCTATTTCCTTTAGGTCTCTTTCGTTTTTGCTTCCAAACAGTTTGACCAGGAGTTTCTGTATCATCTTTAAAGAAATAACTTCGGATTTGTAACAAATATCGAGCCTCTGACTCTTATCGTAAAGTTAAGCAGGTGACTTCCGCCAATTTGGCAAAATGATTACCGCTTACTTGCGAAGTGGAAAATAGTCCGTAGGATGTTCAGGCCTATTTGGCTCAATTTCGGAAAGTGGTTTTACTTCTATGCAGCCCTCATGCATTTGCGAGGGTAGTTTCATGTAGAGCTCTGTTCCCTTTGTCTTCCAGGCGATCATGTCGTCTGTTATTTTTTTTATTACTTGTGCAGGATTGCCCACTGCCAAACTTCTTTCAGGTATTTTCATGCCTTGTGGCACGAACGACATGGCTCCGATAATGCTCTCGTCTCCGATGTAAACCTCATCCATTACGACAGCATTCATTCCCACCAATACATTTCTGCCAATGTGTGCTCCATGAATCATAGCTCCATGGCCTATATGTGCCATTTCTTCAAGTATCACTGTAACACCTGGAAACATGTGTATCACGCAATTTTCCTGCACATTACAGCCATCTTTTAATATAATTCGACCCCAATCGCCACGAATACGAGCACCTGGGCCTACATATACATCTTTGCCAATTATTACATCGCCTATCACTGTTGCTTGCGGATGTATATAGGCCGTGGGATGAACCACTGGCACAAACTCACCGAATTTATAAATTGCCATATGCTATTATTTTTTTTATATCAACAAAAGAATTATTAATAAAATTAAAACACCCGTGAAAAAGACCTCACGTACATAGTATTTTGGTCTGAAACGAATAAAATTTCCGAACAAATTCGACAATAAAATCAATGAAAAGCTTTGAGTATATTTTTTAAATAAAATAGCAAAAATAATATCAATTATAATTAGAATCAATGAAAAGTAAAAAAAGTTTTTTCGGAAAAGATTGGTTTTACGTAAAGCCTGAGGAACTTCGTATAATCCAATTAAAAAAAGTGAGAGTAAGACAATTGTGATTTGACTGATTTCAAAGTGAAAAAGATCCTTTTCAAAAAAAGTAAATAAGTTGGAATACAAATCCACATTCCAAAGCCTCTTGATGAAATAAAGATTGCTATAAAGAAAAAAGAAGGTCAAAGAAATAGAAAGAAGTAGAGTTACAATATTAAAAACTTGTTTAACTGAAAAAAACAACAATAAAAATATTATTGGTAAAATTAAAAAAATACTCGATGGAAATATAAAAAATAGTATAGATAAAACCAGTGAAAAATGAAAAATATCCATACGGATATTTTCTTTGTTTTGTGATTTAATAACAAAAAACATTACAATTATAAAATATAGCTCAAATAAAAGAAATTGAATGGTGTTACTTTTAAAAAATACATATACATTTAAGGCAAACAATATGGGAAGATAATAAATATTTTTTCTGCTTAATTCTATTTTTTCAATAGCAAAATCAACAACAAAAATTACGAGTGAATTTAGAAATAAGAAAACAATCAAGTCAATCATTGAAGGTGATGGATTGTTTCTTAAATACTTGTGAACAGCCAACATTGCTAAAGAAAAAAGCAGCTCGAAAACAATCAATGCAATGGCTTTGTTGGCAGTCTTTTTTTCAAAAAATTTGCTTATACCTACCAATGGGTACTTATTTTTGCGGCAAAATAAAGGGTATGGTATCAAAGATAGCTTACGCATTGGCCGATTTTTTTGAGTGGACCTTTCAAATCCTTCCCATATTAGGAAATATTCCCAACCACTTACTCCTTTTTATTGGATTTGGAGCTTTTATTTATTGGCTTACTGAGATGCGTAAGCACGAACAAGCTGGAGAGAGGTAATCGTAGGTATAAATCAGCTTTTGTGCTTTTTTAATTTGGCTATATATCTCATTTCTAGGGAAGATTGTAGCTTTAATCTTATTTTATAGATCGATTTGCAACGACATAAAGAGATGACCTTTTCCAGATTGGTATTCGATATTCAAGTCAGGTAGGGTACATTTACGGCATATTCTAATTTTTGATGCTTGTAATCGGTGTAATGTCAGGTACATCACTCGATGGTATAGACCTGGCACTCTGTGATTTTGAAGGCTTTGATCCAGTAAGTTACAAGCTATTGTCTGCCATTACCCTTGAATATGACAAGGAATGGAAACAAGAACTTTCACAACTGCATACCAAAAATGGCTTGTACCTGTGTAGCATGAATGTGCACTACGGCCGCTACATTGCTTTTCAAATTCTTCGCTTTATGGAGAGCGAGGAATTTAAAAATGCAGTTCAAGGCTATTCTAACGAATCAGTACAAAATCTTATAATAAGTTCTCACGGTCATACCATTTTTCACGAACCAGACACAGGGCTTACACTTCAGCTTGGGCACGGGGCTACCATCATGGCGTTGACAGGCTTTAATGTAGTCTGCGACTTCAGAAGTCAGGATGTGGCATTAGGAGGTCAGGGAGCACCGTTAGTACCTATTGGCGATGAGTTGCTTTTCGGCGAATACGATGCCTGTTTGAATTTGGGTGGATTCGCTAATATCAGTTTGCACATCAATGGAAAACGAAGAGCCTGGGACATCTGCCCGGTAAATTTTGTGCTGAACAGGTGGGCAGAGCGATTGGGCGACAGTATGGACCGAAACGGCATGTACTCATCGAAAGGAAAATTTATTTCTGAACTCTACCAGCAATGGGAAAATATTGAGTATTACAAAAAGCCTCCCCCAAAATCTCTCGGTCGCGAATGGATTGAAAACATATTTCTCGACCAAATCTATGAGCCTGCCTTTGATCCTCGCGACTTAATGCATACTGCCATTGAGCACATTGTAAAGCGCATTTCAAGTGATATTCCAAAAACGGGTAAAGTGCTGGTAACAGGCGGAGGAGCTTACCACCCTTTACTAATTAAAAAATTAAAGGAAAGCACAAGTGCAGAACTGATAATTCCCAACAACCAAATAGTTGAGTACAAAGAAGCTATCATATTCGCTCTTATGGGATATTTGCGCTGGCATGATCGGATAAACGTGCTGAGCTCAGTGACCGGAGCCATGAACGACCACAGTTCAGGAGTTATTTACAAAAAGTGGTAAATGCCGTTTTAAACACTTTTGCTAAACATTTTTTCCGTTAATCCTCTATAAAACAGATAGGTATCAAAGATCGAAGCTACATTTCTCAGCAAGATCTGACCTAACTCTGTTACTTGCAGAGATTCATTCTCCCAGGTGAGAATTCCATCCGTTAAAAATTGCTTTATCTGGCTGTCGATAAATTCGAAATGCTCACCGGATAAAGCGTTTGCGGGTATTTTGACTTTTCCCTCACACATCACTTGCATGATATGGGCACGGATAAGATTATCCATCTCAGAGGAAAGGTGCCCTCGCTCAATTGGGAGTTTTCCAGCTTTTATTTCATCGAGATACTTCTCTACTTCCTTGTAGTTTTGGGTATAGTTTCCATTAAAATCGCTGATTGAAGAGGCGCCCAAGCCAATTAACAAGGGTGTTAAGTCAGTTGTATAGCCCATGAAGTTTCTGTGAAGGCTTTGGTCACGCCAAGCTTTTGTCATTGAATCATTCGGCAGAGCAAAATGGTCCATAGCAATTTGCTCATATCCCAACTGTTGAAGTCTGTCGCGGGCCAAAAGAAACATTTGAATCTTTTCGCGTGCTGAGGGGAGGTCAGCTTCCGTATATCTTCGCTGAGCCTTGCTCTTCCACGGAACATGTGCATAGGCATAATAGGCGATTCGATCCGGCTTGAGTTTAGCAATTTTGTCCATTGTTAGAGCAACACTATCAAGCGTCTGCATCGGTAAACCGTAAACTAGATCCACATTTACACCGGTAAATCCCTTTGAGCGAGCATATTCAATAATGTCCTGGGTTTTTTCAAATGTCTGATTGCGGTTAATGATAAACTGTACTCGGGGGTCAAAGTCTTGAATACCTACAGAAATTCTGCGAAAACCCAAATCTGAAAGCACATCAATATGCTCATAGGTACATGTATTCGGGTGAACCTCGATACTAAACTCATAATTGGGCGATAATTTGTGCCTTCTAACAATTCCATCAATCAATCTTTTCAATTCAGAGGGCGAAAAAAAAGTAGGCGTACCTCCGCCGAGGTGAATATGTGTGATCACAGGCGGTTGTGGCATCTTAAGTAGATAGAGTCGCCATTCTTCGAGTACAGCATCGATGTATGGCTGTTCGACAGCGTGATTTTTTGTAATTCGTCGATTGCACCCACAGAAGGTGCACAAACTTTCACAATAGGGCAAATGTATGTAGATGCTTACATCAGGTTTTGTAAGCATGCTTCGTTTTAGCATACCTAACGCCTTTTCGGCATCAAAATGCTCTACATCCCAAAATGGCACAGTGGGGTAAGAAGTGTATCGAGGTAAAGGCCGCTCGTACTTAATGATGGTGTCAATGAATAAACTCACGCAGCTTTGAATATAGTTAATAGTGCAAATTTCTGAATTATAAAAGGCTGAAGAACATGATGAGAGTCAAATTCTATTCTCACGTTAACACTTAAGTACTTTAAAAACCTATGATGCAAATTCCCTAAAATACCCCCTTCCTTTCAAAAAATATTCAACAAGAACGGCCTTTTTGAATAATTGAACGTGTTTTGTGTGTGGACTTTTACTATTAAAATTTTTTCGTTGTTTGACAATATTTTTCAAATGCGTGTAAAACGAAAAATGCGCTCTAACGATTTGCCAAGTCAGGGTGCTTTTTCCATTTACCAAAAACCAAATGCCTGCAATACCGTCCAGCACCAATCGTAAGGGTAATACCCAAATAAGCTGCGAAACTGTCATGTTTTTGGCAAGCATTATCAGGTTATTTCGAAAGTTTAGAAAGGTTTTTCGGGGAGATTGGTAGTCCAGCGTGCCACCACCGAGGTGATAAACGACAGAGCTTGGCTCAACGAAGAGCGAATATCCCATCCGCTGCAATCGCCAGCACAGATCTATTTCCTCCTGATGGGCAAAAAAAGCTTCGTCAAATCCGCCAGCTTTCCAGAAAGCATCGGCGCGTATTGCCATACAAGCCCCGGAAGTCCAGAATACCGGGCAGCTATCGTCGTATTGGCCTTCATCCTTCTCAAGAGTATCGAAAATTCTGCCCCTGCAAAACGGATATCCCAACAGATCGACATATCCTCCGGCGGCACCGGCGTATTCAAAGTAGTCTGGCTGTCGTAGCGATTTGATCTTTGGCTGTACTGCAGCAGCATCGGCAACATTTTCCAGCAGGTAAATTAGGGGTTCTATCCAGCCTGGTGTGACTTTTACATCGCTGTTAATCAGTATGTACACATCCGCTGAAATTTGTGAAAGTCCTCGATTATATCCCCCGGCAAATCCATAGTTGTCACTTAATTCGATTAATCTGACTTCGGGCTGCTGCTTTCTAAGCCACTGTACAGAATCGTCAGTAGAGGCATTATCTACAACTATAACACTATGTCCCGGACTGTGTCGGATTAGGTCGTGCAAATATTCCTCAAGATACCGGCGGCCGTTATAGTTCAGAATTACGATGGCAACATCCATTCAGAAAGCATTAAAAATCTTTGTTTTACAAAGCAAGTATTTTTGCGGGCTTATATCAAAATCAAATGTTTGAAATTAAGGACGAATTCAAACTTCTGTCGATTGTAATGCCCGTATATAATGAAGGTAAAACCATCCACAAGATACTCAACCGCATTCGCAAGGCTGAACTAATCGATGGCATACAGAAAGAGGTAATCATCGTAAACGACTGCTCCACAGACGATACTGACCAACAAATCCGCGCCTACATCGACCAACACCCTGAGATGAACATTCGCTACTTTCAGCATCCGGTCAATCGCGGCAAAGGTGCAGCTCTGCGCACCGGCATTGCACAGGCCAAAGGAGAATTTCTCATCATTCAGGACGCTGATCTTGAATATGACCCCGCAGAATACAACATATTGCTCAAGCCAGCCGTAGATGGATTTGCAGACGTGGTGTATGGCTCAAGATTTATGGGTGGCAATCCTCACCGGATTCTTTTCTTCTGGCACTCGATTGGAAATAAATTCCTGACCTTTCTGAGCAATATGTTTACCAATCTGAACCTTACGGATATGGAAACATGCTATAAGCTCTTTCGCACTTCCATTATTCAGCGCATCCACCTTAAGGAAGACCGCTTTGGATTTGAACCCGAAGTCACAGCTAAAATCTCCCGCGTGCCCGGAATTCGTATATATGAAGTTGGTATTTCTTATTATGGACGCACTTTTGCCGAAGGAAAAAAAATTAACTGGCGCGATGGCTTCAGGGCCATATACTGTATCTTATATTACAATTTAATTGACACGCGCGGCTTCGAGTGAGATTCTAATGACATTCAAGGCCTACGAGCTTCATACCTTTGTCTCATTAAAAATTTTGTAAATGAGTTTTCTACGGTTTTTAGGCTCTAAAACATTTCTTTACCAAATACTCATCTTACTGCTGGTAGTAGTGGTAGCTGTTTATGGCTTTCTGAAATGGGCTGACTACTACACTATGCACGGGTACGAACTCAATGTTCCCGATTTGAAAGGATATTCCCTTTTTGAAGCCGAAAGCGAACTTCAGCGTCTGGAACTAAAGTCGGTAGTGCTCGATTCATCAGAGTACTATCCGGACAAACCCATTCTAAGCGTCATCAGCCAATATCCTGCACCTGGTGCTAAGGTGAAACCGGGAAAAGAAATTAAGCTGACTGTCAATCCTTCAGGACCGCGACTCGTAAAAGTCCCCAATCTTGTGGAACGCTCACGGCGAAGAGCCATATACGATCTGGAATCTAAAGGCTTTCGCTTAGGTCGTATCTCGTATGTTCCCTACATAGGAAGGGACATGGTCGTAGCAGCTCAGCACAATGGTCGCGAACTCAGCTCAAATGATTATCTGCCCAAAGGCTCTGTCATTGATTTGGTGGTCGGGCTTGGGCTTGACAACGAATTGATCGAAGTGCCGTACTTGTTAGGCAAAAATTTTGCTACTGTAAAAAACATCTTGCTCAGCCGCGGCCTAAACCTAGGCTTCATCGCCTTTGACTACGGCACCGATACAGCCAAAGCCTTTGTATATCGGCAGGAACCCATGCCTTCGCTCGACAAGACCATTATGCGCGGCAGCGAGATCAGCATCTGGCTTACAACAGATAATACCAAAATGCCGGTAGATTCGTTAACTTATTTCAGCAATCTTGTTACAGAAGATGAAGATTAATGCAGTCTTAGGGGTACTTTGGGCTTTTTGTGTTGGACTTCCACTATATGCACAGATAAAGGAAGAGCTCTACGTACCTACGCGATTGCCTCTGGATAAGCCTGCATTTAAAACCACCCAGCTCGATACCGTTGAGTTACCCATAATTGACGATTTCTCTTACAACTCCATTTTTCCGGAGCCTTCCTTCTGGGCTGACCATAAAGTCTTGATCAATAACAAAAAAGGCATAGGGATGATCACCATCGGGGTAGCGACCTTTGATGGTCTGGACGAAAAAGGCGAACCCTATCATCCCAATCGCATTACAACAGATACATGTGATATCCTCACCTCGAAATTTATAAACCTTGAAAACAGGTCAAACGTTTTTCTCTCCTTTTATTACCAACCAGGTGGACACGGCGAAGCCCCTGAAACAAATGACAGCCTCTCCCTTTATTTCTGGAGTCCTCTCGATAGTACATGGCATTGGGCCTGGGGTATAAATGGCTCCGGTAATGTACCACAGCCATTTCGCCAGGTTATACTACCGGTAAATGATCCTAAGTTTTTGAGAAAAGGCTTCAGATTTCGGTTTATAAGTCATGGCGCTCCATCGGGAGCCTTCGATGAATGGCATCTCGATTATGTTCGATTGGACGCCAACCGCAATGCAAACGATACCCTAATTGCCGATCCTGCCTTTACACGGTCTCATCCGTCCATTCTGAGCGGCAATTTCTCAGCAGTGCCCTGGTGGGTGTTTAACAACAATCTGATTCGCAGCGACGTAGCTCACCGATACCGAAAAAACGGTCCTCCCGGCACCCAAAATCTGGTACTGGCACAATACAGAGCTTTTTACAACAACCAGCTGATTGCCTCCGGAAACGGCAATCCCACATTGGACGATGCTCACCCCTATAACACAGAGATCGAGTTCATTCAGCCTTTTGTTAATCCCATTTCAATACCTGGCACGCCCTCTGGTGAATTTTCAATTTTAGTCGAAAGCTTCTTTGCTGGTGCGAATGCAGGAATCCTGCGAAATGATACTGTGCGACACCTTCAGGAATTCAGAAACTTCTATGCTTACGACGATGGTAGCCCTGAGCGAGCATTCGGAATTGTAGATCAGGCCGGGGCCATTACTTTGGTAAATCTTACTCCTCTTAGTCCCGATACATTAGTGGGCATCTATTTGAATTTTATTTACGCTGGTGTAGATGCTACAGAGAATGATTTTAAAATCGTAGTATATCAAAATAATCAGGGTGTGCCCGGTGCAAAACTTTACGAATCACCCAACTGGCTAAAGCCCTTTTATCCTCCTCTTTATCAAACCTTTGTAGCATATCCTCTCACCGAACCACTGTTTATCAACACCCCTGTCTTCATCGGTGTAAAACAACGCACCATCCGACCGCTGAATATTGGATTTGATGTGCACTCACCTCAGCGTCACCTTTTGGTATTTGGCGATGGGGCCAACTGGTTTCAGAGCATCTTTCAGGGAAGCCTTTTGCTGAGACCTTATTTCCGCTACCAGCCTTTAAATCTTTCTGTTACAAAACACGAAGCTCCAACAAGTGACATTGCAATCTTTCCCAATCCGGCTCGAGACAAACTATCTATTAGACAAGATTCGCACACCTATCAGCGAGTGGAAATCTGCTCGCCCGCCGGTACCATTGTCAAAACATTTTTACTAAGTGAAAATTTAACCGAAATCACTGTAAGTGATCTTCCCGCTGGCCTTTATGTATTGCGATTTACAGATTCGAAAGGACAACCTGCATTGATTAAAAAACTCATCAAAGCTCTCTAATCTGATGCTTTCAGAAGAAGAACTCTTGTCCAACGGAGAAGAATCATCAGAAGAACTCTACGAACACCACCGTTTTGTAGCCACCCCGGGTCAAAAGCCCTACAGAGTCGATAAATTTCTGCACAACTTCATCGAAGGCTCATCGCGTACCAAGATCCAACAGGCCGCGGATGCAGGAAATGTATTGGTAAACGGTAAACCGGTAAAGTCAAATTACAAGGTAAAAGCCGGCGATGTGGTAACAGTAGTACTCCCCCACCCGCCACGGGATACCGAGCTCATACCTGAAAACATCCCTCTGAACATCCTCTATGAAGATCCTCATCTGGTGGTGATCGATAAGCAGCCAGGGCTGGTCGTGCATCCCGGCGTGGGCAATCGCTCCGGCACTTTAGTCAATGGTTTGCTTTTTCATGTCAATAAAAATCTGCCAAAGGGTACCACAGACCCCATCAGACCCGGACTGGTACATCGCCTCGATAAAAACACTTCGGGCATCATGGTGGTAGCCCTTACCGAATTTGCAATGATGCACCTGGCGCGCCAATTCTACGAGCGCACCACCGGCCGCACCTATCAGGCCATCGTATGGGGCGATTTCGATCAGGACGAAGGCACCATCATAGGCAATGTGGGGCGCAACCTGAAAGATCGCAAGGTGATGGATGTCTTTCCGCCGGAGAGTGGTATCGGCAAGCATGCTGTGACACACTATCGCGTGCTTCGCCGGTTTGGATATGTCACCTTGGTAGAATGTCGCCTCGAAACCGGCCGTACGCATCAGATCCGGGTGCACATGAAGCACATAGGCCACCCACTTTTTAACGACTGGGAATACGGTGGCGACCGCATCTTAAAAGGTACACATCATCAAAAATACACCCAGTTTATCCACAACTGCATGGAAGTATGCCCCCGACATGCCTTGCACGCAAAAACCCTTTCCTTCGACCACCCACTCACCGGCCAGCGCATGACCTTCGACTCTGACCTACCAGCTGACATGGCTGCTTTGCTCCAAAAGTGGGACAGGTATGTAGGAGGTCTTGGCGTAGAAGAAAATTAAAACGTATTAATTTTGTCAGCGCCTATAAGGCCCCATAGTTCAATGGATAGAACGGAAGTTTCCTAAACTTTAAATCCAGGTTCGATTCCTGGTGGGGCCACCAGGGGCCATTAAAATAAAAAATCCCGCTTAATCGCGGGATTTTGCTTTTTAACAATATTCTTCGAAAGCTGAAATTAGATTCTGCGCGATCAATTCGGCGGGCCTGCCCTCTATATGGTGCCGCTCGATCATGTGCACGAGCATGCCGTCCTTAAAAAGTGCTATCGACGGAGACGATGGCGGGAAGGGCAACATGTATTCCCTGGCTTTTTTTACGGCTTCTACATCGTTACCAGCAAAAACGGTGATTAGATGGTCAGGTCTTTTTGAATGTCTTACAGCCATTTTTACAGCCGGCCTCGCATTAGCTGCCGCACAACCACATACTGAGTTAACCATTACTAATACCGTTCCAGGTGTATTTTTAATATACTTTTCTACATCTTCTGGTGTGCGCGTCTCGGTAAATCCAGCATTTACCAGATCTGCACGCATAGGAGCTATGAGTTCTTCGGGATACATGATCATAAATTTCGACAAATATATGACATTTGGGACAGATTTTTCTGGTGACTTACACTTCAGTATTGTAGTCTCTCAGTACGCTGATTCCTTTGATGCGTTCAATGTCTTTTTTAATTTCTGACACCTGCTTTTCAGATAAAAAGCTGATTTCAAATTCCATTTCCTGCACTTCTCCCAGCTCTTCATACTGTACGACAAGCACTCTTTTGAACAAGCGCTCTTTGATAGTCATATGAAGTACTTTGTCGCGCTTCACAATCAGGTACTTATCTAAAAAATCAAACATTGAAAAACCATTTTCAAATTCGAGAATATCCTCTGTCGTATCCATTCTGAAGTAGGGTCGGCCGAGTAGTGCATAGGTCAGTACGATAAGTGTTAGAACAATTAAAAAGCTGTAACCCCACAAAAATTTATATTCTGCAAAGGTGGCTCCGGCCAGTTCGAGCAGTGAAAGAGCTGTAAGTGCCAGAAAAGCTATTCGAAGCCATTTTACGAAGTTGGGTGTGGTGGTTTTCATCTTGGTAGGTTTTAGTATTCGTTCAAAGGATGCCAAGACGAATGCCAACAACTAAAAAAAATTTATTAATCTGATTTACAGTATTTTAAAAAACAAGGATGAAACTCTATTATTCCAAATATTGGAATAAATATCATAAATGGAAACAAATAATATTTTGAAACTATTTTCTGAGCTTTTGAAAAAATTCCAATAACAGGGCTTCTGCCTCTTTTTGAAGTATTCCGGAGACTACCTGCGTTTTTGGATGCAACAGTTGGCCGACCCTTGTAAAGCCTCTTTTGGGATCATCAGCGGCATAAACCACGCGATCTATTTGTGACCAAAAGAGCGCTCCGGCACACATTACGCAGGGCTCAAGTGTTACATACAGAGTGCAGTTTTTAAGATATTTGCTTCCTATTGAATTTGCGGCTGATGTGATTGCGATCATTTCGGCATGAGCCGTCACGTCGTCGAGAGCTTCGGTTTGATTATGCCCTTTGGCTATAATGACACCTTCACTTTCAATCACTGCTCCTACGGGTATTTCGCCTTTTCTAAAAGCTTCCTCAGCCTCCTTAAGCGCTAGGCGCATAAAATATTCATGTCCTATCATTGATGTTAATCTCTTCGATTTACTTTTGTAGTGATGAAATGGGTGCGTAATATACTCCTTTGGGTGGCTTTGCTGGTGATGCACCTGCACTCTATGCTGCCGCACGAGCACTGCTTTCATCCCTCCACTACTGAAAATCACTTTTTTGAAAAACCATCCTCCGAAACTCCGAAAGACATCTTTGAATTTCTGAAGCGCATTTTTTCCTTCGACATCGGTGAAAATCACTTAGACAATTTTAAAAATAACTCTTCTTACAAGTGCTTTAAGCTTTTAGCTGCTGTATTTTTACCAGAACCTACACTTACATTCGAATACCTTTGGCTGCTTACTCCTGGATATATTATTTTTTATGAAGAGCGACTTCCGTTCTATTTTTTAATCAACGCTATCTGTTTCAGAGGCCCGCCATTTTTGGGATAAATCTTCTTCTGGGTCTCTAATCAATTTTTAATTCTTAAAAATTTATCGGTTTTACTGATTATGATTCGCAAAATTATCCATTTCAGCGTCTTTAATCCCATTTTAATTAGCGCCGGTGTAGTGCTGCTCGTAATATGGGGTGTGTGGTCGATGCTCCAACTGCCACTCGATGCCGTACCCGATATTACTAACAATCAAGTTCAGATTGTCACTTTTTCGCCTGCCCTTTCAGCTGAAGAGGTGGAATACTTCATCACCGCCCCGGTCGAGCGCAAAATGGCTAACCTGCCTGGAGTAGTGGAGCTGCGCAGCATCACTCGGTATGGCTTAAGCGTAATCACGGTCGTCTTTGAAGAGCATCGCGACATTATGCGCTGTCGCCAGCTTATCGGCGAACAGCTCAACATACTGAGTGATGAAATTCCCATCGAATACGGAAAGCCCGAAATGCTGCCCATCACCACAGGATTGGGTGAGATTTATCAGTACGTTCTTCGAGTCGACCCGGCGTACAAGCATCAATATTCGCTTTACGATCTGCGCACCATTCAGGATTGGATAGTGAAAAAATATCTGGCCGGCATCGAAGGTGTCATTGATATCTCCTCATTAGGCGGATATGTAAAGCAATACGAAGTGGCCTATAGGCCCGAATTACTGATGCAATACAACTTTTCGGTAGATGATCTGGTGCAGGCCATCCGATCAAATAATGCCAGCGCAGGCAGTGGTTACGTAGCTGCCGGGCCTAACGCTGTGTACCTCAAAAGCGATGGTCGTGCTCGCAACGAACGTGATTTGCAAAACATTCCTGTCGGCATGCGCGGCAACACTGTAGTGCTACTCTCTCAAGTGGCCGATGTGCGTCCCGGCCATGCCATGCGCTATGGCGCCACTACGATGGATGGCAAAGGGGAAGTAGTGGGCGGAATCACTATGATGCTCAAGGACCAAAGTTCATCGAAAGTGTTGAAAAATGTTCACGAGCGCATAGCAAAAGTACAAAGCCTTTTGCCACCAGGTGTTTCAATTGAACCATTTCTCGACCGATCAGAGCTCATAGGTCGCACCATCGACACCGTCATAAAAAATCTGACCGAAGGTGCTATTATAGTAGTTGTGGTATTGGTGATTTTTTTGGGAAGCATAAAGGCGGCTCTGATAACGGCCAGCATTATACCTCTCTCGATGCTTTTCGCGTTTAGCATGATGCGACTGGCAGGTGTTTCGGCTAATCTAATGTCGCTCGGCGCCATCGATTTTGGCATTATCGTGGATGGGGCTGTGATCGTGACCGAAGGAGTGATTCACTTCTTCGAATTGCGAAAGCCAAATTTTTATACCTCTTCTTTTTCCTTTAAAAAAGATCTATCCGACCATACAGCCAGCATCTACAGCAAGGCAATTTTTGGTATTGCCATCATTCTGCTAGTGTTGCTTCCAGTTTTAGCTTTCGAAGGGGTTGAGGGGAAGATGTTTAAACCCATGGTATTGACTATTTCTTTTGCGCTTATCGGCTCTTTTATTTTATCCATTACATATGTACCCATGCTTTGTGCCCTATGGTTAAAGCCTAATGACAAGCATTTGCCCTTTTCTGAACTTCTGCACAAGAAGTTAGAAATATTTTACACCAAATATTTACACCGAATTCTTCACCATGCCAAGGCTACCGTTACAACAGCTGTTCTACTCTTCGTAACAGCAGTAGTCATACTGCTAAACAGAGGCGCCGAATTCATCCCCAGCCTCGAGGAAGGCGACCTTGCTCTGCAAGTCCTTATTGAACCGGGCTCTTCGTTAGATAAAATGATTCAAACCACCACAAATATTGAGAAGACCCTATTAGAAAATTTTCCGGAAGTCAAACACGTCGTATCTAAAATCGGTGCACCGGAGGTGCCCACCGATCCCATGGCCATCGAAGAAGCGGATATCATTATCATCCTCAAACCAAAGAAAATTTGGGTATCCGCTAAAACAAAGGACGAACTCATGGAGGCTATGAAGTCGAAGCTCGAAAACACCCTGCCAGGCATTCAGCTTGAATTTTCACAACCCATTCAACTGCGTTTTAACGAATTGCTTTCAGGTAGTAAATCAGATATCTCAATCAAAGTATTGGGTGAAGACCGAACTGTACTCAATAGGGTAGCAGCAGAGATTTACAAAATCGCCTCAGTTACTGAGGGTGCCGCCGATGTAAAACTGGAAAGAAATACCGGACTACCCATCCGCGTATTTGAAATGAATCGCATAATGGCTTCCGCTTCTGGTATTAACATCGACCAAATCAATACAGCCGTGCAAAGTTTGGTAGCTGGCGTAAAGGCAAGCGAACTTTATGAAAACGAGCGAAAGTTTGATGTGGTAGTGCGGATGGACTCTGCTACATCTAATCTACCCTTACATCTTATTCCAGTAAAATCAGAGAAAAACAGCCTTTCGCTTAGTAGTCTAACTGTGGAAAAAGAAGTCAGCGGTACCCGTCAGATCTCTCGCGAGCGCGGACTTCGAAAAGTAGAAATCGGCATCAATGTACGAGGCAGAGATATAAAATCCGTCGTGGCCGAAATTGAGCAGCACGTCAAACAATCCATTGTAATTCCACCGGGTGTAATGCTTGACTATGGCGGGCAGTTTGAAAACCTGCAGCGCGCCACGCAGCGGCTCACATTGGTACTTCCTCTTGTGTTGATGATTATTTTACTACTCCTATTTATGGCATTTAATAGCATAAAATCTTCGCTTCTCATCTTCTCTGTAGTACCAATGGCCTCTATAGGTGGAGTTCTTGCTTTGGTTGTGCGAAGCATGCCCTTCAGTATTTCGGCCGCCATTGGATTTATAGCTCTTTTTGGCGTGGCTGTGCTCAACGGCGTAGTACTGATGTCGGTCATTATCGAACGTCATCGAAAAATTCAGGATAACGATTTGATGAAAACCCTTCTCGAAGCCTGCTCAACTCGACTTAGACCGGTACTTATGACAGGTAGCGTTGCCGCATTGGGTTTCTTACCAATGGCTATTAGTACCTCCGCCGGAGCAGAAGTGCAGCGCCCCTTGGCTACGGTAGTGATTGGCGGACTCATTACTGCTACACTTTTAACGCTTTTTGTACTGCCCTCTGCTTATTTTATACTTTATAGAAATGAAAAAGGGAACTTCTTTGGAAAAACTCCAATAACTATTATTCTACTACTATTCGCATTTACAACTAATGGTCAAAATCCGATTCAAAAACTTACACTCGAAGAAGTCATTCAATTGGGCTTAAAAAACAATCCATTAATATTCAATGCCCAATCTGACATTCAAATTGCCCGACTCGAAAAAATTGCCGCTTTTGATCCTGGGGCAACATCGGCTATGCTTACATATGGTCAAATCAACTACGAATTCAATGACTACAATGTTGAAATACTTCAAAACATTCATTCTATCGGACGTCAGCTTACATTATTCAAAAAAGCTACACTAAGTCAAAAACAATCCATAAACAGACTTGAGATCGCAAAAAAAGTCCTGATACGCGATATCACGGCGGCCTGGTATCAATGGCTGATTAGTAAATGGATCTTACAACTCTTTGAGTTTGAGAATAACCAATATGAACAACTTAAAAATTCTCTTGAAGCCCTAAGAGCAAGTGGTGCCGCGAAACCTCTCGACATCATGTTACTCGAAAGTCGATATAGAGAAACCTCCTTGCGATATAAAACCTATTTGGCTCAACTTTCTCGAAACGAAGCTGATCTTAAATCTCTTATTGGACTTGATCCACAAGCGCAAATTGCAGTTGCTGATTCTTCTATTTCAATTCGTTTTATTAAAGACAGTCCTCAACTTTCCGAATTTTTTATAAAAGATCTAGATCTATCACAAGCAATCGCCAGAGCTAACATATCCATTCAAAAGAGTTCATTTGTGCCAGACATACAAGTCGGTTATTTCAATCAAAGCTTAGACGGTATTCGAAGTTTTCAAGGAGTGATGGTCGGAATACAAATTCCTTTGATTCCGCATGCAACTATAGCACGTATTAAACAGTCTCAGATTGAATGGGAAAAATCCATTAAACAATCAGAATATTCAAAAAACGAACTTAAAAACAAGGTTAAAGGCTTGGTAATATCTCTGATTGAGCTCCAAAATCAATTACAACAATACGCAGATTTTCAGCAACAATACAGCCGAAAAATCAGAACAACTGCCTTTTCAGAATTTAAAAATGGAAGCATTTCCGTTTTTGAATTTTTGCAAAGTATTTCTCTTTCCACTGCTACAGAAATTAATTACTTAAACACCCTATTACAGTATCAATTACTCCTTAACGATTTAAATTTTTTATCAGATGAAATCTAATGTAATTTTTCTTTCATATCTTTCAATTACTCTTTTTTCCTGCTCGAATAAAGAAATGATTCAAAAGGAATCAAAAAGTCTTTTGAATGAAATGATAGAATTTTCTAATGAAGATACTAAATTAAAATTTATTTCAGCGAGTAAAATAGATAAAGACTTTTACTCCGATACAATTTCATTGAATGGGATAGTATTAGCTCCTCCTCAAAGTGTCTTTTCAGTTTATTCACTTACAAAAGGATTTGTCGACGATGTACGCGTTTACCAAGGATCAAAAGTAAAAAAAGGGGATATTCTTTGCAGAATTAAACATCCTGAAATCTTATCTATTCAACAGAAACTTTTAAGTGATTACATTCAATTAAAAACCGATTCCTTAGAATACGAAAGGCAAAAACAATTACTCAGAGATTCTGCAACATCAGTTAGAACTTTTGAAATGGCTAAAAATGCTTATTTTCAATCATTAGCAGCATTCACAGCACAAGAAAAATTGATATCCTCACTTGGTTTTAATTCAAAAAACATTTTAAATGGCAATCTTTATTCAGATGTCATTATCCTTTCACCGAGTAATGGAATCGTATCAAGTGTTTTAATCAATCAAGGTTCTTACATTGAATCAAATACTCTTTTATTTACTATTCAGAATAGCGAACACTTGCATATTGAAGTGTTTGTGAGCCCATCTACCTATTCATCTTTAAAAAACATTCAGTCAATTTATTTTAAAACCATGTCTGACAACACTTTAAAAGAAGCGGAAGTGATTAATATTTCTTCTTTTATTGAAAACGACACAAAATCGATTGTTATACATTGTCATCCGAAGGATAAATCACAAAATTTAATCGTTGGTGAATCAGTTTCAGCTCTTGCATTTTCTGACTCTATATCTGGTTATTTGATTCCTAGAAGTAGTTTGTTTATATTTGATGATAAAGAGTACATTTTCATTCAAATTAGTAATTCCACTTTTAAGCTTATCCCCGTACAAGTAATAAAAAGAAATTCATCAAACTTTATCATCGATTCAGATCAGATATCGGGTTATCCAATCGTAATTACTGGAGCTGAAATATTAAAAGAAGCTATTTTAGCTGAAGAATAATAAGGAAAAATTCTACATATGTTTACCATTTGTGTACTTTAGCACTTAAATAGCCTAACAAATGAGATTACTCATTTCATTTCTTTTTGTTGCATTCATCTTCAATATTATTTCTTGTCAATACGAAGACGGATCGTCAGGATTTTCTAACCAAAACATTGATTCAATTCAGTATTCCATTAAAAATCGAGAAAAGCAAATTGGAGATTGTTCTTCAGATTTAAGTCCTTGTATGACGATTAAAATACAAACACTAGACATTAAATCGGGAGTTAGCGACAAGGTAGCTGTAAACATCGAATTAGACATCGAAAAAGAAATTCTTTATCACGAAGGCGATGAAACATCAACTGCTAAAAATTTAGATGAATTGGTTGATATTTTAATTGAAGAATACAGAAACTTATTAAAAGAATTTCCTGATTACGATTTACCCTGGGAAACGACTTATACTCTTAATGTTCTTTACAACAAAAATGGATTGCTCAGTATCGATATGTATTCATACACATTCAGAGGTGGAGCACATGGTATAGAAACTTCTAAAATATTGAATTACAATCTTTATAATGGAAATCGCTTAAAACTTGACAGTGTTTTGATCGTAAACGATAATTTAGTAAAGATCTGTGAAAAATACTTCAGAAAGGCAAAGGGTATAGGTGATAATGTATCATATGAAAACACAATTTATTTTATAGCAGATAATGAATTTTTTATTCCTGATAACTTTACTATTACTGATACAAAAATTAAGTTTTTCTACAACCCATACGAAATTGCACCTTATTCAGAAGGCATAGTTGATTTTGAAGTAGATTTACAAGCAATCAGACCATTCATCAAGTCTGAAATCATTCTGAATATTTTACAAAAAGCACAAAAAACGTAATTATCAACAAGGTATTTTTTTAATTCTGTTCAAATGCCTTCCTCCTTCAAAAGGAGTTTGTAAGAAAATACGAACCAAATCAAGAGCTTTTTCTTTTGATAAAAATCGAGCAGGCAAAGAAATGATGTTAGCATCGTTGTGAGCTTTTGCAAGATGAGCGATTTCTACATCCCAGCATAGCGCACCTCTAATACCTTGATGTTTGTTTACTGTCATATTAATACCATTACCACTCCCACAAATGGCAATTCCATAAGAAACTTCACCCTTTTCTACAAGCTCTGCAAGCTGATGACCGTAATCAGGGTAATCGACACTTTCGGAACTAAAACATCCAATGTCTATAATTTGATATTCAGCTAAATTATTCTTTAGGAATTCTTTCAATTCATAACCTGCATGGTCTGAAGCAATGGCGAGTTTCACGTGAATGTTAGTTTTTACAAAGATAGTATGTTAATAAGTCAGAGTAACTTTTAGAAAATAATTTTGTTTGAATGCTTGTTTTATTTAATATGATAAAAAATGCACTGGTGCAAACTATTCTTTTCATAAATTATTACGATACGCTGTTATATACAGATGTTTTTATTCGACAGTAGGACCAAAAAAAATAATTCAAAGCATTACGTTAATTCAAAGACTAACTATTGTTGATATTTTTAAAATCCTCCTGATATTCAGGAAACTTTGAATGAACGGACTGTTAATTTTGTTTTATTTATATTTGATAAACCAAATTTCAAAGTTTTGGAAATATTTTTTTTACACAGAATTAACAATTTAATAATAACAACAAAAAAAACTAAAAGATTCATTCTATCATTATTCATTGTTGTTAATTGGTTCTTGTTGAAAGGTCAGAGTAGTGATAGCCTTGTACCAGTTATATTGTATTATCAAAATGGAGCAATAGCAAGCAAAGGCTTTGTTAGAAATAATGTGCCAGATGGATATTGGATAAATTATTATGAAAATGGAGTTAAAAAAAGTGAAGGAAACCGTATAAACTATTTATTAGACGGAATATGGTATTTTTATGATTCTCTTGGAAATTTACGCTCAAAAATAAATTATTCGAACGGAAATAAACATGGACCCTCGTTATTGTTTGAAAATGGCCAATTGGTCGATTCCTCATTTTATATAAATAATGTACTAAATGGTGTGAGAGTTATATATAATAATGGTAAAAAAAGTTTTATGTATCATTATGTAAATGGTTTAGAAAATGGTGATGCTTATGAATTTGATTCTTTTGGAACAATTATTTCGGTGCTTTCATACAAGGATGGAATTTTATTAAAAAAATTACTAGTTAATAGGAAAAACAATTTTGGATTCCTCGAAGGAATATATATGGAATTTTACCCAGATTATAAAAGAAGATTAGAAGGATTTTATAAGAATGGCAAAAAAAATGGTCAATTTAAATTCTTTAGTCCTTCTGGTGAAATATTAAAAATTGAAACTTGGATAAATGATTCGTTAATTGATAATTCAAATAAAGCTAAAGTAAATTATTTAAAAAGGTATCATGAAAATACTTTTTTAATAAAACAGGAAGGTTTATTTATTCAGGATTCTATTCCTATAGGAAAACATACTTTTTATGATGTAAATGGTAAATATTTATATACCAGAATGTTTTCAGAAAATGGAAGCCTTTTATCAGAAGGTAAGCTTGATTCTAATGGACGCAAGATTGGATTATGGCAATTTTATTATCCCGATGGTAGTCTTTATTCAAAAGGAGAATTTCTAAACGACTTAAAAGAAGGAATTTGGGAATACTATTTTCCTGATGGATCCATTCAAGAAATTGGCGAGTACAAAAGAGATTTGTTGAATGGCAAGTGGTTGACGTATTGCATTAATGGAAAAATTTTGAAAGAAGTCTATTTTATTAATGGAAAAGAAGATGGAGTACTCAGAGAATTTGATTGTGATGGAAATTTGATAAAAGAAGCTTATTATGAAGAGGGATTATTAAACGGTTCTTGGTTTTTATCAATTAATAATTTTACTGAAAAAGGTCTATATATAAACGATTTAAAAAGCGGTAAATGGTTGACATTTTACAACGATGATAAGATAAAATCGGAAATTTTTTACGAAAATGGCTTATTGAATGGAAGTTATACAGTTTACTATCCTAATGGAAAAAAAATGATAAGTGGTTACTATATTTTAGGTAAGCGTGAAGGTATATGGTCCTTTTATGATCAAAATGGAAATAAATATCTTACTATTGAATACAAAAATGACGTAGAAAAAAAATATAACGGAGTAAAAATAACCTTATGAGCAGTGATAATCCCTGGACTACTTTAAACGATAAAATAGTCTATGAAAATAAATGGATAAGGGTACATCATCGAGATATTATAAATCCAAATGGAGGTAAGGGAATTTATGGTTTGGTTCATTTTAAAAATTTTGCAATAGGGATTGTACCTATAGATGATGGAGGTTATACATATATTGTTGGTCAATATAGATATCCACTTAACAGAAATTCATGGGAAATTCCCGAAGGTGGCGGACCAGAAGATGAAGATGTCTTAGAAAGTGCAAAGCGAGAGTTAAAAGAGGAAATTGGTGCAGTTGCTAATAAGTGGTTTTTAATTCAAGAGCTAGATCTTAGCAATAGTGCAACAGATGAAATATCATATATTTTTCTTGCTGGAGATTTAACTTTTTTTAGTACTGATAACGATGAAACAGAACTGCTTGAAATTAAAAAAATAAAAGTTGAAGAGTTTATTTCTTTAGTTTTAAACGGTGAAATTAGAGATAGTATTTCGGTAGCAGCAGGTCTTAAATTATTTCAATTAATCGCTTCAAAAAGTTCTATTATAATAGAAAACTTTCCGCAACTTTTATCTATTAACTTTAATCGATTGTAAATTTTATGCCCTGCGCTAAGGGAAGGTCAGTGCCGTAATTAATAGTGGATGTCTGTCGCCTCATGTAATTTTTCCAGGCATCACTACCGCTTTCGCGTCCACCTCCTGTTTCTTTTTCACCTCCAAATGCTCCTCCAATCTCAGCGCCTGAGGTTCCAATATTCACGTTGGCAATTCCACAATCGCTTCCTTCACTCGAAAGAAAGTATTCGGCTTCGCGCATATTGAGTGTCATAATAGATGATGAAAGGCCTTGTGGTACATTGTTATGAATTTCGATTGCTTCTTCTAGTGTTTCATACTTCATTACGTATAGAATAGGAGCAAATGTTTCAACTTGTACTACAGGATTATCCGGTGTTACTTCTATAATACAAGGTTTTACATAAAGCCCTGAAGTATATTCTTCACCTTCTAAAATACCACCTGGTTGAATTATCTTACCTCCATAATAAATGGCTTTATCAATGGCTTGTAAATAACTTTCTACTGCATTTTTATCGATCAGAGGTCCAAGGTGATTTTTTTCATCTATTGGATTACCAATCCTAAGTTGGTTATATGCATTTATTAGGGCGCTTATTACTTTTTCGTAAACACTGCTGTGAATAATTAATCTACGTGTACTAGTGCATCTTTGTCCAGCTGTACCTACTGCACCAAAAACGGCGGCCGGAATCAATAGCTTTAAATCGGCGGATGGTGTTACTATGATTGCATTATTTCCACCAAGTTCTAAAAGATATTTACCTAAACGTGCTGATACTGCTTTAGCTACTTCTTTACCCATTCGTGTACTTCCCGTGGCAGAGATAAGCGCTACTCTATGATCGTGTGACAAGTATTCGCCAACACGGTAATCACCATTTATTACGTTTGAAATGGCTTGTGGATAATTGAATTCTTCTAAAACTTGTGAAACAATTTTTTGAAGTTCTATTGCGCATAAAGGAACTTTTTCACTTGGCTTCCATACAGTCACATTCCCACACACCCACGCAATGGTTGAATTCCATGACCAAACAGCCATCGGAAAGTTAAATGCTGATATAATACCTACAATTCCTAGTGGATGCCAAGTTTCAAGCATCTTATGATTAGGTCGCTCTGATTGTATTGTTAGTCCATATAGTTGTCTCGATAGTCCAACAGCAAAGTCGCATATGTCGATGATTTCTTGAACTTCACCCAAAGCTTCTTGTATGGATTTACCCATTTCGAGTGTTATAAGCTTTGCTAACTCCTCTTTTTTCTCTCGTACTTTGTCAGCAAATGCTCTTATAAATGCACCTCTTTTTGGAGCGGGTACTTTCCTCCATTCTATAAAAGCCTTATAAGCCTCTTCTATGACAGTATTGTATTGTTCGAGCGTTGTTACACTAACTGTTCCCAATAGTGAGTTATCTATGGGAGAATATGATTCTATAAAATTGTTAGATAGAAAAGTGTTTCTACCGACCCAAGTGCCGGGAATCACTTTTGGGTCGTTTGAAATAAAAGTTTCCATAAAGTGTAGGGGTGATATTTTAGTAGAGGTTCCGACCGGATTCGAACCGGTGTAGGAGGTTTTGCAGACCTCTGCCTAGCCCCTCGGCCACAGAACCTAATTAGGCTGCAAATATAACAGAGACTGATGCAACATCTCCATTAACTGGAGGATTTAATTTTTTAATTTCTACAGAGCAACTTTCAACATTAGACAAGTTTTTGAGCCTGTATAAAATCTTGTGTGCCAGTGTTTCAATGAGATTGTAGCGGTTTCGGCTCTCTTCTTCTACAATTGCATAAACTGTACAATAATCAACAGTTTCAGTTAGATCATCTGTTTTGTAAGATGAATTCACAGTAGTAAGCTCTATGTTTACTAAATAATCTGTTCCAATTTTAGATTCTTCTTCTATACATCCATTGAAACCATAAATTCGAATATTTTCAAGTTTAATTCTAAATCTCATAAATTTTTTCAAGTCTTTTAATTGTTAAATTCTTTCCTAAAACATATATAATTTCTGAAATAGAAGGACCAGTTTTTTTACCCAATAAAAGTGCTCTCAAAGGTAGTCCTATTGAACCAATTTTTATATTGTTTGTATTTAAGAAATTTTTGAAAAATTCGTCAATGTGGCTTTTTGATTCATCGTTAATTTTTTGTAAATTTTCTATAAGATTTTCTACAATGGGTTTATTAATTTTTTGAATTTGTAAATTAAAGAATTCTTTATCTATATTATTTTCATAATCAATGCATGATCTATAGTCTTCTAATATTTCTGTTATAAGATTCACTCGTATTTTGTCAACCTCTATTAACCTGAATAACAATTCTTTTTCAAGATTTTCAATTTGAAAATTTTTAACTATGTAATCGAATAGATATTCAGTAGAAGAATTTTTTATGTGATTATGATTAATCCACAAAGCTTTATCATAACTAAACTTTGCACCTGATTTTGAAATTCTATCTATAGAAAATTGTTGAATTAATTCTTCTAAACTAAATATTTCTTGTTCAGTCCCAGGATTCCATCCTAAAAGTGCTAACATGTTAATAAATGCCTGTGGTAAAAAACCTGTTTCTTTATAACCTTTTACAAGGACGTTATTTTCAGATATAAATTGTAGAGGAAATACAGGAAACCCATATTTTTCACCATCTCTCTTACTCAATTTGCCATTTCCATCTGGTCGCAATAACAAGGGTAAGTGTGCAAATTTTGGCATTCTATCTTTTAATCCTAACTTTAGGTACAAGAGTACATGTATGGGAGTGGAAGGCAACCATTCTTCGCCTCGTATTACATGAGTAATGTTCATTAGATGGTCATCCACGACATTTGCCATATGATAGGTCGGCATTCCGTCAGATTTAAAAAGGATTTTATCATCTAAATTACTCGTATTAAAGACTACTGTGCCTCTGATTAAGTCATCGAAACGTACTTCTTCATTCCTATCAAGTTTAAGTCTTACGACATGAGGTGTGTTAGAGGCTAATAATTTTTCAACTTCATCGGATGGCAATGTTAGACTATTGCGCATGTACTGGCGTGTAATACTGTCATACTGCCATTGTCTACCACTTTTATGTGATAATTCTCTAATATGTTCCAGTTCTTCTTGAGTATCAAATGCTATATATGCTGCGCCGGACTCTAAAAGTTTGTCGACAAACTGTTTATAAATATCTTTTCTGTTGGATTGTTTATATTGTTTGCGTTCTTCTTGATTGTATCCTTCATCAGGAATCAAACCTAGCCATTCAAGCGTTTCAAATATGTAATTTTCTGCATAAGATACAGTTCGTGTTTGGTCGGTATCTTCAATTCTTATTAAAAACTTTCCGTTTTCCTGTTTTGCAAACAAATAATTATAAAGTGCTGTTCTTACACCGCCAATATGCAAAGGTCCGGTAGGGCTGGGCGCAAATCGTACTCTTCTCATTTGTAATTTTGTGCAAAATTATGAACTTGAGTCGTGTAAAGTTTTTGTGGTATTTAAAGGTCTTTGTTGTTGGACTTAGTATTTTGACTTTTTTTAGTTTAATTTACGTTAATTTTAACGCAATAGTAAATTTTAGTCTTCACTTAGTAAAAAATTTCTCTGTTTTTAATATATTATCAAATATTGGTGTTTTAATATTTTTCCTTTTTATAGTGGCATTTTGTCTTATTGTCTTATTTTATTTTTCCAATTCACTAAAAAAGAAATTATTCAACTTACTTTTTACTAAGAAAGATTTTTTAGAATTTTCCATTCAGGGTGATTTAGTTAAAAGAGACGATGTTTTTTCAACAGTGGAATTATCAAATCGTTTAAAATACATTTTTTTCCCAAAACCCAAAAAGGTTATACTTTATGTATTTGTTATCCTTGTCCTATCTATTTCCTTTAGCTTTAAATTTTTTCAAATTAATGTAAACGATGACGTTTTTGATAAATATATACAAAAAATTTCTTACACCTTTAATAAAGATTTTTTTGTTGAAGGTGATAGTATTTTTCTATTTACTGATTTTGATAGCAAAGGACAAATACAGTTACAATATGGGAGTTACAATACAAATTTAACTAATGGACAAAATTTTGTTGGTTTGGCGACAACTAATGAAAAAAATCTAATTTTTAAATTAAATTCTTTTCAAAAAAAGATTCAGATCAATATTGTACCTCGTCCAAAAATTCGTGAATTTTCTGTTTATACAAATTATGAAAATACTATTAAAGAACATTTTACAAATTTAACCCATTTAAATATTTTAGATATGTCAATTGTGGAATATAAATTAGTTGCTGAAAATTCTTCTAATAATTTATTTTCTGGAAAATTTTTGTTTAATAAGGATACAGTTATCGACTTTATTTTTTGCAATACTTACATATGTGATACATTTCAGGTTCATTTTTCTAAAAGAAATATTTCAAATCCAATAATAAATTATTCTAAAATTGGAAATTTATATTTAATTTCAGTCACTGATGAAAATGGGCTTAAATATCTACAAATAAATAACAATAAAGATTTTTTTAAACAGCCTAAAACTTCTGTTCTTTTTGAATTGGATACTAATTTACAATATACAATTATTGCGACAAATATTTTAAATAAGACTACAAAAGTATCAATAGGAATTAATACATCGATTTTTGGTGCTTCGATGAATATTTCTAATAATAGCGATTTACCATATCAATACCTCGAAAATCTTGAAAAAGAAATAGTTTCGGTTATTAATAATTTAAATGAATTGATTAAAACCTCTTCCATAAGTGAAATATATCAAATTTTACAAAATTTTCAAAGTCAATTAAATAATATTTCTTCATTTATTAATGATCAAATGCGGATAAATCAAATCAATTCACTTTTAAAAGATGTAGGTAAATTTTTAGAGGAGTATCAAAATAATGCAAAAAATTCTCAGGACTTAGCCAATGATATTTTGAAACAAAAACTTCAAAATACCTTAAATAGATACAATAAAGAAAATAATAAAAATAAAAGCACCAATGATAATTCATCCGAATCAGGTGAAATAAACTCCTCTGAACAAATTATTCTGGAGAGTTTATTATTGTCTTTTAATAATCTTTCTATTGATATTGAAAGGAATAAGTATAAAAACAATAAAGATTTATTAAATAATTCTAATTTGTTATCTTTATCAGATTCCTTAAATATTATACTTTTTAAAAATAAATCTCTTCGATCTATTTTATCTGAAGATTATAACAGATTGAAGAATACAATTCAAAATAGTACAGATTTAAAAAATTATGTTTATGCTATCAACTCTCTATCAGTTAAACTTTATCAAATCATAAAAAACATTGAACAAAATAATATGAATTTTAATAATCAAAATAATAATCAGAATAATTCAAATTGTTCAAACCCATCTAATAACGGGAATTCTAAAAAGCCCGGATTAAGTGAATTACTTGGTGAAGAGTATAAAGACGGTAAAAATGCTAATGGTTCAAATTCTAATGAGGGATCTAACAATAAGCTAAATAATGATTCAAAAAATGAGGGCAACGAAAATTCATCTGAAAATTCAAATTCTAATAATGATAGAAAAGAAAAAGATGGTAAATCTGGAAGTAAAGGTAGCAGGGACTCATTAGAAGAATTAGAAAAACAATTAAGGAATAATAAATTATCTTATTCATCTGTAATTGATGAATTAAAGAGGAAAATTAAATGGTTAGATTCAGAGAATTCTAAAAGATTAAACGAAGTAATGGATAATAAAAGAAAAGGAAATTTTGTTGACGATCGGAATGTGGAGGAAATTGATTTAATAAAGGCGAATAATTTTAACATCTTGTACATAAGCAGAAAAGACCTAATTTTAAAGAATAATGTTCGTTATTAATGATCCTCACAATTTTTTTACTGAGCACTTGATTACTGAGCTTATTAACGTATTCAGAAGGTTTTACCCAGTTAATTTTAGAAATATTGTTCTTACAAATCTTTTTCTTGATGACATGCTTGCTTTAAATTCAAATGTTTTGAAACACAATTATTACACTGATGTTATCACATTTTGTTCACTGAAAAAAAATTTTATTGATGTTGAAATTTTTATTTGTTTAGATTATGTAGATAAATTTTGTCTTGTTTCTGAGAAACCTATTCAATGGGAATATATTAGAACTTTTTATCATGCCTTATTACATTGTGTTGGATTCAATGATTCAACTCAAGAGGAGAAACAAATTATGACTGAAAAGGAAAAGGAATTAACGGATCTGTTTTATACGTTCCACGTGAAACATTAAACTATGGTAAGAGATAATCACTTTGATGTAATCGTTGTAGGTGCCGGACATGCAGGTAACGAAGCTGCCGCAGCAGCTGCAAAAATGGGTTCTAAAACATTGCTCATAACGATGAATATGCAGGTGATCGGGCAGATGAGCTGTAATCCGGCTATGGGTGGTATTGCAAAGGGTCAAATCATTCGGGAAATTGATGCACTTGGCGGATTAAGCGGTATAGTAACGGATAAGACTACGATACAATTTCGGATGTTAAACCGTTCCAAAGGTCCGGCAATGTGGTCGCCAAGGGCACAGAACGATCGTATGGCCTTCGCTGCCGAGTGGAGATATCAGCTGGAACAAATTCCAAACCTGCACTTCTTTCAAGACATGGTAGTGGATGTGCTAGTGAAAGATGATAGGATAGTGGGAGTAAAGACCAATTTAAACCAAACTTTTTATGCAAAATCAGTAGTTCTTACCAGTGGTACTTTTCTCAACGGAGTAATTCACGTAGGACTCAACAAATATGGTGGGGGTAGAATGGGCGAAGGAGCAGCGCGTGGAATAACAGAGGCTTTGAAGAAAATTGGATTTGAGCACGGAAGAATGAAGACTGGTACTCCTCCGCGCATAGATGGTCGATCGCTCGATTTTACAAAATTTGAGAGGCAAGATGGAGATGAAAATCCTGGAAAATTCAGTTATACAGATACAGAGCCCGTAAAAAATCAAATGCCTTGCTATATCGCCTACACCTCGCCTGAAGTACATGATACATTAAAGTTAGGCTTTGACCAAAGTCCGATGTTTACAGGGCATATCACAGGTGTAGGGCCCAGATATTGTCCTTCTATTGAAGACAAAATAAATCGGTTTGCCCACCGTGAGCGACATCAGTTGTTTATCGAACCAGAGGGTAGAAATACAGTGGAAATGTATATTAATGGATTTTCCACCTCTCTACCTGCAGAAATTCAATACAAAGCATTGACTAAAATTCCTGGTTTTGAAAATGCACGATTCTTTAGACCGGGATATGCTATTGAGTATGACTATTTTCCACCCACACAACTCTTTCATACGCTGGAAACAAAACTGGTAAGCGGACTTTTCTTTGCTGGCCAAATTAATGGTACCACCGGGTACGAAGAGGCGGCTGGCCAAGGAATAGTGGCCGGAATTAATGCGCATCAGCATGCCCATAATTTAGAAAAGATAATCATTCGACGCGATCAAGCATACATAGGTGTTTTAATTGATGACCTAATTACTAAGGGCACTGAAGAACCCTACAGAATGTTTACGTCTCGTTCTGAATTTAGAATGCACCTTCGCCAAGACAATGCTGATGAACGTTTGACTCCTTTAGGCTATCAAATAGGTCTGATTAATGAACAACGCTACCAAGATTTTAAAGAAAAGTACCAAAAAAGAAACTCCTTTATCGAGTTCATATCAAATCTCAGTTTAGATCTTAATGTTCTAAATGCTGTATTAGAATCAAAAAATTCAGTACCTGCCAAGCAAAAGATGAAATTAAAACCCATTTTGACCCGACCAGAAATTTCACTCAAGGATTTTTATAATGTGCAAGAAATAAATGAATTTATACATAATAATAAAATAAATGAAGAGATTTGCGAATCCGCTGAAATCCTGATAAAATATGAAGGTTATATAGCCAAAGAAAAAGAAATTGCGGAGAAATTGCTAAAATTTGAACATTTGGAAATACCTCATTCATTTGATTACAACGCAGTACACTCATTAAGTACTGAAGCAAAAGAAAAACTCACTGCCATTAAACCTAAAACTATTGGTCAGGCCTCAAGAATCAGTGGTATAAATCCTTCAGATATCAATATTCTTCTAATCTACATGGGAAGGTAATGAGTGTATCTTGTATAGTATGTAATTCGGATCAATGGATCGAGCGCAAAGAACATCCAAAAGCATGGAGAACAACAAATGAGGTTTTTTCTCTCTTTGAATGTACTTCATGTGGACTTATAAGGACAGAGCCAGTCGTATCAAAAGAACAAATTGGCCTTTATTACAACTTTTCCCAGTATGATTCCCATAAAAATTCTGGTTCAAAGTCGCTCTTTGATCTGATTTATAAGTTGATTCAAATACTGAATCATCGAAGTAAATGGAATGCGCTTAGATCTGTTTTAAATCAATATACCAGTAATCTATCAATCTTAGACTATGGATGTGGTAATGGTGCATTTCTTGAGTTTGTTATTGATAAATTTCAAAAAGTTCAAGGCGTTGAGTTTGCACCTCACATGATTGAGTATTGCAAAGCTAAAGGATTGGATGTGCTCTCGGAAAGCGAGTTTTATTTAATAGCCCATAGTTATGATGTAGTAACTCTTTTTCATGTATTTGAACACCTTTATGAACCGGAGAAATATTTGAAATACTTCAATAGACATTTGAAAAAAAATGGAATTTTACTCCTTGCAGTTCCCAATCCAGAGACATTTGATGCGAAATATTATAACAGCGATTGGGTTGCATGGGACGTTCCCATCCATTTACATCATTTTAAAGAACAAACAATCATTCGATTGGTGGAGAGATATGGATTTAAATTCAAGAAAAAGAAACCAATGTTTTTTGATGCCTTTTATGTGTCGATTTTAAGTGAAAAATATAGAAAGACCAAACTTGGCACTTTTCGTGGTGCTGTGCTCGGTCTTCTCAGTAATGTAATTGCACTTTTTACTGGCCAGTATTCTTCAAATATGTACATTTTTCAAAAGATTACTGAGATTGAGTAGCGAATTCATATGCTTCGATGTAGTATTTTACCAGATTACTCCAATCGAAGTGTTCGCTGAAATCTTCTAATTTATTGCGCATTATCATTCGTTGTCTCTGTGACATTTTAACGAATTGAAACAGGAATTTTGAAAGATCCGAGACAATTTGCTGGTTGTTTTTTCCAAGGCGCTTAATGGCATAAACACCACTGTTGTAAAAGTCTTCTTCCATATTCATTACGTAGCGCCCAAATCCCGAAAGATCTGATGTGACTGCTGGTACGCCACGAGCTATACACTCAAGAGGGGTATAACCCCAAGGCTCATAATAGCTCGGAAAAATTCCCAAATGACAACCTCTTACAAACTGGCCATAATCCATACTAAAAAGTGGATTTGTAGAAACGATAAAGTCAGGGTGATATACGACCTTAACCTTATCAAAGGGGCTGTTAAAAAGCTGACTATGCCTTAATCCGTTAAGTATATGGTCATCCACGTCATTCACGAGATTGTGAGTTACTATAACGGGCCATTTAGTGGACTTCCAATTTAAAATCGTCCTTCTATATCTCAATCGCCAATATTCGTCCACGAGCTCATTGAGATCAGGTAAATTGTGATCGTGAGAAGAAGCTGCTTTAAAAAAGAGCTTTTCAGCAATCTGCTGTTCTATGGCACTACAGGTGTTTCGAATTTCGTCGAGTTTTGCCTTTTGCTCAAGTACGTCTGGAAGAATATTCCAAGTTTGTGTTTTTGTAATAAAGAATGTAACTATTGTAAGATCGACATTTGCTTCTATCATCATGCGATTGAGCAACTTAAGTGCTTCAATCGTCACGTCAAAACCCTTGTTTTTGTATTCGTAACGTCCGGAAGTAAAGAAAAAAAGTGTTTTCGACAGGTCGAATGTATAGCTCGGAAAAAAATGCGCCATCACGAAAGTTTGAATTTTTTTCTTATAATTTTCATGGCGCACTTGAATCTCGTGATTGGCTGAGAATCTCGCCAAATTCAGCCCGTTTGGCGTGATTACATCTGGTTTTTTTGATAGTAAATACTGACATTCATTTGCAGTGAGCTCACTTACAGTAGTAAAGGCATGTGCATGTTGAGCGCACAGTTTTTCAATTTGAAACATTGAGGTAATTCCAAACCTTCTGGCATGTTCTTCCGGATTGTAGTAAGGCAATTTTTGATAAAATTCCGGATCATTCATTGCCAGATATCTTCCTAGCATCGTTGCATGTGTTGTAAATACGGTTTTTATGTCTATTCTTTCCTTTCGAATGTCGAGGATGGGAACTGAGGCCATCCACTCATGAAAGTGAGCAATGACAGAATTTCTACCTTTTAACTGGTTTACTATCCTAAAGAACGATCGAAGAGTATCAGACCACATTAAAACCTGGTCATATAGATCGTCGTTTTCGCGCCATTCGAGACCGTAGATTTGATGAAGATTTTTTTTATACACATCCAATCTGTTGTACACAGCTACCGGATTTATTAAAATAATTCTCGGTCTCCCGGTGACCAACCAGATTCCATACTTTACCTCAAAACCCAAATCGCGACAGCCTTTTACAACTTTGCCAAAAAAATCAGAGGTATCGTCGATCTCTTCAAATTCTGCATTTATACTGTCGTTTACAAGAGGGCCTAACAAACAGTATCTATCTCCAAAAATTTTTGTGATAGAAGGCAGTTTGCTTCGAATTACGGTGTAAATACCACCGAGCTGATTTCCTACTTCCCAAGAGGCTTCAAAGAGATACGAATTTTTTGCTAAAGTGTTCATACCAAAATATTTTCCTGAATTAATATAGATTTATTGCGCGTTACAAAGGCGTTTTTTGATCCAATTAAAAGGGAAATGATTGCCATTTTTATGGAAATATTTCGCTCTACCAACATGGTGTAATGGTCCACTAATTTTTGCAATTCAATCAAAGTATCCGTTGAAAATTTATCTCTATTTTTAATCATAAAATCATCGTGGATTTTATTCATAAAAAAGTTGAGAAAATGTTTTGTGAATTCTCTGCCTTTCGAATTTAAAAATTCTATTTTTTCAAGTACATATAGCAAAGTCTTATTTGGAGAATTTCCAGTAATAAACTCTATGAAAACACTGTAAATAGGTTCAAACTCTTCAAAGGGGTTATTGTTACTTAAAATATCTAAAATATTTCCAATATTTCCATCGCTAATTTGTAATAGGATTTCTGGATTGTGATGAGAAATATTTTCAAAATTCTCTTTTAAAAATTCACTAGTTTCTTGTAAAGTAGGTGCTTTAAAATGTGTAACTTGACAACGACTTAAAACTGTTGGCAAAACATCGTGAAGATTGTAACTCACCAGAAGTATAAGAGTATCGCCTGAAGGTTCTTCAATGGTCTTTAATATTTTATTTGCCCCTGCTGTATTTATCAGTTCCGGATACCAGATTAGAGCAATTTTTTTACCCCCATAAAACGATTTCAGTCCTAAAAATTTAATTAACGATTCACATTCACTAGTTGGTATGGAAAATGATTTTTTTTCTGCACTAATTTTTTGACTGAATTTAAACAAATCGAGATATGGATTTTTTTTGAATTGTTTTAAAAAATCTTCTAATAAATCTGTTGAGCTTTCAATTTTGCCTTTAGAATAAGGAAAGGGAAATATAATTTTTAAATCCGGGTGATTCAACGAATCTACTTGCTTGCAGTACGTACAAGTTCCACATGAATCATTTTCTGTACGATTTTCACAAAATAAGTATTTAATATAAGCAAAGGCTACAGGTAAAGCTTCCGATCCTTCTTTGCCAAAGAAAATTTGTGCATGACTCACTCGACCCTGGCGAACATTTGCCTTTAAATTTTCTACTGTATCGCGATTTGAAAACAGTTTAGAAAAATTCCACATACAAAATTTTGAATTAGCTGATAAAGATTTTTAATTAGAGAACCTTTGAAAATATTACTTTGTAGCCGTAAAAGTAACTACGAAATGAAAACAATAGACGATTTTAGTTTCAACGGCAAACGCGTAATCATACGCGTGGATTTCAATGTTCCCTTGGACAAAGATTTTACTGTGACAGATGATACGCGCATAGTAGCCACTATACCCACCATTAGAAAAATACTAAACGACGGTGGGGCAGCTATTTTGATGTCACATTTAGGGCGGCCAAAAAAGGGGCCGGCTGATGAATTTTCTCTTAAACATACCATTTCAACGATAGAAAAACACCTTGGACAAAAAGTCCAATTTGCAGATGATTGTATAGGTGATGGTGCATACGAAAAGTCAAAAAACCTTAAACCCGGCGAAGTTCTATTGTTAGAAAACCTTCGCTTCTATCCGGAGGAAGAGGCTGGCGACGAAGGATTTGCCCAGAAATTAGCCCGTCATGCCGATTTTTATGTAAACGATGCCTTTGGTACGGCACACAGAGCGCATGCCTCTACAGCTGTGATTGCCAAATTCTTTCCGGGCAAGAAGGCCTTTGGATATGTAATGGCCAATGAGATTAGAAATGTTTCACGTGTGCTGGAATCTACTGAAAAACCTGTGACAGCCATCATTGGAGGTGCTAAGGTGAGCTCTAAGCTTGGTATCATCAGCAATCTGCTGAAGAGGGTGGACAACATCATCATCGGCGGGGGAATGGCGTACACTTTTGTAAAAGCCAAAGGAGGAAATGTGGGTAAATCGCTGGTAGAAAATGACTTGCTCGATACAGCAAACGATATTCTCAAACAAGCTCAACAAGCGGGAGTCAAAGTATATCTGCCAGTAGATTCAGTAAATTCGACTGAATTTTCAGAAAATGGCACTACAAGCCTTACAGCGGTAGATGCTATACCTGATGATATGATGGGTTTGGATGTTGGGCCAAAGAGTCTTGAAATCTACCGTGAAGTACTCCTTGGCTCAAAAGTTATCTTGTGGAATGGACCAGTTGGAGTATTTGAAATGAAAAAGTTCGAAAATGGCACATTGGAACTTGGAAATATCGTGGCCGAAGCCACAGCCAAAGGTGCCTTCAGCTTGGTCGGTGGAGGTGACTCCGTAGCTGCTGTGAAGAAATATGGCCTTGAAGACAAAGTAAGCTATGTATCTACCGGCGGAGGAGCGATGCTCGAATATCTCGAAGGTATCGTACTCCCGGGTATTGCAGCCGTTTTAGAGTAGTATTACCTTCTATCGAGTTTAAACATCTGTGGGCGGATTACAATTTCTGTAGGGATGTAATCCGTCTTTTTTTCAATCAGATCAAAGACCAACTGACTTACTTCCGTTGGTGGAATCGAATACAGAGGGGAAGGATCTGGCTGGAAATCTTGGTGTGCATAAAAATCACTTGCGACTATATCAGGTACGATCAGCGTTACACGAAGGTTTTGCTTTCGGTATTGCTCAAAAAGGTTTTTTGCTAGGTGGTGTAATCCTGCTTTTGCAGAGCCGTAGTAGTTGTTCCAACGGCGCACTTCGAGAGCCGAAAAGCTGCCCAGGGCGATGATGTGGCCTTCGTTTCGCAACAGTGCCGGAAGACATGCCCGTATAATCATAGCTGGCGATACCAGATTAAGCTGATAGATTCGCTCGATTTCCTGTACCGTATAGCTTTCTGCTGGTTTAATAGAGTTTCCACCGGCATTAACAATCAAAAATTTAGGATTTTCATTTTTGAGCTTTTCACAGAGTTTTTGAGTTTCAATGCTGTTTGAGAGATCGCAGGCAAATTGACGGATTCCCATAATCGGCGACCGAGAACGCGCTATTCCGACTACGTCATATTTTTCTGATGCAGCCAAAAGTTTGCACACTTCAGCCCCAATGCCTCTGGTGTGGCCGGTTAGAATTATTTGTTCAGCCATAGACGAAAATTCGATTAAAACCTTCGTTATTTAGCGCTTCAGTGACGGTTTCAATGAGTTCTTTTCGCACATCTTTAGGATAATAAGCGTGCCCGTCTTTGCGCTCGAATGGATACCATAGTAATTCGCTATCAAGGCGCTGGTTCCGAATGTTGGTTAGATAATCCGTATTCATGCGCATTGTGCCGATGCTGATGCCAAATAGTCGAACTGGATCAAAATATTTTCTCAGGTTTGAAATAAATGTTCTGTAAAGTGCTTTAAAATCCTTGACATAAACAATAGGATCAATGCAAAGCATTACTGGCCAACCCATTACGTGAGCTTTATGGGCAGCTTTTATTCGCAGAGAAGGGGAGGGGGTAAGAGGCTCAAAACGTCTGGCAATTTCTTCAGGATTTACGCTCCAGGAGAGCACGACGTTTGTTGTGGGCTTTTTATTGGCGAAGAAGGACAAAATACTGCTTTTTGTGCGTATTTCTATGGTAATTTTTGGATTACAGTCTGCATAACTCATCCATTCATTGCAATACGGATACAAATGCTCTACTGCAGGTAGATCGGTATCGTACGATAGAGCCATATAAAAAGGCTCTTGTAATTGCTTTGAAAGAGTATCAGCTGCATGAATAAAATCATCATTATTGAGAAATAATACAAGATGCGGAGTATTAAACATGCCTTGTAGGTAGCAATACTCGCAATCATAGAGGCAGTTAATGGCTAAGGTGTTGTAATAAAAGTGTTTGAATTCAATCGAATGCGTCAATGGGCTGGCTTTATAATAGAAGGTATCTTTTCTACGAGCCAAAATAAGAGATTGATAGCGCTTTTGTACGCGCCAGTTGCCACCACGCTGGTTGAGAACGTCCTTGTAGAGCTCGATCCACTCGACAGCACTTGGCTTTATTTTTTCTAATATTTTGCGTACACCGCTGTGATTCTGCAATTCTCTTTCGATGTACACAATCCGCTTATTCATTGGCGTATAGTCTTGTGCAGATTTCTTCGAATCTTTTATCTCTGTCAGGAATGTTTAAATAGCTTTCAGCCAGTACCGAATTTACCCTGTGTTTTTGTTTTGCGTTAACCAAGTACATACAATACTCCAATAGCTGCTGTGTTTGTGTAAAACTCAGTCTTTGCTTGTTTGAAAAGTCCTTTACCGAGGTTTCCAGGTCGTAATACAATCGTAAGTCGCCTGCCAGGTGAATGATGTGGTTTATTTCAGCTAAAGCCGTTTCAATGGTGTTGATTACCGATTCATTGTAGTCTTTCAGAGAGTTTTTTACTGACTCTAATTTTCCATCGCGGTCACTGACAAACTTTAAAAGATGGATTTGATGAATCTGAAGAAACCGCTTTGCACCTGTAACAAAGCCATAGCCTTCCATATCAAATAGGCTATCGGGCTTATTTTTCATTTGAGATTCGGTAGCTGGCTGATGTACGGTATGGAGTGGAGCATAAGGCGACTTTGAAAAAACTGGATCTAGATAATGTGCTTTAAAGGGTGTACAGTGCACACTCGATGCTGCATACCAGCTGTGCAAAGTTTTAGAAGCGCTGCCGGCAAAACCAACATTAAGGGCACAATCAGCTTTAGATTCCGTTGAAAAATAATGAATCACAGCAGCCTGCATATTTAAAATGCCTATACCTGTAACAATTATATCATAACTATCGCATGAAAACCGCTTGTAAAATGCCGGACAATTGATACTACGGGCATCGAAGTATCGAACTACGTGACGCGCTTCTTCCCAATGCGCAAATACCAACAGGGTTTTCATAACTAGTGAGAATCAGTGGGTGCGAATCATATCGTCGGGCACTGCAATGACTACGTCAGCCAGACCTCGAAATTCCTTGTTAAGCTTCTGTATATTGGCCTGACGCACCATCGCTATAGTGAAGTATCGCGTCTTAGGCCGATATTTTTCCAAATACCAGATAATACCCTCAAAATTGTTGGTGTGATACGTGCCGTTAAGATGAAGGATTTTGAAGCCTTTTTCCAGTAGTTGCACCACACTCCAGGCCATTGCAGCATCTTTCAAGGCCTGGGCTTTCGGCAAATTTTCACCCCCGTGACCATGTGCCATTTTGAGCATGTTGCGATACCCGGGCAGTTCGGCATCGTAAGGAATGGGTAGGGGAGGGACGTACTTTTTTAAATCAGATTCAATGGTATCTAGAGCTTCAAAGCCACCTCTGTATACGGCCGAAGCCCAGGCTCGTGGAACATTTGAGGCGAAGACCGAAATACCTTTTCTTTTGGCCAATTCCACCATAGGGCTGTAGTCTGTCTTATAATTTTTCCAGATGGAATTTGCTTCGCTGAAAAAGGTATTTTGGTCGATTTTACTACTCAAGTAGGCATTCAGCACTTCTGCATCTTGCCATTCAAACATTTCCAATCCCAAAGCGAGATTTTCTTCAGATTCGATAAGATGCTTTAGAAGTTGCAGCTGAAGATAGTGAATAACTGGATCGTCGTGGTACTCGCCAAAAAACACTGTCTCTGCTTTGGCTGATTTTCTAAGCACTTTTTTCCAATGAATGGATTTTCCTTTTTTATCAAAAATTTTGTAAAGTTTGGGATTGTTTTGAGCCCAAGAAAGCGTGCTCATGGCTATAAAAATGATAATGGCAACTAAGGTTTTTCGCTTCATCCAAAAACTTTTACAAATCATACAAAATATCTACCGACCAAGCTTCTGGCTTGTCAGCGAATAGGACTTTGGTAGCAGCCCATACGCTTTTAAAAAGTTCACTTTGGCGATATTGTTCGAGATAATCAGGATGTTCCCACTCTGAAATGGTAAAAAACACATTTGAGTTTTCTTTGTCGTTTACTAGTTTTAGGGAATTACATCCCGGTTGATGTCGGATTTTTTCTTTATTCTGTTCGAAAATGTTTAGAAAACTTGGAACGTCTTCTGGCTTAAAAGTCATTTTTACAATTCGAATCATACAAACTCTATTGTGATGGTATCTCCGGTTTTCACACCCAAAAGTTTATCAGCCCCAAGGCTTCGTGCGTATCCTCTTGGCTGGTGCACATTAGCACTGTTAATAAGGCCAATTTCAAGAAATCCCGCTGAGTTGAACAGCGCAAATGCTTCACCGGTGTTTCGAAATTTGAGCTCTTCATATCCTGCTACAATTCTGCGAATCACATTGTTGCGAATTTTTATCTCAAACGACAAGCGTTGAAAATTCTTTTCAAAATAGCGCTTGTGTACATTAGTCACTATGTTGCCATATTCATCGATGAAAATGACTTGAGCAATAAGTTGAGTGTCGTTATTGCGAAAAAAGGGCTGAGGAAAGCCATTTGACAAATACTCGCCTGGCTCATAGCCGATCTGTGAAAGGTCGATCTCTTTTGCCAAGGCAGCGGCAGCCTTAGCTATGGTATGTGCGCGCCAGCTTGAGCGGTCGTTGGCATCTATAGGAATTTCTACCACTTTTGCTGCTGTTTTGTGGAAGTTGATGTATCCCAAAAAACTATTGTCAGCCGTGATGTAGTACTGGCCCTCGACATAGCCAGCTAAAATCCGACCTGAAGCGGCTTCACTCACCGGATTTTCGTCCACACAGACGATGTGTACACTGTTTTCAGGAAAGTATTGCCTTGCAAAGAGCAGTACTGCCGCAGCTTCCGATACCTTGAAGGTAGATATCTGATGAGAAATATCGATGATGGTAGCCGTTTCGTGATACTTATAGATCAATGCCTTAAGAGCACCCACATAATGGTCGCGCAACCCATAGTCAGATGTCAGGGTGATTAAAGGCATTTGCTGCAAAGGGCTTTTTTTAATTCAGAGAAAGATTGTTATTTTGCAAACAAAGTTAAGTGTAACCCCTTACGAAAAAAGATACGGATTTTAATACCCATTTCATTTGACTGAAAAACTGCTTGAGCTTCAGAAATCGTTGCCAAGTCGCGTATATGGCAACAACAACCGTTACCTGCAAATTATCCAATCCTATTATCCAACGCTCAAAATTACAGCCCGAGGCAATGAGCTAAAAGCAACTGGCCCCGAAGATGTGCTGATGGATTTCGAAGCCAAAATCGAATACCTCATCATGCACTTCGATAAGTATCAATCGCTCTCCGAAAACCAACTGGAGCGCATCCTAACTTCCTCAGCTGAAGAGCGGAATCGCATGATGAGCGACTCAGTCGGCGAGAAAGTTCTTGTGTATGGTGTCAATGGTCACCTCATCAAAGCGCAGACGCCCAATCAGCAGCGTATAGTAGAAGCCGTGGAAAAGAGCGATATGGTCTTCGCGGTAGGTCCAGCCGGAACAGGAAAGACCTATACCGCTGTGGCATTGGCTGTTCGAGCTTTGAAAAACAAACAGGTAAAGCGAATCATCCTGACCAGGCCTGCAGTAGAAGCCGGCGAAAATCTCGGCTTCCTGCCGGGCGATCTCAAAGAAAAACTCGACCCCTATCTACAGCCTCTTTACGACGCCTTGCTTGACATGATTCCACACGAAAAACTGGCCATGTACATCGAGTCGGGTGTCATCCAGATCGCACCATTGGCCTTCATGCGCGGCCGCACGCTCGACAACGCCTTCGTTATACTCGACGAAGCTCAAAATACCACAGAGGCCCAAATGAAAATGTTTCTCACCCGCATGGGCCGCTCGGCTAAGTTTGTGATCACCGGTGATTTTACCCAGATCGACCTTCCGAAAAATCAGCGTTCCGGTTTGGTACAGGCATTAAAAATCCTCAAAAACATTGAAGACATTGCCATTGTAAAACTCGACGACAAAGACGTGATTCGCCACAAGCTGGTCAAAAGAATCATTCAGGAATACCGCCAATTCGAATCCGATAAACTTCACCCTGATCAACGAGAAGACCTTAGCCAAATCTGAACCCCCTTACCCAATGACAGAACACCTTCCCATTGAAGGCCTTAAATCCTTCTACCGAGGCAAAGTGCGCGATGTGTACTTTCTCGAAAACGACAAAATCATCATGATCGCCAGCGACCGAATCTCGGCCTTTGATGTAGTTCTTCCCCGCCTCATACCTTATAAAGGTTCAGTGCTCAATGGCATCGCAGCGCACTTCCTACAAGCCACTGCTACACAGGTACCCAACTGGTACGAGCACAGTCCATTGCCCTTTGTGAGCATAGGCAAATCAGCTAAACCCTTCAAAATTGAAATGGTCGTCAGAGGCTACCTGGCTGGCCATGCCTGGCGAACCTATAAGAGTGGCCAACGTATCCTATGCGGTGTACCACTGCCCGAGGGCCTTCGCGAAAACGACCCACTACCACAGCCTATCATTACTCCTACTACCAAAGAAGCCGTCGGCACACATGACGAAGACATCTCTGCTGAAGAAATACTTGCTCGCGGCTTGGCTACAGCTGAGGAGTGGGAAGTTCTCAGACACTATGCTCTTACCCTCTTTGACATTGGTACTCGCATGGCCGCTGAGCGCGGACTCATTTTAGTGGATACCAAATACGAATTTGGAAAAGACAGCTCTGGCAGAATCATCCTCATCGACGAAGTACATACTCCTGATTCATCGCGATATTTCTATGCTGAAGGCTACGAAGAGCGACAAAGCCGAGGCGAGCCACAGCAGCAGCTGTCAAAAGAATTTGTTCGCCAATGGCTCATAGAAAATGGCTTCCAGGGCCGTCCAGGTGAAGTAATTCCTGAAATGACCGACCAAAAAGTCGAAGAAATAAGCCAGCGCTATATTCAGCTTTATGAATTGATAACAGGAAAACCCTTTACCCGGTTTCAATACCCCACTCAAGAAGAGCTCCTTGAAATCATTCACCAAAGCATCTGAACCAACCCTTTGCTGAAAAAGAAAAATGCATCATTCAGCTCTCATTTAAGAGCTTTTACAAACAATTACTAACTCGATATAAAACGCTACGTCTATTTCGTAAAAACATTTTAACCCTGAAAAACATGAAAAAAATCGCAACCATTCTCTTCATAGCCGTTGGCTATTTGGCCACAGCACAGTTTGATTTAGGTGTAAAACTCGGCCTTAATACCACAAGGCTTAATATGGACGATGTAAACAATCCCAATCAAGTCATCGAATCACTACAGGCCGGAGATATGCGTTACGGATTTCAAGGAGGTCTCTTCAGCGCTATCAATTTCCTTACCTACCAAGTACGTGTTGAGGCCTACTATTCGTCCATCAATGTAGAGTATCGCGCCCGCCAATCAAATAACCAAACCACAAACTCAAGAGTCACCGTTAACAGACTTGATTTTCCTGTGCTCTTTGGTCTTAAGTTTGGTCCAGTTAGAGCCAATCTTGGCCCCGTGCTCAGCTACAACGTATCTTCTACTAATGACGTACTAGAAAACGGCCTTCGAAATGGCACCGTTGGTGGCCAGGTTGGCCTCGGAGTAGACTTCTGGAAGATGATGGCAGAAGTTCGATACGAAATGGGATTATCCAGATTCGCCAACCAGGTTAACGTAAGCGGACAAAGCATTCCCACTGACTCTCGAGTATCGCTTTGGACTTTTTCAGTTGGATATAAATTTTTCTAACGCATCCAGTCCCGACGAGGGGCTTTTATTTGGGCGCGCCTAAGGCATGGCCCTTCCACATGGGGCCTGCCAAGGTAAGATGCCGTCAGGCGCCTTCTTCTGGGCCTGGTCACCTTTACAGTCAGCTTAGCTCCCGTTCTTTGGTACAGCTTCGCTTTCACCTACGCACCTAGCAACTCTACGTCCGATGGGCACCTCACGCTTCAGTGGCCGGTACTTCTCATTTGTTGGTAATCCAAAGATGCACTTAGATAAAGACACAGATGAACGTGTATTTTTTGATTACTACGGAGGGGGTGATGTGATTTACAGCCCCATAAGGGCCAAATGTCAATAGCATGGCCATAGCAAACAAACAAAAAGCTCATTAGAACAACACAGGTTGCAAATGCGAGAGATTAGTTTCGCTCCTACGGAGCTTGATTGCCAAATTGGGTCGAAACTCAAAACTATTAATCTTTTGCAGTGCTGCAGACTTTTTTATTACAATACATCACTGAACTTAAACTAAACCCAAACTTAAACCTATATAGTGCGATTTGATCTTAGAGTTCCCTCTGTAAAACTTGCCCCCTATTTAAAGCCGTTTGCCAGATTTTTAAAGAGTTGTAGGGGGTAAAAACCCTTCAGAACTCTTCTGTGAATTCTGAGGGAAATTTCCATTCTCTTTGTTTTCGAAAGAAGTACGGTGGGAGTAAAAGTTTGAGTAGAAATAACAGTTTGGTCGTTTGGTACAAGGGTACAGGTACATTTTCTGTCAAAATATCACTACTCCCTGAAATAAATCCTTCTAACCCTATGGCCTACCGATGTAAGTACTTCGTATGGAATGGTTTCCATTTTTCGAGCAAGGTCTTGAATGCTCTGGTGCGGACCAATGATTTCTACCGGATCATCAGCTGTAACTTGATCAAGACCTGAAACATCTACCATTGTCATATCCATACACACTCGGCCGATAATTGGACAATACACACCGTGTATATAAAATCCGCCCTTTCCATTGCTCAGCGAACGTCGGATACCATCTGCATATCCAATGGCCACAGTGGCTGATTTCATTGGTTTGTCCGCCACAAACGACCTACCATACCCCACCGAATCACCTGGTTTCAATTCCTTTACCTGGCTTACAAACGAATACCACTCTACAGCCGGTTGCAGATTGCGCTCAATCTCGGGAGAATGTGCTATGCCATACAAACCAATTCCCAAACGCACCATCTGACAACGCTCGTCGAAATAGTCTAAAGAACCAGCCGTATTGTGGATATGTCTTATGACGTTATATCCAAGTGTTTCTTCAATTTTATCGACAATAGTGTGAAATTGCTCTATTTGTTTGATTGTAAAATCTCTTTGTAGGGGCTCATCAGCAGCCGCCAGGTGAGAGAGTACACTTTCTACCTTAATGTTTGAATGCAACCGTTGCAATGTAGAAAGCAACAGATCGACATGCTCTGGCTCAAAGCCGAGCCTTTTCATACCGGTATCGATTTTCAAGTGGATTTTAGTCGGCTTTTTGGAAGAAAGATTTCCAAGATGTTCCAACTGTTCGAAGCTGTAGATTTCCGGTTGGAGGTCGTTTTCTATTACGAGCGGAAGCACATGTGGGTGAGCATTCATGACCATGATAGGCATTGGAATGTGCGCATTGCGCAGTTCGATGCCTTCGTCGGCATATGCGACGGCTAAGTAATCTACCCCCACTGATGTAAGATAGCGCGCCAATTCCACTGATCCTGATCCATAGGAAGCAGCCTTTACCATAGCCATTATTTTCGTGTTTTTTGGAAGTCGCGAACGGAAGTAAGAGAGATTGCGACCAATGGCGCTGAGATTTATTTCCAAACGGGTTTCGTGTACATGAGCTGACAGACTTTGAGCGATTTTTTCGAATCCAAATCTCCTTGCTCCTTTCAACAGAATGTCGGCGTGTGTGGGCGGATGATGTTTAAAGTCATGAAGAAGCTCTTCCGTAGTAGAGAAAATCTGTAAATTTCTTGATGCAAATGGAATCGTAAGATGCTGCCTTTGGCCGACGTAATACAGTGAGTATAGTTCTTTAGAAGGCTGAGCGGCAAGTTCGCGCTCCAAAATATCGAAATACACCTGTTGCTGTTCACTTTTTAGCTGGTCAAGCTCTGAGAGCACCAATATTTTTTTTCGGCCTATACCTGATGAAAATAGCGTGCGCAGGGCATACACGAGTGCCTCGGGGTCAGCGGTGTACGAGTCGTTCAAAATCATGCAGTCGTTGATGCCGCGCGTCCATTCCATGCGCATGCGCACCGGCGGGAGAGCTGCCGTTTTCCGTAGAATGCTTTCATCTCCCTCGGTAACCAAAAGAGCAGCTGTGAGGGCAGTGAATGTATTTTTTACAGAAATTTCATCTGTAAAGGGGACAGCAAATTCACGTTTTTTCTCAGTTAGATGCTCATATGGGCATTTGACCAGGTTAAAAGTTTCATTTTCTAAATGCCTAAAGACAAAATCTCCTGTTTTGGGGTAAAGAGCACAGGTAAAAACAGATTTTTCAGGAAAATTATTTAAAAAAAATTCCGAAACCTCCGATTGGTCAGTTCCCAGGATGATAACCTTGGCCTCTTTGAAGAGTTTTCCTTTTTCTATCAATTTCTGGTTTCGATCGACAAATCCGGCATCGTGGGCACTGCCGAGATAGGTGAATATACCAATATTAGGGCGAATGATGCGTGCCAACCTTTCCATTTCACCGGGTTGTGAAATGCCGGCTTCGATAATGGCAAAGCGATGGAGGGGTTCGATCTTCCAAACCGAGAGCGGTACACCTACCTGAGAATTGTAGCTCAAAGGGCTTTTCGCCACTTCGTAATCTGGCCAGAGCAAGTCATACAGCCATTCTTTGACCATCGTTTTACCATTGGAACCAGTAATGCCGACAACGGTCACATCAGTCAGTTGGCTACGGTGATGCGCAGCCAGTTGCTGAAGGGCGTCGAGGGTATTTTGAACCTTAAACAAGACTACATCTGCTGGCACGTCAGCGGGTAGGCGTTCTACCACAGCATATTTTAAACCGGCTTTTATAGCCTGAGGCAGGAACGTATGAGCATCGAAGTGCGGGCCCCGCAGGCAGAAGAAAAGACTTTCGTCCACCGGCATGGCCTGTCGGGTGTCTGTCCACAGATTCTGAATGCAACGCTTATCATGCAACGGGCCAATGACTTCAGCCCTCAGGATGGAAGCTATTTCTGCTGGGGAGTAAGGCTTAGGGTGATACATCAGTTAGTTTACTTGTTGCGCGATTTCATGGCTTCTACAAAAGCGCGACGGCTAAGAGGCTCGTATTCTTCCTTCTCTCCGAGAAAAATCTGCTGATCGGAAGCGACCTTTCGAAAGCTGTAGTGCGCCAGATCCCCCGTGCGGGTGCATATGGCATGCACTTTTGTGACAAATTCAGCCGTAGCCATCAAAAAAGGCATGGGGCCAAATGGTCGGCCTTCGCTGTCCATATCGAGGCCGGCTACAATTACGCGCACACCTTGGTTGGCCAATTGGTTGCACACATCTACAATGCCTATGTCGAAAAATTGAGCTTCATCTATCCCTACCACATCAATCCCTTCGCTCAAGAGCAAAATGGATGAACTATGTTCGACTGGTGTTGAAGGGATGCGGTTATGGTCGTGCGAGACTACATCGGTATGGTCGTATCGGGTGTCAATGGCCGGTTTAAAAATTTCTATTTTCTGTCGGGCAATCTGCGCTCGGCGTAATCTGCGCATGAGCTCTTCCGTTTTACCACTAAACATGGGGCCGCAAATCACCTCTATCCACCCGACTTTTGTACTTTCGCCTCTGTATTGTTCTAAAAACATTTCCGAAATAAGCACCCAAAAGTAGTAACCAAAACACATCTCATGGCCAAAGAAGCTAAGCAAGTACTGGACGAACTCTGTGCTGCTATACTGAAAAGCGCAAAAGATGACCTACCACAGCTTGTCGAATGGAGTAGGGAGCTGTACGAACAGTTGGTGATCATGCACTACCTGTATCAACAACATGCTGTAAATGAAACAAAAACCGATGTAGCATCAGATAAAATATTGAGTGTAAAAACATATGATACACATGAGACCAAAGTAGAAGACAAAAAAACACCTGAGAATACACCGACTGAAATTGTACATCAACAAGCAGATATACGCATTGAAAAACCTGTAAAAGAGAAGGTTGAAAAGACGTTTGTGCAAGAAAAAACAGAGAAATCCGTCATCGAAAAAAAATTGTATGTAGATACAGAAAATGTTGGCAGGGCAGTTTATACAGAAATCAAACAGGAGAAAGTAGAAGTATCGATCACCGATGGTGGGTTGGCACTAAATGAACGACTTGCAACATCGAGTAAGATTGCGCTGGGTCTGAACGACAAAATTGCCTTTTCACGCCATTTGTTTAATGGAGATGATGCAGCTATGAGTGCATTAATCGATGCTATGAACGGTGCCCAGACCTTCGAACAGGCCATGAATTACCTCCACCAGGCGAGGGCTCAGTTTGGACATTGGGATGAGAAAAAAGAGTTTGTGACACGGCTGGAGAATCTGGTTCGCCGGAAGTTTGGCAAACCTGAAATCATCGAAGACTGATGGGCAAGCTCTATGTAGTGCCCACTCCGATCGGCAATCTGGAAGACATCACACTTCGCGCTCTGAAAGTGCTCAGAGAGGTAAGCGTCATCTATGCCGAGGATACACGTACCACTGCCATATTGCTCAGACACTTCGACATTCAGACGCCCTTGCGCAGCTACCACATGCACAATGAGCATCAGGTGACTTCGTCAATCATTGCATCACTCAGTGGAGACACATCGGCCGCTCTTGTGTCGGATGCCGGTACGCCGGGCATCAGCGATCCGGGATTTTTGCTGGTGCGGGAATGCCTTAGAAACGGAGTGGATGTCGAGTGCCTGCCAGGTGCCACGGCATTTGTGCCGGCTCTGGTAGAAAGCGGATTTCCATGCGATGAGTTTGTGTTTCTGGGCTTTCCACCGGTTAAAAAGGGTAGGCAATCTTTTTTCAAAGCCCTGGCCGAAAGGCGTGAAACCATTGTTCTGTACGAGTCGCCTCACAAAATTGAGAAGACATTGAGTGATCTGGCCGAAGTACTCGGACCGGATCGACAAGTGTCGATTAGTCGAGAAATCAGCAAAATGTTTCATCAGACCGTGCGTGGCCCTGTGAGTCAGCTTCTGAGCATGCACAAGCAAAAACCTTTTAAAGGTGAATTGGTACTGGTGATAAGCAAAATGTGAAAAGGGTTATTTATGGTAATGAAGCGAACGCAGTGAGCGTCGCGTGAGGTGGCCGGCGGACGCCCGAAGCGCAGCGCAGGGCGGTGCGAAGGCTGAGCGAAGCGAATGCCTGAGCACGGAAGCGAAGCGTACTCCAGAGGACACCGACCCCAGGCAATGGCGCGAATGCGCTTTGCCTGGGGGCACGCCCAGAAAAAAAACTCCAAAATTTTTATAAGAAACGAAAAGAAATACAAATGAGCATTTTAGAAAAAAAATATACCAACTGGCTGTATCGAATTTCCTGCACAAAATCTGATAAACCTTCCTACATCTTCGGTACCATGCATATAGTGTGTGCTGACCGGTATCAATGGCCTGATGGCATCAATGACCTGCTGACTGCTGTCGAAGTGCTCTACTTAGAAACGGACATATCGCCTGATGCCGCACACCTGGTAGATTTTAATTTGATGGATTTGAAAGCCGATACTACTGTCGAAATGGGTGAAAATGAGCTGGAACAACTCCGGGCATTCAACAGGCAGCACTGGAATTTCGGAGAAGATGAACTTCTGAGTATGCATCCGTTTGCTCTGTTGGCGCAATTGCAGGTTGATCTGTTTGAATGCTCTACGATGGCTCTTGATCATCAACTAATGTTTCAGGCGATGAACTTGGGCAAAAGTGTCAGAGGATTAGAAAGCTTTGAAGAGCACATCGGCACGATTGGCAAAGTGCCAAATAAAGAATACTGGCGACAGCTATTGTACTGTATAACCCATTATGAGGAGGTGAAAAAGGGCATTAATGCACTGATAGACGCATACCATACGGGCGACATGGAAGGCATTCATCGGCTTTTTGATGAGTGGGCTTGGGTGCTGCTGCCTTCAGCGGCCGAAAAAGCCTTTATCTCTGACCGTAATGGGCGTTGGATACCGGTGATGGAAGACGCCATGAAAGAAGGATCTGTGCTCTTTGCGGTGGGAGCGGGCCATCTGTTGGGAGAAGGTGGTGTGTTATCTTTGTTAGAACAAAAAGGATATACCGTTCAGATGTTATGATTTGTAGGAGCTGGCTTTTGGTGGGAGCAGTGGTGCTGACGACAGGTGTGTGGGGTCAAAGGATTGATTCGGGAATTCAGGATGGCGATATGTTGTGCAAGCGGCCTTTTGTGCTAAAGAGCAGTCGCTGGAAGAGCGGTCAGCTCTCATCACCGCTGATGGCCCGCTATGATGTGGTGTATCACCGTCTGCATTTCTGGGTAAATCCGTCTGTCATGTTTATTCAGGGGGCGGCTGCCACGTATGTGCGTGCCTTGCAGGACAGTGTGGCCACGTTAGTCTTCGACCTGCGAAATTCGATGACCGTGGATTCGGTTAAAAGCCTACGCACCGGGCAGATGCTCAGCTATCAGCATCAGTTTCATCAGGTTTCAATACAGCTGGGTCAAGTATTACCCAAAGGCATTCTTGACAGCGTGGTAATTTACTACCGCGGTACTCCGGTAAGCACCGGGCTGGGCAGTGTGGGACGGCAGACGTACAGCTTTGGAAGTGCCTTGTGGACCCTTTCACAGCCGTATGGATCGCCTGATTGGTGGCCCTGTAAGGATGGGCTGACAGATAAGATTGATTCCATCGATATCCTAATCACAACACCAGTACCCAACCGTGGTGCATCTCTTGGTGTGCTGGTGTCAGAATGGGTGCAGGGCAATCAGCGAACCAGCTACTGGAAGCATCGATATCCCGTAGCCCCCTATCTGGTGGCTATAGCAGTAGCACCTTATGTGGTCTTTGACCAGCCAATTACGCTGCCGTCAAATGGGCAATCCCTTCCTTTTGTGAACTATGTGTATCCTACCGATACACCTGCTGTATATCAGAGTGTGCTTTACACGCATCAGGTGATGAAACTTTTTGACACCCTGATAGCGCCATATCCCTTCAAATCTGAGAAGTACGGCCATGCGCGCTTTGGGTGGAATGGAGGTATGGAGCATCAGACGATGAGCTTCATGGGAGGCTGGCAGCAAGACCTGATAACACACGAACTGGCGCATATGTGGTTTGGCGATCTGGTGACCTGCGGCTCCTGGGCCGACCTCTGGCTCAACGAAGGCTGGGCTGTGTATCTGACCCAACTGACCTATGAACACATCAAACCCCAGCAATATCAAGCATATAAAATCAATGAAATCAACAAAATAACGTCACAGCCGGATGGGTCGGTTTACACACCGGACACATTGAATCTCAGCAGACTTTTCAGCGGCCGGCTTACTTACTCTAAGGCCGGATATGTATTGCATTCGCTGCGATGGCTGATGGGTGATTCGGCCTTTTTCGCCGGCACGAGAAACTATCTGAAAGACACTTCGCTGGCGTATGCCTTTGCGCTTACTCCCCAATTCAAAGCCCATATGGAGGCTGCCTGCCAGTGTTCGCTTACGGAGTTTTTCGATCAATGGATTTACGGGGAGGGCTATCCCACCTATCAAATCATCTGGTGGCAGGACGGCGACAGCCTTCGCATGAACATTTCGCAGACCACAAGCCATCCCTCTGTATCTTGGTTTAGCATTCCCTTACCGATACGCGTGACAGACAGCAATCAGCAGGTACATCACTTGCGTGTAAGCGTGCCAGGAGCATCATTTTCATTTGCACACTATATGCCTCAAGGTGCATCAGCCGTAGTCTTTGATCCTGAGCGTTGGTTGATTTCAAAAAACAGTGTAAGTCTGCACATTAGTCAGCTCAGGGAGCTTACACCGCAGTTTAGTTTGTATCCCAATCCTGGTAGCAACCAACTGACCCTCGAGCTGGGAAGCAGAGCACAGGATGTCAGAGCCATTTCATTTGCACTGCCAGATGGTCGGATAGTGCATAAACTGACTACAGCCGAATTTGAAATAATTGATAGTAAAATTTCCGTACCTACGGGAAGATTTTCCGGCGGGATGTACATCGTAATTGTAGAACTCGGCGATGAACTTCACCATTTAAAGTGGATTAAGCTGGATTAGATGTTTCAGACCTGCCGGGCAATAACCGCGTCTATCTTTGCTGCCTAAATTTTAAAAACCGAAATTTACTCTGATTGCATTGTCTGCCGATAGCCAGCTGAGTGCGCGCCTGCGCATGCATTTTATTGTATTTATCTGGGGATTTACCGGCATTCTCGGACACTTGATTACAGTGGATGCTTATACGCTTGTATGGCATCGCATGTGGATGGCTACGGTTGTACTGGTCACCTATTTGTTGATAATCGGAAGAAGTTTCAGGGCTACGGTGCGCGAAATCGTCACCTTACTACTGGCCGGCAGTGTGATAGCCGCGCATTGGATCACGTTTTTTCATGCGATTAAGATTTCAACCGTTTCGGTCACGCTGGCGTGCCTAAGTACCGGGGCGCTCTTTACAGCATTACTGGAGCCGATTTTCTTTCGCCGGAAGCTCGACGTGCGTGAAATATTGCTCGGAATGGCCGTGGTGGTCGGGCTTTATATTATTTTCAATTTTGAGACACAGCACACCTTGGGTATAATAGTGGCGCTAAGCAGCGCCTTTTTGTCGGCCCTGTTTTCGGTGATCAACGGTTTGATGGTTAAGCGCCTGAAGCCCAATGTAATTACAACGTATGAACTTACCGGCGGATGGATAGCCCTTACTCTATATCTATGGGTTTCAGGACGATTGGATGCCGGTCTTTTCGCGTCACTTACCACAAAAGGTTCACTGGGATGGCTCAACGGCGATTGGTTTCTCATTTTCATCCTCGCCAGCGTGTGTACGGCCTATGCCTTCATTGAGAGCGTGCGTGTCATGAAAGTTCTCAGCCCTTACAGTGTCATGCTCACCATTAACCTTGAGCCGGTGTATGGCATACTGATGGCCGCACTCTTTCTCGGTGAGCGTGAGAAGATGAGTCCTCAGTTCTATCTTGGCACGGTAATTATCCTGTCAGTTGTATTTATTGAAGCTTGGTTACGCCGTCGGAAGCAGGCGGTCACGGGTTAATTTTTCTCATTGAAAAAATCCAACCTGGATTTTACCTCTTCTGAAGGGAAATTCCTGGGTACATTTGGTTGTGATTCAAAAAAAACCTATTTTAATATGATGAAAAATCTCTTTGCTGCTCTGGTTTTTCCAATATTTATACTCACAGCCCAGCCCGGCCGAATGGACACTCTGCGAATACCGGGAAGACCTGCCAACGAAGACCGTGTATTTGTATGGATACCGGCTCAAGGCGTTGAGAAAGTACAACATGTGCTCTATATGAACGATGGCCAAAACCTATTTGACTCCTCGACCACCTGGAACGGACGTGCCTGGATGGTGCGCGAGTCGCTCGACAGCTTGATTTCAAACGGATACATTCCGCCAATCCTTTTAGTAGCGATACCTAATAGCGACATTCGACATTCAGAATACACCCCTGAGAAGCCCTTCCGCTCCTTACCAGCTGAAGTGCAGCAATACTATCGCACAGCTGTGCGTCCCAACGGCACTTCGTATTACCGCGCCGATGTAGTAGGCGATTCCTATCTACAATATGTCACACAACGAGTAAAACCCGAAATAGAGAGGCAATATCTGAAAAACAAGACTTCAATCAAGGCTTACATCGCAGGTGCATCGATGGGAGGGCTGATTGCGTGGTATGCGGTCTTGAGATACCCCGATGCCTTCGACGGTGCAGCCTGTTTTGCGACACACTGGCCTTTGATTCAAGAAATACCCTCTGCGGCAGGAGAGGGTTTTATCAGCTATTTTCATCAGCGCTTTCACAGCGTGAAAGAAAAGCGCTGGTACTTCGACTATGGCGACAGAGGTATCGATACCTTATACGGTCCATATCAACAAGTTGTGGATCGACTTTTTAAAAGCAATCATATCGGCAATACTTATAAAAGTCTTTTTTTTCCTGTTCACGACCACAATGAGATCTACTGGAAGATGCGATTTCCGGCGGCAATCCGTTTTTTGGTAAATTAATTGTAGCTTTGATTTTAAATAAAACACTCATTCAATGCCTTTAATTAGATCGATCGTTTTCGTGCTTCTGGTTTCGGTTCATTTTGTTTTTGCTCAAAAGCACATCAGAATAGAAAATCCGGTTCAAGAAATGTTGAGCAAAAATCCACATCCTCGCCTGACACCCGCCGGTGTGATTCTATCCAAAGACTTTGATTTATCTGAGTCATTCATATTAGATAATCTGACCGATGATGAAGTGTGGGTTCAGCTCAAAGTGTCTTCAGCTGATGAAAAGGTTGTGATTTCTATCATTGAAAACGGGGTTGAACGAAGAGAAGAAATTTTTTCCAACAAAATTGAAAGCCTTGGCCCTTTTTACAAAGGCATTATCGAAATCCCGGCAATCCGGGCTGCACATATAACATCAGTCTGGCATATCGAAAAGCGTACCGCTGACTTTGGAACAGCGGGCAGCTGCAATGTAAATGTGCGATGCCCTGAGGGTAATAACTACCAGCTGCAACGACGCAGTGTAGTGCGAATGAATGTACCCATCGGTGGATTTATCTACTACTGCACCGGTGCATTGGTAAACAATACAGCTCAGGATCGAAAGCCCTACTTGCTCTCGGCCGAGCATTGTGTGCTCGACGACAACGATGTTATCATTGACTCCGTTGCTCTTGCTTCAATTGTATTCAGATTCAATTGGGAAGCGCCTACATGTACCAATCCGCCCAATTCCTCCGGGATACCGAACCAAATAATTACCGGGGGTCGTCTCCGAGCGCGATCTAACGACGGCGGAGGAGCTACCGGATCGGACATGCTGCTTCTTGAGCTGGCTATACAACCTCCTAATTCATACAACGTCTTCTATGCCGGATGGAACAGAAATAACATACCTGCCATTGGGGGGGCTGGTATTCACCATCCCAACGGCGACATCAAAAAAATCAGCACCTACACAGCTACTTTGCAAAGTGGCACCTTTCAGCAGGCACAGGGTGCTTTCTGGCTTGTAAATTGGGTGGCGACTCAAAGCGGCCATGGCGTGACGGAAGGAGGCAGCAGCGGCTCGCCTCTGTTTAATTCTGCGGGTGAAATTATTGGCACCCTTACCGGTGGATCTGCTTCCTGTTCATTTCGCACTGGCACAGATTTCTACGGAAAATTCTGGTATCACTGGGATAAAAACGGCACGGCCAACAACCGCCAGCTGCGCCCTTGGCTCGATCCTCTTAACACAGGGCAGACAAGCCTTGGCGGACTGTATGTGAATCAGCAGGAGTTTGAACAAACTGTACATTCATGGCGGCTGTATCCCAATCCTTCGGCAGACGGGCGCTTTACCTTGTCATATTCCGGTACGCATCCCACTCGTGAGGCTGAAATTACCCTTACGGATATGACAGGTAGAGTGCTGCACCGATTGCTACTGACAGATATTTCCGAAGGAATGAACCAGCATTTTCAACTGAATCGTGCCGGGGTGTACATTTTGCACATCGAATCCGAAAACAAAACCTGGCATGAAAAAGTGGTGGTGGCTCAGTAGCCTGCTGATCGCATTGGCAACTTCCTGTAAGATAAAGAAACTCGACCAATCAGCGTCTGCAGTGGAATCCGCACCGGAGTCTGTCGAAAAACCCGCCTGCACCCCGATGGTGATTAAAGCTTTTCAGGCGGTGGAAGACTCTGTAAAAGTACAGGTAGCTACTCCTCTTGAAGTAGTGCAGGAAGGTCTCTGTCTGCGCATACGCTATCAGTACAGCGGATGCAACGAAGGCGCTGCCATGCTCGTGTGGAACGGAATCATGCTGAAAACCTATCCACCACAGGCCAATCTGTCGGTATATGTCGATGATACGGGCCCATGCGATCGATTGATTGAAGGCTTTGGAGAATTTGATCTCAGTTTGTTTTCAAATTATTCAGATAGCCTTGTAGTACTTCGCATACGCGACTATCCCGATCGGGTGCGTTTTAAGATTAGAGAATTTTGAAGCGCTCTGTTGGCGATTTTAATATTAAAAAATTGTTTCCACACCATCCAATTACATTTGCCGGCTAAAACATCAGTATGTCATTGCATTCGATGACCGGCTTCGGAAAGCATTCCTTTACGTGGAGAGGTAAGCGATATGTGGCAGAAATTAAATCGCTGAACAGCCGGCAGCTCGACCTAACCCTTCGTCTTCCGGCCGAACTTCGTCCACTGGAACCCAACCTTCGAAAACTGACAGCCGACCTCTTACTCAGAGGTAAAGTAGAAGTTACTATTTACTCCGATATACAAGATGCACAATTGCCCATCAATGAAGTAGTACTAAAGTCCTACATTCTGTTTTTCAAGAAACTGTCTTTAGAGTTTGGAATTCAAACCGACTTGTTACAGGCAGCTATTCGCATGCCTGATGTCTTTATACAATCACCGGCAGAACATTCGGATGAGGATATTTTAATCTTTGAAAAAGCTTTTACCATCGCCCTCGAAAATGTGATCAGACACAGGCAAGCTGAAGGCTTGGCCCTAACCAAGGAGTTTGAAAAAGGCATCTCTGCCATTCGCCAATTGCTTGCTCAAGTTGAGCCTTTTGAAAAAGAGCGCATCGAGCGCATTCGCGAGAGGTTAAAAAGCAACCTTTCTTCTCTTGGCGAAGATGTGCAAGTAGATCAAAACCGCTTCGAACAAGAATTGATTTATTACATCGAAAAGTTCGATGTCACCGAAGAAAAAGTACGCCTCGCTAATCACCTCAACTATTTCATTGAAACCATAAACAGCGAAGAATATCCCGGTCGCAAGCTCAACTTCATAGCTCAAGAAATCGGCCGCGAAATCAATACCTTGGGATCCAAAGCCAATCACGCCGGTATTCAAAAAATCGTCGTTCAAATGAAAGACGAGCTCGAAAAAATCAAGGAACAGATTTTGAACATCGTTTAAGCCATTAAAAAATTCATGCAAGCCACTGCCGACCTTAGAAAATTGCTCATCTTTTCTGCACCATCCGGTGCAGGCAAGACGACGATTGTAAGACACCTTCTAAATACTTTTCCCGATTTTATAGAGTTTTCAGTATCTGCTACCAGCCGTGCCCCTAGACCCACTGAGCAAAACGGGAGAGACTATTACTTTCTTACAAAAGACGAATTCCTTCAGAAAATCCATAGAGGAGAATTTGTAGAGTGGGAAGAAGTGTACAAAGGCGCATATTATGGCACATTGCGAAGCGAAATCGATCGCATCTTCCAGAAGGGAAAAGCCGTAATCTTTGATATTGACGTAGTAGGCGGATTGAATCTTAAAAATCAGTATGGCGCAAATGCCTTGGCCGTATTTGTGAAGCCACCAAGTCTCGAAGTTTTAAAAGAGCGTCTTCAGCAGCGCAACACCGAAACACCTGAGAAACTGCAACAGAGACTCTCAAAAGCTGAAAAAGAAATGCAATATGCCAGTCTTTTCGACGTTTGCCTTGAAAATACTGACCTACATTTTGCCCTTAAAAAAGCTGAACAACTTGTAAAATCCTTTCTACACCTGTCTGAATGAAAAAAACAGGTCTCTTTTTCGGAACATTTAATCCCATACACATTGGCCACCTAATTATAGCTCAATATTTTCTGAACGAGACTGACCTCGGTGAAGTGTGGTTTGTCATAAGCCCTAAAAGCCCATTTAAGCAAAAAGAAAAAATTACAGATGATCGCCAGCGACTCTACATGGTACAATTGGCCATTGAAGGAGTAAATGGTTTACGGGCTTCCGATGTAGAATTTGGCATGCCAAAGCCAAATTACACTGTAAAAACGCTGGAAAAACTTCGCGCAAACCATCCGAACCGAACCTTTGTGCTGCTCATGGGTGCTGATAACATCAAAAACTTCCGCAAGTGGAAGGACTATGAGCAAATATTATCACATCACGCCATATACATCTATCCACGCCCATTCGTACGGCTCGACGCCGATGAAACAGAATTAGGCATTTATTTCGAAAAAGCTCCGGCTATCGATATTTCATCTACATACATTCGCGAAAGCCTTAAAGCAGGGAAAGATATCCGGTTTCTGTTGCATCACAAGGTTTGGAATTATATTGACGCAACTGGATTGTATTCCAATTAAAACCCACCCAAGTATGCCCTCATCTGAAAATTCAAACCCGAAAGAGCAAAAGCTACTGGATATGTCCTTCGACCGGGTGTATCCTCTCTATGTACAGAAAGTTGTTAGGAAAGGTCGTACCGAAGCTGAACTATTGTCGGTGATCGGATGGCTGACAGGATATACTGCTGAAAAAGTCATTGAACTAACTAAAAGCACTCTGACATTCAGCGAATTTTTTAATAATGCCCGCATACATCCATCAGCCGGTCAGATAAAGGGCACAATATGCGGTGTGCGCATCGAATCCATCGAACATCCGACTGCGCGTCTAGTACGCATTCTCGACAAGCTGGTGGATGAGCTAGCTAAAGGCAAGCCTTTGGAAAAAATTATTAACCGCTAAATTCCTTCTATGCCAAACAAAACAACCTACACAGATCAGTCGGTATCAGAATATCTGGAAACAACCATCAAAAATCCACAAAAAAAGGCCGATTCCTATGCCCTTATTGAGCTGCTCGGAAAGCTCACAAGGCACGAGCCCAAAATGTTTGGTGCGTCAATTATCGGCTTTGGTACATATAAATACCGCTACCCCAGCGGGCATGAAGGTGAAGCACCAGTACTTAGTTTTTCCCCACGCGCATCGGCCTTTTCACTTTACATTTACTCCGATACCGAAAAAAGCCGTGAATTGCTTCGAGGTTTAGGGAAATTTGTAATGGGAAAATCCTGCATTTATGTAAAAAAACTTGCTGACATTGATCTGAATGTTCTTTCTGAGCTTTGTAAAGAAACCATTCGCTTTCTCAACGATACATTCTCATCAGATGTAATTCCGGCGGAAGAAGGTTGATATAATATAAGAAAGAACCTCTTTTTTGTATATCAGGTTATATAGGTCATGAAAGCCTTTTCAGACCTTATCCGTAGTCTGGACCAAAGCAATAAAACGACCGACAAGACTTCAGCTCTTGTCAAATATTTTCGGGAAGCCAGTGACAAGGATAAACTCTGGGCAGCAGCCCTTTTCAGCGGAAAGCGGCCACGCAAGGCAGCCAGTAGCACCGAGTTGCGCAAATGGGCAGGCGAATTGGCAGATTTACCCGATTGGCTCGTGTACGAAACCTGGCATATCGTAGGCGACTTAGCTGAAACCATAGCCAAAATTCTTCCCGAAGGAGAAGGAAATGCTTTCCTCAGCCTGGCCGAAAGCATGGAATTTCTAAAAAGTGCCGGAACACTCAGCCCCGAAGAGAAGAAAATATCAATAAGTCAAAAATGGCTACAAATGACTGTTGAAGAGCGCTTTGTGTTTAACAAGCTTATGATGGGCGGCTTTCGCCTTGGCGTTTCCGAAGGGCTACTTCACCGAGCCATAGCCACAGCTGTAGGCCTTTCACAAGATGCCGTTGCATTAGCCTTGGCGGGAGATTGGAATCCTGCTGAGACCACTTGGCAAGCACTCTTTGAGCGCTCGGCCGATGCTCAAAGCGATTTAAAGCCCTATCCGTTCTGCTTGGCATATCCACTTGAAGAAGCCCCAGAATCCCTCGGCCCTGTTAGCGAATGGCTAATTGAGTACAAGTGGGATGGTATCAGAGGGCAGCTCATCAGAAGAGGAGATTCAGTAGCGCTTTGGTCGCGAGGCGAAGAGCTGATTTCAGAGAGTTTTCCTGAGCTGATAGAAGCTGCTGCCTCCTTGCCGCAATCTGTTGTGCTCGATGGAGAAATCATTCCAGTGCTAAAAGAAGGTCGCGTAGCTCCTTTTCATGCCCTACAACCGCGACTGGGAAGAAAAAAAGTGACTAAATCGCTCATCGAAAAACATCCTGTTCGATTCAGGGTGTATGACCTGCTAGAAGTAGATGGCACAGATATACGAACAATTCCGGCTATTGAACGCAGGGCAGCGTTGGAACGTATTCTCTCTGCCTATCTGAATCCACTTTTTGATATTTCGCCCGTTCTTTCAACCAAGAGTTGGGAGCAAGTAGCTCATATCCGCACCCAAGCCACTCATAAAGGCAGCGAAGGCTTAATGCTTAAGCACAAAAATTCTCCTTACCATACCGGTAGGAAGCGGGGCGACTGGTGGAAGTGGAAAGTAGATGCCCGTACGGTGGACGCTGTGCTCATTTATGCCCAACGCGGACATGGCCGACGGGCAAACCTGTATACAGATTACACCTTTGCCGTGTGGCATGGCGATACTTTAGTGCCCTTTACAAAGGCATATAGCGGATTAACTGACGAAGAGATAAAAGAAGTAGATAAATTTATCCGACAAAATACACTTGAAAATTTTGGCCCCGTGCGCAGCGTAAAACCCGAATTGGTCTTTGAAATAGCTTTTGAAGGTATTCAGCCTAGCAATAGACATAAGTGTGGAGTAGCCCTCAGATTTCCGAGAATTCAAAGATGGCGCCACGATAAAAAGGCACAAGAAGCGGATACTTTAGAATCCTTACTTTTGATGATAGAAAAGTCACAACCCTGACCCGACGTGAGCAAAAACCTGAAACTATCTGCCAAAGTTTATTTTTTGATTGCTCTTGCCATTTGCATATCCTTGACACAATACTACTTTTACAATCAAGGTCAGGAGAAACAAAATCTTTTACAGAGGTTTTTCATAATCACATCGCGCTTTAAAAACGAAACTGCTGAATTGAAATACCATATTCTGCTCTCAGCCCATGATGGTAAAACGGAAAGAGTAATCAAAACGTACAAAGAATTGTTGAAAACCATTGATTTTTCCAAACAATTTTACGGAAGTACAGACATCGATTTTAAAAAGAAGGACTATGTACTTCAGGAATTCGAAAAATTAGAGAAAATCGTTCAAAGTTCCTATGAAGATTATTTAATAACACCAAAGGATGAAGTTGATCGCCTACTAGGAGTTATTGAACAAGTAGATTCTGCACTAAAAGTGATCAGCGAAATGATCATTGAAATGGTTGCTTATACCGATCAACAACAAATAATAAATGAAAAAATCAATATTGCTTTTTCTCTCTCATCGGTTTTCATTGTCATTATAATTCTGGCTGTAATTATCGTACCGCAGATTATAGAATTAGAAAATTTAAACATCGAACTTACCGCTTCCAATACGTTGCGAGAGTCTATTCAAAACAGCTCTCCGAATGGAATTTTATTTATCATTAATGATCAAATTTATTTATACAACAATACGGCAAAAGAAGTAATGAAAAATCTCTCTGGAAAAGACATTAAAAAGGGAGACAAATTAGAAAGTTTGAACTTAGATGAACTCGTTAGAGAAGAATTTTTAAAAGGCATAAAAGAGACAGTAAGTGGAAATATTTTTCACGGATATTTCTCTCACAAACATTCTGATGGAAACACGTCGTATTTTAAAGTCTTATTTTATCCGGTTTTTGATATACGCACGAAATCTTATGGTACCAGTGTTATTTTTAGCAATATCACCAGGGAAATTTCTGCACAGCAACAAATAAAGAGATCAGAGCAATATTATCGCACAATCAATGACAACAGTCATGGTATAATTTTTACTTTATCAGAAGGTTTTTACATCAAGTTTGCATCTCATTTAGCTGAGAGGTATTTTAATACTCGACCTGAAAATTTAGAAGGTATCAACTTTCTCGATTTGGTACACGAAAATGACCGACAGAGAGTAGAATTTTTCTTGAAAAAAGTTTTAAATAACCTTTCAAAGGAAGATCAAATTAAGTTTTACCTCCGCTCCGAAACATCTGAAACGATTTTAATGGCAAAATGTGGAATAATCGAACAAGAGAACTCAATAGAACTAATTTTACTATGTATTGACATTACTATTCAAGTAAAAAATGAAGAAAAACTTCAAATTCAAAACGAAAAACTTCGCGAAATTGCCTGGATTCAGTCGCACGTGATTCGCAGACCCGTCGCAAACGCGCTCGGTATTTGCGAAGTGTTTATAAACAAGGATTTGTTAAATAATGAATCTTCAGAATTAACCAATGAAAAATTGTTGGAGCTTTTAATAAAAGAAATAAAAAACATTGACGAAGTAATCCATCGTATTAACGAGAAAACACAGGAGCTATAAAGCTATTCGTTAATTTCTAAAAAGCGGTCGATATCCTTCGATTTTCCAAAAATCACAATGATATCGTTTTCGAGAATTTTTGTGGCCGGTTCAGGTACACCAATAATGTGCATTTTGTCGTCAAGTTTGCCTTTGCGCATGAGTGTAATTAAGTTAATATTGTACTTCTCGCGTAAACCAATGTCGGCCAAAGTGCGGTTACAAATGATGCGCGGAGCTTTTACTTCGATGATTTCGTAGTCATCGGGTAAGCGAATGCTCATCAATACAGAGGGGTTGAGCAACTGCTCAGCTACGTTGTTTGATACTTCGTCTTCAAGAGAAAGGATTTCGCGTACGCCGATTTTTTCCAGAATTCGTTTTTGTATGGGGTCTTGGGCACGCACAATAATGCGCTCAACGTCGAGCTCCATCAGGGCGAAGGTGGTGAGTATCAGATCCTGAAAATTGGTGCCGATGGCTACCACCACGGCATCCATTTCCTGTATGTTTTGCGATTCGAGATTTTTTGGGTCGGTGGAGTCCAGGGTAATGGCGTAGGCTACGTCTTCTTTAATGTCTTCAACTTTCTGTTCATTAATGTCAATTGCCATCACTTCAGCACCACGCTCTGAGAGCTTGCGGGCGATGGCGCTACCGAAACGTCCAAGACCTATTACGGCAAATTTTTTCCCTTTCATTGAAGTACCTGCTTGAGGTCGCTTATTAGATCATCTGCATCTTCGAGGCCTACACTGAGGCGAATAAGAGAGTCTGAGAGTCCGGCTTTAAGTCGCTCTTCGCGCGGTATGCTGGCGTGTGTCATGGTAGCTGGGTGTCCAGCCAGCGATTCCACTCCTCCAAGTGATTCGGCCAGGGTAAATATTTTAAACGACGACACGGCCCGAAAAGCCTCTTCGATGCTGTCACCCTTCATTGTAAAAGAGATCATTCCTCCGAATGCGCGCATTTGCTTTTTGGCGATTTCGTGGCCCGGATGATCTGGAAAACCCGGCCAAAAGACTTTTTCCACCTTGGGATGTGAACGTAGAAATCGGGCTACTTTTTCGGCATTTTCGCAGTGGCGTTGCATCCGCACATGGAGTGTCTTTATACCGCGCAGTGCCAGGAAACAATCCATTGGTCCTGGCACAGCACCTGCAGCATTCTGCAAGAAATACAATTGTTCAGCAAGGGCATCGTTGTTTAGCACCAGTGCGCCCATCACCAAGTCGCTGTGTCCACCAATGTATTTAGTGGCAGAATGCATTACAATATCGGCGCCTAGCTTGAGCGGCTGCTGTAGGTATGGAGAGGCAAAAGTGTTGTCCACAGCCAGCAGTATTCCCTTTGTCTTGGCCAATTGAGCAACGGCTTCTATGTCGATAACGTTCAGCATCGGATTGGTAGGGGTCTCTACCCAGATGAGGCGGGTTTTTTCAGTGATCTTTTCTTCTATAGAAGACAATTGCTGCATAGGCACGAAGTGAAAGCGCAGGCCAAATTTTTCATACACCCGCACAAAAAGCCTGTATGTTCCTCCGTAGAGGTCATTGGTGGAGATGATTTCGTCTCCGGGATTTAAGGTTTTTAAAAGGGTGTCGATGGCTGCCAGTCCACTGGCAAACGCAAGGCCGTATTTGCCACCTTCGATGGCTGCGAGGTTGGCCTCTAAAGCTTTGCGCGTGGGGTTGTGGGTGCGCGAATATTCGTAGCCTTTGTGCTTTCCTGGTGCTTCTTGAGCGTAGGTGGAGGTTTGATAGATGGGAGTCATTACAGCCCCGGTGCTTGGGTCAGGCTCCAGACCGGCGTGAATGGCGCGGGTACCAAAGCCTTTGAAAAGAGTATTATTCATTCGTGAAATTAGATGATGTTGAGTTTTTTACCGACTTTGATAAAGGCTTCTACAGCGCGATCGATGTGTTCGATTTCGTGAGCGGCTGAGAGTTGTACACGGATCCTCGCTTGGTCGCGGGGCACTACCGGATAGAAGAAGCCGATGACGTAAATGCCTTCTTTCAACAGTTCGTCAGCCATCACTTGTGAGAGGCGGGCATCGTAGAGCATTACAGGTGTAATGGGATGAATGCCCGGTTTAATGTCGAATCCAGCTTCCGTCATTCGCTTGCGGAAGTAAGCGGCATTGTGCATTACCTTGTCACGCAGAGCGGTGGTTTCACTGAGCATGTCAATAACTGCTATTGAAGCCCCTACGATGGCGGGCATAAGCGAGTTGCTAAACAGATATGGACGCGACCGCTGGCGAAGCATGTCGATGATTTCCTTTCGACCTGAAGTAAAGCCGCCCATAGCTCCTCCAAGTGCCTTTCCAAGGGTACCGGTGATGATGTCCACACGACCCATGACGTTGTGAAATTCGTGGGTACCGCGGCCAGTGTTGCCTATAAATCCGGTTGCATGACATTCATCGGTCATCACGAGAGCATCGTACTTCTCGGCCAGCTCTACGATGTGATTCATCTGGGCGATGTAGCCATCCATGCTAAATACGCCGTCTGTCACGATGATTTTATTGCGTGCTCCTTCTTCGTTAGCTTCCTTGAGCTTGGCCTCCAGGTCGTTCATGTCGTTGTTTTTGTAGCGGTAGCGCCTGGCCTTACACAGGCGCACTCCGTCGATTATGGAGGCGTGGTTCAGTTCGTCGGAAATGATTGCGTCCATATCGTTAAAGAGGGGTTCAAAGACTCCCCCATTGGCATCGAAGGCGGCAGCGTAAAGGATGGTGTCTTCTGTGCCCAGGAATGCTGAAATCTTTTCTTCCAGCTCCTTGTGAATATCCTGTGTTCCACAGATAAACCGCACACTCGACATACCAAAGCCGTGTGTTTCCAGAGCGCGATGAGCGGCTTCGAGCACTCTCGGATGAGATGACAGCCCCAAATAATTGTTTGCGCAGAAGTTGAGTACTTTCTGTCCGGTATTCAGGGTGATTTCTGGTCCTTGAGGTGAAGTGATGATGCGCTCGCGCTTATATAGTCCGGCTTCTTCAATGCTTTTTAGCTCGTCAGCGAGTCGCTGTTTGAGAGTACTGTACATAGGAGCTGATTTAAATGAGTTGTTTCAGGGTCGAAAAATCCATTTCATAGTGGGTCAATGCCCTGAAGAGGCGGTGGCGGTGTGCCAATTCGTCGAGCGTAAGCTCTTCAAGGCGCTGTGTGCCAAACTTTTCCACACAAAAAGAAGCCATGGCTGAGGCATGTATGATGGCGCGCTTCATGTTTTCAAAGCTCACATCGTCGGTACGGGCCAGGTAAGAGATAAACCCTCCGGCAAACGTATCGCCGGCTCCGGTAGGATCAAAAACCTCCTCCAGCGGCAGGGCCGGTGCGATGAAAATATGACCTTCGCCGAAGAGCAATGCCCCGTGTTCGCCCTTTTTGATGATCAGGTATTTCGGGCCCATTTTCAGGATTTTAGAGGCTGCCTTTACCAGAGAGTACTCACCGGAAAGCTGTCGGGCTTCCGAATCGTTGATAGTGAGTACATCTACGTTTTTCAGGTTTTCCATCAGATCGTCCCAATGGTGTTCCATCCAGTAGTTCATTGTGTCGAGCACGATCAGGCGAGGCCGTTCGTTCATCTGCTCCAGCACACGTTGTTGCACGCTGGGCATCAAGTTGCCGAGCATCAGGTATTTGCTGTCTTTGAAATGGTCTGGAAGCACAGGGTCGAAGTCGGCCAGCACGTTGAGTTGTGTTTCTACCGTATCGCGGGTATTCATATCGAGGTGGTACCGCCCGCTCCAAAAGAAAGTCTTCTGACCTGACTTCACCTGAAGACCACTTGTATCAACTCCCCGCTCGCGCAGCATCTGAATGGTTTCGTCCGGAAAATCATCGCCCACGACCGAAACCAACCGAATCTCAGGCAGCAAATATGAAGCCGCAAGGCTAATGTAAGTGGCTGCACCACCGATGATCTTATCTGTCTTGCCAAAAGGAGTCTCCAGCGCATCGAAGGCAACTGTACCCACTACTAATAAACTCATGTAAACGAATTAAAAAGACCAAACTGCGGCAAATATAGAGGCATAGAAGGTATTGGTATTATGAAGATGCTCAGAGCGAAGCTTAAACATAGAATGAATAATACTTGAAGATGTTTTTTCAGATACGTGCCAAATAAGATGAATATCATCAGTTTTAAAGTGTAAAATCTGAAGAGAATTAAAGCGGCATTTTTTGTCTCTTGCAATTTTGTGAAGTCATCCATGCTTTGGATTTCGTATAGGAAATGTACTTGTATTAAAAAATTTTATTCATTACAAGCTTTTAACTTCCAAAAAATCTAACCTCTTCTTTTTGCCTATTCTCGTAATTGGTTTTGTCGAATCATAGATTTAGTTAAAGTTTAAGTCCCAATTTGAATCTCGTTACCACAAAACATAACGCCCTCAATCTTCTTTTTTCAGATATATTTGTTTATATGAAGAGGGTGGTGCGTGTATGGGTCGTCATTCTGCTGATGCTTCCGGTATGTACTGATGCGCAGTTTTACTACGGGCTGCTGCAGCAGTACGGGCGCAATCGCGTGCAATACAATCAGTTTGACTGGGGCTTCTACCGCTTCGACCGCATGGACATTTACACATATGCTGACAATGACCTACTGCCTCATACTGTGGCAACCATGGCACATATGCACCTGCGTGAGCTCGAAGCTGCTCTGGACGTAGCCTTCGACGACCGCTTCCAAATCTTGCTCTTTAATACTCTGGGCGATAAGAAACAATCGAATAACAATCTCGACATCAATCAGCCTGACAACGACACCCGCATTTCCCGCTTTAATGACCGAATTTCCATCCTGCTCTATTTCGACGGTAATCTGCAAAATCTCGAACGCGACCTGAGAGCCGGCATCGCCGATGTACTCATTCGCTATCAGATCTACGGCGATCTCTCTGCCGGTGGTCTTGACCTCTATCGTGCGCAGTTTCCCGATTGGTTTTTACAAGGATTGGTGTCCTGGTTTGCTTACGGCGACGACCCTCAGTACACCTGGGAAATTCTTAGGCTGCACTCAGAGCGAGCTTTTAGGCGCATCAATGCACTTGAGCCCGATCTGGCAAGACTGGCAGGTCATGGCGTATGGTCGTACATCGTGCTCACCTACGGTCGAAATGTGATCAAGAACATACTTTTCACCAGCATTGTACATAAGAATATGGACTTCGGCATCGAATACGTGCTCGGCATCTCTACAAAAGAACTCATCCGTCGATGGAATGAATACAGCTCGCAACTTTACAAAGAGCTTGGGGAACTCCAGAGATCAAGCATAGATACGACATTGATCAGATTGCGAAAAGGCGAAGTCATTACTGACATATCCTTTGGCCATCAGCAACAAAGATTAGCCGTAGCCACCACCCGAAATGGCAAAAAACGTGTGTATCTCATAAATGTCGAAAGTGGTAAGAAAAAGCGCATCTTTCGCTCAGGCTCGCTCTCATACGAAGAAACAGATCTCAAAGTGCCCCTTGTGGCATGGAATCCGGCCCTTCCCATCCTGCTGGTCATCGACGAAAAAGCCGGTTTCATCCAACTGCACTTTTACGATTTCGACGAAAAAAAATGGACCGTAAAACCTCTTTACGGAGTCAATAAGGTCTATTCTGCCGTGTATAGTCCCGATGGCGAAAAGCTGCTCCTTAGCGCCATGAAGGAGGGCAAAAGCGACGTAATAGAATACACTATCCGCAATACCAATCTGAAAAAAATCACCTCCGACTTCCACCCTGATCTATGGCCTGCATACGTCTCCGATAGCCGATGGATTGCCGTAGCCACTACCCGCCGAACCAACGATCTGGACAATAAACTCAAATGGACTCCTACCAGAAATTCTTTGAACATCCAATACATCGACCTTCTGCAAAAAGACCGTCCTGAACTCATTCTTCAGTCAGCCGGCAGCCACATTAGGCCTCTGAAAGCCGGCGACGGCCGGATGCTTTACGCGGAGCATACCGCCGATCTCTACACACACCTCCATCTCGCGGTACTCGACAGCACCATCAGCCATGTGGACACCGCCATTCACTACCGCTATTTTTTCCGAAATCAGCGCATTGCTTCCGTTCCAGGCATCGTTTACACCTATACCCTCGGAGCCGACACCGGCGACTTTTGCTACACCCTCCGGCGAAAGAACAGAGCCTACGTCTTCCGCCGTTCACTTTCCGACCACACAGCAACACCTCTGTTCAAAAAACCACCTACAAAAACAGACGAAAGAGAACCCGAAAGTACTTACCAATTAATCAATACCCCTCAAGGTCGGCAGCCCGATAATGAGATCAACATCAACGATTATCAGTTTGACCCTCGACTGCTTGAGCGTTATCGCTATGCCCCACGTCCTTCAGCGCTACAGCCACCTGCCCAGGCACTCCCGAATGTACCGTCAATACTCGGCCGGATGCACGCCACCCGCACGACCCCCGAGCTCGAAGAAGTTAAACTCCCGCCTCGTCGTCCATACCTGCTCAGTTTCTATCGCGAAAATGTTACCTTCAGCCTCGACAATGCCTTCCTTTTACCCCAATATCAGCCCTTTACCGGCAGGCCCCTGCCCTTTCTGCTCAATCCGCAGTTCAACGGCATGTTCAAAGTAGGTATGGCCGATGTACTGCGCGACTACCGACTGCTCGCCGGCATTCGCACAGAGCTCAATCCCTTGGCCGGCCGCTCCCTCGCCCCCAATCACGAAATAGTCCTCTGGCTAGCCAACCACAAGAAGCGCTGGAAACACGAGTTCACCTTCTACCGTCGCAGTGCTATTCAGACAGGCGGCCAGCCCGTTTGGGTGCGCTTCCTCACCCACGAAGCACAGTACAAAGCCATCTTCCCACTCGACGAAGTCCGTTCCCTCCATCTCCATCCTTCCTACAGGCTTGATTCCCGTATCACCCTCGCCCGCGATGCTGTTTCTCTTCAGCAGCCCACACTCTATAAGCACTTAGCCATATTACGCGCCAGCTATGTGCACGACGAAGCCCTCACCACCGGTGTCAATCTCTGGCGAGGTCACCGCTGGAAGGTCTTTACCGAGTACTACCGCGACCTCTTCAATCCACGCTCAGGAATGCACACCGCAGGCATCGATGCCCGCCACTACTTGCCCGTTTGGCGCTCAGCCATCTGGGCCAATCGATTGGCCGTAGGTACCTCTTTTGGCCCCGAGCGACTTATCTACTTCCTGGGCGGGGTTGACAATGCCTTCGTGCCCCGTTTCGACGAAAGCACACCCATCGCTCAGTCGCAGAACTACATCTTCCAAACCCTCGTTACCAATATGCGTGGCTTCTACCAAAATGCCCGTAACGGAAACAGTTTTGCCCTCCTCAATTCGGAACTGCGCCTGCCCATCTTTCGCATGCTCCTCAACCGCCCTATCCGCAACTCCTTTGTCAGCAGCATGCAGATCGTCCTTTTCAGCGACGTAGGTACCGCATGGAACGGCCTCTCGCCCCTCAGCCCTGAAAACGCCATCAACCAAAAAATCATCGACAAAGGCAATCTCCGCATCATCATCGACAGTCGCAAGGACCCCCTTATCGGCAGCTTTGGTGCCGGCCTGCGTATGCTCCTCTTTGGCCATATGGTGCGCATTGACTGGGCCCGCGGCATCGAAGACTACAGCATCCTCCCGCGCCAATTCCACATTTCCCTCGGCTTTGACTTTTAAAGCTTTTTTAATTTTTTTGTTTTTGGGCGTGCCCCCGGCAAAGCGCTATCAGCGCTTTTGCCGGGGTCGGCGTGCTTCGGGGTCCACTTCGTTCCCGTGCTTCGGCTTAGCTTCGCTTCGCCTACGCACCGCGCAATCGCGCGCCCTCCGCTTGCCTCACGCGACAGTGGCCACAGGCCCCTCCGGAATACATTAACTTTACTGAAAACGAAAACTTTTTTAGAACATAGATTCGCATGAATTCATGCTGGGTGTAATCGAAGATGTTAAATTAAAATCGCATTGAGGCATAACGTAAATATCAAAAAAGAGCAACAAATCATTATCCCTACAGTAGCAACATCAGTTGTATATTCTAAAAATTATTTTCGCACCTTCAGAGCTTTGAGAATATTTTTAAAATCAAAGCAATTAACCTTTGAATGCATTGCAGCCTTTTTTATTTCTCATCAGTGAACTTTAATTTATCCCAGCAGAAAACCCCAATCCTCTTTCTGCGCACATCTGTGACTTCTGATTGCAGAAGGGATTAGATAGACCGAGATGTCAAAAAAGAATGTCTGAGCTTTCGTCGGGAGATCACAGGCAGGTAAAAAAAAACCGGGAAATTAAAGATCCCGGTTTTTTATCCTTATTTTTATAAAACTATTACTTATTGTCAGTTACTTCTTCGTACTCTACATCTGATACGCCCTCTGTAGATGAGGTGCTACCCGAACTTGACTGAGATCCTTGATTAGATGTTCCGGCATTGCTGTACATTGTTGAGGCAGCTTTTGACCAGGCTTCGTTTAGGCGCTTCATAGCTACATCGATGCGATCAATGTCTTGCACACTATGAGCTTGCTTCAGCTCGGCAAGAGCACTTTCGATCTCTGACTTCATTGCCGGATCGATCTTGTCGCCGTACTCCTTCAATTGATTCTCAGTGCTGAAGATCGTTGAGTCAGCAGCTACCAACTTGTCAGCGCGCTCACGAGCCTTGCGGTCGGCTTCCGCATTAAGCTCAGCTTCTCTCCGCATACGCTCGATTTCTTCTTTTGTCAATCCAGAAGAAGCTTCAATACGGATGCTCTGAGCACGGCCGGTTCCCATATCCTTAGCCGATACGTTCAAGATACCGTTGGCATCGATGTCAAAGGTCACTTCAATCTTAGGCACTCCTCTTGGAGCCGGCGGAATGTTGTCTAAGTGGAAGCGACCGATGGTTTTGTTGTCCTTAGCCATTGGGCGCTCTCCTTGCAGAACGTGAATTTCAACGGAAGGTTGGTTGTCAGTGGCTGTCGAGAAGATTTCACTCTTGCGAGTGGGTATGGTAGTGTTTGCCTCGATCAGTTTAGTGAATACACCTCCCAGAGTTTCGATACCAAGTGAGAGCGGAGTAACGTCGAGCAGCAATACATCTTTTACATCACCGCTGAGAACACCACCCTGAATGGCAGCACCAATAGCTACTACTTCATCAGGGTTTACACCTTTTGAAGGTTCCTTGCCAAAGAATTTGCGCACCGCTTCTTGAATGGCGGGTATACGTGTACTACCACCTACCAGTATTACTTCATCGATGTCGTTTACGGTCAATCCAGCCTTTTGCAGAGCCGAGCGGCATGGCTCGATAGTGCGCTGGATGAGGTGGTGTGAAAGTTGCTCAAATTGAGCTCTTGTAAGTGTTTTTACAAGGTGTTTGGGTCCTGTATTGGTAGCGGTAATGTAAGGTAGATTGATTTCAGTAGTTGATGAAGACGATAGCTCAATCTTAGCTTTTTCAGCTGCATCTTTCAAGCGCTGTAACGCCATCGGGTCATTGCGGAGATCAATGCCTTCTTCTTGTTTGAAGGAATCAGCCAACCAGTCGATAATTACTTGGTCGAAGTCATCACCTCCTAAGTGTGTATCGCCATCAGTTGCGCGTACTTCAAAAACACCGTCGCCAAGCTCGAGTACTGATACGTCGTGAGTACCACCACCGCAGTCAAAGACCACGATCTTCATGTCCTTGCCTCTCTTGTCAATACCGTAGGCAAGGGCTGCAGCAGTTGGCTCGTTTATAATGCGACGCACCTTAAGACCAGCAATTTCACCAGCCTCTTTTGTAGCCTGACGTTGAGCGTCGTTAAAATATGCAGGTACAGTAATTACGGCTTCAGTTACGGTAGTACCGAGATAATCTTCGGCTGTTTTTTTCATTTTCTGAAGAATCATGGCCGAAATCTCTTGCGGAGTGTATTGGCGGCCATCGATTTCTACACGAGGTGTATTATTGTCACCTTTCACAATTTTATAGGGCACACGACTCGCTTCTGAAAGCGACTCATCATATGTGCGTCCCATGAATCTCTTTATAGAATAAATTGTCTTTTTGGGGTTGGTTATTGCCTGACGCTTAGCGGGATCACCCACTTTGCGCTCACCTCCTTCCACAAAAGCTACTACCGAAGGCGTTGTTCTCTTGCCTTCGCTGTTTGGAATTACTACCGGCTCATTGCCCTCCATTACAGCAACGCATGAGTTGGTAGTACCTAAGTCGATTCCAATTATTTTGCTCATAATCCGATTGTTTTCAAAATTTTACATTCAAACTTGTCAATACACGTGCCATCAGGCAAAATCTCAGCAAAAATGACTTTTTGTCACCCATGTTGCTATAAATTTTTAGAAAATGTCAGTCCACTACGGTGAAAAGTAATTTTTCATCGGCATCGAAAAACAATTCCACTACAAGCCAGGTTTTTCTCCAAAAAACAAAAAATGTTGCCTTTTCAGTCAAAAGCGCCCTTGTTCGAATTCAAAAACCAACATGGCGAAAAATTGCATTTATCAAAATTTATTGGTCGAAAAATCATTGTACTTTATTTCTATCCTAAAGATTTTACCCCGGGCTGTACTGCTCAGGCCTGCAGTTTTCGTGACGAATACGAAGAGTTTGTTGAACATGGAGCAGAGGTAATTGGCATTTCGGGCGACTCAGACGACTCTCATGCCCAGTTTTCAAGCCGATTCAATTTGCCCTTTCATTTAGCCACTGACGTCGATGGTTCCATCCGCCGGATGTACGACGTACCTACTGGATTTTTGGGGGTTTTCTTCTCTCGGATTACCTATATTATTGACCTGAATGGAAACATAGCCTGGGCATACAAGAGCAACCTTGCGCCCAAATCGCATGTACCCGAGGCACTAAAAGTGATCAAATCAATTGTGCAATCGCCGGTGAAGTAGGATATCTGTCTCAAGTGTTAAAAATTGCTGTGTTTTCAATAAAATTGGGGTTGGAACAGTTTTTGGCATAAACGCCTCAAAAATTAAAAATTTTTACAGCGATGAAAAAAACGCTTGCTCAAATATCTTTTGCCATACTAGCCGGTGCAGCTACTCTGGCAGGTTATAAATTCTTTTTTGAAAAGCCTGAAGTGCGCATTATTCGTGAAGAAGGTTACAGTGGGGTTGTAAGACCGGCATCTGCTGCGCCTGAAGATGGCGACTTCATAGCAGCAGCCGAAATTACCCTGCCAAGCGTAGTGCACGTAAAAACCTCTGCCACCATCCGCGGTCGTCAGCTCAGTCCTTTTGAAGAACTCTTTTTCGGACGCAGCCAGATGCCCGATCGCATACAACAAGGCACTGGTAGCGGAGTGATTGTAACCAAAAATGGATACATTGTTACCAATAACCACGTAATCGCAAATGCCGACGAAATCACCGTCGTATTGCACGACAATCGCGAACTCAGCGCTCGGGTAGTGGGTACAGACCCTGCAACAGATATTGCGCTGCTTAAAGTAGATGCTGACAATCTGTCATTTATAAAATTTGGCAATAGCGATGAACTCCGAGTAGGTCAATGGGTGCTCGCAGTGGGTAATCCCTTTAATCTAACCGGAACAGTGACTGCCGGAATTGTAAGTGCAAAAGGGCGCTCCATCAATATCATTGCCGACAAATTCCCGATCGAGGCTTTTATTCAAACAGATGCAGCTGTAAACCCTGGAAACAGCGGTGGCGCTTTAGTAAATACACGCGGAGAGTTGGTGGGCATTAATACGGCTATATCATCTACCCGCGGTTCTTTTGAAGGATATAGCTTCGCTGTACCTTCTAACATTGTAAAGAAGGTAATGGAAGACTTGATCGAATACGGCAATGTACAAAGAGCTTTCCTCGGAGTGTCCATTGCAGATCTGTCGCCGGCACTTGCTCGTGAATTGAATATCAAGCAAACAAAAGGAGTTTACATAAATGAAGTAAATGAAAATAGTGCTGCTGAAGCCGCAGGCATCAAAAAAGGAGACATCGTTATAGCTATCGATGGACGCGAAATTTCTAAAGTTTCAGAACTTCAGGAATTAATCGGTCGCAAAAGACCTGGCGATGAAGTCGTGGTGACTGTGCTAAGAGACGATAAACGCCGTGACTTCAAAGTAAAACTTCGCAATATTCACGGCAACACCAAAATCGTGAAGAAAGAAGATCTCGCCCTTGAAAACATTTTAGGTGCGAAGCTCGAAAACATCTCTAACGAAGACAAACGCCGTTTTAACATTTCTCACGGCGTTAAGGTAGTTAGTACACAACCAGGTGGAAAATTCCGCAAAATCGGAGTTCCTGACGGATTCATCATTACCTCTGCTAACAATCGTCCGGTACGCTCTGTAGAGGAGTTTAACGCTATGTTACAAGGTCTAAAATCAGGCGACGGTGTGCTGATTCAGGGTATTCGCCCCGATGGAAGACCTGACTACTTTGGCTTTGGATGGAATTAATTAAAGTTTTATCCTTATTTTTAAGCCGCCACAAAATATGGGCGGCTTTTCTTTTTCCAAAAGCCATGAAACCTGCTATCTCACTTTTGTTTTTACTTCTGCATACGCTTCCTTCAGCTCAGCATTTGACTCAAACAGAATCTACCTTTTCTCTCCCCTACAAACCCCTAACTATTGTGCACGATTCTTCCAATGGAGCTAGAAAACTGCCATCGTTTAACCCAAACTCGAATATCGGATTCACATATCGCAGCAATTACTACAAAAATGTTCCTGTAGAAGAGCGCACGAAAGACGATCATCTTCATCAACGCTCTTACGTTCAAACTACAAGTGGTGCCATTTATTACTACGACGAAATCTATCGCATGGGCCGACGCTACTGAACAAATTTTTTTGCTTATCGCTTTATTGTAAAAATGCGACTATGAACACCGTAGAAATAACTTCCATAAACTTCTCTCACCTTCTGGAAAAACAGAAAAAGTACTTTGCTGAAGGACATACCCTAGCCGTACAAAATCGACGCGAAGCTCTTATGCGGCTTAAAAAAAGCATAGAATTGTATGAAGGTGAAATCCTTAGCGCACTTCACACCGACCTGCGAAAATCGGAGTTCGAAGCATGGGCCACTGAACTTGGTATCGTTTATCAAGAAATTCAACTCCATTACAAAAATTTACCTAAGTGGGCTAAAGGCAAACACGTACCCACCAATCAATTAATCCACTTTTGGTCTGTGAGTAGAATACTTCCCCAACCCTACGGACAAACCCTCATCATAGCACCTTGGAATTATCCCTTCCAACTCGTGATGATGCCACTTATAGGTGCTCTGTCAGCGGGTAATACTGCAGTAATCAAACCCTCTGAATTTACACCTACTGTAGCTTCTGTTATTGAGAAGATTATTTCAAACACCTTCGACGAATCTTTCGTAAAAGTGCTCCCCGGTGGTCCGGAAGTATCAAAGGCATTATTAGAGCTTAAATGGGATAAAATATTCTTTACCGGTAGCCCCCGAGTAGGCAAAATTGTTTACGAAGCAGCAGTTAAACACCTGACTCCGGTTGTGCTCGAATTAGGCGGTAAGAGCCCAACTATCGTCACTGAAAAGGCTAACATTGATGTAACAGCACGCCGAATTGTGTGGGGCAAGCTGATTAACGCCGGCCAGACATGCATAGCACCTGATTACATCATGGTACAGCGCAGCGTTAAAGAGCCTTTAATCGAAAAACTTAAGGAGTATGTCCACAAATTCTATGGTCAAAATCCAGTTGAAAATCCAGAATATCCAGCCATCGTAAGCCGTGGCCATGCAGAGCGCATCGCAAACTATATTCGTCACTCAAAAGTGCTTTTTGGAGGTCGCGCTGACATCGAACGCCGATACATCGAGCCCACCATCGTAGAAGCTACAGCCGATCAACCTGTGATGCAGGAAGAAATTTTTGGTCCAGTTTTGCCCATTTTAACTTTTGAAACACTCCATGAAGCCATTCAATTCATCAACGAAAGACCAAAGCCGCTTGCGCTCTACATTTTTTCAGAAGATTCCAAAGAGCAAGAATTAATCCTGCAAAAAACCTCTTCTGGCTCAGCTGCCATCAATGAAGTTGTGATGCAAGTTGCCAACGACCATTTGCCCTTCGGTGGCGTAGGCAATAGCGGCATGGGAAATTATCACGGCAAGCGCAGCTTCGACTGCTTTTCGCACGAGCGCAGCGTATTGTACAAATCTACCTGGATCGACATTCCTCTGCGCTACCCGCCTTTTGGCAACAAGATAAAATGGGTAAAAAATTTATTTAAATAATACATTAACCCACCATCATACGTGCTTCAGGGTATTTATAAGCATTGGCCCTGGTTTGCCGCAAGAGTGAATAAGCCAGGGTCAATGGTCCTACTCTTCCAATAAACATGGTAAACATTATGATGATTTTTCCGGCTGTGCTGAGATGAGGTGTAATGCCCGTTGAAAGCCCTACCGTTGCAAAAGCACTTACCTGTTCGAAAGATATTTGAATTAAGGAAAATTGTGGCTCAAACAACGAGAGAAGAAAAATACCCAGACTGATGATCGAAATGGCGAAGAGCATTATAGAGTAGGCCTTAAGTACTAAATCGTGCGGAATCGTGCGCTTAAAAAGCTCAAAGCGAGCACGACCTCGGATGATGGTGTAAGTGCCTAAAAAAATCAGTACAAAAGTGTTTGTCTTAATACCACCCCCTGTTGAACCCGGTGAGGCACCAATAAACATGAGAAAGATAAAAATTATCATTGTGGACATCTGAAGTGACCCAACATCTACCGTGTTAAAGCCAGCTGTACGTGTGGTTACTGATTGAAAAAAAGATGTGGTAATTTTAGCAAAGAGATCTTTACCAGAAAGCACATTTTTTTCCTCCAAAAGGTAAAACAAAACTGCACCCACCAAGATTAAAATACTACTGGCATAAAGCGAAATCTTAGTGTCGATTTTAAGCCCTAACCAAGGCTTTCTTTGTTCTCTTCTTCGCCTTCTGATCGAAAATAAATCAAAAATATTAGAAAAGCCCAAACTGCCGAAAATGATTAAAAAAGCAATAAGAATATGTAATAAATATACATCATCCACTTCATCGGATGTAAATCCACCAATATGAGTTGAAAAGCCTGCATTATTGAAAGCTGATATGCTGTGAAAAAGCGCATTGAAAATATTGTTTCCCACACTCGAATCTACCTTTCCGTAATAGGACAAATACAACAACGTAGCACCGATAATTTCAAAGAAAAAAGTATAATAAAAAATACGTTTTAAAAGACCTGAAGAGCTACTTAATGAATCAGCCAGAAGATTGTTTTGCATAATGCTTTGCTGACGAATTCCGATGTTATTTCGAGTAAAAAGTACAAGTAGTGTAGCAAAACTGATAATGCTCAATCCGCCAAATTGTATTAACACCATTATGACGAATTGCCCTTTAACCGACCAAAAATTACCGGTATCAACCACCGTTAGACCTGTTACACAACTGGCAGATATACTGGTGAAAAGAGCATCAATAAATCGAGGACTAACCCCGGCTGTGTTCATCTCTGGCATCATCAGCAGGGCTGTTCCAACGGTTATTAGAATGATGAATGAAAAAATAAACAATGTACTCGGGCTTACATTTATCTTTTCAAGTATTGATGTCGCCTTTCCTACTTCTATTAAAAATACAATTAAAAAATACACTTGAATACCCACCTCAAAAAAGTGATTGATATCGCCGATATCGAATAAGTTACCTAAAAAAGTTAACACGTTGAAATCGAAAAAGTGAATTGTGAGCAAATTCACAAAAATGATGAGCATTATAAGGCCCTCCCTTAAGGTATTTTTAATAAACGCTAGAGGGTGGAAATCGTATATAATTTTTATTACATATTTAATCAAGTAAAAAACCAAGGAAAAGCGAACGATTTGATAGACCATTCTTCGGTCTTCACCACTGAGCTCGTAGCCGTAATTTATGACAAGTGCACATAAGGTACCGAGCGCTACAAAAAAGGATGAATACCTCAAAAACAAAAGCACCCTTCTTTTGGAAGGGTACAGTCGTATGTTAATCCATTCGCGTATTTGATTGAGGATCGTCATGTTTGCAGGGCATTCGAAGCGCTACAACCCCATGTTCACATCAAACATCCACTCGGAGAGGTCATCCGTATTTAAAAATTGATCAAACAGTACTACCAGATCATCTAAGGTATAGGAACTGAGTTTGCGGACTTTCCGAAAATGAATTTTTGCAGAGGCATTGTTGTCATTTAGCATGTACACAGCTGTTAAAATTATTCTAATATGTATATCGTCGGGATGCACATCCGTCAGATACCGCAATATCTTAATGGCTATTTTAAATCGATTGGTGCCGATAAGCACACGCGTGTAGTAGAGAAGGAGCTCTTTGTCATACTTCCGCTGAGCCATGAGTTCTATTGTGATCTTCATGGCCTCGACGTCAAGTCGATGAGCAAAGAGAATTTTTGCAGCTAAAAGCTTGCTTTCGGCATCAGGCTCTAATTCGAGCAGCCTTTCGATGTGAGTCAATAGAGCCTTGCGATTGTGATCTTTTTGCGCATGAAATTTTATGAGAGCAGCATGTATTGCTGGGTTATTTTCATCTTCTTCGAGAGCTTTTTTGTAGTAAAAAAGTGCTTTTTTGTTGGAATTTAAAGCCTCATAACACCTGCCGAGACATAAGTAGGAATGCGCTGTGAAGATGTCTATTTCTAAAGCTTGGTTGTAGATTTCTATGGCTTTTTCATAGTTGCCCACTGTTTCATAGGTGTAGCCAAGGTCATAATAGGGCGCTATATAATTTTCATCGATCAGAATAGAATATTCGTATGCCCAAATGGCTTTCTCGTAATTGCCACTTTTGGCATACATATTTCCCAAATTGTGCCATGCAACTTCGTTGTAAGGTACTTTATCTATAACGTTGTTTATAAGCTTAATGGCTTCTTCATGGTTGCCTATTTCATCATAACAATTTACCAAATTGTGTAAGATGAAATGATCTTCAGGAAATTCCTCGATCAACTGACGATAGATACTTATGGCTTGCTGAAAGTTAGAAACCACAACATATTCAGAAGCTAAAAAAGTCAAAGCCTCAGTGTCTTCGGGATACAGTTGAGTGAGTCTTTTGAGGTATTGGATAGCGAGTTGATGATTGCCGGTTTTAGAATGTATTTCGGCGTGCAGATAGAGTACATCTGGATTGTCTGGATCTATCTGTGCAGCTTTTTTCAATACTCTACGGGATTCGTCGATTCTGCCCAGATCTATGTAGATCTGCGCTTTGCGAATCGGAAACACTTCAGAAGCAGGAAAGATCTCGGAGCCATAATCGGCTACTTTCAAGGCTTTTTTGAGCTCCTCGCTGGCGTAATAATAATCGATGATTATTTCTAACTCATCAATGTCAAAGTATTCTTGACGATCCTCGGCGAGCATACGCTCAAAGCGCATTACTAAGCCGGTGGTTTCGTCGTATTCAAAATCAGGCATGGTAAATAAGGAGAAGTATTACTTCAAATTTGGCCACAAAATTACAACAAATACAGGCCGTGCAGGCATTTTTATCAACAGGTCAAAAGCGGAATACTCCGGCATAATTGCCTTTTTTCACTTAGGTTTGTCGGCAATTTATTAAAATGAAACAGTATTTTTTAACATTTTTAAAGGGGATGGGTATGGGTGCTGCTGATATAGTACCAGGTGTTTCGGGTGGCACCATTGCATTCATTACAGGTGTTTATGAAGATCTGCTTGCAGGCATTAAAAATCTTGGCGGACCGGCTTGGCTTGAGTGGAAGTCAAATGGCTTTCAAGCATTTGCACAATCTGCCCGACTCGGCGTTTTAATACCGCTTTTTCTCGGAATTGGCGTCTCCATTGCATCCCTGGCAAAAGCTATTCAATACGCTTTGAGTGTTTATCCATTACTTACGTGGTCTTTCTTTTTTGGGCTGATTTTGGCAAGTTCTGTTTTGGTAATGAGAAAAATAAAAACCTGGACTGTTGCCGTAATCGCGTTATTACTTTTGGGATTTGCGATCGCGTTCCAAATTACTCGGTCTGTTCCGGTCTCTTTGCCCGAAGGAAATTTCTTCATTTTCCTTAGCGGCTTTATTGCCATATCAGCCATGATATTGCCAGGCATTTCGGGCAGTTTTATATTGCTTCTGTTAGGCAAGTACGAGACCATACTTCAAGCTGTTACCTCTTTGCAAATCGGAATTATTATACTTTTTGCCGTTGGATGCGGACTTGGGCTTTTGGTAATGGCAAACGTCCTAACATGGCTGTTAAATAAATACCACGATGCAGCAGTTGGCTTGCTAAGTGGTTTTATGATCGGCGCTCTCTATAAAGTGTGGCCTTGGAAGAAAGTTTTACAAACCCGCATCAACAGCAAAGGCATAGAAGTGCCCTTTATCGAACGCAGCATATGGCCTACTGAAATGCAAAGTGATCCGATGATTTTTGAATGTTTTATATTTTTCATAATTGGCGCGGCTCTCGTAATTACCATTGAGGTGATGGCTGCCAAGCTGGTTAGTGAGCGAGGCAATGGGTAAAATAATAGGTCTTATTGGCTATCCTTTAAGCCACTCATATTCACCTAAAATTTGGAAAAAGCTTTTTGAGCAAGAGGATTTATCAGAGTTTTCGTATCAACTGTTTGAAATTTCTGATATTCGACAAGTTTCTAGACTCCTTAAAGATGAATCTATTATTGGTTTTAATGTAACCATACCATACAAACGGGAAATACTCAACTACTTGCACGACCTTACCCCAGAAGCTCAGGGTGTGGGTGCAGTTAATACGGTAGTAAAAGCATACGGAAGTAAGTTAATCGGTCACAATACAGATGCAGTGGCCTTCGAAATCAGTCTTTTAAAATTTTTAAACGGTTGGGTACCGTCAAATGCCATGGTACTCGGTACTGGCGGTAGTGCCGCTGCCATAAAATATGTATTTGAAAAACAGAGAATTCCTTACATACTAGTTTCACGCACAAAAAAAAATGCTGATGTCTTTACTTATGAAGAGGTTAATCAAAGTGCCTTTGAATACCCCGATATCATAGTAAATACCACTCCACTGGGAATGTATCCGAGTATCCATGAACATCCACCCATAGACTTTAAAAAAATCAAACCCAAAAGCTATTGTTTTGACTTGATTTACAATCCGGAAAAGACTCTTTTTTTACAAAAATGTGAAAACCAAAAGGCCTATGTGCAAAATGGACTTGAAATGCTACATTTACAAGCTCGCAAAGCGTGGGAATTTATATCAAAACATTCTTTGTAAAACACTGTTATTCTGATATTTACATAATGACTATGAACAACGGACTTCACGAAAACAATATGGCTAAGACTGTAGATGATCAAAATGAAATAACCGTAACCTCTACTCCGGAAACAACTTCGATTTCTCAAAATGATGAAATGGATGACATAATCCAGGAGCATCACTCTGACGAAGAAGATCATGAAGACGAAGCTTCAGAGTCAGAAAGTCTATTTAGTAAATATGCAGATTATACTCCAGAGAAACTCTATAAAGAAGCTGTTTCGCTGCTGAAACACAACCATGTATCTGCCATAAAGCAGCATATGGAAGCCATCAAAAGGCATCTGCTCTATCATCTCGACGAAGAGCGCAGAGATAAGCTCCACGCCTTTGTCGAAGAAGGTGGCAATGAAATAGATTTCAGCTATGAACAGCCGCTTCGTATCAAATTCAAAGAACTTTACAAAGAATACAAGAACAAACTAAGTGAATATTATAAAGAAAAAAAGGAACAACTCGAAAACAACCTTCATCAAAAGCAGCTTATACTCGATGAGCTGAAAGCGCTTGCCATGAATGTGGACATTACGGAGGAAATTTTCGAAAAGGTCCGCAACTTACAAGAAAATTGGAAAAAAATTGGCCCTATACCCTACAATGTGGCCGATCACATAAATCGTACCTATTCTTTTTACCTCGACAGATTTTATGACAATCTCAAGTTAAATAAAGATTTTAGGGAACTTCACTTTAGAAAAAATCAGGAAATCAAGGAAGAAATCATACAGCGAGCACTCGAATTGGCAGATAAGACTTTTGAACGCATCGCTGATTTTAATAAAGCCGTAAGAGCGCTTGAAAAAGAGTGGAGAGAAACAGGGCCTGTTCCTTACGAAAATCGAGAAGCACTTGCAAAGGCATTCTATGAAGCTATTGACAAAGTGCGTAGTAAAAAAAGTGAATTGGCAGAGCTAATTAAAAAGGAAAAAGAGGAAAAAATCGCTCAGAAAAAAGCTATTCTCGAAGAGCTGCGTTCCATTAATCTTGATGAAATCAATACACATGAAGGCTGGCAAAATCTGACCCAAAGTTTGAGTTCGTACGCCGAAAGATTTAAAAAAATCGGTAGGGTTCTGCATGAAGAAAACGATAAAATTTGGGAAGATTTCAACGCAGCTATTCGAGATATAATAAAGCGCAAAAACGCTTTTTACAAGCAATTCAAACAGGTTCAGCAGCAAAACCTTCAGAAGAAAAAAGAACTGATCGAACTCGCACGTCAAAATGCTGAAAGAACTGACTGGGAAGAGGGGGTAAACTTTTTTAAAAAATTGCAGGCCGATTGGAAAAACATCGGTCCGGTGCCAAGAAAACTCTCTGAATCGATGTGGAATGAATTCAGAGAGTTGTGCAACTCCTTTTTCGACAGATATCATGCATACCTTAAAGAAAAAGAAGCTGAGCTTTACAAAAATTACGAAAACAAAAAAGCCCTTCTCGAAGAGTTAAAGACTACTCCATCAGATAACATCAGTGTTACCTTCTTAAAAGAACAAATTGAAAAGTGGAAGTCACTTGGAAAAGTTCCTGCTGAATATCGCGACATCGATAAAGAGTTTCAAAAGCTAATAGATGCACTCTTTGAAAAACTCGATCTCGATAAAGAAAATATCTACTTGGTGCGTTTCGAAGCGAAAATGCAAGCTTTGTGGGATGCTGACGACAAGCAGGCTGTGTATATAGAGCGACAAAGACTCCTCCATCAGTACGACGACCTCAAAAAAGACCTCCAAAAACTAGAAAACAACATCAATCTTTTCTCTAATAAATCGAGTTCAAATCCCTTTATCAAAGAGGTTGAGAAAAATATTTCCCGACACAAAGCAAACCTCGAGCTCGTGGCTAAAAAATTGGAAATATTGGATCAATTTCCCCTTCATGAGGTAAAAATCGAACGTTCTCAAAGAACCGAAAGACAAAAAGAAAAAAATCAGGGAAGAGATCGAAAAAACAAAAAGGGTAAAAAGCAAAACAACAAAAAGCGCTAAATGCCCTTGTTTTAATGATTATTCCTGCTTTAAGATTTGGTTCTATTGGTGAGTCTAATTCCATTAGCTACCAATAGCACAAGTATAGAGGCTATTGAAGCGAAGGCCATTGACCACTTGAGTATTTGTGCTGTTCGAGCTATTTCAAACAGTTGATCGTCAAAATTTGGGTATTCGTAAGCGAGCAGTATAAAGCCCGCATTCTCTACAAAGTCTGACAGCATACCGATAAGAGGCAGAAAAATCAGGATACTTAAAAAGCGCTTGCGGAAATTCCGTATAAGAAGCGAAATGGTGTAGGCAAAAAACAATCCATAGGAAAGAGGATATAGCAGGTCGTATCTCATCAATATGTTAGTGTAGGTCTCTCTTCCTTCCCGACCGGCTGTTTCATAAAAATTTATCAAACTCTCTCTCGATATTCCAATGGATAAGTCCGGTGGATTCATGCCTTTTACCAAAGGTTTAAGGCGTTCTTCACCAACTGTGCGAAGCCTGTTTTCTGAATAAATCAAAAAGCCCAATAGTAGTAACCAAATGGCGAGTCTCATAATACTGTTATTATCTTTGGACAAAAGTAAAATTTTGGCATTTTTTTAGAAGTTATTTGCACAAAGAAGTTTCCGTATGAACATCAAAAGTGCCATAGTAATACTTTTAGCACTCACTGCCGGAGCACAATCATCCGTACAAACTGCCGAAAACACTCCAACCAATCGCATCAGTTCAGTCAAGCCATTTGCTACCGGCGAGCGACTTGTGTATTCAATATCTTACGGATTACTTACAGCTGGAGAAGCCATTTTAAGCGTTGATGACATTCAGCAGCGCCAAGGAAAAAACATCGCCCACATGGTAGGCATCGGCTATTCAAAAGGAATGTTCGAATGGTTTTTCAGAGTGCGCGACAGATATGAAACTTACTACGATATCGATAACCTGGAACCTATAGAATTCATCAGAGATGTGGATGAAGGTGGGTACATCATTAAACACCACATCCTCTTCGACTCTAAAACAAACACTGCTGTAGACATATTGCTGGATAAAAACAAAATCTTTCAGCTCGAAGACCGCACTCAAGACATTTTTTCTGCCTTTTACTATGCTCGGTTTATCGACATTAAATCACTCACTCCGGGAGCTGTAATTCAGATTCCGGTGTTTCTCGATCACGAAATGTTTAAGTTTCAAATCCGATATATTGGGGAAGAGACTATTAAAACCAAATTTGGAAAAATCAATTGCCTGAAATTCAAGCCTTTAGTTCAACAAGGTCGAGTTTTCAAAGACAAAGACACAATGACCATTTGGGTATCAAACGACGACAACAAAGTACCAGTTTTAATCAAAACAGAATTATTAGTTGGCTCACTTAAAGCTGAACTTATTCAATACGAAGGTTTAAAAAACAAAAGCATACTTCCCTAAGATCGATGTCTATTATTATTCGCCTTCACCTTCCATGCGGTTTATAAATCGGTTCATTTTTCCGCGAGTAGAGGTTGTATATGAGTAGGGTTGCTTGCCCTTCTCTTCCTTGCGACGCGCATCGGGCTTTGTGTTGGTAATCATGTCCATCAACTCTTGGCGTGGTGAGTAAAACTCCATGAGATTTCGCCTGTACTGAAGGAAGTATACATCCTTACTTCCTAAATCGATGTACAGCGTCACCTCATCCCCCCGGCGTTTACGGGCTATTTCAAGTATACCGTTTACGCGTTTATTAATCTGTACTTTCCCTATCGAACCAATGCCTATTGGTCCTTCGGAAAAGAACGAATTGGTTTCTGGGTTCCACTTTAGCCTGATGTCGCTGAAGGTAATAGTACTTTGAAATGGTTTGGGCATTCGTTCGGGCAAGCCTGTTTTTCGCAGTTCGTCAATGAATCGCTGACGCTCGCGACCGTCGAGCATTTCGTTTACAGCCACAGCAAATGCCCTCCTGCTTAAATCAGCAGAGGGAAGATCCGCGTCTTTAAGTGTCTGGGAAATAGCCTTAAGCACATCATCGTTAAAGTGAAAATCAAAGCCCATCCACATATCGATGGTAATTTCGTCGTTGGCTAGCTTGTGCCGAATGGTTCCATAGGCATCGATTTCAACTAGGCCTGTGCGGTCGCCAAACGAAAGGCGGCCCTCTCCATACATTTCGCAGGTTTTTATGTTTAATGCCAGGTAGTTTCCTTTTGCTTCCGAATTTTTGACTTTCTCGGCTGTTGTGATGATGTAACTGTTTTGTGCCTTATCGAAATAGAGTTGTCCTCCGGCCAGAATCAGCTCCAGATCAGCTCTACTGCTCTCTTTCGACAGGAATGCAGAATAGCCAGATGTCGAGTCATTGGCGATGTAAATTCCGTTAAAAATTCGGGCGCGGTTGAGTTCTTCAGCTGTTTCAGGTAAGTCAATTATGATGTTTTTTGGGTCGATTATAGACTTGAAGGGGAACCAATCTGTTTGTATTCTTTCGCACGTGTGTTGGATCAGTGTATAGCCATCAAAAGTGAGTTGTTTTTCTGGCGCAGTTAATAATGCCTCGCCGTAAAAGGCAAAATAGGTGCTGAGGAAGAAGGCGTCGTCTTTTGAAATTTGAGCCCTACCATTGGTAATTCCTTGGCGATTTACCTGTATCAGATCGAAGAATAAAGGCCAGGCAGTATTGTCTTCGTCTAAATATTGATAATATCCGGATCCTGTATAATTTTTCCTCGAGATGATGCTCGCAGTGGCTTTTTCAAAGGTGTGATATTTCGTTTGGCGATTGGCGATGATTTTGGCATTTTTAAGTGTGCGCATTTGAGCCTGAGGATCGATCACCACATAGCCTGTATCAGGATAAATGGTAGCGTCGGCCACCTCAATCTCAAAAGCTTTAAAAACCTCTAAGTAATTTTCTACCATCCTAAACTTTACACTACCTGCCACAAACTGAAGACTGTCTTGGTCGCGACGAGTGCTTACCATGCGTGACGAAGGCAATGCACTTTTCTTCATTACTTCGATCGACTTTTCTCTAATATGCCAGTCGGCATAATCCATGTAAGCGATGTACAGATGCTCGGGGAAGTGCATGTACTGAGCTGCTGAATGAAGGGTGAAGTTGCCCTTCATTTTGTCAAAGTTCACATAAGAGGAAGCTGCCAGCGTTTCAAACACCCACGGTCCTGAATCGTAAGGACGTACCCTGAAATTAGACGTATCAGCAGAAAACTCGCGTCGGCGAAAGGAGAAGTCGCGCGATTTCATCTCAGCGTTTTGGAAGGCTATGGCTGCATCGCCCCTAAGCCCTTTAGGTGAGAGCGCCATTCTTCCTTCAGCCCTCATGGCTATGTCGTCATACATCGAAAAAGGGCTCAAAGTATTCTGCGTAAACATGATGTCGCGCTTCGGCTCCCAGTGAAGCACGACATTGTCGGCTTGCACATGTGGTACGTTGTATTTTGAATCTTCAGCAATTTCGTAAGAGACATTCACGGCATTGGTAGAGTCCGGGAAGAAGAAGAATTCTTTTGCTATAGCCACCGATGAGAGATAGTCTATCCGGCCATCACCGCGAAGACCTTTGTTAGATAGAGAAAGACTTTGTGTGAATTTTCCTTTTCCGCCATAAGCTGCCAGCCCCGTGACGGGCGTTTCCATCTCAAAGCCCAATGAATAATCGCGCTGAACCTTTATGGTTTGTTGAATGTCGGGAAAGATACCAGCACTCACCAGCGTACCGTCAAACGATATACCCTCTGTGCGCTTGTTGTCGAGGCTGTCGATGGTAAAGGGTTCTAAGCGCACAAAGAAGTCCTTTTTGTTGTACACCCCATTGTGAATACTTGGCTTATCGTAGTAGATGTAGCTCTCTTTTAGGGATCTAAAAATTGGATATTCTGCATGTGATTTCCTGCCTGATTTATTGTTAGGTTTATCGATATCGAGTTGTCCGGTTAGATCAGCCAGTACGCTCTGAACGTTTACTAATGTGACAATTCCGGTGGCGTCTTTCTCAAAACTCTCAACAGCAAAGCGCATAGAGTCAATCGTAGGCATGTCGATAATAAATGGCTCATATTTAAACTTAAACTCTCGCCCCCAAAAGCTGAAGCGCCCAGCTAAGATTCGACCCGAAAAATCAAAATTCAGATTGCGGTGCATTACGATCTTTCGATCAGCGGGGAAAAGCCCTACTTGCTGTGAATCGCTCAAAGCGATGCTGTTTACCCCCTCGATGGTTAAATCGAAAGAAAGCAAACTGAGCGTTGCATTTGGTTTACCACTTACTGACGATACAAACTGAATAACGTCGAAGTCTCTTTTGTCTAAATAGTTGTTTACATACTCATACGTGCGTGGTAAGATGGTTGCTCTGTGGGTATTTAAATCGTACTTTAAAAAACCTTCAACGGCCAAATTCATTAAAAATATTCTACCGTTTTGGGGATTGATGCGCAAATATTCGGCTACTTTATCAGCGTCGAGCACCTCTGAACCGAAGTATTTGCTCATTTCAATTACTTCCATCAGCGGGTGTTTGTTACTAAGCCCTCTTAAACGATCCATTCGCTCTTCGCGGTAGTATTGGGCTGATTCAAATGTTGCAGGTATTTCTAAGCCTTGGTTCATGTTGGAGATTAAAATTTTCTCATCGCCCAACTTCCAAACCAGGGTTTGAAAACGCATGATCAACTTGTGGTACGAATCTACAAAAGGTGAAAGGCCAAGACCCTCATTTTGGCGAATCAAAGTAACAATGCGATCGTCGGGTATCAACCTGTAGTAAAGTCGTGGATGATAGATGCTGTCGCCATCCAGCAACAGGGAGAGTTGCACCGCTTCGGAAGTAAATAAATTTGGTTTAAGACTAAAGCGCTCGCCACGTACAATAAGTTGAGGTTTTTTGTTATGAAAGTGTATAAAAGCAGCAGGATGGTCAGGTGTGCCAGAGGCATAAACACCACTGCCCACCACCGAAAAACCACCCACATAATCGACATCCTTTACAATGTTTTTTATGACAATGTCTTTTCGGTAGGCATAAAAACGCGGAAAATTGGCTGTTTCAGGGGTATTCCTGCTACTCAGTCGCTCCTCCAACCGGCCTTTAACAGGCTCTTTGAGATATACTTTAGTATAAAGTGTTACACTATCAGCCTCAAAAAAAGCTTTTGATACATCTATCTGATACTTTTGAAATCGTGCCGTGGCAGAATCGCGGCTCAGACCAGTGCGCTCCCAATAGATAAAACCCTCTTGTCCATACCAAATCAAACTTTTTGGATAAAAAGTTCCACGTGTTTTTTCGATATAAGTGCTATCGCCTCTGAAGGTAGCATAAAGATCAGTGTTTGAAATTTTAAAAACAGGCTCTTTGTCAAACAAAAATTCAAAAGCACCTGTGTACACCCATCTCAACTGACCATCGTTATAAAGCTCACCTTTTAAAAAGACTCCATGCATTACCGATAAGTAGTCGCGAATGGCTTTATTTGGATTTTTCTGTGTATAAATTTCAAAATCTTGGTGAAAGCTAAGAGCGTGTTTTGGATCTTCTTGTTCTGCTAGGTGAATTACTACTTTAAACCAGTCGTTCCATGCATCGAGGTCGAGTAGTCTCTTCTTTAGCAGCGTGTTACTTGTTTTTACAAGGTACTCAAAGGCTTCTTTAGACAATTTTCCACTACTCAGTATAGGACTAATTTCACTCACCAACTTAGCCGCCCTGTCTTTGTCTTGATCTTTGAGTACTTCATAAACCTCAGAGCGCCAAAGTGCTGTATCGTTGCTGAAGGAGCGAACTTTTTGAGATGCAGATAAAAACGGAAATAAACTCAATAATCCAAAAAAACACCACCCCTGTATGCGACTCATCCTAATTCTTTTTCTGAAAGTGAAGGGCTACCCAACCGTTATTTGTAAAACGGTCAATTAAGTATAATTGGTGTGCTACACATACCGACTCAATGGCAGGAATGTCTTCTAGATAAAATCCCGATACTAAAAGATTGCCTTCACCGGACAAATGCTTAATATACTCGGGAATATCGGCCAGAAGCACATTGCGCTGTATGTTAGCAAGAATAACGTCGTACACTCCTGAAATAGTACTTGCATCGCCAAGTTTTACATACATATTTACTGAGTTAAGAGCTGAATTTTCTTCCGTATTCTGAACAGCCCACTCGTCAATATCGATGCCATCAGCAGAGTGTGCACCCATTTTAAGCGCCAATATTCCTAAAACCCCAGAGCCACATCCCATATCGAGCACGCGTTTACCTTTGAAATCGATTTTCTGCATAAGCATACACATTCCATAAGTTGTAGAGTGATGTCCCGTTCCAAAGGCCATTTTAGGCGCTATAACGATGGAATATTGAAATCCCTCTTTCCATTGGTGAAAGGGCGCCTGTATGCGCAAAAAGCCAGGGATCTCCACCGGATCAAAATTTTTTTCCCACTCCTGATTCCAATTTTGGATAGGGGTTTGCTCAACTCGAAGAGTAAGAGAAACTTTTTTTTCATACTCTTCCAAAAGCTTCATTGCTTTTTGTTGATCAATATTTTTTTCATAACCCCAGGCGACAAATCCATTATCAGTGTCTTCAAACATATCAAATCCCACTTCTCCCAACTCACATATTATCAGGTCTTTCCAAGGTTCCACTTCAGTGAGTGATACATGATATCCCAAATAATTCTGCTGTTTTTCCATTTAATTGCAATAAACATGTATGCCTTAATACAAAGGTATTGAGTTTGAGTTGCCAAACTTCAGCCATAAGACAAATTAATCCATCGCTAAAGATTGGCTAAGGATTAATTAAACGTTTTGGCACAAAACTTGTCAAATATTAAAAGCGACAAAAAATGAGAAGTTTAATTATCATACTATTAGCATTTGTGCTTCCTGTGGGAGCTTTAATGGCTCAATTAGAGGAATCGCCAGCACTATCACCTGAAAGGATTAAAGAGTTGGCGAAAAGAAATACAGACAGACTCTCTAAAGAGCTCATGCTCAGCGAACAGCAGTACCTAGAAGTTTCAAAAATCAACGATGAATTCGCAGAACAAGCGATTTATTTAAATGAACAACGTAAAAAAGCCATTCAAGATCGCGAAGAAAAACTAAAAAAAGTGCTGACCGAAGAACAATTTAATAAACTAAAAAACGAAAGAAAAAACAGACGAGAAAAACTTAAAGAGCGAAGAAAAGCAAGAAACAAATAAGTAGTGACGCGTGATGAATAAAGGCCTGACCCGTGATGGTGTCAGGCCTTTTTCATTATCAGGACAAAATGCTTTGTCTGTACATAAATTCCAATTGTTCATTTATCCTCTGGAGCTTGCGCAGTAGTTCAGCGTTTTCTTTTTTTAGGCGATACATTTCATAAGCACTTTCAATGGCAGTGCGCATATCGTGTTCATGCCAAGGTTTGGTAATGTATCGGAATACATGACCTACATTAATAGCATCGATTACCGCCTTTATATCAGCATAACCTGTAAGAAGCATGCGAACAATATCCGGCTTTTTTTCATACAGAATTCCCAAAAACTCTGTTCCTTGCATTACAGGCATGCGTTGATCGCTGATAACTACATGTGCTTCGTTTTTATCGAGCCACTCCAATGCTTCTGAGGGATTAATAAATGTCTCTACCGTGTAGAAACGTCGAAAATTTGATTTGAATGCTGTGAGATTCGACATTTCGTCATCTACATACACTACTTTGATGGATTTCAAGTCTCTTTCGTTCATAGTAGTTTTTTGATTCAAAAACGCAAATAGAAGTGAAATTTTTTAAGTATAATTTACTTGAGTTTGGTAATCGCAAATAAACAAAACAAATCTAAAGTCAGATTAAATTTTTTAAATCAAAACTAAACAATTAACCAAGAAGCATTTTTCTCGAAAAAATTAATTTTTTGGCAAAGCTGATCTTCTTTTTTGTAAAATCGAAATTTTTCTATTTTAGCGCATCGCTCACAAGATGAGCTCAAGAAAATTCAATACTATGAATTCAAATTTTACTCCAATAGAAAATTTCATCGAACATTGGCGTGCAGAATTTTTTACAAACGAAGAATTTCAGATTGCACAAAAACACTTAACTAATCTGATTATTTATGACATAAGAGAATCCATTTATCACGAATTATTTAAAATATTGCATCCTGAAATTACCTCGAAACATTCTCTGTATAACCAAAAATCAAAAGATTTTATACGAGAAAAATTAGAAGAAAAATCCGATATTTGGGTATATTATCCTTGGAAAAATACCGCTTGTCGAATTCCATCAGAAGAAGACTTCGTCAGAGTTCGAACAGCGCGTAATCAGTACAAAATAACCCCTCAGGAACAAAAAATTCTTTCATCTAAAAAGGTTGGAATCATAGGATTATCAGTGGGTCAAACCATTGCTATTACAATGGCCATGGAGCGCTCAGCTACTGAATTCCGCCTGGCGGACTTCGACGAACTGGAGCTGAGCAACATCAACAGATTACGTTCAGGCATTACTAACATTGGTTTAAAAAAGGTAGTAATCGCGGCTCGGGAAATAGCGGAAATAGATCCATTTTTAAAAGTAAAAATCTATCCTGAAGGAATTACGCGTGAAAATCTTGATGACTTTTTGCTCACCGATGGAAAAATCGACTTGCTCGTAGATGAATGCGACGGACTGGACATTAAAATCGTCGCTCGTCATCGTGCCCGAGAGCTCGGTATACCTGTACTAATGGACACCTCCGACCGGGGTATGCTCGATGTGGAGCGCTTCGACCTCGAACCTCTACGCCCAATACTCCACGGTCTGGCCGATGGGCTGAATCCTGACAACATCTCTGAACTCACAAACGAAGAGAAAATTCCCTACATACTCGATATGGTAAGCGCCGAGCAGATGAGTGCCCGCCTGAAAGCAAGCATGCTCGAAGTGCAGCAAACCATTAATACTTGGCCACAACTGGCATCGAGCGTATTTCTTGGAGGAGCAATGGGAGCCGATACGGCGCGCAGAATTTTTCTGAACCAATACACCCAAAGCGGTCGATATTATTTAGACTTTGAAGAGCTAATACCCGATAAAGCAGCAGACGAGATTCAACCATCCATTCCCACTCCCCCAGACGAACCAGATTGGAACCAGTACTTCGACCATTTTGTAAAAAAACTACCCAGGAAAAATCATTACCTCAAACTATCGACTGAAGAAATCGAATCATTGATACGAGCAGCGGCTCTGGCTCCTTCCGGCGGAAACGTCCAACCCTGGAAGTGGTTGCTCTTCGAAGACACCTTTTATTTGTTTCTAAACCCACGGAGAGCATTTTCCTTCCTCGATGTCGATTTTTTAGGCAGCTATTTAGCCTTAGGAGCTGCACTCGAAAACTTTGAAACAGCTGCAAAGGCGCTTCATCTTAAAACCCAACTTCAATACTCATTAGATAATGAATTTACAAATTTGATCGCTTCCATTCAAGTGATCGAGCGATCTGAAAATAGTGATTCCACCGCAACTGCTCGGGTGCGCTTTCTATACGAACGACACACAAACCGATTGAAAGGAAGCATAGAAAAAATAGATGCTGCATTTTTTGAAGAAGCTGAAAAACAGCTTGAAACCGGCCAGAAAATTAAACTTCTCACCCACAGAGCCGACATCGAAGAATTCGCTAAGCTCGTAGGTATTGCAGATCGCATCCGATTGACACATCCATGGGCACATCACGACTTTATGAACGAAACCCGTTGGAACGATGCCCATGCCCGAGAGACCTGCGACGGGATTGACATCGAAACCTTAAATCCCACCGTAACCGACAAAGCTGCCTTCAGAGTATTACGCGACTGGAATGCTTTATCGCTTACTGCCGACTGGGGCTTAGGCAAAGGACTTGAAAAAATGAGTCGCGAAACAGTGGAAAAATCTGGTGCCCTTATGATGGTGCAATCTGACGGGTGCGATCGAAACCAAATGCTTATGTTGGGCAAAACTGTGGAGAAAATTTGGATACTTGCTGCACAATATGAAATCGGATTTCAACCTGTAAGTCCTATTACCTTTTTAATGTACAGAAATCGATTGTACCCCAATACCTATCATCGGCCTTGGCAAAATGCCTTGTTAGCCGAGGCTGAAAATGCATTTAAAAAACTATTTCAAATAGATTCAGATTATTCCTTCGGATTTGTGTTTCGATTGTTTAAATCTACCGATGTTGTGAAAAAATCCTATCGACTTCCTATTCATCAAATATTCACTCATTACACTGTTTAAATCGATGAAGGAAGAAATCGACCTTAGAATTAGAGCCTTTCGTTCGATCGACGATCGGGAAGCGTGCCTCAAGTATGTGCAAGGCCATGAAAAAGTATTAGAAGAATACGGCGTACCTAAAGTAACATCTGTTAAAGCACAATGGGTTGATAATCCAGATGTGTATCCGATCGTGGCAGAGAGCAGTGATGGAATCAGAATTTTTGGCGGAGCACGCATCCAAATAAGAAATGACTTTCAACCCCTGCCTGTCGAAGAGGCCTTAAAGGATATTGAGCCCCGATTTCAAGAATACATTCAACGGGAATTAGATGCCGGACGTAAGGTAGCTGAACTTTGCGGCTTGTGGAATTCTAAAGCAATCGCCGGAAGAGGCGTATCTTGGTTGCTTACCAAAGCTTGTGTTGCAAAAGCTGGAGTAACTTTGGCTCAACGACTTAAAATAGACACTCTATTTGTATTCTGCTCCCCCTTTACAGTACAAATGGTAAGAAACGTGGGCTTTGTGGTTGAAACATCTCTAGGTATGGACGGTAAATTCGAATATCCCAAACCCGATATGCTTGCTACCTTAATGGTTTGCAACGATTTAGATACCCTTAAGGCAGCTGATGAAAACGATAGACAAGTTGTGTTTTCTCTAAGAGAAAAACCGAGACAAATACGAAAAGAAAAAGGACCAAAAGGAGATTTGTGCATCGAATATCAATTAGATTTTTAATAGCATGAAAACTTTAAATAAATTAGTGTATTTCTTAATATGTATCTCAAGTTTAAATGTGTTAAAAGCACAACAAGTTTTATCAACAATTGAATACCGAGGAGAAGACGTAATTGATATTAATAGATTTTCTCAATTTTTTATTTCTAATGAGTATGGATTAAAACTAAAAGATGTAATACAGAAGCCGTTTGAATCACCAACAAATAACAGGATTAATTTCGGCAATGTAAATGGAGAATTATGGGTGCGGTTTAAAGTAAAAAATCACAGTAATTATGATTCAATAAAACTCAGAATTGCTAATCCTATTTTAGAGAGCTCAAGATTATTTATTATATCTAAAAATGACACAATTGAAAAAATTTGTAATACGCACATTTCCATCGATAAAAGAGATGTACGTAGTACAGACCACGTATATCGCCTAATCTTTAAAGATACCGATGAATTGGAGGTGTACATTCAGATTCACAATGATGAGCAAATGCTGGTGCCTTTAAAGTTAGAATCGATTGAATACAATAGAGATATTGAAAGAAACTATTTGCTTATTAATGGTCTTTATATAGGACTCATTGCTTCGATGTTTTTATATAATTTCTTTCTGCTCATTACCATTCGAGATAAATCTTATTTATGGTATGTTATTCACACACTATTCGTAGGTGTTGCTCAGTCGAGTTTCAACGGTTTACATCTTTTGTATTTTCAGTTTTCGCCATTTTTAATCGAAATTACACCTACGCTTTTTTCTGCACTTGCTAGTATTACTGGTATCCTTTTTATGATTAGCTTTCTTCATATAAAAGAATACAGCAAAAACTTTTATTTTATTTTAAATTTATTTATTTATCAATACATTATAATAATATTAATTTCTCTTTTTTCTTCTATTAAAATAGGATATCAAATTTTACTTCCTGCACAGGGATTAGTTGCAATAATCATACTTTATATTTCAATAAAAATGGCCATATCTGGAATACGCTCGGCCAAATTTTATCTAATAGCATGGAGTATTTTCATGGTAGGAATTTTTGTTTTTTCCATGAAAGATTTTGGGATACTACCCTATAACAATTTTACTAAATACACAATGTTTATTGGCTCAGGAATAGAAGTACTATTGCTATCCTTTGCACTTGCTGATAAGATAAAAGTTTTGCAGCGCGAAAAAGAATATTCACAATTGCAGGCTCTGCTCAAGGCAGAAGAGAACGAAAAACTAATACGAGAACAAAACATCATTCTCGAAGAAAAAGTACAAAAACGAACAGAAGAACTCTCAAAAACCAATCAAAAACTGGAAAAAACCCTTCAGGAGTTAAAAGAAGCTCAATCGCAATTAGTTGATAAAGAAAAAATGGCAAGCCTGGGTCAGCTTACTGCCGGTATAGCCCATGAGATCAATAATCCGGTCAATTTTATTACAAGCGGAATCCAACCTCTCAAACTCGACATTAATGATTTGCTTCAAATACTTGAAGCTTATGAAAAAACATTTGACAACCATCCTGAAGCAAATGAAATTATTTCTCTCAAAAAGCAGGTCGATATAGAATATATCAAAAAAGAAATTGATGACTTACTAAAAGGAATTGAAGAAGGCGCAAAACGCACCACCGAAATAGTAGTAGGCCTTCGTACTTTTAGCCGGCTTGACGAGGACGCATTAAAGTTTACTAATATCAATGAAAATATAGAAGCCACCCTTGTACTTCTTAATAATAAAATTAAAAATAGAATCATCGTCGAAAAAGACTATTGCAATGAATCGGACATCGAATGTTTTCCTGGCAAGTTAAATCAAGTTTTTATGAACATTCTTTCAAACGCTATAGATGCCATTAATGGAAAAACCTTTGAGCCAAATGATTCCGGAAAAATAACGATTAAAACATACCATGCAGATAAGTATTTTGTAGTAGAGATTAGTGATAACGGAATTGGAATGACTGATGAGGTAAAGAAGAGAATTTTTGAACCCTTTTTCACAACAAAAAAAGTAGGTGAAGGAACCGGACTTGGAATGTCGATTGTTTACAAAATTATTGAAAAACATCGTGGCAGAATTTGGGTTGATTCCGAATTAGGTAAAGGAACTACCTTCAAATTGTACATTTATAAAAAACTTACTGAAATACCTGAAATTCTTGAAACGCAATGAGAAAAATAAAGATACTTTATTTAGACGACGAACTTGGCAACTTGCAGTCATTCCTCGCTGCCTTTAGAAGAAAGTATGAAGTTTTTGTAACACATGATCAGCAAGAAGCTATTGAAATCATAAAAACTGAAAAACCAGAAATCATCATCACTGATCAAAGAATGCCGATTGTAACGGGCGTTGAATTTTTATATACGGCATCTCAGTTGCATCCAGATGCGATAAAAATTCTAACATCTGCCTATTCCGATATTAGCGCAGTCATTGATGCTGTAAACAAAGGACACATATATAACTACATAAAAAAACCTTGGGACCTGAACGATGTCGCTATAATTCTTGATAATGCCGTAAAATATTTTTTAGCCGGAGAAACTATACGCCAACAAATTAAGAAACTTGAAAAGACAAATGAAGAATTAAATCGATTCATATACTCTGCTTCTCACGATTTGAGAGCGCCAATTACTACGATTAAAGGCCTACTCAATATGGCCAGAGAAGATGTGACTGACCCCATGAGTATACAATATTTTTCAATGATCGAAGACAGTGTCATCAAGTTAGATTCGTTCATTCGATCTATCGTTCAATATTATCAAAATGGAAAAGATGTATTCGATTATAAGGTTATCGATTTTAAGAGTTTTATCGAATCTGTTTTGAAAGAATTTTCTTTTGAAATACATCAAAATAACATAAAGACATCCATCAGTATCTATTCAAATAGTGACTTCGTTACAGATACCTTTAGATTGAGAATCATACTTGGAAATTTAATCTCGAATGCTATAAAATTTCGACGCGAAGACAATCCGAACCCCGAAGTTCACATCGAAGTATTTTCAAATGAAAAAGAAGCAAAAATTATAATACGAGACAATGGGGAAGGCATTGTGAACGAATTACAAGAAAAAGTCTTTAATATGTTCTTCCGCGTTTCACCTGAAATATCAGGAAATGGATTGGGGCTATATTTGGTAAAAGAAGCAGTAGAAAAGATGGATGGTCACGTTGAGTTAAGTTCTGAAGTTTCCGTAGGTACAACCGTTTGTATAACTTTGCCAAACAAAAAACATCTGATTGAGATTCAAGAACATTAAATTCATAATTACCCTAAATTCAATAGCGCTTTTTGGGGTGATTGTCATTCAAGTTCTATGGATGAATGCCGCCCTGAAGCTATCAGAAACCAACTTAGATCGAGATGTAAATGAAGCATTAAATCGAGTAGCAGAAAAAATAGACAACAGCGAAAAATTTCGAAAAATTATCCAAAAATTAAATCTTCAAAAATCGCCAGTTGAGAATGAATTAGTAGAATCGATCGACGAAGTATTTGAAAACATGCCCGGCACAGTACAGTCGGGTAGTGAGAATTTAGATAAGACAGATATAGCACAAAGCTTCAACAAATCTTTAAAAAAATTCTATCAGCGCAGAATTCAGGTGGTCGATTCGCTTGTGAAAGAGCTAATGATGACTGATTTTTTCACTTTTCAATCCATTGATGAACGTTTGGAAGGTATCAATCTTGATTCTTTGATCAAGAGTGAATTAGCACTTAAAAATATTAAAACTCCCTTTGAGTATGGCATCTACGAAAAACAGCAATTGACAAAAATTCGATCTAAAAATTTTGATCCTGCTCTGGTAGAATACAAGACAATGCTCCTTCGATATGATGTAATGTCACCACCTGTGTGGCTTTATCTTTACTTTCCAAAAAAGAAATCGTTTCTTTACAATAATGTTCTATGGCTTATAGTATTGACTTTTTTTCTAATCGTCATCATAATTGTTACTTTTTACATCACAGTCGATCAAATGCTAACACAAAAGGAAATCTCAAGAATTAAATCGGATTTTATAAACAACATGACTCATGAATTTAAAACCCCGATTGCTACCATTGGTCTGACAACAGATTTGATGAGCAATCCGAAAGTTATTTCTGATCCAGAGAGATTGATGAAATATGTCAATAAAATCAAAGAAGAAAATAAACGTATGAATCAGCAAGTTGAAATCGTACTTCGACTTGCTCAACTCGATCGAAAACAACTACAACTGAAACTTGAAAATTTTGACTTGCTTGAAGTAGCACAAGAAGCCATACATCACATGAAGTACATCATTGAGAGCAAAAACGGAAACATTAGGTTGATCAACAATGCATCGAATACAAGAATTTTTGGAGATAAAGAACACATTAAAAATGTTATCATAAATTTGCTGGATAATGCAATTAAGTATTCACCTGAAATCTTAGACATTCAAATAGAACTCTTTACACCTAAACCAAACGAAGTTTCGATAGCAGTAAAAGACAAAGGAATTGGCATGACCCCAGAAGTACAAAAAAGAGTTTTCGATCGATTCTACCGACAAACTACCGGAAACATTCACGACGTAAAGGGTCATGGCCTTGGTCTTAGCTACGTGCAAGAAATCGTAAAACTTCACAACGGAGATATAAAAGTGAAAAGTGAGCTCAATAAAGGCAGCACTTTCACTGTAACCTTCAAAAACAATTAAAAACACGACAAAATGAGCACAAAAAAAATCTTATTGGTAGAAGATGATACCAACTTCGGATTGGTACTAAAGGATTACCTTGAAATAAACAACTTTGAAGTGACCTTAGCCCGTGATGGAATCATGGGTCTTAATCTTTTTAAATCTAACAACTACGACATCATCATTCTTGATGTGATGATGCCAAAAAAAGACGGCTTTTCTCTCGCTGCAGATATTCGGGCGATCGACAAGGTAACACCGATCATTTTCTTAACAGCTAAGGCACTTAAAGACGATGTGATCAAAGGATATCAGTCTGGTGCTGACGACTACATCATCAAACCGTTTGACTCAGAAATTCTATTGCACAAGATCTACGCTCTGCTTAATCGCAAGGAGATCGACAACAAAGACAGCGAAATCCCCGAAGTGCTTACCGCTGGAAATTGCACTATCAATACCCGACTAAGAGAGCTCAAAATTTTTGATAAAGCCCGCACGCTTTCGCCTAAAGAAATTGCATTGCTTGCACTGCTTTTTAAGCACAAAAACGACCTCGTTAAGAGAACGGATGCGCTCTTGAAAATCTGGAAAGACGACAGTTACTTCACAGCTCGAAGCATGGATGTGTATATGGCAAAAATTCGCAAGTACATTAAAGAGGATCCAAGCCTCGAGATAATCAATATTCACGGCGAAGGTTTCCGCCTGATCGAAAAGCAATCCAACAACGGTTAGTGAACCTTTTTAAGCTTATTAGCGAATCTTCTTCGGTAAACTGCCGATGCTATAAAGAACAGGATTCCCTGTACACTGGCAATGGAGCCGCTGATGGAAACATCGAATACATCAGCGACTCCAGTACCCACTAAAGAACTCACAATTGCCACCAGAACTGCTAATCGAAGCATTCCATTGATTCGGGCAGAAAATAACCACGCAATAGCTGACGGCGCTACTAAAAGCGATACAATTAAAACAGCTCCTACTAATTCAAAACCTATAACAACTACTACAGATATAAGAATGCTGTAGAGCTGCTGCCACTTTTTCGAAGGAATGCCAATCGCATTAGCATATTCTGTATCAAAAGTTACGACAGATAATAGAGACCAAAAGAAATGGAGAAATAAACCCACAAACACTAATAAGCCAGCTGAAATCCAAACTCCTTTAGCACCTAAATCTATTCCACCAACAATCCATCGCTCGAAGGGAACAAATGCAATTTCGCCAAAGAGAACGCACTCTTGGTCAAGATCTACTCCAGCAGCAGGACCACTTATAAAAATTATTCCCAAAGCAAAAAAAACTACAAAAACTGCCCCGATTGCTGCATCTGATGGTATTCCTCTTATGTTTTGAAGATGTTCGATTAAGTAAGAAACTACAATAGCAGTAAGGATAGCTCCTACCAAAGAACCACCAAAAGAGCGCTCGCCGGTAAGGAGGTACATGAGTACAATGCCAGGCAACACAGCATGCGAAAGAGCATCGCCGAACATCGATCGTCCACTCAGTACTAAGAATGATCCGGCCAAAGCTGCAGCCGAAGAAAGAAATAAAGCTGTGAGCAAAATCTCAATGTCCATCGTAAGGTATGTTTTTGCCGTGTGGATCTTTCTGAGGCTGTTGGAGTTCTTGTATCAGCATTTCTTCCACGTTTTTTGGAATGATATGTTCGATGGTTTCAGCGCTTGCATGGATGGCTTCCACACCTTTGCCGAGTTTTGATGCCTGATATACTTCCCAAAGCCTGTGTAAGCGCACGATTCTCTTGGCTTCCGATAGTCCTTTATCTGTCAGAGCGATTGAGTCTCCTTTCAATGAGATCAAATCACGCTTTGCTGTGCGTTTAATCGTTCGACTAACTTCACTTTTATTTTTAAAAAGTGCATTATTAACAGGAAGCGAAGTCATTAAGTGGCTAATTTCGACATTTGTATTTTCTTCGATTTCAAGTTTGTACAGGTGTTTTAATAAATCCTCGAGCTGAATTTGTCTGGCGCTAATAAGTTGCAGGATGTACTTTCTGATTTTTAAGTACAAATCCTTAATTAGTAAAATAAGGATCAATATACCTCCACCGGCTACTACCATTACCGGCCCAGTGGGCACCTTTGAGTAATAATAACTAGCCGATGAGCCGATTAGAGCCATAAGCACGCCCGACAGTGAAGCTATTAACTTCATCTGGTTAAATGCATCTGTCAGAAGCCTGGCAATAAATGGAGGCAATATGATAAAGGCTGACATGAGCACGACACCTACTGCTTTTACTCCGAGCACTACAGAACTTATGATCAGAGCAACCAGTATGTAGTGTAAAGTCTTTATTGGTAAGCCTGATGCCTTCGCAAATACCGGATCAAATGAAACGATGATGAGGGAACGTTCGAAAATGTTGAGAATTAATAAAATAGAAAAAGCAAGAACAGAATACGCTCGCACATCCGATGGTGTGAGTGCAGCTGCTTTTCCAAACAAAAAAGTATCTAGTCCTGCTTGATTGCCTAATGGGAGCCTATTTGCATATGTGAGTAAAACAATTCCAAAGCCATAAAAAGAAGTTAGTACTACCGCCATTGAAACATCCGGCTTGATGAAAGTGATGCGTTGAACCCACTGCATCATAACTACCGATAGTAATCCACTTAAAAAGGATCCGAGAAACAGCACTGAAAAACTTTTCTGACCTATTAGCAAATATGCAAGTACAACTCCGGGAAGTAAAGCGTGGGATATTACATCGCCTGAAAGTGATTTTTTCTGTAAAAAGTAATGAGTACCAACTGCCGAGGAGGCCAAAGAAAGAAATACGCTACCAGCCGTAACCCATAGAAAATTTGGTTCAAACATCTGCCACATCGCGATTGATTTCTGTAGTGGTGCGTTTCAGATCATCAGCTCCAAAGAGCTCGCTGATCTTGCTCAATATCGCCAATTTGCTTCCATATGCTTCTTGAAGATATCTCTTGTTGAAGGCTTGTTCTTTCGGTGCAGCTACTACAAGCCTCGAATTCAGCATCACAATGAAGTCGAAGAAATCGTAAGCGGTTTGTAAATCGTGATGAACTATTACTACCGTTTTACCATCTTCTTTCATCTCCTTAAGAAGATGTAAAATCGCATCTTCTGTGATGGCATCAACTCCTGCGAAGGGCTCATCCATAATATACAGATCAGCCTGCTGTGCCAAAGCACGAGCTAAAAAGACCCTCTGTTGCTGCCCCCCGCTCAGCTGACTAATGTGTCGGTCTTTATATTCTAAAAGATTAACCTTGGCCAAAGCTTGTGAGGCAATTTCTCTATCAGCGGCAGTTATTTTTGAAAAAATGCTTTTTCTGGAATAAACGCCCATAAGAGCTACATCCATTACACTGACAGGAAAATGCCAATCAACCGACTCCCTTTGTGGAACATAGCTCACGCGCTTGCGAACTTCGTCGATAGGTTTTCCAAAAACGCGAACACTTCCGGTATCAGGCTTTATTAGGCCCATAATTGTTTTAAGCAGCGTCGATTTACCCGATCCATTTGGTCCAATTATGCCACAAAGAACTCCTTTGGGAATTGCTAAATCTACATCCCAAAGAGCAGGTTTATGGGTATAGCTGACAGTCAGATTAAATACTTCGATTGCATTGGATGAATCTTTTTCCATTAATATGTTGTTTTTAGAGATCGATAGATCACCTCTACATTGTGACGAAAAGCTCCATATAAAGTATGATGACCCGATCCCTTAGGGCCAAGGGCATCAGAATACAATGTGCCGCCGAGTATAAGGGTATGTCCTTTTGATTTACAACCATCTATTACCGCCTTAACAGTATGGTCTGATACAGTGCTCTCGACAAAAATGGCTGGAATCTTACGCTCGGTAATCAAATGAATCATTTCTATTACGTCTTTTAGACCGAATTCTGAAGCTGTACTTATACCCTGTAAACCAATCACTTCTACTCCATATTTTCTTCCGAAATAATTAAAGGCATCATGTGCAGTTATAACAACTCTCTGTTCCTGAGGAATTTCGTCAAATTTTCTCAATGCTTCATGATGAACTTCAGTAAGTTTTAAAAAGTATTTCTCAGCATTTTTCTCTATGTAATCAATTTCCTGAGCTGATAGTTGATTTTTAAAGCGCATCACTATTTCGTCTAAAGTTTTTCTAATGCAATATTGCCATAGCGGTATATCAAACCAGATGTGCGGATCGGGAATAGTTCCGTCGGTGTAAATCAAATCAGACTCTTTCAAATATTTTGTAACAGCAATAGCCTTTCCCGATTTTGAAATTTCATCTAATGTTTCTGAAAATTTTCCTTCCAGATTTAAACCATTGTAAATAATAAAATCTGCTTTTTTCAATTGCTTCAAATCTCCCGCTGATGCCTTAAATGTGTGTGGATCCATACCAGGATGCATCAATGTAGATACATACATTGTAGTGTCAAGTATTTGAGACAGTGCGTCATATATCATAGTAGTTGTGCAAACAACATATGGTTTAGCACTGTCACTCTGATAATTAGAATTACAGGAGTAAATATATGTTGATACAATTATTAAAATAAACCAATGAAGTCCCTTCATATCCGTTCGATAAGTAATAATTCAGCTGTTTTTTGTGAAATGTTGGTGTTTAATGTACGATTAATCTCAATTTTAAAGCTGCTGTCGTGAGGATATTTTTTTAAAATTTTTACAACACATCCCAAACAAACGTTTTCTGAATCTAAGTATTGAAGAAAATCGGTTGTGTCGCACGTCACAGCCCGTAATACACCTGTGTCACCTTCATTCATTATGCTGAGTTTTTCATAGTTATTTCGGGCGATGTTCCCATTGCGGTCAGGAATAGGTTCACCGTGGGGATCAAACTTTGGAAATCCCAGATATTTATCCAGCTTTTCGATAAGAGCATCACTTTGTATGTGCTCCATTTGCTCTGCAATCGAATGCACCTCATCCCAACCCATGCCGAGATTTTGCACTAAAAAGACTTCCCATAAGCGATGCTTTCTAACGATGCGCACGGCCAGTTGCCTGCCTTGCTCGGTAAGTATACAACCCTGATATTTTTCATACACAGTGAGCCCTTTGTCAGTGAGTTTTTTTATCATTTCAGTCACTGACGGAGGTTTTGTATCTAAAGCAGCAGCAATGGCTGATGTGCTCACTGGTGTAGCACCACCATTGCTTAAATCAAAAATGGTTTTGAGATAATTTTCTTCTGAAAGACTATACACCTTTGCCTCTTTTCAAGGCAAAAATAAGTCGCATATTAATGCCTTGAAACTATTTTTTAGGCACACCTAAATAGTTTTTTATGTGTAATTTATCACTAGCAAAAGCGTGTACATCTTGAATGGGCAATCGGATTTGTTCTAATGAATCTCTGTCGCGCAAGGTCACAGTATTGTCATCAAGTGTCTGGTGATCAATGGTAACGCAGTATGGTGTGCCAATGGCATCCTGACGTCTGTATCGACGACCGATAGAATCTTTGTCATCGTAAGCGCACATAAAATCCCACTTAAGCATTTCGAGTACTTCTTTAGCTTTTTCTGGCAATCCATCTTTTTTTACCAGCGGAAGTACAGCCACTTTAATAGGTGCCAAGATGTAGGGTAGTTTTAAATTAATCCTTGTACTTCCATCGGCTAAAGTTTCTTCGCGCAGTGCATAGCTCATTATTGCCAGGAAGCTCCGGTCGAGACCAATTGAAGTCTCAATTACATAGGGAATGTAGCTTTCGTTAGTTTCCGGATCGAAGTATTGAATTTTTTTACCACTGTATTTTTCGTGATTGGAAAGGTCAAAATCGGTGCGCGAGTGGATGCCTTCGAGTTCTTTAAATCCAAATGGAAAGTTGAATTGAATGTCGCAAGCAGCATTGGCGTAATGAGCTAATTTGTCGTGGTCGTGAAAGCGATAATACTCAGCCGGAATGCCCAGCGAAAGGTGCCATTTCATTCGTTCTTCCTTCCAGTAGTGGTACCAGTCCATTTCAGTACCCGGCTTTACGAAAAATTGCATCTCCATCTGTTCAAACTCCCTCATACGGAAAATGAACTGGCGAGCAACGATTTCGTTTCTGAAGGCTTTTCCTGTTTGTGCAATGCCAAATGGCACTTTCATTCTACCGGTTTTATAGACGTTTAGAAAATTAACAAAAATTCCTTGGGCTGTTTCAGGTCGTAAATAGATAAGTGAAGCTTCGTCAGCTACAGACCCAAGCTTAGTTTCAAACATTAGGTTGAAATACCTGACTTCAGTCCAATTGCGAGTGCCTGAAATCGGACAGACAATCTCTTCGTCTAAGATAATCTGGCGCAATTCTTCTAAGTTGTTTTCTTCCATAGCCTTCACATATCGCTTGTGAAGGGTATCGCGCTTGCCAGCAATTTCTTGCATTCTCGCATTTGTAGATATAAAGAGTTCTCTGTCAAAAGATTCGCCAAAGCGCTTTTGAGCTCTTTCTACTTCTTTCTTTATTTTTTCGTTGTATTTCTCGATCTGTTCTTCGATCAGCACATCAGCTCTGTATCGCTTTTTTGAGTCTTTGTTGTCAATCAACGGGTCGCTGAATGCGTCTACATGGCCAGAAGCTTTCCAAGTAAGTGGGTGCATAAAAATGGCAGCATCAATTCCGACAATGTTTTGATGCAACCTTGTCATGGCGTTCCACCAATAATTGCGAATGTTGTTTTTTAATTCCACACCAAGTTGGCCGTAATCGTACACAGCGGCAAGTCCATCGTAAATTTCACTTGATGGAAAAATAAAACCATATTCCTTACAATGGGCGATTAAATCTTTCAAAGCGGTATCTTGGTTCATTCTCGAATTTATAAAATCAGCTGGCAAAGCTATAAATTTGATGTTAGCCAGTTGGCAAAAGTGATCTAATATTTGCATTATCAATGATCTGAAAAAGAAAAATATATCTTTCGAATTATTCTAGTCCTTTCATGTCAAAATATTATTCCTCTTGTTTTAGTTTATCTGTTTTGCTGTTTTTACTAAACCTTTGCATTTTTAGTCTTAAGGCACAAATTCCTGTACACGAACGATTTGACGTTTCAAAAGGTTTGCTCGATAATACTGCTTACGATGTTAGTCTTGATAAAGATGGATTTCTTTGGATAACCACTGAAGAAGGCATTCAACGATTCGACGGAAATAAATTTTTATCATTTGTCTATACCGAGAATGTAAATAAATCTGGAAGTTGTATTCAGTTTGATCACAAAGGACGCATTTGGTACCAATCCTTCGATGGACATTTTTTTTATATAGAAAACGATACAGTTAAAACACTTAAACAATTAAGATCAAATAATTATTCTACTTTTAAAATTATTGACAGCTTATTAATTTTTTACAATGGAAATTCATTAGTAAAAGTCAATTTAAACACACAAAAAGTTCTTGAAGAAATTCATTTACCAAAAGCGGAAATATCATCAATTGTATTCTTTAGAAATTTTTACTATATTTCCGGAAATGGATTTTATAAAATAACTCAAAATTTTAAAAATATTGACACTTTAGATACACGAACGGGTATTTTCTCTATCTTAACGACTGATAATGAGCTCTTTTTCCAAATTAAGTCAGATACAACGTATAATGTTTATAAATTAAAAGAAAACGATAAAATACTTTTTTATTCAGATGTTGTACGTATTAATTGGATTGACTTAAAGAACAACAAGTATTACATTTCAACTAATTTAGGTCTTCAGATACATGATGGTAGTAAAAAGAATTATTTTATGGAGGATTATAAATTTTCAAAAACAATTCTTGATAATTATGGACAACTAATATCAAGTACACTAAACGCAGGCATACTGATCATACCGAGTGAAAATGACATTGAATATTTTCAAAACTTAAAAGAAAATTTTACAACTACATTTTTTACTTCAAACAAAATTTATCTATCCACCGAATCTGGAAAAATCTTCGAATTTGATATTGTGACTAAAAAATCAAAATTGATATACGAAGATGTGTATAAGAGGCAAATAAATCATTTCATTATTAATACAAATTACAATGAACTTGTAATTATTCTCAATAATCAAGTAAAAATTATTCGTCCGAACGGAAGAGAATTATTCACAGTTGAAAATGTAGCACCTAAAAAAGTAACCATTGTAGACGACAAGTACTACTTCGTAACCGCTACTGGAGGTAATGGATTTTTGGACTATGTATTTAATCCATTAAAAAAATCCAGTTGGGATTCGCTTTACGATGCTTCTGAAAAACTCAATCGCATTAGAAAGTTTACTAATTTTAATCGAAACAAAGATGTGATATTCTCACCTCTTTACAATAAAATTTTCGTTTCAACAAACACGGGTGTTTTAATTGCTACAAGCAATGGCGAAATTTCATCGCCTTATCCTAATTTGTTTTTAAAAAAATTATTTCAAATAAATGACAATATTTATGGAATAGATTTTAGAAATCAACTCTATATTTACGACAATAAAAAAAATAAATTTAATAGGATTCAAATACCATTCTCAGCGAATGATATTCGATTTATTTTGGGAAATAATTCCATATTTATTTCAGTTTTCAATAGAATATATGAATTAAAGAATAATAAGATATTCGAAACAGAACTTGTTTCAAATCAAAACATTAAATACATATATAGATTAAAAAATATTTTCCTGGAAATTTCCAATTCTCGATTAAGCTATATAAATAACATAACTGAAAGAAAAATAAACTTTCCAAAAAAAATTGTTATAAATAATGTAAACGGGATAAAGCCAAATAATACCCAACATATAGAAATTAAATACGAAAAAGGGCAAGATGTACAAGTAAATTATACTTTTTTGAACTTAGACAAAAGGTCGACATCAAGACTTTACTATCGAATCAATAAGGGGCAATGGAATTCTATTCTCTCTGGTACAGATTATTTACTTTTTCCATCGCTGAAGCCTGATAAATATACCATTGATTTTGCAATTAAAGAATTTGGACAAATGGACTTAATTAAATCCTTCAATATTGTCGTAACAACTCCTATTTACAAAAAAACCTGGTTTTTATTTTTATTTCAATTTATTGTCTTGATTTTATTTGTTTTTTATGTACTATGGCAAATTCAATTGCTTAGTAAAAAAAACAAACTTGTGACAGAAAAAGCAGAGATTGAAAAAAATCTTGCATTGATGACTTTAAAATCCATTAAGGCGCAAATGAATCCACATTTTTTCTTTAATGCTTTAAATACCATTCAAGCATTCATTTACGCAAACGACAAACGCAGTGCTACCCAATATCTTTCAAAGTTTAGTAAGTTAACGCGTCTTATTCTCGAAAATTCTGAGGTCGAACAAATTGACTTAGCCAGCGAGTTGAAGACCATAGCCATCTATCTTGAACTTGAAAAGATGCGTTTTGTAAACAATTTTGAATTTGACATTTGCATGAGCGACGACTTTGATACGGAAAGTATCTATATACCTACAATGTTAATACAACCCTACGTTGAGAATGCTATTAAACATGGTTTGTTACACAAAAAAGGTGAAAAGTACTTAAGAATATTTATTCAAAAAATTTCAAAAAATCAAATAGCAGTAGAAATAACCGACAATGGCATTGGCCTTTCAAAAAGCCGGGAAATCAATTCGAAGAAATACATTGCACATAAACCCTTCTCATCTCTTGCAAATGATAAAAGAATAGACTTGTTAAATAAATTAAAGGGGGGTAATTATAAAATTGATATCGAAGAACTATTTGATGAAAACCATATTTCAACTGGAACGCGTGTAAGAATTTTAATTCCATATACTTCATGAAAAAGTCTATAAGGGCCATTATCGTTGACGATGAACCTATGGCCAGACAGTTGTTAAAAGGATTAATTATTGAGAATACTCCTGAGGTACAACTCGTTGATACATGTGAAGACATCCCTTCGGCTGTTAAGTCCATCAATAAATTAAAACCTGATTTGGTCTTTTTAGATATTGAAATGCCTGGCCACAGTGGATTAGAGTTGTTGAACTTTTTCAATCCAGACGAAATCGACTTTCACATCATCTTCACTACAGCGTATCATCAGTATGCAATTCAGGCATTTAAACTCAGTGCTGTTGACTACCTTCTGAAACCCATTGAAGCCCACGAGCTGATAGAAGCCATTGATCGCTACATGGGATTAGAAGAAAAAATTGCCAGGAAGTACGACGTATTATTAAGCAACTTTCAAAACGGTAATCCAAAAAAACTGGCAGTGAGTACTACCTCGATCATACGCTACATCGATATTGATCAAATCTACTATATACAGGCTGACGGGGCGTATTCTCGCGTTGTGTACGGGAACAACGAAAGCATCTTTTCAAGCAAGTTGCTAAAGTATTACGACGAAATTTTTTCGAACCATCCGCACTTTATGCGTACACACAAGAGTTATCTGGTGAACCTTAATTATGTACACGAGTACGTACGGGCTGATGGCGGATCGATTAAAATGAAAAATGGCGATACCGTTGGCATTTCTACTGAGAAGTTTTCGGACTTTATGCGGGCAATGAGCGAAATAAAGATCACTTAAATAATAAAGCTAATATTCAATTTAGTGTGAAGGTTTATCGGGCACCGGGGCTGAGGCGTGATAGTGTTCTTTAACAATTGCAGCATATTTGTCGAGCAGCTCCAGAATTCTATCCTGCTTTTCGGAATGTACGATCAGGGCCACATGGTGCTCTTCAGGGATGTGACAATACACTTCAGGGTCATTGAAAGGCGACATGTCTGGATGTTTCTGCCTTGCCAGAGAAATCAATATGCCTGAATAGTGCTTTTTAATTGGAGGCAACTCATAGGCTTCACCGCGCAGCAGGCAAGATTCTAATCTGGCCCATTCGCTCCATAGATTGACGCCAGAAGCTGCCTCAACCATAATACCTAAGTGAGCGCCACCCACACGGGCTGATGTTTCGAGAAAGTAAAATTGACCATCATCGTGGCACTTGATGTATTCAGTGTGTGAGGCACTGTTTCTCATACCAAAGGCTTTCATTACTTCAGTATTGAACTTTTTTAGCACCTTGTCGTCGGTAGAGTTGTGCTCTAAGGTCATCGAACGGAAAATTCCGGCTCCATGAGCAACGTCGAAAGGAGTAGCAAGATACTTTGATGTCCAGTTAAAGAGCATCTTACCTTCCACTGTGAGGGCATCGACATGATATACGTCACCGGGTTTAAATTGCTCTACAAGAAACATATGTCTTCGCTGGCCTAAGCTATTTACAACGTCCCACAATTGTTGCTTGTCGTAAACTTTTTTAATGCCGGTCGCTGAAGCTTCGCTTCTGGGCTTTACCAGCCAAGGTGCTGGAATAGAGTCAGCAAAGTGATTGATTTCCTCATCGTTAAAAAGAGGAGAAAATGCCGGAACTCTCAAACCAGCATCGCGGGCCTGAATGCGCATAGCCAACTTGTCTCTAAAGTAGCGGGCTGTGGTCTGTCCCATGCCCGGAATGCGGAATTCTTCACGTATGGCAGCTGCCTTTTCCACATCAAAATCGTCAAGGGCTACTACGCGATCTATCTTGTGTTTTCGCATGAGCCAGGCTACACCTAAAATAATGTTTGCAATGTTTTCAGGAGTATTTTCATCGTTTTCCATGTAAAAAACATCATCGATGCTCTCCCAGGGCCAAGGCTTGTTTTCGAGTTTCTTCTTTGTTAGCAGAAAAACAGTGTTGCCTTCTTTTTTGCACTGTCTAAGAAAATCTACGCCTTTGTAGTAAAAAGTGATGCAGAGAAAAGTGTGTTTTTTCATCGTAGAGAATTTTAAGCGTTTTCTGAAATGTTTTTAATCAAATGATACAATAAAATCACCCCAAAGCCGGTTGCGTTTCGCTGTTTGCCAAATTCTGAAGATGTATAAGCCGTGCCGGCAATATCGATATGAGCCCAATGCTGGGTATTTTCTACAAACTCTTGTAAGAAAAGTGCTGCGCTGATTGCCCCTGCAGTAGGCTTGTTTGAGAAATTCGCTAAATCAGCCACGTCAGAGTGCAAATCTTCTCGATAAGCTTCGTCGAGCGGCATAGGCCAGACTTTTTCGCCAGTGTTTTTTCCGACTTGCGAAAGAAGAGCAGATAATTTGTCAGAATTTGAAAACAAAGCCGCATAATGTTGTCCTAAGGCCCTTGCAGCTGAACCTGTTAGAGTGGCGATATCAATGAGGTAATTTGGCGAATAATTTTTACACACATAGCTTATCGCATCGGCCAAGCAGAGGCGACCTTCGGCATCCGTGTCAATTACTTCAATGGTTTTGCCGTTATAAGAACCAATTACATCTCCGGGCTTGGTGCTTTTTGCATCAATCGCATTATCGGTAAAGGGCACAGCTGCTAAAAGTCGAATGTTCAATTTCGAAAGGGCTACTGCCTCTATTACACTGAGCACTGCAGCAGCCCCACACATATCGCTTTTCATCAAAAACAAGTTGTCTGAAGGCTTTAGATTGATTCCTCCGGTATCAAATAGTACACCCTTGCCCACCAATGCAATAAGCGGGCGATCATTGGCTGACATGTTGTATTTGAGTAAGATAAATTTTGCCGGATACTCACTTCCTCTGTTCACAGCCAGAAGCGCTCTGAAACCCTCGATTTCAAGTCGATCTTTGTGGTAGATTTCGATTTCCACACCTGTCTTTCTGGCCAATACTTCGCAGTATGCAGCCATGTAGTTTACATCTTTTTTGTTCGATGGAGCATTGCCCAGATTCATTGCGTTGAGGTGTGCCCTCGCCAAGTTTTTGAATTCTTCTGCTTTGGAATTTAATTTATCAGAAAATAGAGATACAATAGTTAACGAAGCATTCTCATCACACAGAGTGTGCTCGAAGTCGATGGTTGTTTTGTTCTTTCCAATATTTTGGGTTGAAGTAATTAAACCGTGAATGCACGCTTGAGCAAGTCTTTCGCAAGTATCTAAGGACTGAATGTGCAAAAGATCTAAAGCCCAGGATTTGGATGGATACTCCTTGTAGTCTCTCGCTGCTTTGCGAAATTTTTGCATCACAGCCAGAAACGATTCTGAAGGATCTGTCTTTATAAAGACGTAAAGTGCAGAACCTACAACCGTGGCAAATTCTTTGGTCGATTTCTTTGATAAAAATTCCCTGAAGTGGCTGCTGTTTACTCCAAAACGTTCTAAGTTACCGGAAAAATCTGGACCATCATTGCATAAAGGAACAAAGCACAATGTAACTTCTGAAGGAAAATTATCAGAAAAGTGTACATTCATGACGATACATTTCGCATTAGTGGCGGTAAATCTAATGGAAATGTTTTAGATTTATTAATGAAAATTAAAAGCAATTAAGGCTTTTAAATCAAAATGCCTACAATAGTGGCAGTAAACATTGAAGCAAGGTTTCCACCGATTAGAGCATAAATACCCAATTTGCTCAAGTCGCTCTTTCTGTTTGGGGCTAAGGCACCAATGCCCCCGATCTGAATTCCAATACTTGCAAAATTGGCAAATCCACAAAGGATGTAAGTGGCAATTACAATGGATTTCGGATTAGCAAAACCTCCAGCCTGGATTATTTGGCTCATTGATACATAAGCCACAAACTCGTTTAAAATGGATTTTTCGCCGAGCAACTGACCCACGAGTACTATATCAGGACCATTCACGCCCATGAGCCACGTGAGCGGTGCAAGGGTATAACCTAGTATGAATTGCAAGGAAAGCCCATTGTACTGGCCGTTGGTAAGCTTTTGAATGCCTTCGTTAATACCGCCGATTTCGCCGATGGCGTTCATTAAAATGTAGTTGAACAAAGCGATCATTGAGATAAAAACCAGGAGCATCGCTGCCACATTTACGGCCAAGCGCAGGCCATCGGTAGTTCCATTGGCAATTGCTTCCAGGGCATTTGAACCGATTTTGCTCTTTTCTATATTCATCTCTTCCGAAAATTTCTCCGTTTCAGGAAGGAGCAGTTTAGAAGCGACAATGGCACCTGGAGCCGCCATTACAGATGCCGTAATGAGATGTTTGGCAAAAAACACCTGAAGCATCGGATCATTGCCTCCTAAAAATCCGATGTAAGCGGCCAAAACCCCTCCAGCAATGGTAGCCATTCCACCGGTCATCACACATAGTAACTCTGAACGAGTCATTCTGCTGATATAGGGCTTTACAAGAAGTGGAGACTCTGTTTGACCCAAAAAAATGTTGCCTGCTGCTGATAAACTTTCGGCACCGCTCAGCTTAAGCGTGTATTTCATAAACCAGGCAAAGGCATATACGACTTTTTGTAAAATGCCGTAATAGAAGAGAAGACTTGTAAGAGCTGAGAAAAAGATTACGGTAGGAAGTACCTGAAAAGCGAATATAAAGCCAAAGGTTTGAGTATTTTCGATGATGCTTCCAAAGAGAAATTTCGCTCCGTTTTGCGTAAAAGACAGCAGCAAAACAAACTTTTGGCTTATAAAATCGACCGCTTGCTGCACCCAAGGCAGTTTGAGTACAGATACTGCTATTACGATTTGTATAAAAAGGCCTTTGGCGATTAATGCCCAATTAATGTTCTTTCGATCTTTTGAAAGTAAAGCACCAATAATCAATAATACAGTAAGCCCAAGACCCCCCCTGGCTATCGAAATCAATGAAATACCATCTGATTCAAGTGCCTTGATTGATGACGATAAGTCCTTTTTTTCCAATATTGGTTCGTCAGCAAGTGAATCCTCATCCTTATACTCCGTGGTTTGAACAGCAATAATGGATGTATCAGAGGATTTACATAAGGCCGTCTCTGGAACTAAAAACAAAAAAAATACAGCGAAAAGAATCGCTGTGAAATTCGATAGAACACTGTTTAGCATTGTGCTGTAGCTCTTATTCATGTAAAAACAGGAATGCAAAAGAAGGCACAATATTACATTCCTGAATATCCTCTTTTGCTCATTTCGTCTCTGATACGAGCCGCATATTCATAGTCTTCAGCTTCAACGGCCTTTTGGAGCATTTTTTTGAGTTGTTCGATGGATTTATTGCTGAGATTAGAAGAAGACGACTCATCGCTTGAAGCCTTTGGAGCGGATTTTGGCTTGGGTTTATCTGGATCGTCAATTACCACACCTGCCTTAGCTAAAATTTCTTCTGTTGTATAAATAGGACAATTAAATCGTATGGCAAGTGCCACAGCATCAGAAGGACGGGCGTCGAGAATTTCTTCCCGGCCGCCCATCGTACAAACGATATAGGAGTAAAATACCCCTTCTTCTAGTTTATGGATGACTACTTCTACGATTTCAATACCAAATGTTTCTGCAAATTTTTTGAACAGGTCGTGCGTCAGCGGTCTGGGGACTTTCATTTCGTTTTCTACAGCCATTGCAATGCTCTGAGCTTCAAAACCGCCAATAATAATAGGCAGGCGAATGTTTTGCTCATCTTCACCTAACACCAGTGCATAGGCACCGGAGTGGGTCTGGCTGTAAGACAGACCTTTCAAAAAGAGCTGCACCTTAGTCATGGTGCAAAGTTAATTCATTTATTGTGCTTTATACTTTCTTATCGCTTCGGTCAATGCCGGTACTACTTTAAAAGCATCGCCTACTACTCCGTAATCAGCCGCTTTGAAGAATGGTGCCTCCGGATCGCTGTTGATAACAACAATGGTCTTCGAGCCACTTACGCCTGCTAAGTGCTGTATAGCGCCAGAAATACCCACAGCAATGTATAGTTGTGGATTAATTGTAATTCCTGTTTGACCAACGTGTTCGCTATGTGGGCGCCAGTGCATATCGCTCACAGGCTTTGAGCAGGCTGTGCTGGCACCGAGCACTTCGGCAAGTTCTTCGATCATTCCCCAATTTTCAGGACCTTTTAGGCCTCTGCCGGCTGATACAACTATTTCTGCTTCAGGCAGGGGAATTTTTCCTTTCGCGCGATCTATTTCAACTACCTCAACTTGAACAGATGTAGTGGGTGTGAAGTTTAACTTCTTCACCTCACCTTTTCCACTGTGTTCGGTAATACCCAATGCATTAGGGACTATGGAGATAATAGCCGTATCAGCTAAACTTTCATAATACACATACCCTTTGTTTGAAAAAGCACTGCGTTTTACTTTTAAAGGAGTAGTGCTATCAGGATCGGCTACTACATTTGTAATCAATGCTGCCTTGTGGTGTACTGCAAGTAGCGGAGCTATCATTTTTCCAGTGAATGTACCTGAAAGCACAACTATCTTGGCTCCCGATTCCTTGGCTGCTGTTGAAATGGCCTCAGCTATTTTATAATTGTTAAAGCTCGAGAGTTCAGAACTTTCAACAGAATAAACGGTTTCGATCCCATATTTTCCAAGCACAGATGTGTCGTCTGTTGCATTTATCACCACGGCATTGGCATGCGTGCCAAGTTTAGCTGCAAGGCGAGCACCATAAGAGGCAACTTCATAAGAAGCTTTTTTAAGCTTTCCGTCCCAATTTTCTACAAACACCAATACACTCATATCTTCAAAAATTTATTGATTTAAAAAGATTTATATCACCTTCGCTTCTTCGTGAAGCAGACGCACTAGCTCATCCATATTATCAGGATCTACCATTTTTACTGCAGCTTTTGGAGCAGGTTTTTCATATGCTACTGCCTTTGTGAGAAATTCAGATGAGGTAGGTGCAACCACGCGCAGGGGTTTAGTACGGGCTTGCATGATGCCTCTCATATTCGGTATGCGTAGATCGCTCTCTTCCACCAAACCTTTCTGCCCGGCAATAACAGCTGGCAGAGATATCACTGACTTTTCCTTACCTCCGTCTATCTCTCTGATCACTTTGGCTTTATTGCCCTCGATTTCGAGGCCCACGCAAGCGTTTACAAAGGGCCAACCGAGCATAGCTGCCACCATTCCTGGCACTTGTGAACCATTGTAATCGATCGATTCACGCCCTGCGATGATCAGATCATATCCGCCTTCTCGTGCTTGAGCCGCAATTTCTGATGCTACGAAGTATGCGTCAGTAGGCTCTGCATCCACTCTGATGGCGTCATTTGCACCTATAGCCAAAGCTTTGCGCAATGTGGGCTCAGTTTCTGCTTTTCCAACATTAATTGCAGTGACGTGAGCCCCCTGTTTTTCTTGTAGCCAAATGGCTCGAGTAAGCCCAAATTCATCGTAGGGATTGATTACGAAGGTCACTCCGTTTTTGTCAAACTCTGTATTGTTGTTGATAAAGTTGATCTTCGAAGTTGTGTCAGGCACATGACTGATACATACCAAAACTTTCATTAGTCACACTTTTAAAGGGTTACTGTACGTTGCGAAGGTATTGCGCAAGAAGGGAACTTCAAAATTTTATGCACGCATAATATTTTTTTTGAATGTGTTATTATCGCTTTTTCAAATCGTGAACAGTAACAAGTACCGGCGCTAAACCATAATACTGAACCAGTACAAAGAGTTCTTTTCCTTTATCATCAGAAATGAAAGCATGCAGACGGTCGGGGTCAAATTTGCCCAGATTGGTGTAAAACTCAGCTGCATCTTCATTGGCCTTGATGTGATATGTCGTAAGTTTTTTCCAACTGCCATTTTTTTTCCAAGCGGTGAGTTCAAAGGCTGGAATAGAGGCCTTTAAAGAATCTTGCCTTTTGTAAATGGGATCTTCGGGCAAAATCACACCCTCGTATTCCACCGTTCTAAAACCTGCGAGGAAGACGGCAGCCTTGATGCTGTCTGCTTTTATTGGCTGACCGGTCGCATTGGTCAGTTGATAACCGTTATCAACGGTCAGTGTGAAAGAATTCTCAGGTGTATCAAAGTCTTTGAATTCCACTTTTGAGATTTCGAGATTGTCGAAGGCCCAAATAGTTTTTCGCAACCAAAGCGCTTCGTTTGCAAAAAATCGAGTGGACAAGAATCCGTTAAAGCCAGGTATAAACATGGCATACGGATTTTTACCATCCTTTAGCATCATGTAGGTACCCATTTCATCCATTGTTTCAGTACCGACATAGAAATGACGGATTAGCCTACTGCCGGCATATACCTTCACTTCCTTACCGGCACTTGCCATACGGCGCAACACATTGTCTCGAGCTGATTCGGGAACAAAATTTTTAAGGCGGACGCGATTAAGCGTTTCGAGCAGTGTTTGAATGGCATCTATTCGCACAGGATTACCGCTTTCAGTCTCCCATCCGTTTTTCGTGCGAACGAGGGTTACTGATTTGGGCGTCTTGTCAGAAATAATGATTTTGGTTATAGAGGCAGTATCTTCGATATGGATGGTGTAATCGGCTTTTAAAGCCTCTAAATCGTCCTTCGGTTTATTAAAAATCACATAAGAAACAACGCCAATCATTAATGCAACTATACCGAGAACAACTCTTTTGTTTTTCAATTCCCTTGTCATTTTCTTCAATGGCTAAAATACGGCTCACTCAAAAGTGTAAAATGTAAATGCAATGTTAAGTGCAACTACTATTTGTACCGAATAGCAATCTTCGCCTTGCCGTTGTTAAGGGTTTGAGTAGAATTATCAGAAACTTTTTTTAATATACAAGTAAAACTTATCTCAGCCTCGTAATAAAATTTGTTAGAAATCTGAACTTTTCTGGATTGCAGAATTTTAATTTTTTTCTGGAGATTTAAAGGGGTAATTGAACTTGCTGTTATAGTGCGATTTTCTATAAATTCAATAACAGTTTTACCAGTAGAAATATAATCTGTTGTTTCAAAAAATATTTCTTTATCTGGTTGAAAAAGTTCTTCTAAATCTTGCTCGATTTGAACGCCTGATTTTTCACTTGCAAATGATATGCGAATAAAATTATTGTGATTAATATAAAATTCATAAATAAAAACACGATTTTCTTCAGAATTTAATACTGTGAAACTTCTCGAATACAAGGCATTCTCTCCAACTTTGAAACTATGGGTTGTTCCATTTTCATCCCAACTGATGGTGAGGGGTTCAAAATAAGCATCCTGAGGTAAGCTGTCGAATTTTCTGCAACAAACCAGTATGAAAGTTAACGCAAAAAGTGAAACAAAATATTTAAACATAATGTTATTAGAAGTAATATCTCCATTCTACACCCAAATCCCAACCGTAATTTCTCTGAATGTTGGCATTTGGTACCCCACTATATGGACTTACTTTTGAGAAGAAATTTACAGTACTTTTTGGATTCAAATAGACACCTATTTCTGCACGAATACCAACATTCACCTTTGGAATGCCTGATTCGTAATTCCATGCTCTTTTTCGGCGCTCTTCAGTCTGAAGGCTCAATGCGGGTACTATTGTTTTTACCCCCAATTCGGCTGTTTGATGCAAAAAAATATCGGATGTAATGAATCCACCAACAAATATTTTTCGATTTGGTAAATAATACTGAGCACCAATCGGAACTTCGAGCCAATGAGTTCCATTTACATACAAAGTGTAAAAATTTATCTGTTCCTGATCATAAATTTCTTTTGTTTTTGTATATGTTACGTAATCCATGTTGCCACGATGTAAGTACCTTACACCTGCAATAATTTGAATATTTGGCTTAATGTTTTTTGAAATAAGGACGCCAATACTTGGCAAATTGTTCCCCATAAAATCACCTCCTACAATCCAATGATTGTGCATTAAAGAACCAATTGTCAAAATCCATTGAAAATCAGATTTATCCTTTGTAATTATTTTTTCATCTATATTTAAAAATAATTTGGGTGTATTATCGTCTTTTTGAAATTCAAAATTTTTGTATTCAAAAAAAATTTTTTTGTCCACTGCTTTACTGTCAACTTCATCTTTTCTGATCGAAATATTTACAGCTAGTAAAGTATTAGTTTTATTAGGCAAATTAGATTTTGAAGTTATTTCTGCATTATTAGTTGGTATGGAATGGGTTTCTGAGAGATTTTTTGAAGTTTTATCATCGTTGTATTCAGTTTTTAACACACTTGTTGATATGCGTTCGTTTTCTTGTTCAAGCAAAATAGGTTTAATAAAACCAATAAATCCAATAAAAAGGAAAACATTAGCAAGAGCATGAGTAACAAGTAAAAAAGATTTTTGCCTCTTTTTATAGAGTTTATGCTGCATACTTCTCCAAGCCTGATTTACAGGAGGGATTTCTTCTTTGGCTTGTTCAAAAGCTTCTCTGAACAATTTATCAATGTCTTTACCCTCTCTTTGCATCATCAAGCTTTTTTATTCAATCTGTTCTGAAGAAATTTTCTTGCTTCATGCAGCAAGAGTTTGCTATTACTTTCAGAAATGTGCAATGTTTCAGCGATTTCTTTATGCGAAAATCCCTCAATGGCATAGAGCATAAAAACCATTCTTTTTCGCTGCGGAAGCTGATATACTAATTGAATTAAATAGTCATATTCAAAGGCACTATCAGCAGCAGCAGTCACTGGAATTTTTTTTAAATCATCTTCGATGGGCTGAAGGTTGTCTTTATGTCGTTTGTTGGTACGAATAAAATCTAAAGCAGTATTTATAATGATTTTTTTGATCCAGCTTTCAATTTTCTCATAATCGTCGAGCGATTTAATGTGTTTAAACACTTTTACCATGGCCGAATTGAAAATTTCGATGGCATCGTCATGGTTGTTTACATATCTGTAAGCTACGGCATATTGCTTTTGGTAAATGTATTTATATAATTCTTCTTCAGCCCTGTTGTCACCCTTTATCAAACGTTCGATCCAGCCCAATAAACCTGTCGTAGTGGATTGGTGCTGTTCAAGAACGAGATTGATAAATGTGCCGTCCAAGTTTTCTTTGTTTAGCTCAGCCATTTTATAGACGGTTGAAGAAGATAAATGGTTAGAATTAAACACAAAGTTATTTCTGGCACAAAGTCCCCATTGTCATTATTTTGGATAAGTTATTCGGCTGTGGTAAATGTTGATGATTTTTTTCTTAAGAGTCTTTTTAACCTCTGATATTTCAGCAAGTGTAATGTTTGCATTATCAAACTGGCGCTGTTCCATGAGCGAATCAAAAATGGCATCAATTTGGGCCTCTAACTGAAACCTATCAGCACCATGCTGAGCCAGACTACGACATGCCGCTTCCACGCTGTCAGCCAACATAAGTATAGCCGTTTCTTTTGAAAATGGCGTTGGACCCTGGTACCGAAAACGTTTTTCCACTGTTGGATTTTCAGGAAAATTTTTTAAATACATTTTGTAAAAATATTGAACAGTAGTAGTGCCGTGATGGGTGCGAATAAAGTCGATGATCGATTCAGGAAGTTTGCGTTCGCGTGCCAAGGTGATACCCTCTTTTACATGTTCAATAATCACTCTGGCGCTTTCTTCGAATGAAAGTTCGTCGTGCGGATTGTATCCGCTAACCTGATTTTCAATAAAAAACTGAGGGTGTTTCATTTTGCCGATATCGTGATACAAAGCCGCTGTGCGCACCAGCAGTGTGTTGGCTCCTATGACAGCAGCTGCACTCTCGGCTAAACTTGACACCTGGATACTGTGCTGAAAAGTTCCAGGTGCTTTTTCAGCAAGTTCCTTGAGCAATGGCATATTGGTATCTGAAAGCTCAAGTAAGCTTAAGTCTGACACCATGCCAAAAATTCTCTCAATACCGTAAATTATTGGAAAAGCCAATAAAATGAGAAAGGAATTAATGATTAATTTCAAATATATGTCGGTCGATGAGGTAATAGTTTGTCCGGTAGTAAGTTGTAAAGCAAAAAACACAAAGAGATAAACAGCAATTATTTTAAAAACAGATGTAAAAAGTTGACTTCTTTTATAAATTGATTCCACAGTGATAATGGAAAAAACACCACTGGTAAAATGCAAAAGGAAAAACGTATAAACATCACCAATATAAATGCCTATGAGCAACAGCAATAAGAAATGTGTAAAGAGTGCCAATCGCGTATCATAAAAGGCTTTTAAGACAATAGGAACAATCGGCAAAGGCACAAAATAAATCCACTCTTCATTTCTTTTTGCTACTTGTATACTTACGAAAAAAAAGAATATGACTATAGAAAGTATCATCAGAATTTTGGAGCTATCTTCAAACACATTCGGCCTGAAAAAAACTAAAAATTGATACAACATAAACAGTATAATAGATACTAAAATAAACTTGCCTAAAAATGAATAAGATCTGTTTAAGCCAAAGGGGTATCCAGTATTGTAAATATCTCTATAATAAAGCAATCTATTATGTGTTTTCAGATCTATGATCTGTCCTTTTTTTACAAGTATATCACCTTGCTGTATCAATTCACTTTTTGAAGTTACTAAAATCTTCGATTCTGATAACTTTTCTTGTTTAAAAAACTTAAGGTTTGGTACGATGGTTATTAAAACATTTTGAGGTGAAAAACCCTTATATAGGAATGCACTATCAAGTGACTTTTTTAACTCCTTTTGTACATTTGATGAAAGCAAAATACTCTCACAGTCGATAGCAAGTGTATCTGTATCTTTTAAAATAAAACAGGAATTTTTTTCATTAAATTTTTCATTTGAAATCAATTTTACTTTATACAATTTAACAATTAGATCTAAAGTTTCATCCCCAAGGATGTTTTTTGCTAATGAATCAGAAAATTGTAGTTGAATTTGAGGTGATTGTTGTAGGAGTTGAAAATATGTAATAGTTCGTAGGATACTATCTTTTTGTTCGAAAAGTTCATCGTCGGAAAGGGGTCGTACGAAGGCAAATTCAGCGGACAAATCATCGTATTTCCAGGTTGAGTTTTTTTTCCAATCATGTGGAAATCTTCTCCCCTCCGGATAGAGTAGAGCTATTAAAACAGAAGCAATAAAAAACAGAACTAACTCTCTGTTTTTTACCACAACATTATTTAAAAATTTAAATACAATTAAAAGTATTTTCATTATTATCGGTCTGAGACTTGTTCGGTCAAGGATGCGAATTGTATCTCGAATAATTTGCTGTAGTAGCCTTTATTTTTAAGCAATTCTTGATGTGTGCCTTCTTCAATGATTTTGCCTTTTTTAAGCACAAGGATTTTATCCGCATGCAAGATGGTGCTTAATCGGTGGGCGATGATGATGCTTGTGCGACCACGTGTAATGTGCTCTATGGCTTTTTGCACCATCTGTTCAGTTTGGCTATCGATATTAGAAGTAGCTTCATCGAGGATAAAAATTTTGGGACGTACCAGATAAGCGCGCAAAAACGCTATCAATTGTCGCTGACCTGTGCTCAAAGTAGCCCCTCTTTCACGCACATTGTAATCCCAGCCACCGGGCAGTGAACGAATGAAAGGCATAATGCCGATTCTGTCAGCAGCTTCCTCTACTTCAGCAAGTGTGTATGGCTGTCCGAGCGTAATGTTTTTGTAAATAGTGTCAGAAAACAGAAACACATCTTGAAGTACCACAGCCATCTGACCTCTCAGAGACTGAAGTGATACTTTAGAAATATCAATATTATCGATGTAAATAGCACCTGCCCGAGGCTGGTAGTAGCGTGATAACAATTGAATAATAGTGGACTTGCCAGCTCCTGTTGCACCTACTATAGCCAATGTTTTGCCCGCTTCAATCTCAAAAGATACATTGTGCAAAACCGTTTCGTCAGCCTTGTAACCAAAGGTTACATTTTCGAAACGCACTTGGCCTACAATAGGAGGCATTAAAGAGGTAGAGGTATCTGATTCAGGGAACTCAATATTGTCGAGTAAGGAAAATACGCGATTGGAGGCCACAATACCCATCTGCAGCGAATTGATGCGATCAGCTAGCTGGCGAAGCGGTCTGAAAATCATGTTGATAAACATGATCAGAGAGGTTAATTCACCAAGGGAAATATCCTGCCCACTTACTGCCCACCAAGAACCGGCACTTACTACCAATGCAATTGAAATAGCTGAAATCAAGTCAAGAAGAGGTAAAAAGATGCTGAAGTACCATATGCCCTTAATGTTGGCATCTCTATGTCGAGCATTTATGATTTTGAATTTTTCAAACTCAGCTTTTTCGCGGCCGAAGATCTGAACGACACTCATTCCGGTGAGACGTTCTTGTACGAAGGCGTTTAGGTTGGCCACTTCGTTGCGCACCTGTTGAAAGGAAATCTTTATGTTTTTCTGAAACCACCTTGTAGCGACGAATAAAAATGGTAAAACGGATAGCGCTATGAGATTAAGTCGCCAGTCAATGAAATAAAACATGGCAATAAGCATAGCTACTACCTTAAGTAAGTCACCAATTATTACAAGTAATCCTTCTGAGAAAATTTCAGAAATAACTTCAATATCTGATATTGCTCGCGTTACGAGATTTCCAACGGGAGTGCGGTCATAAAATTCAAGTTTAAAATGCACTAAACGCTTGTAGAGCGAGGCTCGTATGTCTTTAATAATGTTTTGGCCCAAAAAATTTGCCAGATATGAATAGAAGTATTGGGCGATGCTCTCGAACACCATTAATGCTAAAATCAAGGTGCTGAGCTGAATGAGCAGAGTTTTGTCACGCGTGATTATAGATTCGTCAATAGCCTTTTGGATAAGTACTGGACGTGCCGATGTAATGATTGACAAAAAAATGACTAGTCCCATACCGTAAAAAAATTCCTTTCGGTAAGGTCCTATAAATCTGAAAACTTTTCGAAGCGCTGAAATATCTAAGGCTGTGGAAGTATAAGATGATTCACTCATGAGTTATAAAAATTGTGTCGGGGTAACAAACTTGAGTCAGATAAAGTGCGTATGGTGGAACAGAAGCTCCCGCCTGACGACGATCTCCGCTTTCGAGTACGAAGGTAAATTCTGATTCCGAAAGTTTTCCAGAGCCATAATCCAGCAAAGTGCCTACTATGGCGCGCACCATGTTGCGCAAAAAGCGATTGGCGCGAATCGTAAAACGGATACCCACATCAGTCTCTGTCCATTGTGCTAATCGCACATGGCAATATGAATGTTTGTTGTTTCCTCCGGTTTTTTCGAAGCAGGAAAAATCCTTTTCTCCCAGGAGGAGCTGGCTGATTCTATTTAGTTGAGCCACATCAAATGGTTGCCACAGCCATAAAAGGCTTCGTTGATAGAGAAAGGGGTTATGTTTATAATGAATGTCGTATTGGTATTCGCGCTCTATGGCACTGAATCGGGCATGAGCCTCGTCGCTAACTCTAAATACCTGATTTACGGCAACATTAGGATAGAGGATTCCGTTCAATGAACGCGTCAGTCGCTCGAGATCGTCTATGGGCTCTGAGGTGTCGAAATGCGCAAACATTTGCAGCGCATGAACTCCGGTATCCGTTCGGCCAGCGCCTACTGCGTACACTTCTTGCCTTAGTACTGTAGTAAGTGCTTCATTCAGGGTTTGCTGTACAGTAATAGCGTTTGGCTGAATCTGCCAGCCGTGAAAGGCCATACCATTATAAGCAAACTCTATAAAATATCGCAACGCACACCAGTATTTACTTTTGCAAAGGTACATGTAATCGATAGCGGGTATTAAACGAATATTTTTACTCTCAGACACACATGGATTTCTGGACGATGCCATTTGCCGGTATGCAGCCCAGGCTGACGAAGTATGGCATGCCGGTGATATAGGCTCTGAAAATGTATTGGAAAGATTATCTCAGACCGGCACCTTGCTTCGTGCGGTATTTGGTAACATCGACGATACAGCTCTACGAAAAAAATGGCCTGAGGATGCTGTGTTTGAAATAGAAGGTCTGCGAGTTTGGATCACGCACATTGGAGGATACCCCGGCAAATACGTCAGACGAGTTCAAAAAATGTGGAATGCCATCAATCCAGGATTATTCATATGCGGACACTCGCACATCCTAAAGGTTATGTATGACTCTAAAAACGCTTGCTTACACATGAATCCCGGAGCAGCAGGAATTCACGGATTTCACCATGTTCGTACAGCTTTGCGATTTCAGGTCAATGCCGGAAAAGTGGAAAATCTTGAGGTAATCGAATTCGGAAAACGCGCTCAACAGTTGTGAAAATTGCTGTTTTAGGCCCGGAATCTACCGGTAAATCTGTCTTATGTAAGAAACTTGCCCTGTATTACAAAGGATTATGGGTGCCAGAATTTGCAAGGTATTTTTTACTGTCGCAGTCCAATTTGTATTCCTACAACGATTTAGAGAAAATAGCTCTTGGACAACTTATGTGGGAAGGTTTATATGAAAGATTACAAGAGTCAAAATGGCTTTTTTACGACACTACATTGCTCACCATTAAAATTTGGAGTGAATGGAAATATAGAAAAACTTCCAAAATGATAGAGGATAGCTATTGTAATCCAAAATACGATTTGATTTTACTATCAGACATAGACTTGCCTTGGACCTATGATCCACAGCGCGAAAATCCTCACGATCGCAAAGAATTATTTGATTATCACATAACAATTTTAAAAAAATGCAACTATACTTTTGAAATAGTTTCAGGTTTTGGACAAAAAAGACTTGAAAATGCCATAAAAATTCTTGAAAGTCTCAAAATACATTAAATTCATTGAGTTTTTTTTAATTGTTTTGTAGAAAATTGATTGATATGAAAAAATTCTACCTCTTCACTCTTGCTTTAAGTATAAGCTTATCAGCTCAGGCGCAACAAAAAATTGCAGGAAAACCTGTTGTAAAAATTGCACCGAATTTATCTCATCACTTTTTTATAAGTGGTACAGAGAATGTTAATGATACGCTTTCACCTACTTTGTTGCCTGGTTGTACAGTTGGTCCACAGCTACTCAGTTCGTCAAATGGTGGATTTGTAGCCGGTACAAATGGATACGGCGACTTTGAAAAAGCTCAAAGAATTGCAACCAATACTCTTGGCAAGATTCACTCAGTACTTGTAGCTTTTGGAGCAAAAAGAATTGTTGGTACAGCAGATAATTACAATGTAATTATTTACAACGTAAATGCTGCAAACGGTTCACCCTCAGGTACGGGTGTAGCTACATCAGCCAATGTATCATCTACCAACATTGATACATCAGGTCAATTTACCAAATTTACCTTTGCCACACCGGTTAATTATTCCGGTCCTTTCTTTGCCAGTGTGGTTGTAGGAGGCGGCAACAGAAATGACACTGTTGGAATTTTCCACACAGGCGGAAACTGCGGTGGTGGATCAGCATGGGAAAAGTGGGACACTGGTCAATGGTACGCTTTTAACGACCCGAATGCCTGGGGAGCGCAAGTAGATGTAGTCTTATACATACTTGCTGAAGTAGAAAGAACTGGAACCATTGGACTTGACAATGACTTTCTTCTTTTGAAGAATTCAGTAAAGGTATTCCCAAATCCTGCATCAGATATCGTAACCGTATCTTATAGCCTCGCTCAAAACAGCAAAGCTCAGTTCAGCATCCATGACCTGACTGGTAAAACCGTACACAGCGAAGAGCTCGTAGCTGTTTACCAAGGAGCTAATGCTAAAAACATCCGAATTGGTCATTTGCCCGCAGGTGTTTACACCTATACTTTGCGCACAGCTACTGAATCAGTGAGCGGTAAGCTGGTAATTCGCTAATTTTATATTTTAAGGATAGACAGTCCTGATAGTAAAAAGCCCGGGATTCAATTCCCGGGTTTTTTTATTTTGGTGCTATTCGAAATAAATAAATTCCCACCCCTGCGAAAATTACATTCGGCAACCAGAGAGCGATGAAAGGTGAAAGATTGCCATTCGTACTAAAGACAACGGAAACTCTTTGAAAAAATACGTATGTAACACATAATCCTAAACCCAATGCGATGTTTAACCCCATTCCACCCCTGCGTTTTTGACTACTCAGGCTTACGGCAATGAGTACCAGAATGATGGTAGCAAAAGGCCATGCGGTGCGCTGATGTAATTCAAGCAGATACATGTTTATTTTTTCTGAACCTCTGACTTTTTCGGCCTTAATAAATTCAATTAGCCGAGGCGTATTCATCATTGTGACGCTATAAAGCTTTGGACTAAGTTCGTCAGGTTTAAAATCAAAAATTGTATCGAGCTGCCGACCAATGATGAGCTGATCGCCTCCCTCTTGAATGTATCGAATTGTGTAATTGTCGAGCTTCCATTTGGATTGAACAGTGTCGAAGCTGATGAAATCAGAGGAGAGCTTAGAAACAAGACGCTGACCATCAAATACTTCATAAGTAAATCTATACCCGCTCATTCGGTCGGGATTGTAATTTTCCAGATATATCAGGTGGCCTGGCTTAATCTGTCGATGTAAGTCGTTGTTCCTCTCTCCAGATGTAACATTGATATAGAGATTTTCGAAATGAAGTCTGCGCACATTGCTTATGGGAATGACAAAATGCGCTAGAAGCATGCTGAATACAGTGACGATAATCGTACCAATAGCGTAAGGATACATTAACCTACTAAAACTCATTCCACCTGTAAGAATGGCAACTATTTCAGTGCGATTTGTCAGCATGCTTGTGAAAAAGATCGTTGAGATAAACACAATCATGCTGGTGAACATATTGCCATAGTACACTATAAAGTTCAGGTAATAATCGAAGATTATTTCACGGGCTGAAGCGCCTTTTGTGATAAAATCTTCGATCTTTTCTGAGATGTCAAATACTATGGCTATAAGTAGAATGAGTACCAGGGTCAAGAAAAAAGTGCCCAAAAAATATCGAAGGATGTAGCGATCTATTATGCCAAACTTCATAAAGCCGATTCTGCATTGGCTGTCTTACTGCTGCCCGTGCTCATCAGGTAAGCTTTGAGGAACTCATCGAGATCGCCATCGAGTACGCCTTCGGCATTCGATGTTTCAGTTCCAGTGCGCACATCTTTTACCAATTTGTAGGGATGCAGCACATAGTTGCGAATTTGGGAACCCCACTCGATTTTCTTCTTGCCTGCCTCTATTTCAGCTCGCTTTTGGTTGCGCGCTTCAAGCTCCATTTCATAGAGTTGCGACTTTAGCAGTTGAAGGGCTTTTTCTTTGTTTTGAAGCTGGGAGCGGGTCTCCGTATTTTCTATGATGATGCCGGTAGGCTTGTGACGAAGGCGCACGCCAGTTTCCACCTTGTTTACGTTCTGTCCGCCGGCACCACTTGAGCGGAAGGTGTCCCATTCGATGTCGGCAGGATTGATTTCGATGTGAATGGTGTCGTCTACAAGCGGATACACGTAAACGGAAGCAAAGGATGTATGTCTTTTAGCGTTTGCATCAAAAGGAGAAATCCGCACCAGACGATGTACTCCGTTTTCGCCTTTCAAATAGCCAAATGCATAATCGCCTTCTATCTGAATGGTAGCCGTTTTGATGCCGGCCACATCGCCGTCTTGAATGTTAAGTTCAGTGACCTTGTAGCCATGCTGCTCTGCCCAGCGTGTGTACATGCGCAGTAACATAGATGCCCAATCGCAGCTCTCGGTACCACCAGCGCCTGCGGTAATCTGTAGCACGGCACTTAGGCGATCTTCTTCGGCCGAGAGCATATTACGGAACTCGAGGCTTTCGATTGCTTTTAAAGCAGCTTCGTAGGCTCTGTCGAGTTCTTCTTCGCTTATCACTTCTTCTTTGTAAAAATCGTATGCAAGCTGCGCTTCTTCCACCATTCGAGCAGCTTCTTCAAAGCCTTCGATCCAGAATTTCAGTTCTTTAATCTTTCGAAGGATTTTCTGGGCTGTTATTGGGTCGTCCCAAAAGCCTGGTGCAGCTGTACGCTCTTCTTCGTTTTGAAGGGCTATTTTCTTACCTTCCGGGTCAAAGATACCCCCTTAGCGCTTCCAGGCGCCCCGCTAATGCACTTACTTCTTCAAAAGTTTTCATACTACCGGCAAAGGTAATGGAATGATAAAATTCTCTTTTTTGAATAAAAATTCAAAAAGCTGAATTCATATTTCTTATTTTAATGATAGAAATGAAAAGGAAGAATTTACTCGTTTGGATCAGAAAAGCGGGGGTCAGTGAGAAAATCAACGTCTGTGAGCGTATTTAAAAATGCAAGAAGAGCACTTTTTTCGTATTGCGTCCAGTTGCGACCCACACCGGCGGCTTTCATGTTAGGATCAATGGTAGACGAGGGATGCCCTCCCATATTGTAAAATTCAATAACTTCTTGAAGTGACTGAAAACGGCCATCGTGAAAGTAAGGAAATGTAACGGCCACATTGCGCAGCGAGGGAATTTTGAATTTACCGCGATCAGCGGGATTTCCAGTCACAGCCATTCGACCAAGGGGCATAGTAGCCTCCGGCTCCACACCGTTATTGGTAAATATTAACTGGCCGAAAGCTCCAAACATATTGCCGGTGGTGGTGCTTCCATGACAGTGAAAGCAGTCGCCACGTTCGGTTTCAAACATGGTAAAGCCAAAGAGTTCAAGCTCTGTAAGCGTTGTCTCTCCTCTACGCCATTTGTCGTACTTGGAATTTCCTGAAATTAAGGTTCGCTCAAATTGTGCTATGGCCTTTGTGACGCGCTCCACGGTGATTTCTTCGGTACCAAAAGCTTTTTTAAACATTGGAGGGTACTTTGGGTCTTCCCGCAGTTTTTTAAGCACAGCTTCCCAGGTGGTATTCATCTCCAGGGGGTCCACGATCGGATGGAAAGCTTGATCTTCGAGGCTTGGTGAACGCCCATTCCAGAAGAAATTTTCGAGCCAGGCCATGTTTACAATGTGCATGGCGTTAAAAGTACCCGCTAAGCCATCTACTCCTTTACTCAATTTATTTGGAGCATCTGAAAAAGCAAATTCCTGTTTGTGGCAGCTGGCACAGCTCATAGAATTGTCACGCGACAACTTCTTTTCATAGAAGAGATGGCGGCCGAGCTCGACACCTTCTACTGTAAGCGGATTGTTCGGATTTAATATCGGAGGTGGAAAACCTGGAGGAACTTGTAGCTTATATGGGGTGGGAGTATAAATATCGGACTTGTTGTTTTCCTTTCTGCAACTTATGGATAAGATTGAAACCAACAACGTTAGCACACCAAGTACATAGAGCTTGATCCTCATCATCTACTTTTTAATTACAAAAATAACCCGTTTACTCGGTATGAAACTTGAGAAAAAGCACGTAATATGATGAAAGATACTCTTTTACATCAAAACGCGAAGGATGCATATTCAGTGCATTCGATATTCTTTTACCGCCTCTACAAAAGCCTTGGCATTTTCAAAGGGCACACTGGGTGTAATGCCATGTCCGAGATTAGCGATATAGCGCTGCGGGCCGAATTCGTCGATCATCTGATGTACTTCTTCCCGTATCTGGTCTGGTGTAAGGTGCAAATGAGCAGGATCAAAATTTCCTTGAAGGGTAATAATACCACCGGTGAGTTCACGTGCTGTTTTCGGGGAAATGCACCAATCAACCCCAAGTGCTGATGCTTTGGAATTTATTGTCAAATCTGCTAAAGCATACCAAGAGCCTTTTGGATATAGAATTACAGGTGCATGAACACGCAGAGCATCAGCTATTTGTAATAGATAAGGACGGGCAAACTTGTTGAAATCGGAAGGCGAGAGCAAACCACTCCACGAGTCAAAGACTTGTACTACATCAGCACCTGCCTTTACTTGTCGTTTGAGATAATCAATCGTTACTTGAGTAATTTTTGTTAGCAGGCTGTGGGCCTCTACTGGCTTGCTAATACAAAACTGACGGGCGCGATCAAAATTTTTTGAGCCTTTGCCTTCGACCATATAGCAAAGTATAGTAAATGGTGCTCCGGCAAATCCGATAAGGGGTACACGGTCGTTTAGTGCCCTTTTAATGAGTTTGATCGCATCGTACACGTAGTTTAGTCTTTCAGCAGCTTCATCTACTTCGAGGGATGAAATATCGGCTTTGGTCTGAATGGTTTTGGGTAAATAAGGGCCTTTGTGCTCGACCAGCTCCACTTCGAGGCCCATGGCTTGTGGCACCACAAGTATATCGGAGAACAAGATGGCAGCATCAACCCCGATTTGATCCACAGGTTGGAGAGTAATCTCACAAGCGAGCTCAGGCGTCTGAACTCGGGTGAAAAAATCGTACTTTTTTCTCAATTCCATGTAAGAAGCCAAATAGCGGCCAGCCTGGCGCATCATCCATACGGGAGGGCGTTCTACCGGTTCGCCCCTTAAGGCTTTAAGAAGCAGGTGATCTTGCACGTTTGAATCTTTTCACAAAGGTCATACGCTGTAGCTATGTGTAATTGTTCAGATAACGTTAAAGCTAGTGTAATGTATTTAATTTAAAGAGTTGTAAATGAAAGCAAAACCGGAACTACCATCGGATGGATTTAAAGGATAAGGGATCTTCTTAATCTTGTAATTGTAAATCGAACGATGCTAGCGATGCGTGAGGTGAGCTGATGAAAGGTTAAAAACTTTTTCAGCATCTAAAGACGTGAAGGGTTATAGCGAAGCTGGCACTGCGGTGCGCTGCGGAGCAGCCGAACGATAACCGAACCATCATCGGACCACCCCAGGCAAACGCACCTTAAGGAGCTTTGCCTGGGGCACGCCCAAAAAAAGAAGAAACAAAATTTTTTATTGCTGATCTAAAATGGCGCGTGAGATTACAATGCGCTGAATCTCAGAAGTACCCTCATAGATCTGGGTGATCTTGGCATCGCGCATCAGGCGCTCAACGTGGAATTCTTTTACATAGCCGTAACCACCGTGAATTTGTACTGCCTCGATAGTGGTCTTCATAGCTACTTCTGAGGCAAAGAGCTTGGCCATAGCACTTTCCTTGTCGAAGGGGAGCCCCTGATCTTTCAGCCAGGCAGCTCTAAGCGTCATAAGGCGGGCTGCTTCGATCTCGGTAGCCATGTCGGCGAGCTTGAAGGCAATGGCCTGGTGCTTGTAAATTTCCTTACCGAAGGCTTTGCGCTCTTTGCTGTACTTGAGAGCGAGCTCATAGGCTCCAGACGCAATACCAAGTGCCTGTGCTGCAATGCCTATACGACCACCTGAGAGGGTCTTCATAGCAAATTTGAATCCGAAGCCATCTTCGCCTATGCGGTTTTCTTTGGGCACTTTTACGTCAGTAAACATCAATGAATGGGTATCTGAGCCACGAATGCCCATTTTTTCTTCTTTCTTACCTATCACAAATCCTTCCATGCCACGCTCTACTATAAGGCAGTTGATGCCGCGGTGGCCTTTTTCGGGGTGGGTCTGGGCCATTACAAGGTACACGCTGGCAGAGCTGCCGTTTGTGATCCAGTTTTTGGTGCCGTTGAGCAGGTAGTAATCGCCCATGTCGATGGCGGTGGTTTTTTGGGATGTGGCGTCGGAACCGGCTTCGGGCTCTGAAAGGCAGAAGGCTCCGATGATTTCGCCTTTGGCCAAAGGCACGAGATACTTTTGTTTTTGTTCTTCGGTTCCAAATTTTTCGAGGCCCCAGCATACGAGGGAGTTGTTAACGCTCATACAGACTGAGGCTGAAGCATCTACTTTAGAAATCTCCTCCATTGCGAGCACATAGCTGATGGTGTCGAGGCCTGCACCGCCATATTTAGGATCGACCATCATGCCCATGAAACCGAGCTCTCCCATTTTTTTGATTTGTTCGGCGGGAAATTTTTCGTGGGTATCGCGGTCTATGACACCGGGAAGCAGCTCATTCTGAGCAAAGTCGCGTGCGGCCTGTTGGATCATCAGGTGCTCTTCCGTCAGTTGAAAATTCATTGTCTCTCTTAAAAATTAAATGTTATGCGTGCAAAGTTAATAAGAGCTGTGGTGGTTCGAACGTTTTTAAGGGGTTTTTTTAAAGAGAATCTTACCATCGGGCTGGCGGGTAATGGTCTCTTTATCAGACGATTGACGTAAAAAAAGGCTGGGAGGAGAAGGAACTTTGTGTTTTCGACGCAGGTCGCGACAGTAGTCGCATAGGCCACAAGGGTCTGTTTTTTCTTCGCCGAGATACTTGAGCAAATGAATTACGCGGCATTCATCGGTTGATTGATAAAACCTGCGGACAGATGCAAGTCGGGCTTGATGCCGGGTTTTACGAAAATTGTACTCCTGCAGGTCAATTTTAAAAGACTTGCGGTCGAGCCTTGGCTTAAAAAGAGTGAGAAACCCCTCGGTGTTTTTTGGAAAATAATCAGCGTCACCGGAACGCGATAAATGATAAAGGATTTTTATCACATGTGATTCTTCTATTTCTGCCAATTTGGCTATTCGGGCTTCGTCAATTTCAACTAAGGTGTAACGCACACCTTCGTACATGCGCAGGATGTTTTGTGCTACCTTAATTACTGTACTTTCAGGCGAATGGCGCGCACTTAAATCGTAAAAGTCAAAGTAAAACCGAAGCCGCGAGTGGCGAAGGCATTGATCGTCGAAGCCGAGATGTTCATCTCGCTCGAGCCAGCGTAGTATTTCATAGCATTTGAGCTTGGATAGCTTAGTGTACTCAGCAAATTTTTGTATTGAGAATGGGAACTTTTCCCACTCGCCTTGTCCTACCGGAATTCTGAGAAATTCGAAGAGTTTTTGATACACCTCACCGATTTCATCAGGCGTTGGAAAGGAATTGTTCGACGGGTCGGTGAGACGGGCAATATCAGCAGGACTTATAAAACTGACGGCATAAGCCAACTTTTCGTCTCGCCCGGCACGACCAGCTTCCTGAAAGTACTCCTCGAGCGAAGGTACAGGGTCGAGATGAATTACAAGGCGCACATTTGGCTTGTCGATGCCCATCCCGAATGCATTGGTTGCTGCTATAACACGCGTTTTGCCTAGCATCCAGGCCTCTTGTTTTTCTTTGCGTTCTTCGTCAGTGAGACCGGCGTGGTAATAGTCTGCCTTTATACCATGCGCACAAAGGAGCCGGGCTACTTGAGCCGTTTTAAGTCTGTGACGCATAAAGACAATGGCACTGCCCGGTACTGCATCAAGAGCTTCAAAAAGTCGGTCTATTTTGTTCTCAACTATCCGAATGTTGTAACTGAGATTTGGACGGTGAAAACTTTTTTTAAAAAGTTGATAACCAGGCCGGAAGCGCAGTGTAGTAGCAATATCTTCAATCACTTCAGGGGTAGCAGTGGCAGTAAGGGCCAAAACAGCTGTATCAGAAGGCAGCACCTCTCGCAAGTAGGCTATCTGGCGATAGGCCGGCCTGAAGTCGTGACCCCATTGAGAGATGCAATGTGCCTCATCGACAGCGATAAATGATACTTTTAATTGTGAGAGTTTTTCTAGCAGAAGTGAATTCTGTAACCTTTCAGGGCTGAGGTAAAGGAGTTTTAAATCGCTTTCGTGCCAGCTGTTCAATACTGAAAGCCATTCGCGTTTTGAAAGCTGTGATGTAATGGCTGCCGCTCGTATGCCTTTCTTCTGGAGCGCAGCCACCTGGTCGTTCATCAAAGCTATAAGTGGAGAAATGACCAACGTGACACCTATTGAACAAACTGCTGGTACTTGATAACACAGCGATTTGCCACCACCTGTAGGCAAAAGCGCAAGCGTATCTTGGCCTCGAAGGATAGACTCTACGATCTCTCTTTGAAGAGGCCTAAAATTGCTGAATCCCCAATAGGTACTTAACGCTTCTTCTGGAGTCAAGGTATTTTTTAAAGCTTTACCGTGAAGTATGACGAATGTATTTAAAAAATCTACATTAATAAGTTTTTCTTGTTTTTTCTGATTGGTTAGCTATCTGACTGTATACCTATAAGAGGATCAGCCTACTCTTCCTTTTAAATGTAAATCGAAAAAGCTTAGGGCATGTAACTCGATTATCGCTCTATCAGTATTTTAGACTGGAGTGACTTCATGTTTTTTCAGAAAAACATTGCTAGTATTCGGAAGAATGCCTCCAAGAAGACCTGATACCTATGTATGCAAGAAGGTTTATCCTAAAAGTCTTTTGAAATAAACGTAATCTTTAATGCGAATGCATTCATCGGGGGCACTTCGCATTCTCATATTGCATCGCATCGAAAGTAGTGAACAGAAGTGGTAAGTTAAAAGTATTTGTTAAAATTTCGTTTTTAAATACCATTTAAATAGGTGTGTTTAAGCGTGTTTGAAAAGAAAAAATTTATAACTGTTTCAAATTTTCGGAATGCAATGACGATTCCGCAAAACATCATCTTTCACTTATGCTGAGATTTACCCGAATACACCGATCAACCCAATCAACTATAGGCAAAATCGATACAAAACGGACAGTGTGGCTTCCAAGAAATACAGCGTACAGAGTACACCATCGCTACATTTTAATGATCGGCCTTTCAGCTTTAAAAATGAGCGAAAAAGCAATAAGTTAAGAATAGTATTACTAAATCATTAAATTTTGATAAGGCTACCTTTAATTTACAAATAATTGATTAATATGCTTTTATGATTTTAAAATGTACTTTTGCAACACAAAATTCTTAACATATGGCTATCAAGAAACAATACTTCAAGACAAAGGATGTGTGCAAGGTGAGCTTTTCAATAGAAGCTTCTGAGGCTAAAGGCGCCGAATCGGCTTCTTTGGTGGGCGACTTCAATGGCTGGGACCCCTCTGCGCATCCCATGAAAAAGCTCAAAGCCGGTGGATTTAGTCTTCAAATCGAGCTTCCCAAAGACGCTTCATATCAATTCAGATATGTGTTAAATGGAAGCGAATACATCAACGACGCTGAGGCTGATGAATACGTGCCTGCTGGCATAGGCGATGCACAAAATTGCGTATTGAAGTTATAATTTACCTCGAAGTAGAATATAGCCAATAGGCCAGAATACCGGCCGATACAGAAGCATTTAAGCTTTCGCACTTTGAATACGGCGAGGGCGGAATACTGATCATCTGATCGGGGATTAAAGGAAAATCTGATAATCCCTGGCCTTCGTTTCCAATTACTATGCAAAACTTTTCGGGAGCTTTAAATTGGTCAATTGGGAACCCAGTCATATGGGCTGCTATTAAGGCGATCCCCTCCTTTTTTATGTAGCTATCGAGATCTTCACAATCAGTTAATACCATTGGAACTCTGCCGATGCTGCCCATAGATGCTTGAACGACTTTCTGGGAAAATGGATCTACAGTACCCGATAAAATAACTGCTGGTATCGGTCCAAACCAATCGAGCGACCTCAATATAGTTCCGAGATTACCGGGATCTTGAAGTGCATAAAGTGCAAAAAATCGCTCTGGTCTGAGCGATTTGAAGGTGTGGAGTTTAGGTATTTCAAATACGGCAAAATGCGAGGAGGGGGTATCAAGATTACTTATTGCCTTCATTGTTTTTTCGTCAATCAGCTCGTAGGTATGAGCTTCAGAAGGCTGTGTAGTAAGTAGTCTATAAGGTTTTAGGTTCGACTCAAGAAGGTCTTCGATCAACTTACGACCCTCTGCCACAAAGAGGTTGCGTTGCTTTCTATATTTTTTTATATTGAGTGATTTAATCAGCTTTATTTCCTTTTGGCTCAGTGGCATGTCGAAGAAATTCTATTTACAAAGTAATTAAAATAGCAGATACAAAAAAAGCCGTCGAGTAATGACGGCTTTGAAACGTAAAGCGTAATGAGTTGCTATTGTCCGCCACCGGTGCTTTCAGTATTATTGCGACTACGGCGCATCATTTCTTTGCGATATTCTCTTTGCTGCTCTTGAGCTTGTTTAGCTGCATCTTCTGTGGCTTGCTGGCCGCGCTGAATGGCCTCCTGGCTTTGCTGCTGGGCCTTTTGAGCGGCTTGTTCTACCTGTGTTGGCTGTTGTCTGAGCGCATCTTTTAGTGTAGTGGGCTGCTGAGTTTGAGCTTGATCGGTCGAAGCCTTTTTGCCTGAAGATGTTTTTGTAGAAGTGGATTTTTTGGTGCTTTCAGAAGCTGATGCTGACTTTGTTGAACTATTTTCAGCAGGTTGTGATGAATGCTCATGACTTTCGTGCATGTGATGTTCGTGTTCTTCAGCTTCTTCTGTTGTATCTTCAGCTACAACGTCTTGTAGTTCTTGGACTGATTCTTCTTTCTCGGCTGATTCGTTGGAATTACAAGCGTAGAAGAGTAGCAGTGAAAGTACTACTGCAAAGAGGTTTATTTTTTTCATGATGTATTGGATTTGTTACAAAGTTAAAAGAAATCCAAATCTTTATTTTACAAGTGAATAATTTAACATCCCATTTTTAATGATCTGAGCGAAGCGAAGCAAATCGCTGCAAAACTTTTCAGCATTTTTTTCAAAGCGCATTGACTCTGCACTGTGCGGGAGGTTAACTACTTCTTGAACTTGGCTTACCATAAGGCGCGTAGGAGCGAGACATGCACCTACGTAGCTGGCAAAAGCTGCCATTTGATTCATGGCATTCTGACCGCCCAAGGTACCTGAAGTAACGCTCACTAAACCCATTGGGCGCCATTCGTATTCTTTTCTAAAGTAATCTAAAGTATTTTTTAATCCACCAGCTATTCCGCCGTTGTATTCGGGTGATACGATTACCAGAGCATCCGATGAAAGAAGCGTTTTAGATATTGCGTCTAAACGGTCTTTTTCTTCGTTTGATAGGTTTTCAAAATTGTCGAACACGGGAAGGCGCAGCTTTCTATTATCGATCAGTACAACGTCTAAATCTTCCTGAATCTCATAAAACTTTTTCTCCAGTCTTTTGGCTATTGATGTGGAATGGCTGCTTTCGCGAGTGGCTCCTGAGAGTATGGTTATTTTCATTTAAAACATGATTTTTGGTACAAAATATAAAAGTGAACAAGCCTATCATTTGTTTGCATGCTCTTCCTAAAACTTTATTTTAATGCCTTAGGTCTTTTACCATTCTCGGTCTTTATAAGGTTTTGTAGGATTATTCCATCGATGAATCGTGTACACTGTAGAAATAGATAGAAATGTAACGAGGCTGATAGGGTGCTGAGTCATCACCGCATTCCCGTAATTAGCCAAAAGAATACCCGCGTATCCTGCCATGAGGGCCATTGACACATTGTGCTCTTCTGTACCTGCCGGCATTTTCCATATTTTCCAAATCGCCTTAAACAAAATGTACAGCCACATCCACACGTAAAACTGGCGGCCTATGAGACCGGTCTCAGCCCGAATGCGGGTGTATAAGCCATCTGGCTCGAAGTCGGCCAACCACGTGCCCGGCGAGAAGCGCTTGCCCCAACTTCCGGTGGTTCCTACGCCACCGCCAAAGGGCTTGTCTCTCAGGTATTCGGTAAGCCTTTTTCGGTTGCGCTTTCGAGTGTTGAGCGAAGGGTCATCGCTGTCGAGAGCAGTTCTTAGTCGATTTACCTCATAATTGCTCTGAAGAATGGTGGTGTATTTGAGAAACACAAAGCCACCGAGCATGATGAGCGAACCAGCTACGAGCAAACGTACATTTTTCGACATCACCAGAAAAGCCACCCCGCCCAACCCTGGCACTGCCAGAGCACCACGCGTGCCACTAAGCATCATAGCATAGAAGCCAAACAATGCCATCAAGAAGTAGAAAATCTTTCGCGCTTTTGAATAAGGACCAAGAAACAGCACAGCAGAAACAATACACACATGCCCCATAGCAGCCCCAAAGGTGCCCGCGTCGAAGTAGTAAGAGAAGATTCTCAACTTTCCGAAAAGCACATGTGTAACGTGCTCTCCATCGTCGAGCCACTTTTGCTCGGCAGGCGATACGCCTATGAATTTCTGCTTAATGGCCCATACGATGGCCAATGCAGAAAAGCCGAGGAAGAGATGCAGCCAGTTGTAAAAATCCTTTCGACTGTTAAACATCCAGAAACCTAGCCCAATTATGAGTAATTGATAAAGTGCAATGCCGCGCATTGAATAGAACCAGGCAGCAAAACTGTAGGCCAGTGGGTTAGCAATTTGCAAAACGATGTAGGCCATCCAAATGGTAAGTAGCAGCATTACATCGTTGCTAAGAGCAGAAAAATCTGTCCTCCTCCAATATTTTAAAATGACAATAACATATGTAAGAAGCAACAGAATATCAACACCTAATCCTAAAGGCGGAAGGGGAATTCCGTAATAATCGCCCCACCGGTTAATCATCGGCAGTACAAAGCTGATGACAAGCGAGGTGTAAATACCCAGCTTAGGATAACGGAAAAACAGAATAATATATGCCACCACGATAGGCAAAGCCATTAGTACAGCCGCAATGGCGATACCTTTTTTGGCTATTAAAAAAGCTGTGAAAACCGCAAAACTCAGAAATGCTGCCCAGCGTAGGACTTCGGCAATCGTTTCGTTTTGAAAAAATCGATTAATCTTGTCCTGTGTTTGCATCGCTTAATGGCAAGTCTGGTTCTTCGTCTTTAAACTTTGGGTTTATCATTTTGAGAAAATTCTCTAAAGTTTCTTTGGAAATCTGATAATAGAAAAATTTTAACAGAGTAGGTTGAGCAAAATACGATCGCCCTGAAATCTTAAATTCGGGTTGAAGCACACCTTCAGTGTCTTTGAAAATCTTGTGCTGAGAGTAGAAGAAAAATCTAATTTCGCTTTCACCATTTGATTTGTCGATGTGGAAGATTAATTGTCGATCAAACTCTTGCTTTACGCGTATTTGTAACAGTGCCTTCTTCTGTACGTTTGAAATTTTCACATCGCTTAATATGCCAGAATCATATAGTTTGAGTTTGAGCATTACATCTTCATTGGGGGCATTTAAAATAGCTTGCAGGGCATCATCGTCGAGCACGTAGTAATAGGCTCTCAATTCCTCTTTCCAGCCCTTTTGGGTAGCCTGATACTTGTAATACCCTACTTTGTAAAACTTATATAATACATAGAGTTTTCTGTCGCCGTATTTCACCTGATGCATGTAAAGAGCAACGATGTTATCCGTGCCTAAGAGATTCTCTTTAAGCTTAAAACTTTGCTTATCTCTGGAATTGAGCCTGGCAGGTATTTTCATAGGGGCTGATATCCACTGGCCATCGATGCTGTACATGTATCCTGTGATGCCTTTATCGATGATTACGTGCTTCTTACCAAGCGGCTCTATCAGTGGTTCAGGTTTGCGCGGTTGGGCATTTAAAGTTGATAGGAATACAAAGACAATTAACATTAGGACAATCCTCATCCGCTTTGTTACTAATTTGTTTACAAAAATACGTGTGGGCTTTGTTTTCAATTTAAACAAATATTGCTGAATATCATGAATGATTCAGAGGCAATCCTCTTACATTTACAGCGATAATTTGCCCGTATGATCACAAAGCCGTTGGTCAGCATCTTGTCTGTCAATTTCAATCAGACACAGATGACAATCGAATTAATAGAATCTCTAAAAAAAATTACCTATCCAAACATTGAAATCGTAATTGTAGACAACGGCAGTGAACGCGATAATCCGGATCCCATTGGTCAAAAATTTCCTGACATAAAGTTTTTAAAAACAGGAAAAAATTTGGGATTTGCGGGAGGTAACAATTTTGGTTTGAGACATTGTACTGGTGAATACATCTTTTTTGTAAACAACGATGTACTGGTAGAGCCAGGTTTTTTAGACCCGCTCGTGGAGCACTTTAAAACCCATCCCAAATGTGGTATGGCCAGCCCTCGCATTGTGTACCACAAGCCAGAGGGATTGTTGCAGTATGCAGGCACTACCCCAATTAATCCCTACACAATGCGCAACAAAGGCATTGGCTATCGGGAGCTCGACACGGGCCAGTACCGCGATGTGAGGCCTACAGCATACATTCATGGAGCCGCAATGATGGTGCCTCGAAAAGTGATTGACGAAGTAGGCGAGATGTACGAAGACTACTTTCTCTACTACGAAGAGTTGGACTGGAACGAGCGGATACGAAAGGCGGGGTACGAAACCTGGTATGTAGGCACCTCGCAAATCATCCACAGAGAGTCAGTATCGGTGGGAGGGATGAGCCCTTTGAAGGTGTACTACTTAAACAGGAACCGACTTCTTTTCGCTCGTCGAAACTTTACCGGCCCCAAGCTGCTCTCGGCCTGGTTATTTTATACACTTGTATCGTTGCCGGTCAATTCGCTTCGCTTTATTGTAAAGGGCGAGTTTAAGCTGCTCAAAGCTCTTTGGAAAGCATACCTCTGGAACCTCACACATTCACCCAAAGTAAGACCCCTTGAAGTAGTAAAACTGTAGACTAATGGCGCGCATCGGATTTGAAGCACAGCGAATTTACAGGGCAAAGAAGCACGGAATGGACTTCGTGGCACTCGAGCTACTGAAGGCACTGAGTAAGTTGGATAAAGACAATGAGTACTTTGTATATGTAAACGAAGGCGAAGACCCCTGCTTTCAGTCTGAAGACAACTTTCATGTCATAGTTCACAAGGCGCCTTATCCGATTTGGGAGCAGTTATGGTTGCCGAAGCGCGCTAAAGTTGATAAACTCGATTTGCTCCACTGCACTTCAAATACCGCTCCCATTTGGCTTGATGTTCCATTAATGGTTACGCTACACGACGTTATTTATTTAGAAAAAAATCCGCTCTTCGCTCCCGGGTACACTCCTTATCAGCGCTTTGGAAACATGTATCGCCGGTGGGTGGTGAAAACGGCCATTCCCCAGGCAAACAGAGTGCTCACTGTAAGCCAATACGAAGTGGGTAACGTGCTGAGGTTTTTACCACAGATTAAAGATCGACTGCATGTGCTTTACAATGGAGTAGGTGCACATTTTCGGAAGATAACAGACCCACATCAGCTCGATACTGTGCGCCAGAAGTACTACTTGCCGGAAAAATTCGTAATGTTTTTGGGCAATACCGACCCTAAGAAAAATACTGAAAACACATTAAAAGCTTTTGCATTAATAGCCAAAGAGACAAATTACTCCTACAAGCTCCTTTTGGGCGACCTCGACAAGCAGTTTGTAAAAAACATACTTGACAGAAACAATCTTTCAGATCTCTTTAATTACATTCACTTTACAGGATACATTAAAAATTCTGACTTACCAGCCATACTCTCACAGGCCGAAGTATTTCTATATACTTCGCTCCGCGAATCGTTTGGAATTCCCATCATTGAAGCCATGGCTTGCGGCACTCCTGTAGTAACAAGTAGTGTGACCTCCATGCCTGAAGTGGCAGGCGACGCAGCCATGTTTGCAGACCCTACTCGGCCAGATGATATCGCATCAGCCACATTGCGGCTGCTCTCCGATACTGTATTTCGAAATCAATTAATCGAAAAAGGATTAGAACGGGCAAGGCTCTTTAATTGGGAAAACTCTGCTTCGCAACTCATCGACCACTACCGCGAGCTAACTTAAAAATATAAGCATATGCCCCGATTTATCCTTCCTGCTCATGTAAAAGAGCACCTAAAATGGCTTAAAACCCCGATTGAGGCTATACCCGAGGCACAGTGGAGTTACTGGCGCAATAGGCTCTCTACTTTCAATCATTCCAATCCCGAAGTCAGCATAGTACTGATCGTGCGTAACGAAGAGGATCGAATACTGTGCACATTATCAAGTGTAGCTGAGTTTGAAGTTTCTGTTCCTGCTGAGCTTTTGGTCATTAATAACGATTCGAATGACCGCACAACGGAAATTCTCGATAGGTTAGGCATCAAATACTTCACTGAGAAGAAAGTAGGAGCAGGCCCAGCACGGCAACTCGGATTGGAAAACGCCAAGGGCACCTATATAGTAACAGGCGACACTGATACTGTTTACAACATCGACTGGTACATAAGATTGACCGAGCCACTTAAAAACGATCCTAAAATAGCCGTAACATATTCTATGCACGTTCTTTACACCGATGAGATGCACTATCCCATCGATCTACATGTGTATCAATATTTAAAACACGCTAATAAGTATCTACACAGTTTTAAGCGACCTCATTTAAACTGTGGTGGTGCAAGTATGGCCTATCGGCGGGCCGACGCCCTCAAAGTGGGAGGATATAATACCGATTTGGAACGATGGGAAGATGGCACCTTGGCATATGACCTTAGTAAAATAGGTAAAGTAAAAATGGTACCCCATCGCCAGGCCTACATCTACACCAGCAATCGCCGAATGCGGGCAGACGGAAGCATCGCAAAAGCTTTTTTAATACGTGTAAAAAAACAACTCATTAACTTACCAGAGTATTTTACACAAATAAAAAATAAATAAAAACTGAAAAACCATGCTGCAACTTTCCCGCTTTTATGTGCCTAAAAAAGTCAGAGAGTACTTAAAATGGCGAAAGGTGCCTTTTGAAAATGTACCCAACGAATTTTTTGATGCAATAGCCGAAAAATTCAAAAAATTTCATGCGGACAATCCTCTCATTTCCATTGTACTCATCGCTTGGAATGAAGAAGAAAACATACTGCCAACCTTGGCAAGCTTAGCCAATATACAGAGCAAGCACTCAATTGAAATCATCGTGGTAAACAACAACAGTACAGATCGCACACAAGACTTTCTCGACCGCTGCAATGTAAAATCTGTGCTCGAAACCCGACCGGGCATCGCAAAAGCTCGCAATGCAGGCCTAAAAGCAGCAAAAGGCAAATACGTCATATCAGGCGATGTGGATACGATCTATCTGCCCGAATGGCCCGATAAAATGGTACAACCTATGCTCGACGATTCCAATGTAGTTTGTACGTACAGCCTGCATGTGTTTTACGACGACGACAATCACTACCCCCTTGCCCTCTACATTTATCAGTACATCAAGTTGATAGGGATTTATTTAAAAAACTTCAAGCGCCCACATCTGAATTGCGGTGGGGCCAGCTCAGCCTATGTGCGCGAGGTGGCCTTGAAGTTTGGCGGATACGACGAGAGCTTGAAAAGAGGCAGCGATGGCACCTTGGCTTTTGAGCTGAGTAAGTTTGGAAAGATAAAACTCGTCTCCACGCCTAAAGCATTCATCTACACATCAGCCCGACGAATGAAGGCCGACGGGCCTATCACAAAGGCGCTTTGGATTCGCCTAAAAAACAATTTGAAGTATTTTACCCATTATTTTACAACCCAAAAAACTCGTTAGTAGCTATGGAAGTGCTCTTTTGGATTCTGCTTTTCATCGTCTTTTACGCTTATTTGGGTTATGGAATGCTTCTTTTTCTATTAGTACGACTCAAAAGACTTTTTACTCCCACTAAAAAGCTTGTCGACCAAACGGATTATGAACCTACAGTTACGCTTGTAGTACCAGCCTACAACGAAGAAGATTTCATCTTGAAAAAGGTAGAAAACTGCCTTCAACTCGACTATCCCAAAGATAAATTTGAAATCATCTTTATCACCGATGGCTCTACCGATCGCACCAAAGAGCTTCTGGAACAAGACGGTCGCGTAAAAGTGTTGCACGAAAATCGAAGAGCAGGCAAATCGGCTGCTGAAAATCGAGCAATGAAATTTGTAAAATCAGAAATCGTTGTTTTTTGCGATGCCAATACCCTGCTCAACAAAGAAGCCATTCGCGAGCTCGTAAAACACTATCGCGATCCCAAGGTAGGAGCTGTGAGTGGAGAAAAGCGCATCATGACCTCAGAAGCCGAAGGGGCCTCAGCTGCAGGCGAAGGATTGTACTGGAAATACGAAAGTGCCCTTAAAAAAATGGATTCCGAAATGCTTACCATCGTGGGTGCTGCGGGTGAACTAATTTCTTTCCGCACTTCTCTGGTACAGGACCTCGAAGAAGACACCATCCTCGACGACTTTATGCAAAGCATGCGCATTGCCTTGAAAGGATACAGAGTGATCTACGAGCCCAATGCTTATGCAATGGAAACCGCATCAGCCGATGTAAAGGAAGAACTCAAGCGCAAAGTGCGCATTTGCGCTGGAGGCTGGCAGAGCATGAGTCGATTGCTCCCGGCCTTTAACCTGTTTAAACACCCTTTGCTCACTTTTTTATATACTTCGCACAGAGTTTTGCGTTGGAGCATCGCTGCCTTTTCCCTTCCTATTATTTTTCTATTGAACATCTTCTTGCTCGAAAAGGGTTTGTTGTATCAAGTGCTTTTCGTTGGCCAGGTTCTCTTTTATCTAATGGCTTTCGTGGGCTGGTATTTGCAAAGCAAAAAGATAAAAGTAAAAGTACTCTTTGTGCCCTACTATTTTACCATGATGAACTACGCCGTTTTTGCTGGGTTCATTCGTTGGCTAAAAGGTAGTCAGAAAGCCACGTGGGAGAGGGCTCAAAGGGCCACTGCCTCGTAGCCAATTTATTGGCATTTAAACTAAAATGACGGAAAACTCTGCTCAAAAAAACAAACTCAAAAACAAGCTTTGGCTTCTATTAGAAGACACCAAAATTGTATTAGAAATCATATACGTTTTTGTCTTTTTGTTTTTTTTTCTCTTTATGCTGTTAGAGCTAAAAAGGTATTACTCCATCGACATTATTCCGGGATACGACAGTCCTATCGACGACCTTTATGGGGCGATGAAAGGTATTATTTCAGAATTTTTAAAAAGGCTCTTCGGCGAAGACATTAAAATCTAAGTGCATTTAGCTTTTCGTACAATAGATTTTTCTTGTCGGCCGCCAAGGCTACTTCTCTTCCATTGTCCATCAGTAAGCCTCCATCTTGTTTGAGGATTTTCTTTATGCGGTTCAGATTAACGATGTATGACCTGTGGGTGCGCATAAAAGGGCCATAGTTTTGCAATTTTTCGAACTCCAGCAGCTTTCGACTCAAAAAGAGTTTAGACCCATCAGCCAAGTAAATTTCTGTGTAGGAACTGTCTGCTTTCAGAAATACAATATCATTGAGCTTAATAACAACCTGGCCGTCGTTTGAGGGAAGTACAAGTCTTGCGTCTTCCGGATTTTGAATATTGGCAATCAACGCCTGTAATCGCTCTTTCTCTAAGCTTTTATCGGCTTGGAGGGCTACTTTCAGTTTAGTAATTGCTCGATTGAGAGCCTCCAGAGTTATTGGCTTCAGAATGTAGTCTATTGCACTTAATTCGAATGCTGTAACTGCATATTCACTGTAAGCAGTTACAAAAATGATTTTAAAGTCAACATCAGTGCTTGGGAAGAAATCAAAAATCTGAGTCCCGCTATAGCCTGGCATCTCTACATCGAGGAAAATCACCGTTGGGTGCAGTTCGTTGATCAGTCTAACTGCTTCAGGCAAATCCTTAGCCTCACCTAATACAGTGATATCAGGAAAATGCTCGGCTAGCAGACTCTGCAAACCTCTACGCGCATGCAATTCATCATCAACAATGAGAGCAGTAATTTTTTGTTCTTCCATAATCAATATTTATGTATCCAATTCTAATTCAACGGGTATGCTAATTATGACAGTCGTGCCAGAAGGTTCATTGTTCAGGTCCACTTTGTCAAAAATTTGCAAAACAATTTTTCGTTTCAGTTGCGAATTTATCAAATTTATTCGATTGATAATAGCTTCAACCGCGAAAGAAGATTTTTTTAGGTTACGTCGGGCATTAATTTCTGCTGATTTTTTCCGACCAATTCCATTGTCATCAACTATAATCCGTATGTCATTATTCGTTCCCTTTTCTATTTTTAACAGCAATCTCTTATCGCCATTTTTATGCAAAAGCCCATGTTTGATCGAATTTTCTACAAACGGTTGTATGAAAAATCCCGGTATTTTAGGATTTAAATATCTCAATTCATTATCAAAATCAATGGTAAATTTAAATTCATCACCAAACCGCAATTTCTCCAATTCCAGATATAATTCAATGACATGTATTTCATCTACCAGTGAAATGTTTTCTTTATCCGAGAGGTCTAACACGAGTCGCATAAGTTCAGAAAATTTTGATAAGCTTGAACTGGCTGTTTTTTTATCACCTATGTAGATTAAACTTTGTATAGAATTCAAAATGTTGTACACAAAATGTGGGTTCATTCGCGAACGTAGAGCAGTAAGTTTTGACATGCGAAGTTGGTTATTAAGAAGCTCTCTTTTCTTCACCTTAGCATCGTTTAAATAGTAGGCTATTACTAATAATCCGATTAACGCAATTATAACTAAAATAAAAAACAATGGGGATAAAAAGAATGACTGAGGTACAATAACAGTTACTGTTTGTATATCGGATATTATTTTTCCACTACTGTTTACAGCTGCAAGTTGTATGGTATGCTTTCCGGGAATTAAATAAGGAAAGAAGATTTTATTTACATCTGCACTTATAAAGTTCCAGGATGTATCTAAATCTTTTATTCTATAGGCTATTTTAATTCCACCTTGATTGCTGTAGCTTAAAAAATCGTAATTTAGGAAGATAGTTTTGCTGCTTAATTTTATTTCTGGATTATTTTCAGTTGAATAAAAGTTTGAATTAGCATCAGTAATACCATTAAGAAAAATTTTTGCCCTTGCATCTCTTTTATTTGTCAATGTACAAAAAATGATTTCATCTTTTGTAAAAATGTAAAGTGTATCATTTGAATAAACAGCATCGTTCATTACTTTACTAAATTTTCCTAAGATGCTATTTACATCTATGATTTCGTGTGTTTTCTCATGTATCATAACTAACCCCTCCTGATACAATGCGAGTATGTAGGGCTTGTTGTATTTCAACTTTAAGATTGAACTACCCTTAGTAAAGTAATTTTGCATTTCGAAAGTTTTCTTCAAAAATTCATATCTGTACACTTCTATACCTTTATCTAAGTTGGCAACCCATAAATTCTTTTCAGAATCAATAACCATGTCATATCCTATTATACTTTTACCTGTCAGAAGGTCCTTTACAAAAGTTATATTTCCTTGATAATATTTAATTATTCCATTAAAAAGGAGAATGTAGGCAGCAGAATCAATAAAAACGGTTTTATACGAGCGGGATTCATAGATTTTTTTTAAATATCCGCCCATATCAGCTTGAAATTTATAGGTACTGTCTTTTTGTGTGTTTGAAAACACATAAATTTTATTGGAAATACAAAAAATCATATCTCCATCTGGCCCTTTAGCAATATAATTTCCTGAATAGAAATTGTAATACTTTCCAGTGCTTAAATCAATACTACCGAACTGAAAGTAGAGTCTATTAGATGCTTTGTCGTAATATAAAAATTTTACACCGTCTTTTCCATACTGTCCGATATGCTTTAAGGTCTTGGTTTTAAGATCAAATGAATAAAAGTTATTTAAACTTGTAGCAAACAGAATTTTGTTTGAATCTATTGCTGTTGAATTAGTAATGTTTTCAGCAAGTTTTGTGTGTATTTTTCTAATGTTAAAATCATTCCAATTCAAAAGTTCTCCATCAAGTGTTATTGCCCAGTAATTCCCTTCGTAATCAATGGTTAAATCATTTGTGCGTTTGTTTCGAATAATCCACTCAACTTGGTTTGTTTTATTATTTATTTTTGCTAATCCCTTTGAAGTACAGAAGTAAAGATCGTTATTTATATTTTTAATTTTATATGTTGTAATTTCATCGTTAAAAATTGCATTGTAAATTTTTTCGTTATTTCCTCTTACTCTTTTAAAAATGGCTGAAGGATAATCTCTGCATGTGAAAAACAATTGGTTTCCCATTACTGTTGCAGTCCATCTGCAATCTCCTGGTAATGAATCTTTATAAAAATTACCGAATTTATCGATTTTCAATAAATATTTTCCCTTTGGAAACACATAAATGGTGTCTCCTATTTTTTCCATGTGTGAGAAGTACTTTATGTTGTATTCTTTGTTTTCGTTGTCCAATAATTTACTTATTTGAAATTCTTTGTCAAGCACAAAAAGGGCAATATCCGTTAGTAAATAGATTTTTTTATTCAATTCAGTTATTGAGAAAAAAGTATATTTATAGTCTTTTATTCCGAAGATGTTTCTTTTTTCAAATTTGTCGTTTTTAAGTTCGAAAATGCCCTCGTAAAAGTTTATTGCTAAAATTCTTCCATCGCTAAGCTTATAGACGTAATTAAAGGATTCATTATTTGCTCCATCTAGATCAAACTTTGTAAATGTAATTCCATTATAGCGAAATATGCCTTTTTCGGTAGTCAGATATATAAATCCTTTTTCATCAGTTTGTATAGTATAAATTGGCACATTTGATATTCCTTCAAAAACGTTGATTTCATTCACCAAAAGTTCCTGACCCTGTAAGTCGTTTACGGTGAATACGGCGAGAAGACTAAATGTGAGTGCCACCAGGTATGAAAATTTTAATCTCATCAGTTAGCTGATTTCTCTACTTTTGCCCTGTCATGGCAAAGAAAATCATTTTGTATTTATTTGGGGTGTTACTCGGAATTTTTCTGGTTAAATTTTTATTTGGGAACAGAAACATTGCGTGCACATACTTTCCTGAAGGCAGAGTAATTGACAACCTAAAGAGAAAAGAACTTATTCTTACAGAATTTTCAAAATGTCAACTTTCTCAGCTCGGAATAGAACAGGAATCAATTGACAGTTTACTGTCGGTCTCTATGGTTCACTTTTCAGAGAGTAAAATTCGCGGAATGGAGTGCCCGGAGTATGTACTCAGCACGAAAGGCACACTTCCAATAGTACATATGGTAATACGCAACTGTGAAAAAGAAGCCACAGTACTGTATGTAGATACTGCTAAAACAGCTTCAGTCAGATGTCCATAAAGGTTTTTCTATTGACCTTAAGCACAATATTTAGTGCTATTTCTCACGAGTACTATCTGAGCGTTTCAACGATTAGATTTACTGAAAGCGACCTTCAAATTGAAATTCGTGTCTTTAAAGATGACCTTGAAAAAGTACTTGACGACGACTTTGAAAATTTAGAAAAAAACTCACTAAAAGTATATGTTTATTTTGAAAAACACTTTCAACTATACGACGACCAAAAATCCCTCAGGATATTTTTTAAAGAGATTAAAGACAAGGGGGATGCAGTGCTGATATTTGGTACAGTATCAAGCAGTTTTATAAACCGTTTAAAAGTAAAAAATACAATTTTCTTAGAAAAATTTTCGGCGCAAAAAAATGTTGTGCATATATATCGAAACGATAAGATAAAAACAACTGTTTTGGACGCAAGAAATGCTGAATATACATTGCCCTGATGGAAGCATTTTCTACCTATTTCTGGCTTGGATATGCACATATAACAGATCTGGCAGCCATTGACCATATTTTGTTTTTAATGGTACTTATTGTTCGCTTTCAGCCCAAAGAATGGTTTGATATTATAATAACGATTACTCTTTTTACCATTGGTCATTCTATTACATTAATTCTTTCCGCTTTAGATCTTTTTAAACCTTCAAAAAATTGGATTGAATTTTTAATTCCCGTAACAATTTTACTTTCTTCAATAAACAACCTCATCTCTCTCGATAAAAAGGGCGGAAAATTCACCAAGTGGATTGCCTTGCTTTTTGGATTAATTCATGGATTTGGTTTTTCAAATTACTATTCCATGCTTACAAATTCTGCCGGAAGTTTTTGGTCGGCGCTTTTACCTTTTAACTTAGGAATTGAGTGGGGACAATTAGTAGTGGTTTTTATTATTTTAGGAGTTTCACTATTAATACAAAATTTGCTCAATTACAAACATAGAGACTGGCTCATTTTTGTGTCTGGAGGTGGATTTGCCCTTTCGCTTTGGATGGCTATAGAAAACAGTCCGTTGTGATGGATTTTACCTATGCCATTGAAATTCGAATAGCTCTTTAAAGTGTCGAAGAAGCTTTTCTTCAACTTCCTGCAAGGGTACCTCGCGGTTGAGTTCTTCTTTAAGTGATGTTACCGCTTTATTGCGGATACCGCAAGGGATGATGTAATCAAACCACCTCAAGTCAGTATTTACATTGAGGGATAGTCCGTGCATGGTAATCCAGCGGGCTGCTCTTACGCCCATTGCACAAATTTTGCGTGGTTGTAGCCCTTTAGGATCGATCCAAACACCGGTTTCACCGGGTGAACGATCGGCAATGATGCCGTACTCTGCCAGAGTGCGGATAACGGCTTCCTCCAAAAACCTTAAATATTTGTGTATGTCCGTGAAAAACTGGTCAAGATCGAAAATGGGATAAACTACCAGTTGACCAGGTCCGTGGAAAGTGACGTCTCCTCCTCGATTGGTTTTAAAAATTTGGGCACCTTTTTCAATGTAAAACTGCTCCGGGTAGATGAGATTGGCTGCATTAGCACTCTTGCCTAATGTGTAAACGGGCGGATGTTCAACGGTAATGAGATAGTTGACGGGATATTGGACTGTTTGGCCGTTTCTTCTGAGCAGTTTACCCTCTTCAACGCTTTTAAAGAGCTCCTCTTGCAGAGCCCAAGAGGGGGCATAGTCGCGAATGCCCCATCGGAGCAGCTTTACTGAGCGTGGATGGTTTGAAAGCAAGCTCAACGGTAGTTGGCTAATTCTTTTTTTAGGTGGTTAATTACTTGGATATCCATGATGTCAACGCCATTTAGTTCACTGAGATAGAAAGATATCCAGTCAGTTAGATGTATGAGGTACAACATGGCGCGCAAGGGTGTTTCACCAATTGCTTGAATGTGCAATACGGTGGGAGTGCTATCGGAAATTATTTGAGCGCTGATTTCAGCCCGGCGTTGGTTTCTCTTATCGTCAAAAGGGGTATGAATAAATACAGCTGCCAGATTGGCATCTCCACCTTGCCAACCGACGAGTTCATTGTGATTCATCTCAGGTATGGTGCCATTCCAGCCAGGCATTTTGGCATTTTCATTCAGTTGCTGGCGGAAGCGCTCGGCTATGCTGCCAAATCCGCTGCAGGCATAGATGGCAAACACTTTTTTATGCAAGCGCACTGTAATATAGCGAGCGTCAGTTTGAATTTTTTCACGGTTTTCGCGAAGGTATTCAGATGTAAGCAGGATATCGTTGTCTAAGGCAAGGCGAGAGATTCCGTAGTTAGCTAGCATGTAAAGCTGAAATACAAGGCTATAGCCAAGCATGGAGCGGGGCGGATTTCCGGCGGGCATCACCAGGTGATTGTATCCTTTCTGGCGGGCTATTTCCAACATGTATCCACCCGATGTAATGATGGCAATTTCGCAGCTGCAATCTTCAGCCTGCTGTAGGGCGCTGATGGTTTCTTCGGTATCGCCACTGTAGCTGCAGGCAATTACAAGTGTATTTTCTCCAGCAAATGCAGGCAGATGGTAGTCTTTGTTTATAACGATGGGCACCTCAACATGTGCTGACAGGAGGTCTTGCACCATGGATGCGCCTATGCCACTACCTCCCAGTCCGGTAATGATTACGTTTCGGATTTCGTTTTGTGGTTTTTTAAAAGCGCTGTTCTTTGCTAAAGTGACTGCATCGACAATATGCCCTGGAAATTTTTCGATGAGAGAGAGCATCATGGGTAAAAGAATTGTGATCGTTGGCGGCTAAATTAGATTACATCGATTTAATCAATGTTTTGATGCAATAAATTCAATAAAAAATTTACATTTTCTTCCTTTACCCATTAATGGCTTCAACATCTTTGACCAAAGTGGGCAACATACGCTGTAGTAGGGTAAGTATTCCGTTCTTAAGCGTGAGGGTAGAAGAAGGGCATCCTGAGCATGCTCCGCGCAAAAGCACTTTTACAACACCTTCATCATAGCCAACGAAAACAATATTGCCGCCGTCTTGCTCGACAGCGGGTTTTACATATTCATCGAGTATTTCCACGATTCTGCGCTCTACCTCACCTAATTCTTCTGGATTAGGAAGTTTAAAGTCTACGGTGGTTTCTGATTGTGTGTCACAAGTTTCATCAGCGGCAGAAGCTATAGATGAGGGTACTGTTACTATAGGATTACCTTCTTGCAGATACGAAGAGATGAATTCACGCACTTCTAATGCCACATCGTTCCACTCGGTGATGTTGTATTTGGCAATAGCAATAAAATTAGCCGAGATAAATATTTCTTTTACAAAGGGAAAGTGAAATAACTTAGTAGCCAGGGGGGATATGCGAGCTTCTTCTATGTTTTTGAATTCATAAGCACCATCATCTACCAGCATTCGATTGGCCACAAATTTCATGACAGATGGGTTGGGAGTAGCCTCGGCATATATGCTGATGGGTATTTTTTTTGTTTCCATTATTCAAGTAATTTAAACACAAAAGTACTTTTATTCAACCTCAAGAAACCATCCTGTTACCTTTGTGTTCAGATTTTTATAAATCGTTATGGCAATTGTAAAGGAAGTCAATGGCAAATCACCTGTTTTCGGTCAAAACTGCTATCTGGCCGAGACCTCCGTGGTAGTGGGCGATGTGGTGATGGGCGATGATTGCAGTATTTGGTTTAATGCCGTGGTGCGGGGCGACGTACACTACATCCGAATGGGCAACAAGGTGAACGTACAAGACAATGCGACAATCCACTGCACGTATCAAAGGGCGCCTACCAATATTGGCAACAACGTTTCTATAGGCCACAATGCCATCGTGCACGGATGTACGATACACGACAATGTGCTCATCGGTATGGGTGCCATAGTGATGGATGGCTGTGTGATTGAAAGCAACTGCATCATAGCAGCTGGTGCTGTGGTGCTCGAAGGTACTCGCGTGCCTTCAGGGAGTATATTTGCCGGAGTACCTGCCCGTAAGGTCAAAGACTTGGATCAGGAACTTTTCGAAGGCGAGGTAATGCGCATAGCAAATAATTATGTAATGTACAGTTCATGGTTTAAGAAATGAGAAAAAGAATTTTAGGTTTTATCGTTTTTGTTGTCTTTCTGATTGTCGGACATAAAACACATGCCCAGCACAAATCACTTAAACTCGAATATTTAGTCGTTTCCGTATATGAGCCAGCACAATCAGATGTGCTTCAATCAGCGGCACAGCTTCAGCCAAAACTGACAGAAATAGACCGCAAGCTGCAAGACATGCGAAATATGGGGCTAATAGTGGAAGTATATGCAACTCCTGAAAATCTTCGTGAAGCCGCCATATTGCGTTCGTCAATAATTCGCTCATCGGCTGAAGTGCTCGAAAAAGCTTCTGATTTGGGCTGGAGACTACAAACGGCTTTTTCGCAGGATGTAAACGGATTCCCGATGAAGGTGTTTGTTTTTCACCGCAAAAAGAAAAAAAGCTAATTGAAACTTAGAAATTTTGTAGCATTTCCTACAGTTCATTGGAGCCACAATTGGGAGCGGCAGCATGAGTTGATTTTTCGATTCTCAGAGTGGTTTGAAAGAGCTTACGTGCATCAGCCCTATGGTTTAATCAATTATGGTTTTAAAGAATTACTGGTTAAATTTCAAGAATACTCGGCGAATAAAAGAAAATCAGCTCCTTCGGTTTTAACTAATCCTGTAAGAAAGAACTTTGAATTCGTCAATCACTTATATATACCTTTTCATTACAACCCGGTATTTGACAGGTTGAATTATAAAATTCTGTCGAAGAATGCTGCTCCTGCTGAAGAGTCGTTAGTTTATGCGGGATATTGCAATGCGTTTATGTTGAACTATTTTCAAAAAGGGGGCTTTCGTTGGTTGGACTTATTTGCACGTCGACAGGTTTCTGATCAGTTATCGAGCAAGGCAAAAGAAGTTGAACGCAAAGCCGTGGAAACAGCCGATCTAGTCACTGCTGACAGTCGCACGACGGTAGAAGACTATTTTAACATCAGGCCGGATATACTATATCTTCCTCAAGGGGTGGATGTTGGGAGATTTTATCCAACAGAAGGCCTTGAAGAGATTGCTAAGCGAGCTGAGAATTTCAAAGGTGTAATTGGCTACATGGGTACCGATCTTGTGGTAGATATACCTTTGATGGAAGGGATCGTTGAGAGGTGTTCTGATCTTCTATTTGTACTGATTGGTGATTTTAAACAGAATGGATTAATCAGTTTGAAAAAATATTCTAATGTCCTTTTCACTGGCCGGCTTGGATACTTTGAGTTGAATAAAGCATTAAACAGCATTGATGTTGGATTAATTCCTTATTTGGTCAATGATCGTACTTCAGGTGTGTTTCCTACGAAATACTATGAATATCTGGCATGCAATAAACCGGTTGTAACGACACCGTTGCCTGATTTGATAGATAAAGTTTCGGGGCATATGGCAGTGGCTGAGGGAGTTAAAGGTTTTGTCGAAGCCATCTATGTCATGTTAGAAAAAAATTTTGAGCCTCACGCGCCATTATTGGAAGCTATGGAAAATACATGGGCAAAGCGTATGGATGTGCTGGCAGCCGAATTGGCAAAGAGGAATGTATTAGCTTAATCTGCCCCGGATGTACACGGCAAAAGTTTTTAATTAGTTTTAGTTTTCACTGCGTTCTGCCTGTCGATTGGAAGAAGCGCATGTTATCACGGATTTGTTACTGGAGCGATGGAAGCGCGAGATGTGCAGCAAGCTGACGTGCATCGCGTGAGGGATAGAAGCGGATATGAGCCGCAGCAGACGGGCCTGAGGCACACAGGGCGAGGAGGCGACAGGCGAAGCCACCGCAGCCCGATGTGCCTCGCCCGGCTGCAAGGCGAATAGGAGCGGATAGCCCGACCCCTGACGAAGGCGCTACAGGCGCCTTGTCAGGGGGCACGCCCAAAAAAACCATCTGTGAAAGACCCTTAATATCCAGTGCAGTCCTGCGATTTAGGGCGGTATTTAGCCGGTGGGGCTTTACTTTTGCTGGTCTATTGTGAGTGTGGTACGATGGTAAGTCTGTATTGGAAGGAAATCAGAAGTTTTTTCGGGTCGCTGACGGCGTACCTGACGATTATTACTTTTTTGCTGCTTACGGGGTTGTTTCTGTTTGTGTTTCCGGGGGGGCTGAATGTGCTATCGATGGGGTATGCGGGGCTGGATAGCCTGTTTATCATTGCGCCCTGGGTGTTTCTGTTTCTGATTCCGGCCATTACGATGCGGATGTTTTCGGATGAGATTCGGTACGGTACGATTGAGCTGCTGCTGACGCGGCCTCTTACGGAGTGGCAGCTGATCCTGGGCAAATATCTGGCGGCTGTAACGCTGGTAATCCTCTCGCTGCTGCCGTCGCTGGTGTATGTGGCGACGGTGTATGTGCTGGGCGACCCGCCGGGCAATCTGGATTCGGGGGCTACCATAGGCTCGTACCTCGGACTGCTGATGCTCGGCGCGGTGTACGCAGCCCTTGGAATACTTGCGTCGGTGCTGACGGAGAATTCAATCGTTTCTTTTCTGATTGGGGTGTTTCTGTGTTTTTTCTTTTTCTATGTGATTGATCAGCTGGCAGCTCTGAGTGTACTAGGAAATACTGGACTGCTGCTGGCGCACTTCAGCATCAGTGAACATTACAACAGCATCAGCCGTGGGGTGGTGGATAGCAGAGATGTGGTGTACTTTGCGGGGATGATCTTGGTGGCGCTGGCTACTACCCGATTGATATTAATAGTGCGGAGAAGCTAAATGCGCATGACTAAAAAGGTAAAGAATCTCTACATATGGTATGGCAGCCTGCTGGCTGCAGTGGTGGCTGCGTATGTGCTGGTGCAGTTTGCGGGGGTGGTAAGACTTGATCTCACAGCTGAGAAGCGCTACAGCCTCTCGCCGGTCACCAAAGAACTGCTGGCTGAAGTGAAGGAGCCGATGATTTTTACGCTCTATCTGGATGGGCAGTTGCCCTCGGGCTTCCGAAAACTGCAGCGGGAGGTGCGTCAGGTGCTACAGGAATTCAGGGCGTATAACCGGAACATCTTGTTTAAGGTAGAAGACCCTGCTTCGGTGGGTGATAAGAAGGCGGTGCGCGACTTTCAGCAGCAACTGGAATTTAAAGGGCTCTCGCCTGTGCAGGTGGAAGTGAATGAGGGCAATCAGGTGCAGTTTCTGCAGCTTTTTCCGGGGATTATTGCTACCTATGGGGAAAAGGAATCCGCCATTCAGCTGCTGAGCACACACATCAACACCACACCTGAGAACCAGATCAACATCGCCATACAAAACCTGGAATACAATCTGGCCAATGCCATACGGAAGCTGACAAGAAAGTTTAGCCCGACGATCGCTTTTCTGGAGGGGCATGACGAACTGCTGCCCGGAAGAGTGGCAGATATTTCGAGAGCGCTGTCGGAGCATTATACTGTCTCGCGCTTTAACATTCGCCAGTATGAAAAAGACTCTGTCACCGGGGATGTGAGCATCCTTCGGCAAATGCAGCGGATGGACAACTACAATTGTCTGGTGGTGGCAAAGCCACAGAAGCCTTTTACGGACCTTGACCTCTTTCTGATCGACCAGTTTATCATGAACGGGGGTAAAGTGGTGTGGCTGATCGATGCGGTGGCGGCAGATATGGACTCGCTGAGCCGTGCCTCGGAGTTTATGGCCTATCCGATTCTGGATGAGTTGCGGCTGGGAAATTTATTTTTCCGCTACGGATTTCGCATCAATACCAATCTGGTGCAAGACCGCAAGGCTGCGTGGGTGAGTGATATGCGCTCGGTGCGCAGGTGGATATACTTCCCGCTGATCGATCCTCTGGTCTTTCACCCGATCACAAAAGATCTGAACTCTGTAAAGCTCGAATTTGCCTCAACCATTGACACCGTAATGGCACCCGGCGTGAAAAAGACCCCTCTGCTGAAGACTTCAGACGCTACCCGTACGGTAGCCACGCCACATATCGTGCGGTTGGCGCACTTGTATAACTATCCTGGTGTAGAACCTTATCCCAAACGCTTCTTAACTGTGGGGTTGCTGCTGGAAGGGAAGTTTACGTCGTATTTCAAAAATCAGATTGTGCCCAAAGAATCCGGTCGTCAGATACCCTTCCGCGAAGAGAGTTTGCCGACCCAGCAAGTGGTAATAGCCGATGGCGATGTTATTAAAAATCAGCTCAACATCGTGAACCCCAACATCCAGAAAGGGGTACCCCTTCCGCTGGGCTTCGACCAGTTTACAGGCACTCAGTACGGCAACCGCGACCTGATGCTCAACATCTTCGACTATTTGCTGGACGACAAAGGCCTCATCGCCCTGCGCAACCGTGAGTTTAAACTCAGGCTGCTGAAGATGAGTCGCGTATACGAGGAGATGTGGCTGTGGAGGATCATCAATGTGGCTCTTCCGGTGGTGATTGTCGTATTGTCCGGGGTGGTCTATATGCAGATTCGCAAAAAAATGTATGTATAATCAATGAATATCCAACTGAATGGACTGAATGCCCTCGTAGGGGGAAGTACTGCCGGTATCGGACTGGCCATAGCAAAGCGCCTGGCTGCAGCCGGTGCTACCGTTACCCTGCTTGCCCGCAATGAGGCCAAATGTCTAACAGCGCTGAGCGAACTGAGCACCTCGGCAGGCCAGAAGCACGACTACATCGCTGCCAATCAGGCTGATCCATATGCCCTTAAGATAACATTGGATGAATATATCGCCACCCACTCAAAGACTTTTCACATTGTCATCAACAATACCGGTGGGCCTGCACCAGGGCCCTTACATCAGGCGGCTGCATCGGAGCTTGAGAAGGCTTTTGCACAGCACGTTATCGCTTCACACCTTATCATGCAGGCATGCCTGCAAGGGATGAAACATGCAGGCTATGGCCGAATCATCAATGTGATTTCCACTTCTGTAAAAGCCCCGCTACCCAATCTGGGCGTATCTAATACCATCCGGGCGGCTATGGCCAACTGGTCAAAAACCCTGGCCAATGAACTAGCACCACACGGCATCACGGTGAATAACATATTGCCTGGTGCTACGGATACTGACCGCCTAAAGGCCATCATTGAGACAAAGGCCCAAAAAACAGAAAAGTCGCCTGAGGAGGTGCGCCTGGAGATGATCAGCGAAATCCCGGCAGGTCGGTTTGCCCTGCCGGAAGAAGTTGCAGCTGCAGCTGTATTCCTTGCTTCACCGGAGGCGGCTTATATCACAGGAATCAATCTGCCGGTAGATGGCGGGCGCACCCCATCGCTTTAAGTCAGTTTTTTTATGAGAAAATCCTTTTCACTTATTGAATCTACCTTTGTGTACATGACCAATGATGCCGCTGAATTACAAAAACTCATCGATGCAGGGTCGGAATTTGTGATCACCACGCACATAAATCCTGACGGTGATGCTTCAGGGAGTTCTCTGGCATTGTATCACGTGCTCAGTGATATGGGCAAAAAAGTACATTTAATTACACCAAACGAAATATCCCCATCTCTGCAATTTCTGCCCGGGGCAGAGGTCTGTGTACCATATAATCAGAAACCTGACATTCTCATTGACGCGCTGCAAAGGGCTGACCTGCTCTTTTGCCTTGATTACAACACCCTCAGCCGTACCGGTGATGCGATGTGTGATGCACTTAAATCTTTCACAGGCAGGAAAGTACTCATCGACCACCACCAGCAGCCTGATACAGGTTTTGCGATTTCATTTTCTGATACGTCATATTGCAGTACATGTGAATTGCTCTTTCACGTACTTTCAGTAGCATATCCTGACAAAAAGTGGCTCACACCTGCTGTGGCTACGTGTTTGTACACAGGCATTCTAACTGACAGCGGTTCCTTTCGCTTCAATACAGTACAACCGCGCACTCATAGGGCTGTGGCGGCCTTACTCGAAGCCGGCGCACCTCATACGGCCATTCACGAAGCCATTTTCGACCAAAACCGTCCCGAACGCTTCAGGCTCATGGCCATCATGCTCAGCCATCTGACCTTTCCTTGCGATTCTGTAGCGTATTCATGGATTACAGAAGAGGAATTTGAACAATCGGGTGCGGACAAAGACGATTCAGAAGGATTTGTAAATATGGGGCTATCCATACGAGGGGTAAAAGTATCAGCCCTCTTTCGGGAAGAAGAAGGTAAAATTCGCATTTCCTTTCGCTCAAAAGGCGATGTGGATGTAAACCAATATGCCCGCAAGTACTTCAATGGAGGTGGCCACCGCAATGCCGCCGGTGGCACATGGTATGGGCCGATGGAGGAGGCTATTCAGCAATTTGAAGGGACAGTGGCTGGACTTCTGAATACCGGTTCAAAGTCATAAAAAAAAAAAAAAATACAAAGGAGTGTACTTTACAGTCGTGGATTATTGGAAAATTACAGAAATTTACAATAAAGAAATTTGGAGGACAAAGTTATAAGACTGTTTAAGTCATTTTTTGATATTGATGGAAAGGTATTATTACATCCCGTCCACGGCGGCTGTATTGGACAATCGTATCGTGCTGAAGGCGGGGATAGGCGTCTGTTTGTAAAAACCACATCACAGCCGATGCCTGCGGATTTTTTCCGGAAAGAAGCCAGAGGCCTGCAAATGCTTAAAAGACAAGGTCTTAAGAATGTGCCTGAAGTATTGCTGGTCGATGATGATGTTTTGGTATTAGAATGGATCGAGCCCGGCCAAAAAACTTCTGCGACCATGGAGTTGGCTGGTGCAGCGCTGGCAGAACTGCACCGTCAGCCACAGCCCTTTTTTGGCCTCGACGAAGACAATTATATCGGCTCTTTACCGCAGCCAAATGGGCGGTATGACAATTGGGCAGAGTGCTACTTTCATTCCAAACTCTGGCCGGCGGCTGCAGAAGCGCATAGGCGTGGTCATTTGCTGAATTTTGTGCTCACAGATCTGGAAGAATTATACAAAAAACTTCCCGAATTGCTTCCTGATGAAGCCCCCTCGCTTTTGCACGGCGACCTCTGGGGTGGTAATCTGATGGCTGCAGCCGACGGCCGACCGTATTTCATCGATCCGGCGGTCTATTTTGGTCATAGGGAAGTAGATTTGGCCATGACCATGCTCTTCGGAGGCTTCGACAATTACTTTTACAAGGCCTATTACGAAACGTTTCCTCTATTGTCCGATTTCAGGCAAAGATTACCGCTTTACAAGCTTTATCCCCTTCTTGTTCACGCAGCACTTTTTGGCATGTCGTATCAGGCCGATTGCGTAGATTGCATTCGCGTGTATGTGTAAACCGATTGACGACTTATGAAAAAATCCAACTACCTGATTTCGCTCAGTTTATTGGGTCTGTTCTGCTTGTTACTTTCGTCTTGTAGATGTGCTGACGAGATGAAATCCGAGGAGGAATCGACAGAAAAAAACGAGTCTTTTATTTCGAATGTAGAAATTTTGCCTTATCAGTTGTCCGACACGCTCATCGTCACACAGGTTAAGACAACCCTTGTGGCCCGCGAACGCGACTCTGCATTTACCCTTGTGATTCAGGCTATGAGAGGAGAAAATACCTTTCTCGACAGTGTTTTCTTTGCTGTAAAAAAAGAAGATACAGCACGAGCCAATGTCGTCTTTACACAACTGCCTTACGATGAAAAAAATCCGCCGAAAATTGACCTCATTTACCACTGAATGTACACCCTACTTGTCAAAACACTTACTGGATTTGAAAATTTGCTTGCCGATGATATTCGAAGCCTTGGTGGCGAAGTGCTCTCTGTTCAAAAAAGATCAGTACTGTGCAAGGGTGACTGCAAGCTCATCGTGGATGTAAATGTGTGCTGCGGTGTGGCTCTTTACGTTTATGTATTAATCGATGAATTTTCAGCTGGTTCTAAAGAGGAATATGTGCGCAAATCATCAAAAATTCCGTTTCAAAACTACCTGAAAACCAATCAAACATTTGCCGTAAAGAGCGATGTTTATCAATGTCCGTGGATTGACAATTCGATGTATGCCTCCCTTCTGCTAAAAGATGCCATTGCAGATGTTCAGCGGATAGCGTCAGGCTCGAGGAGCAATGTCGATGTGGAAAATCCGGATATAGAATTTTATCAATACATCTATAGAGATTCAGTATCTATCTACATTAACACTTCCGGCGAACCCTTGTACAAAAGAGGATATAAATCGCTTTCAGCAAAGGCGCCTGTGAATGAAGTGCTTGCTCATGGTATTATAAGGCTCAGTGGATATGACGGAAATCTGCCCTTCATCAATCCGTTTTGCGGCTCGGGCACCTTCCTAAGCGAAGCTTTGCTTTATAAAAAAAATTCCTGTATTAACCGGTTTAGAAAAGACTTTTCTTTTTTGAAATTTCATTGGGATTCATTCAAAGATCACTGGAAAAAAGCAATGGTTACAACGTCTGAAGAATCCATGGAATGTAAAACAGTATTCTATGCAATTGACAACGATACATCAGCCATTGAAAACGCGAGAAAGTCTATTGAAAAAATAGTTGGTCATTCTAAAGTTTACGTTGAAAAAGCTGATTTTTTCACCTGGAAAAATCCAGTGGACAAGGCCTTTTTGATGATGAATGTGCCGTACAATCAACGATTGAAAATCGATCCAAAGGCTTTTTTCTCAAAATTAGGCGAAACCTTGAAAAAAAACTATCCCGGCAGTGAGTGTTGGATACTCTCAGCCGGTAAGGAACATACGAAACACTTGGGATTGAAATCCTCCCAAACCATTCCCCTTTACAACGGACAACTACCGGTATTTCTTCAACAATTTCACATATATTAATATGCCATGAAACGAATCGGAATTTTCACATCAGGAGGTGACGCACCGGGCATGAATGCATGCATACGTGCGGCTGTGCGCACGGCTTTGGCCAATGGATTAGAGGTGTTTGGCATCTACAGGGGCTATCAGGGCATGATTGAGGGTGATATCATACCCATGCAGAGCAGCGATGTGTCAAACATCATTCAGCGCGGAGGCACCATCCTCAAAACTGCTCGAAGCGAAGAATTTCGCACACCGGAAGGCCGCGCTAAAGCCGCTGAAAATCTGAGAAAGTATGGCATCGAAGGACTGGTCTGTATCGGTGGCGATGGGTCTTTCAAGGGGGCTTCAGTCCTTTACGAAGAACACGGAATCAAAACCATTGGTGCCCCCGGCACGATTGATAATGACCTGTATGGCACGGATTCCACCATAGGATATGACACAGCAGTCAATACAGTGGTAGAAGCTGTGGACAAACTGCGCGACACGGCCGCCTCTCATAATAGGCTTTTTATCGTTGAGGTAATGGGTCGAGATGCCGGATTTATTGCCTTGCGGTCGGGCATAGCCTGCGGGGCTGAAGCCATTCTGGTGCCGGAGACACCTACTTACATCGATGTACTGATACAAAAACTGCGCGAAGGATGGTCGCGTAAGAAGCATTCATCCATCGTAATTGTAGCCGAAGGCGATGAAAGTGGTGGCGCCTATCAGGTGGCAGAGGCTGTCAAAGCAAATTTTAACAAGTACGATGTGCGCGTGACAATTCTTGGCCACATTCAGCGCGGAGGCAGTCCTTCAGCCTATGACCGGGTGCTGGCCAGCGAAATGGGATATGCAGCTGTGAAGGGACTAATAGCCGGAAAGTATAATGTAATGGTCGGCCGCCAGGGTCGTGAAATCGTTTATGTGCCTTTTGAAAAAGCTATAAAACACAACAAAGAACTCAACCGCTACCTGCTCGAAATCGCAGAAACACTGTCCCGATAACTTAAAAAAGCTGCACAGTAAGACCTACGGATATACCAATGTGATTGAAAGGCAGACTGAATGGCCTGGCACGGCTGGGCTCATTTGCGATGATTTCATCGCTGTCCGTGATTCGTATGTTGCGGTCGTACACGGTTTCGCGCTCAAAGTGGGCAAATTGATTCAGTTGGCCTTGGCCGTTTACTTCATAAAAAACCAGTTCAGACCTTCTCGGAGCGAAATTTGCATTTAATGCTCTTATCTCTGTAAAGATAAAAAACCGATCGTCAAGCGACCACTCAACGCCGATAGCACCAGATAGGCCCATTGAAATGCGTCCTACATAATTTGTTTGTTTCTCTATAAAATCATAAAAATTGCTTCCATTAGGAAGCACCATCGACGATTTTTCCTGAAGTACACCGAAAAGTATTGGGAAGCCAACGCGTATATATGGCCTTGTGATATACTCTATTGGCAACATAAAGCTCACTTCAGGTGTAAAGAGAAAAGCATTAGAAGTCAGTGTTCTGGGCGATTCAAAAGTGAAATCGACCGTGTCGATGCGTGTGGTGTAAACATCTTTTACCGTGGAAGTGCTATTGAATTGATAAGCCACATCCAAACCCACTCGGAAGATATCATTTATCTGATACCCTACTCCTAAATGTGCAAAAGCACCAGAGCCTGGGGAGAAATATTTTACCTGTATATCGAGTGTAGAGTCTGTAAGCGTTCGATTTTCCCAATTATTAAAAGGAATGGAGTAAGGTTGGCTCAACGTGTAAGAGGCACCACCTCTGATAAAAAATCCTTGTTGATAGTAATTTTGAGAGAATAGAGGAAGTGAAAAAATCAAAACAGCCGTGCATAGCACATAACGGGTGTTCATTTTTACTAAAATTTACAGCAAATAAAAACAAGAAAAATCGATACTCAATTAAAAACCCGGATGCTGTTGCCGAAAAACTGCACTCTATATTGTCGGAGAGGCTGGGATTGATTGCCTTGTGCAGGTGTCCCATCAAACAATACGTAGCGAGCACTGTCGCATTTGCAATATGTTAGTACATTATCAGGCAAAACATGAACTACACCGCATATTTGATTTACATGATTAGGGCATGTTCGGTCAAAAGCTCGGAAGTCATCCGCATTCCCATTAAAAAAAGCCCGGTAAATCAGTAAACCTCTAAACCCTCCTGGATGATAAATCCATCCGCCCGGAGATTGTAACGGAGCACTTGAGGGTAAGTTGAGATAAATGATTTCATCTACTACCACGTTTGGCACCATGTGCTGATTAGATTCATTACAACTGAAGAGCATAAAGACGATTGCTATTGAGAAAACGAAAAATTTCCAGACTTTAAAGCCTTTAAAATTTTCAAAATTTATAGTCATCTCTAAGTTCAATTTTGTTTCAAAATTTATTAATTGACCGTTAACCTAATTATAACAAAAATAGAATCAGTAAGATACGTCACACTAACGCGGAAATAAAAAATCTTATTGCCTTTATTGAAGGATTATTTAAAATGTTTTTAATTTATGCCCTCTAAAATGCCCAAATTATAACAATCAAAAAATGGTGAAAAGATTACTCGTCATTTTCTTATGTGCTATTGCATTATCAGCCGGCGCACAAGAGCGACCAGGTCGATTGATAGGAAGGATTTTTGAAAAAGGCAATCCCAAAGAACCTGTGCCATTCGCTAATGTAATTGTAAAAGACAAAGCTGGGGCAGTGGTAAAGGGAACAGCTAGTGACGACAACGGAAACTACAACATTTCGCCTTTAAATCCCGGTACATATAACATTGAGGTAACAGCAGTGGGCTATGCTAAGGCTACTATTACCGGAATTTTAATAAAGCCGAACGAGGCTACCACCCTAAACATTCCCATGCAGGAATCTACTGAAATGCTATCAGAGGTTACCATCACCTGGGAGAAGCCTCTGGTTGATAACAAAACAGTAGTGACTTCTGAAGAAATCACCCAAATGGCCATACGCGATGTGGCAGCAGTGGCTGCTACAGCGGCTGGGGCATTTCAGGCAGTCGAAGGAGGTGGTATCAGCATACGCGGTGGTCGCGAAGATGCAACTACCTATTTTATCGATGGTGTAAAGGTGCGCGGTAGCCTTTCGCTTCCTCAGGGTGCCATCGCGCAGCAGCAAGTGTACACGGGTGGTCTTCCCGCTCAGTTTGGCGACGCGATCGGTGGCGTAATTTCTACTACTACCAAGGGTCCTTCTTCGAATTACTTTGGTGAAGCGGAAGTTCTCTCCTCTTCTCTTTTTGACAAGTATCACTTTAATCTTTTCGCTTTAACTGCCGGTGGTCCACTCATTAAGAAGAAGGGTCAACCGATAGTTGGTTTTCTACTCTCATCAGAATTTCAATACGAGGCCGACCCAAGACCTTTCGTAACGAAGCAGTACCGAGTAAAAGAGAATGTTTTGCGCGAACTGCAAAAAACACCGGTACGTCCGGCGAACCTGGGTCAAGGGGTTCTCTACAATACAGAATTTATTACAATGGCTGACCTTGAAGAAATTCCCGCGCGATTAAACGCCGATCGCAGTGAGTTGAGATTGCAGTCGAACATTAATATAAAAACAGGAGCAAATTCGGGCATTTTATTGGGAGGTCGCCTTTCAGCTCGATGGGGCAAAGACGTTAGTTTCCTGAATTCACTTTTTAATTACGAAAACTATGGACAATCCAATAACTCCGACTGGGCGGTGTTTGCTAGATTCCAGCAGACCTTAGGTTCTTCAGAAGGTAGTTCTAAAATCAAAAATGCTTACTACCAAATTCAGGTTGATTACTCAAGGAGTGAGCGCAGAAGTTTTGATCCGCGATTCAGAGATAACATCTTTGCGTATGGCCATATTGGTTATTTTGATAGATTTCAATCGTTCTTTTTCACCTATGGTACTGATACCGCTACCGGACTGCAAGGTTGGTTAGCTATTGTGCCTTTTGACACAGCTATTACTTTCCGTCCGGGTCCATACAATCCCATCAGAGCCAGATATACAGAGATTTTCTATGAGACCGTACGAGCAAATCCATTCCTGGGAAACACTCGTACATATGATGCACTCCGTCAAGGCCGCGCACTCTGGAATGGCGACAATCCACAGACAGTATATAACGATTTATGGGGTAACGTAGGTGCTCAGATAGCAGGTTACAGCATAGGTCGCTTCTCTCAGTTCCGCGTTACAGGTTCTTTTTCATTTGAATACCTGCGCCACCAGATTATTACAGGTTTTGAATTCGAGCAGCGCATAGATCGCGCTTTCAGCGTAGGGGCCAATGGACTTTGGGGCTTGATGCAGCAGTTGCAAAATGACCATATCCGCGAGCTCGACTTTGGCAAGCCCATGCCTGTAAGAGATGAAAATGGCGTATTCTTAGACACCATTTATTATCCTAGAAAATTTGATGCCGGCAAGCAAAACGCTTTTGACGAGCGCTTCAGAAGAAGAATTGGCCTCGATCCGAATGGATTGGACTTCTTGAACGTGTTTAGCTACGATCCGTCTGTGTTTTCACTTGATCTATTTAGTGCTGATGAACTTATTAACTTGAGTGGTTCTCGCCTTGTCGGATATTATGGATATGACCACACCGGAAGAATTTCAGAACGACGTGTTTCCATAAACGATTTCTTTACCCGCAGGGGTGCTGATGGAAGATTGCTTAGACCTATCGGCGCTTTCGAACCCATCTATGTAGCCGGTTATATTCAAGACCAATTTGAGTTTTATGATTTGCGTTTTAACGTAGGTGTGCGCGTTGACTATTTCGATCTAAACCAGCCGGTTCTCAAGGATCCATATAATTTGTATCCAGGTGTAACCGTTGGTGAGGTGCGCAACGGAATTTTCCCCAACATTCGAGGCAATATTCCTTCTAACATTGGAGATAATTTCGCATTATATGTAGATAACTACAACTATTTTATTGGAGGTAACGAGTTTTCAAACATCGTTGGCTTCCGAGATGGCGATAACTGGTACGACATCTTGGGCCGTCGGGTAGATAACCCCAAGCTTATAGCCGACCTCGGAGGTGGTAATGTGCGTCCGGTACTCTATGACCGCCCTGAGAACCAACGTCTTGGCCCAAACTCATTTACCGACTACAGGCCTCAGGTAGTAGTAATGCCTCGTGTGAGCTTTAACTTCCCGATTTCTGACGTTGCACTTTTCTATGCGCATTACGATGTACTCGCTCAGCGACCTGATGTTGGATTGTCAAGATTTAATCCCATTGAATATCTCGAGCTGGAATTTGGTAAAAACCTGCAAGACCCGATTAATAATCCGAATCTTAAGCCTCAGAGAACTACTGATTACGAACTTGGTTTCCAACAAGTTCTCTCATCCAGATCCGTTCTCAAGCTTGCAGCCTTCTATCGCGAGATGCGAGATATGATGCAAACCATTGCTCTCACCCAGGCATATCCTAATACATATATTACATATGGTAACCGCGACTTTGGTACTGTAAAAGGTTTCACCTTCGAATTTGACCTTCGTCGTACTGGAAATGTAAGTGTTACAGCAAACTATACCCTCCAATTTGCCGATGGTACGGGTTCTGGTCCTAACTCTGGTGCAAACCTGGCCCGCTCAGGACAGCCAAACATTCGCTATATCCTGCCTCTTAGTTTCGATACCCGCCACAGAATTGTAACTCGTCTTGACTATCGCTACGGGAAGGGAGTTAATTACAATGGCCCTGTTTGGTTTAACAAACGCATTTTTGAAAACGCTGGTGCTAATTTCGTAGTAACTGCAAACTCAGGTACCCCTTATTCGAGAAGGCTGTTTGCGTATCCGATCAATAGTTCTGAAACTCAATCCCCGCTTATCGGGCAAGTAAACGGTTCACGTCTGCCCTGGCAAGTAAGAGTGGATGCTCGTGTAAATAAGGTTTTTGACATAAAATTCAATAAAGAAAGCAAAAAAGTCTATGGTTTAGATGTATACCTGCAGATCCTCAATTTGCTTAACACTAAGAACATCGTAGCTGTATATCCATACACCGGATTGCCTGATGACGATGGCTATCTTACCTCTCCACAGGCCGTGAACTCAATCAACTCTCAGGTTAGTGCACAGTCTTATATCGACCTCTACAATGTGCGTTTATTGAGCCCATTTAATTTCGGTTTGCCGAGAAGAATTCGTTTAGGTATTATGTTTAATTTCTAATAATTTGAATATGAATTGGTTGAGAACACTATTCATTCTCACTCTGGCAAATGCTGCCCTTTTTATGAACGCCAGAGAAATTCCGGGCCTTGGAAGCCCAAAAAAGCGTACAGGTAGAACTCTACAGGAATTGTGCGCACCCGCTACTGCCCAGGCTGACCTTAACCTGAATAACGTAAGAGCCACTGTATTAGCAGCAGGTGACATGTGGTGGAACCTTAATCAACCGCGATATGAAGTACCGAAAGGTTCAAACCGCCACTCCATGTTTGCCGGCGCTCTATGGTTAGGTGGATTGGACGAGGGTAATCAGTTGAAACTCGGCGCAATGACCTATCGTCAGCGCGGTAACGATTATTGGCCTGGTCCTTTGTCTAACGACGGACTCGCAAGTGTAAATGCGGAGATTTGTCGTACTTATGATAGATTTTGGATTATTTTCAGATCCCAGGTAGAAAAACACAGAGGCTGGCTTCAGTGCAAAGACGACCCAAACTGCGACTTAGCTGCTAAGTATCCTAATTATGAAAATGAAGTACCCACCATTATCCGCGATTGGCCAGGTAATGGTATTAACGGAGAATTAGATTTCAAACTTGCTCCTTTCATGGATCTAGATGGCAACGACCTCTACGACTATCGCTTTGATTATCCTGCCTATGACCTTGACAGAGCTTTCGATTGTAGAATTAAAGAGGTTGACCTCTTGTATGGCGATATGACCATATGGTGGGTGTACAATGACCGTGGAAATATTCACACTGAAACACAGGCCGGAGCACTCGGTTTTGAAATTCGTGCCCAGGCATTTGCCTTCTCGACCAATGACGAGATCAACAATATGACCTTTTACAACTACCGAATCCTGAACAAATCAACTTTCAGACTTACAAATACATTCTTTGGTACCTGGTTTGACGCCGACCTGGGAAACCCCTATGACGACATTATTGGCTGCGATATTGCACGTGGACTCGGATACGTTTATAACGCAGAGCCAGTAGATGCTGGTCCTCTGGGATACGGAGCATATCCTCCTGCCATTGGATTTGACTTTTTCCAAGGGCCATTTGCTGATTACTTCGATGGTATAGACAACGACCGCGATGGATGTGTGGATGGTGTACGCGACGACTTTGGAGTTTGTCAACCTGAGAATCCGGCTATCGGTAGAAATGAGCGTATCATCATGAGCGGCTTTATGTATTACAATAACACAGGAAGCCCTGGTGTTAACCCCAATACAACCGACCCGAGGAATGCAGCTGAATTCTATCAATACCTTCAGTGTATATGGAGAAATGGTAACCCTCTCGTCATTGAAAATCCGAGCGGCAAGGGTAACACTAATAACGGGGATGGATTTACTGTAGATGGTTCAGGTACCCGTACTTTTTTCGCTTATCCAGGTCTATCATACGATACTACTGGTGCATATAAGCCCGACGCTCCACTTCCAAACGGAGGATGGTGGGAATCTCCCGCAAACAAAGCTGATAAAAGAGGCCTTCATTGTGCCGGTCCTTTCTCACTTGCCCCTGGTGCTCTTAACTTCATTACAACAGGTGCAGTTTGGGCGAGAAACTTTTTCTCTGATGACTTGTTTGCCTCTATGGAATTGGTAATCATTGCTGACGACAAGGCTCAAAAACTCTTTGACAACTGCTTTCAATTGCTTGATGGTCCCGATGGTCCGAGACTCAACATCGTAGAATTGGATCGTGAATTGATTCTAAACTTATTTTATGATGAAACTTCTAACAATTTCAATCTACGCTATCGTCAGAGAGATCCTTTGATCCCAGATCCTCCCGGGGCAACTCCACAGCAAATTCAAACTGCGCGCGACACAGGATACTATGACTACAAATTCGAAGGTTTTCAAATCTTCCAGTTGAGAGATGCCAACGTCAGTGTTGCTGATCTCTACAACCCTGCGTTAGCTCGTTTAGTAGCTCAGTGTGACATCAAAAACCAACATGCACAGCTTGTAAACTACACCAGAGATCCGAGCTTAAATGCACTCGTTCCTCAAGATATGACAATTCAAGCCAATAACAATGGTATCAGAATGTCATTTAGAATATTAGAGGATGCCTTTGCTACTGGATCTAACAGGAGATTAATCAATCATCGCGAATATTACTTCATTGCCATCGCCTATGCGGTCAATCAATTTGCACCATTCGATCCTGCCAGACCAGAATTGACTCAAAAAGTACCCTATTTGCCAGGTAGAAAGACTTCAGGTGCTGAAGGAATTTTAGTATTTAAAGGAATTCCAAGAATCACAAAGCCAGAGCAAAACGGTTTGATTTTAGGGGCTAATTATGGCGATTCACCTGAAATCATTCGTTATGAAGGTCTTGGTAATATGGGTAAATTCATAGATTTAAGACCTGATATTGAAGAAAAAATCGTACGCGATGGTAGGGTGGATGAATTAGCATATCTACCTGGTTTTGGTCCACTCGATATTAAAGTGGTTGACCCAAAAAGAGTTCCTTCAGGAGATTTTAATTTAAAACTTATAGGAGTGGGTGATACCGCCCGTTGGGTTATTACGGGTGGTAATCTGACTAATCCGATCTTTAGTGATACCACGCTGAGCTTCCCAAATGAGCAAATAATTCCGGAACTTGGACTATCAGTGACCATCAGTAACCTTAATAATCCAGGAAGAGACTGGCAATGCACCTACAGAAATGGTGTAGTTGGATCCCAGATAATCTTCACAGATCCGAATAAAGCATGGCTCTCTGGAGTCTCCGATAATACTTCCTTTTCACCGAGAAACTGGTTGGCTGTAGGAACTAATACCGTTGCTACGTCTCCACCAGCTAACCTGTATCCTGATCAAACTTTTGTTTTGCCTAATACAAATATATCTGAGCCAATGGATCCCTGTAGATACTTTGCAACATTTGTGGATGGTACTTGGGGTCCGTACACATTAGCTAGAACAAACACGTTAGCCCTTCCGAACAACTTAGGAATGGGTCCGGCACGGGCTCAAACACCAAGGAGAGATATTGCAAACCTGAGATCGATAAATGTTGTGATTACCAATGACCGTAGTAAATGGACCCGGGTGCCTGTTTTTGAATTGTGTGAGGAACCTGCTCTTGCCATTGGTGATGCAAATAAATTTGATCTGCGCAGGAGTACATCACTGAGTTTGGTAAATGGTCAGTTGGTTGAGGATCCTTCTTTACCACAGGGTTGGTCCTTCTTCCCCGGATATGCCATTGATGTTGAAACCGGCAGAAGACTCTGTATGGCTTTTGGTGAAAACTCCTTCCGCATTGGCCAGCGAGGCAACGATATGCGATGGAACCCAACCTCTGAAGTGCAGGACAAACTTGGAAACTTTGTTTTCGGTGGGCAGCACTACGTTTATGTATTTGCTGCTGATGGATTGAATGGTTCCGGTCAACCAATTGACCTTACTTACCGTGGAAATGAACCTCAGGACTTCCCGCTGTTCAATGAAATAAGCAACCTGAATCAACCAATATCAAGAGCTGCTGTTTTCAGAAATATTGACTGGGTAAGCATACCTCTTACAGCGCCTGGTTATAACGTAGATCCCAATGTAAGTATGCCTGCTGAGGTTACTATTAAACTGAGAGTATCTCGCTCTTTCTCTCGTTATCAAACACAGTTCAGTGCTAATCCTGACGGAAACAATGGCAATCCTTCCTATAAGTTTAGCACTCGAAGCATAGCTGCTCGTAACAACGATCTACAAACAGCAAAGAATGCGCTCGATCTGATCGGTGTAGTGCCTAATCCATACTTCGCTTACTCGCTGTATGAGACCTCTCAGCTTGACAACAGAGTAAAGATTATTAATCTACCGGTACGTTGTAACATCAATATCTTCACAACCAACGGAGAGCTTGTTCGTACAATTACAAAAGACAATACCGATACCTGGGTGGAATGGGATCTAAGAAACAACTATGGCATCCCCATTTCCAGTGGAATGTACATCATACACGTCGATGCCTTTGGTATAGGGCATAAAGTGGTCAAGTGGTTTGGTGCTATGCGACCTGTGGACCTGAATGCGTTCTAACAATTTAATCCCGAGTAAAAAAGTGAGAAGAATAACTTCTATCGCAATAGCTGTGAGCCTCTCTGCAAGCTCACTCTTTGCCGGTAACCCCCAGCGCGTTGGTTCAGCCGGTGCTAATGAATTGCTCAACAACACTTGGGCCCGAAATTCTGGCTGGGGAAATGTAAATACTGCCGGTGTACGAGGAGTTGAATCTGTATTCCTTAACATCGCTGGTATTGCAAATACCGAAAATCTCGAAATAGCTTTTACAAATACTCAATGGCTTGCCGGTAGTGATATCACTATTAACTCTATTGGTCTTGTAAAGACTGTAGGTAGTACCGGAGCTTTGGCGCTTTCTATTAACAATTTCTCTTACGGAGAATTAATCGTTCGCACAGAAGCGCAGCCTGATGGTGGTATTTCTACGATTTCACCTTATGCTGCTATCATCACGGGTGGGTATGCTCAAAAGTTTACGGAGAGTATTTTTGGAGGCATAAATCTAAAATTTTACAATCAGGGCCTTCCAAACCTTAGTGTTTCAGCTCTACTTGTTGATGCAGGAGTTCAATATCACACCGGTGAAGAAAACCGCCTAAAATTCGGAATCACTCTGCGTAACATCGGCCCATCTGCCTCCTTCGGTGGTGACGGTATGTCTATACAAGCGACTGTTCCCGGTGGTGGTTACACTCAAACTTTCTCAAGCAGATCAGCAAAATTTGAGTTTCCATCAAATTTGGTAATCGGTGGCAGCTATGACTTCTTTCTTGGTGGTGATCAATTGTTGACCGCTGCTATCAACTTCCAATCTAACTCTCTTCAAAAAGATGAGTATGGTGTAGGGCTCGAATACGCTTTTCGTCAAACCTTCATGGCAAGAGTTGGTTACACCATCTTTGATAATCGTATAGACCGCCAACAAACTAATATCCATACAGGTTTAGCCGCTGGTATTTCTTTTTTAGTGCCCATGTCTAAAGAATCAGGTTCAAATCTTGCTTTTGACTATTCTATTCGCACAACTCGTACACCCTTTCAGGGTACTCACTCCATAGGCGTTAGATTATCGCTTTAACATTGTATATTTGTGGCGTGAATGAGGCCTCGAATCGAGGTCTCATTCTTTTATTATTTAACTTAAAAGAAGAACACCTATGTCAAAAGTTACCTATTTAACCCCAGAAGGTTTAAAGAAATTAAAAGAAGAGCTCGATTATCTAAAAAACGTAGAACGGCCAAAGATTTCTCAACAAATCGCGGAAGCACGCGATAAAGGCGACTTATCTGAAAATGCAGAATACGATGCAGCAAAAGAAGCCCAAGGCCTTTTGGAGCTAAAAATATCGAAACTCGAAGACCTCATCGCCAATGCTCGTCTGATGGATAAATCAGATGTCGATGTATCGAAGGTGATGGTCATGAGTACTGTAAAACTTAAAAACCTTAAAAACAATCAGGTCGTCTCTTATACGTTGGTATCTGAATCGGAAGCCAACCTCAAGTTAGGAAAGATTTCCATAAATTCACCCATCGGTCAGGGTCTTGTAGGAAAGAAAGTAGGTGAGAAAGTAGCGATCAAAGTACCTGCCGGAACCCTTGAATTCGAGATTCTTGAAATATCCGTGGTATAAACATTTTGAATATGGCGTCGATCTTCACAAAAATCGTAAAAGGCGAAATTCCATCCTATAAAATTGCCGAAACTGAAAATTGCTATTCATTTCTCGATATATTTCCCCTTACGGAAGGTCACACGCTGGTTATTCCTAAAATGGAGGTGGACAACCTCTTTGATTTGCCCGATGATATTTATACTGAACTTTGGGCTTTTTCAAAGAAAATCGGAAATGCCATCAGAGACGCATATCCTTGCATAAAGGTTGGTGTGGCTGTTATTGGACTTGAAGTTCCTCATGCCCACATTCACCTTATGCCCATTAATGCGATGAATGACATTAATTTCACCAAACCCAAACTAAAGTTATCTCCTGAAGTGCTAGAGGCCTCCCGGCAGAAAATCATCTCGCATCTGAAATTATAGTCACAATATCAGCATTTTAGATATGGCATGTGATAAGTTTCCGGTGCGGATGACGATTAGATACGTCCCCGGTTTTAAGTGCTCTGTGTGAATAAAATTTCTTCCAGGATCGGCGTAAGAGCGTTTGAGTAACCGGCCTGAAGTATCGAACAGTAACCACTCACCCGGTTCGTAATTCCATTCAAAGAAAGCGGACTGCCCCCTTTTACATGGATTGGGTAATACTCTTATGTCCTGAGCAGTTATGAGATGAATATTGCCAAAAATTACTGTAAGTTTCTGCGAAGTGGATTGACAATTTTTTATATCAGTAATTGTCACACTGTATTCTCCCGGCTGTAATCCTACCAGACTAAGCGTATCGTTATTGCTGTTGGGTATAGGCTGGCCATCGTAAAGCCATTGATATTGTGCTGCCTGGGCTGTAGTGTAAAGCAGTATATTTTGCTGGTCATATATAATATCCGGTACAGGTGGATTTACACCATTTTGAACTGTGACCTGCAAAGAGTCTTTCTGACCTACACTGTCCGTAACTTTTACCCAGTACTGACCCCCACACAGATTTATAAAACTGCCACCTGTAATGGAATATGTAACCGGAGGTATACCCCCTGTATGTGAGGCCTGTATGCTGCCATTGCATCCATTGAGGCATACCTCGTGTATTACTGTGTCTATTTTAAGGCTGAGTGGAGGTGGAGGAGGTGGACTGAACTGACTTACGGCCAACGTGGCTGTCTGTATCTGATCGCCACTGGTCGAAAAATTGCCGTTGGCACGGTTGATGGCTGCATAGAAGGTCACCTGACCAACCCCAGGTGTAGGTGCAGTCCATTGTACAGTCCATGTCTTGCTGTTATTCATGCCACTAATTCCGGATGAAGTGTGAGAAACATATGCGCCTCCTGCTGTTAACTGGGTTTCGGTAGTATTTAATATTGTCCAGTTACCTGCCTTAGCCCCGGAAGAACTTTCCGCCGTAAGCATGAAACCAAACGTGTTAAAAGTAGGGTGCTGTGCTGTGATCGTGATAATGTAGGACTGGCCCGGCACATATCCTGAAGACGGAATATTGCTCGAAATGGCTCCCTGTGCTGTGGTGACCGGAGAGCCTGAATGACATGAAACACACGTCATACCATTATTGCCTGGTGAACCGGTGTATCCATTTCCGAAAAATCCGCTGCTGTAGCTCGTTAGCCGGCCTGTAACCAGGGCAGCACAACTAATAATCGCTGCAATTCGGGCAGTGTGTTTTTTCATCCGGTTGTTTTCGTTAAATACATCTAAAAATGCCAATTTGTTTCAAGCGAAATTATTCTAGATTGTTCACACTTTTTGCGATGTTAATACTTTGTTGTTTTATTTTTTGGTAATTGCTGATGGGTATAGAATAAATTTTACGGATTGATTGTCGAGGAAGGCTGACTATGGCTTCCGATCGGCCGTCATCGATTTTTTTCCAAATGATTTTGCCCTGAATATACTTACGTTCGGCATCCATAATGTACATGGTGTAGGTAGATTTTTCGACATGATGATAAACCTGAAGCGCGAATTCTGAGTGGCCCGAAATTTCATCGAAGAGGACGCCATCGGTGCCGGGAGAGAACAATCTTTTGTTGTCAACATACAATTTTATTGCTTCATCATGCCTTCCCAACGTATTGAGAATGATTAGTTCCATCGGAACGTTTAGAGTATTTTTTCCCGTTTCCGCTTGCCATTTTTTTACCCAATAAAGGGCACTGTCCGGATTTTGCACTGTGTATTGATAGAAGCGCACCAGTGCGTCATACACCTTGTTTTTAAATTCTGAAGTTTTGAATTTCGACAAATTTGAAAGTAAAAAGTTTTTACCTCGTCGGTAGTCTTCCTGCTCAACAATGGACTGGTAAGTGAGCCAATGAAGCGATTCATCATGGGGTCGCAAGCGCAGCAACTTTCGATATTCGGCCTCGGCCTCGCGGTTTTTGCCAAGTTGCAACAGAATGCCCGCGCGCACTTTCAGGTAGGTGAAGTTTGATGTGTTGAATTTCAGGGCCTTCTCAATGTTGTCGAGTGCCGGAAGCCATTTCTCCTGGGCGAGCAGCACCTGAGTTAGTTGCCAGTAGGCTTCTTCAGTGGTGTAGCCACGTCCGATGACCTTCCGGAGAATTTCTTCGGCTTTTCCGGGATTTTTGTTTCTGAAAAAGGCATCGGCTACCAGCAGGGCCTCATCACCTCGTAGAGAGTCAATCTTTGAGCCGTAAACCAGCAGCTCGGAATAGCGGCCTTCGGCATGCATACGGGTGACTTTCTGAGCATGTACTTTTGTGTGTACGGCGGAGAGCCAAATCAAACAAATAAGTCCAAATTTTCCTATGAACGAATTGCGCATCAATCTTTTGCAGTACGATATTCAATGGCACGATATAGAAGCCAATCACGCCAAAATCCAAAAACTGTGCGAAGATATGCCCAGCTGCCATCTCCTTGTGCTCCCGGAGATGTTTAACACGGGTTTCAGCATGGAGCCTCATCTTTTTGAAAATAGTGCCGCCCAATCCGGCAGGCGACTTTTGATAGAGCTTTCTGAAAAATATCAATCGGCTGTTTGCGGATCGTTGATTACCTTCGATGACGGCAGATACTATAATCGGCTGTACTTCCTGACTCCTGAAGGGGAGGAATACACATACGACAAGAAGCACCTCTTCTCACTCGCCGGAGAGGAAAAAGTGTATTCACCCGGAATAGAGCGGATTCTGATCGAGTATCGTGGTTGGAAAATATGTCCGATGATCTGCTATGATTTGCGCTTTCCTGTATGGTCGCGTCAACGACCGGGAGCGTATTATGATTTGCTGCTCTACGTTGCGAATTGGCCACACAGACGAAGCCATGCTTGGCGTTCCCTATTGCCTGCCCGTGCCATTGAAAATATGGCCTACGTGGCCGGTGTAAACCGCGTGGGCTACGATGCAAAGGGCGTATATCACTCGGGCGATTCAGCTGTGTATGATGTCTTGGGGCAAATCCTTCATGTGGCTGAGGAGGGTAGGGAAGAGGTTGTATCGGCTGCGGTAAGGATGGATGAATTGGTGCAAGTGCGAGAGTCTCTAGGTTTTCTAAAGGACGCCGATCGCTTTGAAGTTTATTAAAGTACCGCCTTTTTGGTTTAATCTGGCTCTATTTGAAAAAATGTTGGATTCTACAGAAAGCCGTTATGGTCAGTTAGCCATTTTCGGGCAGCACGCCTAATTTCAGCCATAAACTCAAGAAAATCGCATTCCAGCTGTTCATAGTTAGCATAAATATCTTCAATGGCTGTGTGCATATTGTTCTTGTACCGGCTGCGCCTGCCAAGTCCGGATAGCGCCTGCTGCAAACCTTCTACACTTGCATAGGACTCCAGCCATCGGTAGCGTACCATGTACTGCATCATATAGGTAAATTTTTCAGGAAGTACATCCAGATAGCTTTGATATTGAACGTAAAACGTCTGACTGAAATCTTCAAGTGACTCGTTAGAATATTTTGCCCAGTTTTTGGCCAAAAAATGGTCGTACAGCACATCGGCCACCACCCCGGCATAATGTCGTTGAGTGACGGCCAATAGCTCACGGCTGTGTTTAAAGGAGGGATGGCGGTCGGTAAAGTCGTCAATCCAAAGGTGGAAACGATAGCCGAGTTGCATCCTTGAAGGGTAGTTTACCACCGTTCTGGCAGGTAGCCCGTCGGCCATCAGATTGCCGAGTCTGAAGGGTGCGTCGTGCGGTGACAGATACAGATGGCCGAGGTAGTTCATGTGAATTTTATTAATGAAAGTACACGTAGTGCCATGAAAAATTACATTTTTTTCTCAGTATTTCTTTCTAAAGTTGAAAAAATAATCTTCCTCAAAATACCAGCTTTCTATTAAAATAGTAAAGATAGCATGGCTAAGATGGGTATTGTGGTGATTTCTATATCGCTTATCACATTTAATGTTGTTTACCAGACGATTACTATATGATGATTGGCCCTAAATATGGCGCCATTCATTCAATACAAAAACCGTTAATATAGACCAAATTATATTTTTAGAATTCTGCAAGTAATTAATACGCTCGAAATTTTTTTGACTATGCATGGATAAACGACCTTTTTGACGAATCCAATTCAAAAAAGGTGATATATGCTCAATTGATTAATGTGTTTTTTAACACAGTTGGTCAATGTACAAAGTTAGCATTCCATTCTATGCGTGTTCATAATTTATTAACTTCTGTAAATGTTCCTTCATGTACAAATTGTCTATGATAACAGTCAAACGTAAAGGTAACAAAATCTTAATCCCACAACACCGAAGATTTTTTCTCAGACAAATACATTTGGTCAATGATAAAAAAAAGTGTCTAATTCTTACAAAAAATGAGAAAACTTTTCAACATCGCAGCATCGTCTATCGTGTGGATAGCGACTATAGTGGCTCCTGTAGCCCTCTATGCTCAACCCGACCCTCCGGGAGGCCCTGTGCCCATCGATGGCGGGATCGGACTGCTCATCGCTGCCGGTGCAGCCTATGGCGCTAAGAAAATGAAGTCAAACCGCATAAACGACTGAGTGATGAAAAGATTTTATTTGCTATTATTATTTCCTTCATTGTCAATGTTTTCACAGCCCTCTTTGACAGAAGTAATTCTTCCGCAGTATATTCAAGGCATAAATGGAACAAATAACAACAGAGTGCCATATGCTTTCCGCGTGACAATAAGCGGATTAATCCCAAATGCAACTTACAGATATTTTAATCAAGTTGTTATTTCTTCTGATGGAGCAACATTTAATGGTGCTGGTAATGTGATTTTTTACAATGAAACTGGGAGTTTTTACCAAACATCAAGCCCAAGTTTATCAACATCCGGAAGTTTTGGTGAGTTTACTACAAATGCATCTGGTAGTTATACCGGATGGTTTATCACCGAACCTAGTGGTAATACAAGATTTACACCGGGGAATAACGTAATTATGAGAATAATGCTTAATGATGGTGCCGGCGGAACAACAGTTGCCACCAGACTTACTACCACAAATTCTGCAATCGTAGCTAATTTTGGAACAAGCTCCTCTAACATATCTGCAATTTGGCAAAACTCGCTCGGTAGCACTAAAGATTTTGTGGTATTATACGACAATGTGTCTGGAACTGGAAGACCAATCGCTTGTACATATGTGGAAAATGTTGGAATAACTTATGCTACATCTATTGCATCGTGGTATAGAGATTCAGCTACAGCAAATGGTCGTTGGGGGGCTTATGTCAACAATAATAATTCAAATGGAATACGCAGAATTGAAGTCAGAGATCATACCACTGGAAATTTAAAATATGTAATTACAGACAGCGATGGACAGTGGGGTGCTGTAAATACAGCCAATGCTACGTCAGGTACAACACCATTGATTATTCCAAGCAATTCCACAGAGAATTTTACAGTTAATGGAACAACCACAATTCCAGCGGGAAGATCCATGGAAGTATCCGGCACCCTTACCAACAACGGAACCATCACCCTCGAAGCAACTTCAAAAACCGATTATGCCCGGCTGATTTATGGGGCTGTATCGGGTACAGGTACCGTAAATCATCAGATGCGTCTC
>NZ_JBKBHX010000002.1:0-382690 GCF_046299575.1 Thermaurantimonas sp. | reverse complement strand
GCGACTTCAAAAACCGATTATGCCCGGCTGATTTATGGGGCTGTATCGGGTACAGGTACCGTAAATCATCAGATGCGTCTCGTACCGGGAACTTCCTATAAATGGTACGCCATTGGTTCGCCTGTTGATGGCATCAATATTAATTCCATTGGTACAGGTCAGTTTACCGCCAGCTCAGTGTACAACTGGAGCGCTACCGGTGGATGGTCGTCGGCTCATACCGGTACATTCACTCGCGGACAAGGCGTTTTTATCGCAGCCGGTGAAAATTCTCCCTATGGATTCTTTACCATTCCTGCGAATGATTCAAATATTGTTTTTTCAGGATCCCTTTCATCCAACACTTCAGCAGTAGTGCGTTCATTGGATTATGGATCTGCACCATCGGGTGTAACATTTTCAGCAAGCCCTGGTGTCACTCAGGGATGGAATCTGCTGGCCAATCCTTATCATGCCGATTTTGACTTGAATGGATTGGATACTGATAATGGGTCCACAGAGAAATCCCTGTCTATCCGCACTCCGACCGGATACACGTCTTACAATCCAACGACCAATACTCCTTCCTCAGCCCGATACCTGTCGCCAGGCGAGGCATTCTTTGTGCGGGCTAACACCACCGGGCTGAATTTCACTTTTGCACTCTCGCGTCGCTCGGCAAGTGGTGGTGACGGACTGCTGAAAACACAGAACAACTTCGACCGCATCAACATTCGCGTGAGCAAAAATGACCGCACCGATGAGATGTACGTGCTTTTCAAATCCGACGCCACTACCGGATTTGATGGCAAGTATGACGCTTATAAATTCAACCGGATCGAAGGCTATCCGATGATCTACAGTGTCATAGGAAATGTGTATTACTCCATCAACACATTGCCGTCACTCTCAGGTTCGTATTCGTTGCCGACCCGATTCACATGTACCGAAGCCGGTGCATACACCATCAGTCTGTTTGATGTATCGGATTTCGATCCTTCCATCGTCGTGACCCTGGAAGATAAGCTGACCAATACCTTTACGATGCTGAACAATGGCGATTATACCTTCACCCACAATCCATCAAACAACCCCGACCGTTTTGTGCTGCACTTTAATAAGAGCACGGTCAGTACCATAGAACACGAAGTAGATAAATTGAATGCCTGGGTACACGACGGACAGGTGTATTTGAAAGGTTATGAAAATATGGGTCGCACTACTCTGAAAGTAACGGATATGACCGGCAAGGTTATAAAGATATGGAATACGGATGTAGTAGCCGGAGCCACTTCTACCTTTGCTTTGCCAAACCTTGCTAAAGGGGTGTATGTGCTCAGCATTGAAGCTGGCGGCAACTATAAAAACATGAAATTTGTTTATTAATTTTAAAATACCTGACGATATGAAAAAGGCTATAATACTCATCGCTATCCTGATTATATCACTACCCTTGATAACGTATGCTCAGCCTGACCCTCCGGGAGGCCCTGTGCCTGTGGATGGCGCTATTGGTCTGCTGGCTCTGGCGGGTGCAGCCTATGGCGCATATAAACACAGAAAAAATTAATTCACCTAATTCATCTTTTTTACTAGCCGGCTCTTGCCGGCTTTTTTATTGAAAATTTAAATAAACTTAAAAAAAGCTTTAAAGCTGCAACTAGCTGGAATAAGATAGTAAGCTGCTTATTAACCAAGAAAGAATGTATACCCTTTGAAGTGAAAACCAAATAAACTATCATGAGTTACTTAGTAAGTCTTCTTAAAGATGAAGGATAAATTCCTGCTTGAAAAATGGTTTGAATCGCGCGGTTGGCGTGCTTTCGCCTTTCAGCGCGAAGCTTGGAGTAAGATCCTACAAGGCAGATCAGGCATAGTAAATGCTCCGACTGGAAGTGGTAAAACCTACTCTGTACTGGGTGGTGTGATTGAAGTGCTCAAGAGCGAAAATCCGAAGGGTTTAATGTGCTTATGGATAACACCCATTCGGGCGCTGGCTAAGGAAATTGAATTAAGTGTTACCCATGCGTTGGAGGGATGTGGTCTTTGCTGGAGGGTGGGCATACGCACGGGCGATACAGAGATGGCCGAGCGCCGACAACAGGCAAGACAAATGCCTGAAATACTTATCACTACACCTGAAAGTCTCCACCTGATGATAGCCACGCGAGATGGAGAACGAGTTTTCGATCGATTGCGATTCGTCGTAGTGGACGAATGGCATGAGCTGATGGGCAACAAGCGAGGGGTGATGATGGAGCTAGCTCTGGCCTGGTTACGTGCTCGATTACCGTCATTGCAAACGTGGGGCATCTCAGCCACCATCGGGAACATGGAAGAAGCCATGCAGGTATTACTCGGGGTTACTTGCGGTGAAGGGACTATAATTAGGGCTGACTTGCGAAAGCGCATTGAGGTGATACCTGTTTTGCCAGATACCATTGACGTGATGCCTTGGGCAGGTCACTTGGGTATAAAATTGCTTCAAAAGGTAGTGCCAGTCATTGAGCATAGCCGCAGTACGCTCATTTTTACCAACACGCGCTCGCAATGCGAAATCTGGTACCAACAGTTGCTTGAGGCAGCTCCATCGCTGGCAGGACAAATCGCCATGCACCACAGCAGCATTAGCCGCGAGATCCGCCACTGGGTAGAAGATGCATTATACGATGGTCGATTGAAGGCAGTGGTGAGTACGTCGAGCCTTGACCTGGGTGTAGACTTCCGGCCGGTGGAGACGATTATACAGATTGGCAGTCCTAAGGGTGTGAGCCGTTTTATGCAGCGCGCCGGTCGGAGCGGGCACCAACCGGGAGCGGTGAGTCGCATTTACTTCGTGCCTACGCACACTTTAGAATTGGTCGAATCAGCTGCTTTACGAGAAGCGATCGACCGACAAGTGATTGAGCCACGGGAGCCTTATATGCGCAGTTTCGATGTGTTGGTCCAATGGCTTGTAACTTTAGCAGTAGGCCCAGGCTTTAAGGCTGACGAAATTCTTCGCCAAGTGCGCTCTACCCATGCTTTTTCATCTATATGCGATGAGGAGTGGTATTGGTGTTTGTCGTTTATCACTACAGGAGGTCGAACGCTCGAAGGGTACGACGATTTTAACAAAGTGGTGCTCACTGAAGATGGACGGTACGCAGTAAAGAGCAAGCGCATTGCCATGCGGCACCGCCTAAGCGTAGGCGCCATAGTAAGCGATACCTTGATGCGTGTGAAATTTCTCAATGGCGGATTTGTGGGTACGATCGAAGAGTGGTTTATCAGCCGCCTGAAACCGGGCGATGTGTTTTGGTTTGCGGGTCGCAGTCTGGAACTGGTTAGAGTACGTGGATTAGAAGTTATAGTTCGCGCCAGTCAGCAAAAGGAAGGCTTGGTACCCAGTTGGATGGGCGGACGAATGCCCCTCTCAGCACAGATGGGCGCCATGTTGCGCGAAAAGCTCCAGGAAGCCTTCGACGACAAGGCAAATGACCCGGAGCTGAAATTTATTTCTCCTTTATGGAGATTACAGCTCGACCGCAGCGCTATACCCCGACCTGATCAATTACTGATCGAATACCTCGTTTCACGCGAAGGGCATCACCTTTTTGTCTATCCCTTCGAGGGGCGATTTGTGCATGAAGGCATGGCATCGGTGCTTGCCTGGCGATTAGCATTGTTTCAGCCCATTACGTTTAGTATAGCCATGAATGATTACGGCTTCGAACTGCTTTCGGCCGATCCCATTCCCATTCAGATGGCTCTTGACTCAGATGTATTTAGCACAGAACATTTGGAGCGCGACATCCTCCAAAGCATAAATGCCACCGAAATGGCTCGTAGGCGATTTCGCGACATTGCCTCTATAGCCGGATTGGTATTTCAGGGTTACCCGGGTCGCCCCGTAAAGGAAAAGCACTTACAAAGCTCCGCCAGTTTGATTTTCAATACCTTAACAGAGCACGAACCCGACAACCTCTTGCTTCGGCAGGCTTACGACGAAATCCTTCAGTTTCAACTTGAACAAGGGCGCATGCAAAAAGCTTTCAGTCGCATGCAGGGCCAGGAAATCTTATTGAGATACATTGAACGCCCTACGCCCTTTTGCTTCCCGATCATGGTCGATCGCCTCCGCGAACGCCTGACTAACGAAACCCTTGAACAACGTGTTGAAAAAATGCTTCGGGAAGCACTAGTGGAAGTGAAGAGATAAGGGTTGAGAGTTAAGGTTTTGATTTTAACAAATAAACTTTTTCTGCGCCACCCCGCGCGATCTGTGGAAAGCGAACGGAAGTAATACAACATTTTCATTCAAAATCGCATACCGATAAAACACTGCACAAAAGCTTTCGTAACTTTGAAGTAACAAACAACGCTCTACTCTTTCACACCAAGTTTGATGAGACATATGCCCACAGAGGTTGTACAAATAGATCAAAACACTGAGGACAAACGCAAAATCCTAAATCGCTACCGCGCCTTGCTAAGGAGTTGTGCGGGTAAGCTCGACGATGCAGATAAAAAGCTTATTCGCAAAGCTTTTAATGTGGCAATGGATGCCCACAAGGGCGTACGTCGCAAAAGTGGCGAGCCATATATTCTGCATCCGCTGGAAGTAGCTATTATCGTATCGCGCGAAATTGGTCTCGGACCTACATCCATAGCCTGCGCGCTGCTGCACGACGTGGTAGAAGACTCCGAATACACCCTCGAAGACATCGAACGTCTTTTCGACAAAACCATAGCCAAGATCATCGACGGACTGACAAAAATTTCCTTTGTTTCGGATATGGACATTTCGGTGCAGGCAGAGAACTTCCGCAAGATGCTTCTGACCATATCCGACGATATCCGTGTGATTCTGATCAAGCTGGCAGACCGCCTGCACAACATGCGGACAATGGACGACATGCCTGCACATAAGCAATTAAAAATTGCCTCAGAGACACTTTATCTCTACGCCCCTCTGGCAGGTCGTCTGGGTCTATATAACATAAAAACTGAACTCGAAGACCTCTCCCTCAAGTACACAGAACCTGAAGTATACGCCGAAATCGAGCGGAAATTGCGCGAAACCAAAGCCGATGATACGCGCTATCTGACGAGTTTCACCGAAAGGATACGCGAATTACTAAAAAACGAAGGACTCGACTTTACCATTAAATACCGCACAAAAAGCATCTTTTCAATCCGGAAAAAAATGCGCAAACAGGGTATACCCTTCGAAGAAGTGTATGACAAGTTTGCCATCCGGATCATACTCAACAGTACACCTGAGCGCGAAAAAGCAGATATCTGGCGGGTATACTCGATTATAACCAGTCGCTACAAGCCAAGTCCCGAGCGGTTTCGCGACTGGATATCAGCACCAAAATCCAACGGATACGAGTCACTTCATACCACAGTGATGGGCCCCGACGGCCATTGGATAGAAGTGCAAATCCGCTCTAAGCGCATGGATGATATCGCCGAGCGCGGATATGCAGCACACTGGAAGTACAAGGAAGATGCCTCCTCTGACGCACATTTAGAAAAACTCATCGAAAAAATCCGCCAGCTGCTCGAAAATCCGGAATCTAATGCTGTAGAATTTGTCAATGACTTTAAAACCAATCTATTATCAGACGAAATTTTTGTCTTTACACCTAAAGGTGACCTTAAACGACTACCGGCTGGCTCCACACCACTGGATTTCGCCTTTGAAATACACACCGATATAGGCCTTAAAACTCTGGGCGCTAAAGTGAATGGCAAGCTTGTACCTCTCAATTACAAACTACAAAGCGGGGATCAGGTTGAGATCATTACTTCTGAAAAACAAAAGCCCAAAGAAGAATGGCTTAACCATGTAGTCACAAGCAAAGCGCGCTCTAAGATCAAATCGTCACTACGCGAAGAGAAACGAATACTTGCCGACCAAGGTCGTGAAATTCTAAGCAGGAAACTCTCCTATATCAAAATAAAACCAACCGAAAAAGTTCTGAACCGCATGGCGCAGTTTTTTAAACTGGCCAATACACAGGAGCTCTTTTACAAAGTAGGAAGTAAAATCATTGATAACGAAGACATTAAAGAATTTGCCAAAGAGTACAATAGGGGCTTCATGGCCTACCTGCGCAAAAAATTTGGCCGTTCAGAACCTGACGAAACACACATTAAAAAAACCGTCCAAACCGAAGAGGACCCAAAAATTCTTGTATTTGGCCAAAACGATGAAAAGCTCGAATATCGTATGGGTAAGTGCTGCAATCCCGTGCCGGGCGATTCAGTATTTGGCTTTTTGAGCAGCGGATCCGGCATTACAGTGCACCGATATGATTGTCCAAATGCCATTACCCTCCAAAGCAATTATGCCAACCGCATCATAAAAGCCCGCTGGGTAGCTGAGCAATCTGGCAACTTCACAGCAGTGCTCGTTATCAAAGGAATTGATACAATGGGACTTGTAAATAAGGTTACCCAAATCATCTCTAATGACATGAATGTGAATATAAAGGCCATCAATATCTCAGGCGATGCCGGCGTTTTTTCTGGAGAAATTACGCTCATCGTTGCCGATAAAATGCACTTGACTAAAATCATCGAAAAACTTAAAAAAGTAGAAGGAGTAACCTCAGTAACCCGAAAATAACCCTTGCCGAAAAACGCTCTGTGCAATAGATTAATACTGGGTCACAGTTTCTTAAAAACTCTCAAAAACGCAACCGTAATTGTTCAGACGTGCAACTTGATAAACCTCTGTTTTGGCAGAGAGTTTGTAGGTTTGCAGGCTTCCAAAGAATTTTGCGTAATTGATGATTTTACCCATAGTAGCATACGGAGATCCGGTACTTAAGCGCAAAAGTGTACCTATTGATCACACGTACAAAAATTTGAATGAACTCATAGCCAATATGTGGGAAACCATGTACCAGGCCAACGGTGTGGGACTGGCGGCACCACAAATAGGACTGAACATTAGGCTTTTTATTGTTGATGCTACACCATTTGCTGAAGACCCGGAATTTGCCAGCGAAGAAGGCATCAAAGACTTCAAAAAGGTTTTTATCAACGCTCAGATATTAGAAGAAAGTGGTGAGACATGGGCTTTCAACGAAGGGTGTCTCTCCATTCCAGAGATTCGCGAAGACGTTTCGCGTCGTGAACGCATACGCATGGCATGGCTCGATGAAAACTTTCAAGAGCATATCGCAGAGTTTAACGGCATTCGTGCGCGCATCATTCAGCACGAATACGATCACATCGAGGGCATACTATTTACCGATCGGCTATCTCCCCTGCGAAAAAGACTTATTAAGGGGAAACTCGACAACATACTTAAGGGAAAAGTGAGTTGTAACTACAAAATACGTTTTTACAACAAATGAAGAAACTAGGAATTTGGCCTCTAGCGCTACTCACATTACTTACATGGTCCTGCAGTTCAGGCACTGAAACTTCAGAAGAAAAAAATGAAGCAAAAGAGCTGATTGCTGAAATAGAAGCGATTGAAAGCAAACTGCTCAAGACTTTGCCTGAAGCTGATACAACATTGGCTGTGAAACTAATCGATAAAATGCAATCTTACAGTCAAGCCTATCCTCAAGACACGCTATCTGCGCAATTTTTGATAAAAGCGGCTAATCTCTACCTTTTGTTACCCGATCGAGAAATAGACGCTTTGCGACAATTACAACTTGTTTACACCCGATTTGCCGGTCAGCCCTATGCTGCCCAAGCGCTTTTTCTGTCTGGCATGATTTACGACAACAACTTGCGCCAACCCCAGCAGGCCATACGCATGTGGGAACAAGTAGTCGCAGACTACCCCTCACATCCACTGGCTGCTCAGGCTTCAAACTTGCTGAAAATTACCGATACTGACCCCTACAACGACCTCGAGATGATCGAGCGTTGGCTCAACGACCCGAAAAACAAATCCATTCAATCTGCTGAAAACAAGTAAATTAAACTATGGACCTAAAAAAAATCATCGCTGTAACAGGTAAGCCTGGCTTGTACAAATTGATTACCACAACTCGTACGGGAATTTTGGTTGAAAGCCTTACTGATGGACGTAAAATGCCCGTAAGTACTAATCAAAATGCTTCAAGTCTTTACGACATTTCAATGTTTACCTATGGCGACGACAAACCACTGCGCGAAATTTTGGCCGACATGTACAAACACTACAACGGTCAAAAAGCACCTTCGCACAAAGAGTCTGAATCGGTACTGAGGACTGAGTTTGAGAAATTCTTTCCTGATTACGACAAAGAGCGCGTGTACTTTAGCGATATAAAAAAAGTGTTTCAGTGGTACAATACGCTGGTAGAGCTTGGACTCGCCGACGACCAGCCTGAGCCCTTGGAACCTACAGCCGAACAAAGCGAATCATCAGCCACAGCAGAAGAAACTCAGCCATAAAGTGAATTCGTTCGACGATAAACTTAAAGCCTTCGGCCGACTGCTCACAATCATGGACGAGCTTCGTACCCAATGCCCCTGGGATATGAAGCAGACAATGGAAAGCCTCAGGCACCTTACCATAGAGGAGACCTACGAGCTTGCCGATGCCATACTTGACCGAAACATGTCCGAAATCAAAAAGGAAATCGGCGATCTCATGCTTCATATGGTCTTTTATGCCCGCATAGCTTCAGAAACAGGTCACTTCGACATAGCCGATGTGCTTAATGGCATATGTGAAAAGCTCGTTGCAAGACATCCGCATATATATGGCGATGTAAAAGTGTCGGGCGAAGAGGAAGTAAAAGTCAATTGGGAAAGGCTGAAGCTAAAAGAAGGAAACCGTTCAGTACTCGACGGGGTACCAAAAAGTCTGCCGGCGATGGTAAAAGCGCAACGCATTCAGGAAAAAGCCCGTGGTGCTGGTTTTGACTGGGAAAATGCCGAACAAGTGTGGCAGAAGGTTCAAGAAGAGCTCAAGGAGTTTCACGAGGAGGCTTCTAAGGGCAATAAAGAAGCAATGGAAAAGGAATTTGGAGACCTTCTCTTCAGCTTGATCAATTATGCACGGTTTCTGAACATCAATCCTGAAAATGCCTTAGAAAAAACCAACAAAAAGTTCATCCAGCGCTTTCAGTATATGGAAAAAGCCGCTGCAGCTGATGGACGCTCACTACACGATATGACATTGAATGAAATGGACATTTACTGGGAAAAGGCAAAAGATTTTGAAAAATGAAAAAACTCTTTTTTGCAGCTGCTCTTCTGGTACTATCACTCTCCGCATATAGCCAGAAGGTAAAAAAAGAAGCAGAGCTCTACACCAAACCCGGCGTACGAGTGCTCTTTACTATACCTGAGGGCACAGAAGTCTATACCGGCCCGCTGACTGAAAATTGGTATCCGACAAGCATTGAGATAATGGTTCGCCGTGCTGAGATGAGCGGCCATCGAATAGCCCAGGGAGCTTCTATATTCATCGGTGGAAAAGAGGTAGGTACAATGCCTCAACAGTGGGATGTAACAGAAGTAGCTGAGGCCGGTGGAAAGCACAAAGACAAGTTTCGCGTAATTATTCAAGGGTATCTCTTCAAAACCAAAATAGACGATGGTACCAAGCCCGAAACTGCTCTCGAAAAAGTAATTGCTAAAAAGGGTAATATCACTGCAAGCTTGTCAGAATGGATTTCAGAATTCAGACCCGAAAAACAAATACTTCCGAACGGTACGGTATATATACTACGCGACAAAAACAAATCGCTGGCCGGCGACGGCATTCGCATATTGCTCTTTTTAAAAGGAGATAATCGACTGACAGCAGTAGTGACCAATAACCACCCTCTCAATGCGCGATTTAAGCATGTTCAAACGGAAGAACCTTTTATTTATCATTTCCCATTTGGTAAACCATCTTCGGGCGATTGGGAAGAGATCGAAGGACTGGTAATGAAATTTTCGCCTTTGTAAAAGGCTTATCTAGTTGTTTACTACTCCTGCTCTTTCGTGTGTTTCGCGCAGATCGCGACGCAAAAGTAAGGCCATACAGGCTGAAGTAAGAAGATTCTTTTCTTCAGTATCCAGTTCTTCGCTCAGGTAGTAGCCTCCCTTATTTATAATATCAGCTACGGCTACTTCCTTTCCATCTTTTAAAATAGCAAATCCGATGGGTGTGGCTGACCACATACGCTTTCCTGAAGGCCGACGGAAATAGTGATAGCTTTCAATATTGTAGGTCTGACCAGCTGGACCTTTCAGAAGACCAATTCCTTTCTGCTTTGGCATGATGAACATAGGTGGCTCATTGTAGACCATTTCCCACTCCTGAGGCTGGCCGTCGCTGCTGCGCAGGGCTATGGTCACAGCAAAAACGTTTTCGTATTTTATGGGCCAGCCTCCCATTCGACGTGCGATCCAGGTAAAGTCTTCCTGTCGGATCTTGGTGAAACAAAATACGGTAGCTACTGTATCTTCAGGTCTGGCTGCTTCTCTGACGACGAATCTATATCGCTCGCTGGCACCAGTCCATCGGATTACGAAGGTGAAATGGTAGCTCTCTGTCCATCCTCTACGAATGTTGGTAGCTAAGTACGGTCCAACCGTCATGTTTTTCTTGAAGGGCCAGGATTGTCGGTTTTGTGCCTGATGATAAGCGGAGCGTTTTTCGAAGTCTTCGGGTACCGCAAGCTTATAGGTGCAGGATGAGATAACGAAGGCAAAGGGGAGATATGCCAGAGCAATTTTGATGATATTCATTTTAACTTCAGCTTTTTTCTACTTAGGTCTAACGAAAAATGTACCGCAAGGTTAAGAATATAGCTTTGAAATCAAGATCTTTCAACGAATAATGATATACAATTGTAGATGAGTTTTTTATATAGATATACAACATGATGATTAGGGAGTGAAATTTTTAGATCTCAAATATTGTAGGTAAAGATCTAAAAATTAGATTAGGCATTCAGCCACTGCCGCATGGTGGATACAGCTGCCGCGTTGCCTTGCAATACGAAGGTGAAGCAAAGCTGAACCGATGCACTGGAGCAAAGCCAGTCCTGACGAAAACTTTTCCATTTGTCAGCATCATCAAACCGCCTTGGAATAGTCCCATTCAAATGAAAATGCTGCTTAAAAAAAGCCCAACAAAAATTGTATAAGAAAAAATATAAAAAATTTTATTTATCGACTTTGGCCGTTTCTCGCAATTGTTGAGAAGTAAAACGAGTGCCGTCGTGGCTCCAACCCGGAGGACCAAAAAGGTATAAAATTGCCGATCTTAGATTTGGGGCATGGCGTACATCGCGAACAATTTCAGCCCATTCGTGAAAGGCAATGCGAAAGGGATTGTATGTGTTGATGTTTTTGGTAAGTCCGTAAATAGGACGTCGATCTTCAGGTACAAAGGTTCCAAATAGTCGATCCCATAGGATGAAAATGCCTGCATGGTTGCGATCGAGATATCGAGGCTCGCTTGAGTGATGCACCCTGTGGTGGGAAGGGGTATTGAAAATGAATTCGAACCAATTAGGTAGCCTGTCAATGGTTTCGGTGTGTATCCAAAATTGGTAAAGCAGGTTGATGGACTGCATGGTCATAACCATAAGGGGATGAAAACCTAATACTGGGAGCCAGATCCAGAATAGAAAGCCTCCGGAGAGTGTGCCGGTCCAGGTCTGGCGCAGGGCCGTGGAGAGGTTGTAACGACGGGAGGAGTGATGCACTACATGAGAAGCCCAGAGATAGCGTACTTCGTGCGACAATCGGTGATACCAGTAGTAGGTAAAATCGTCGGCAAAAAGGAGTAAAATCCATACCCACACTGAGTGACCCAGATCAAAGAGTCTATACTTCCAGGCAAAATAATAAGTGCCAAGGGCCAGGCTCTTGCCTATAAGGTTGATCAACACATTTCCGATACCCATTGTCAGGCTGCTAAGAGTATCACGTGTATCGTAGAGGTGTCTTTTAGTGAGTTCTGAAAAAATGAGTTCTATGAGAAGGAGTATTATAAAAGCTGGTATGGCGTAATGGATCAGATTTAGCATTCGGTGTTTATTATTTTATAATTTTGGATTGAATACAGAAAATCACAAACTGATTTTTGGGATTTCAAATTTAATCTTTCTTAATTAAAAAAGGTTCTTTATTTGTGTCAAGTATTGAAAATTTTTCTATGGCAGATATAAATGGACAAAAGCCTTTACAGCGATTTTTCAGGATGTTGGGAAATTTCAGAAAAGAAATATACTACATTTTTTTACTAGGCATACTGGCTGCTATAGTTAATCTCTGTTTACCACTTGGAATACAAGCAATCATCAATCTGGTAATGGGAGGAAGGGTTTCAAATGCATGGATATTATTGGTAGTGATCGTATTAATAGGTGTGGTACTGGCTGGGTTTTTTCAGATACTTCAAATGTCGCTGGCTGAAGCCATACAACAGAGGATTTACATTCGAGCTGCCTATGAGCTGGGTTATCGAATGCCAAGATGGGACTACAACTATCTGATAAAAGATTATCCACCGGAGCTGGCTAATCGCTTTTTTGATGTTCTGACAATTCAAAAAGGATTACCAAAAATTCTAAAAGAGTTTATTTCTGCATTTATTCAAATTGTTTTCGGGCTTTTGCTACTGTCGTTTTATCATCCGTTTTTTATTTTTTTCGGTCTGTTTCTGATGATTTATCTGGTGCTCATCTTCGTGTATAGCGGGCCGAAGGGTATGAAGTCGAGCCTGATGGAGAGCAAGTACAAGTACAAAACCGCCTTTTGGCTTGAGGAGGTAGCACGTGTATTGCCATCGTTTAAACTGGCAGGAGGTAGTGACATTATTAATGAGAAGTTGCATCCCATAGTTGAAAATTACATTAAATATCGTAAAGAGCATTTCAAAGTACTTCTCTTTCAATTTGGAAATATTGTAGCTTTTAAAACAATAATCACCGGAGGACTACTGATACTTGGTGGTATTCTAGTAATAAATCGAGACATTAGTTTGGGGCAGTTTGTTGCCAGCGAGATCATTATCATTATTATACTAAACTCCGTTGAGAAACTCATGCTAAGTCTTGAAGTCATTTACGATGTGCTTACGGGAACAGAGAAGTTGGGCCAAGTGATGGATGTACCTTTAGAAAAATATGACGGTGTAGACTTCAGCGAATTAGAAAACGGTAAGCCGGGACCAATCGCAATCTCTTTTAATAACATCAGTTTTAATTTCGATAAAACACAAAAGAACCGACTTTCGGAAATCAATCTCGACATAAAAGCCGGAGAAAGGGTATGCCTGAGTGGACCAAACAACTCGGGAAAATCAGTGCTTCTGCACATTGCCGCCGGGTTGTACACCAATTATACAGGTACGGTTACATTTAATGGCATGCCGATCCAAAACATTGAACCTTTCAGCCTGCGCAAGCGCATCGGCGATAACCTGAGTGATCAGAACATTTTTCACGGAACGATTTTAGACAATCTACTCATGGGTCGAGATGTAGAGCTCAATCAAGTAATAACTCTCTGCGATCGGCTTGGCTTGACTCCATTTGTCAAAGAGCTCCCGGATGGTTTTGAAACTGAGGTATTTCCTAATGACCGAAGAATACCTAAGAGCTTTTTCAAAAAAATTCTGTTGATACGTTCGCTTTTAAACAATCCAGGGCTTCTGATACTAGAAGATGTATTATCAGAGCTTGAAACCGGCTACTGCGAGGCCATCGCTGAATATCTGACCGATAGAAGCCATCCATACACACTGCTTGCTATATCCAATCTATACACTTTTGCTAAAAAGTGCGATAAAACTATTATCATTGAAAAAGGTAGGGTCATTGCTACGGGTCACGTCGACGATCTTATTAAAGATGACCACATTCGATCTATGTTCCGATTTACCATTGAAGGATTAGAACCATAAAAAAACGGAAATCAAAATGCTAAACATATCTGACAACGAACCAAGAAACATCATTAAAGTAGAGGCGACTAAGGCGTATAAGTACACAAGCGTTCCCATCTTCTTCAATTATTTATCAAAAGTGATGTGGGGGATGTTGATATTCTTCTTAATCGTTCTTTTTCTCCCCTGGACACAAAATGTACAAGGATATGGGCAAGTCACTGCTTTTAGGCCAGAACAGCGCCCCCAAACCGTACAATCACCTATTCCCGGTACCATACGCCAATGGTTTGTGCGCGAAGGAGATACCGTAAATGCCGGCGATACACTGGTCTTTATTACCGAGATAAAAGATGAATATTTTGATCCCAATCTGTTGGCAAACCTTACTGCTGAGCTCAAAGCTAAAGAGGCTGCCTTAGTCTCCTATCAAGACAAGGCAAATGCCTTATCGCAACAAATCCAAGCGCTGAAAGAAAGCCAGGAAATAAAGCTGCAACAGGCCATACTTAAAGTACAAGCCGACAGCAATGAATACGAGGCTGCTCGCATGCAGTATAAATTTTCAGAAATACAATTTAAACGCACTGATACCCTCTATAACGAAGGGGTAAAGAGCCGCTTCGACTGGGAGAGAAGCAATCAAGCCTTTCAGGATGCCACAGCCAAGCTCACAGCCGCTCGAAATAAATTTCTGCAATCAAAGGCCGACTTACTTGGTATTCGCGCTGACTTTGCCGAAAAAATCTCTAAAGCCGAAAGCGACCGTCAGTCAGCCATCAGTGACTATTATTCAACCAATGCTGAGATTGCCAAATTGAGAAGTAAAATCAACTCTATCAATGTGCGCCAGAGCTATTATTACGTGACAGCGCCACAGCGGGGTATGGTCACTCGCATGACTCGCGCCGGTATAGGCGAAAACATTAAAGAAGGCGAACCCATTATGGAAATTATGCCCTTGCAATATCAATTGGCCGTCGAAGTATTCGTGCGGCCTGTGGACTTACCATTGATGCACTTGCACGAAAAGGGCAGAATTGAATTCGACGGATGGCCGGCCATCGTTTTCTCAGGTTGGCCGAGCATTACATTCGGTACCTTCGGTGGTGAAATAGCTGCAATTGATAACGTTCTGAGCGAAAACGGGATGTACCGCATTCTGATGATTCCTGATAAAGATGACGTACCCTGGCCAGAACAGATTCGCTTCGGCTCTGGGGTACGCGCTATTCTGCTGCTCAAAGATGTACCCGTATGGTATGAAATCTGGCGACAGTTGAATGGCTTCCCGCCCGAATACTATACACCTGAAACCAAAAGTGGCCAGAAAGGCGATAAGTCAAAAAAAACAGCTTCTAAATGAGGAAGTTCTGGTCGCTTCTTTGTGCATTCGTGTCTATTGTGGAGGTGGTTTTCGCTCAGCTCGAACCTTCTGCAGATTCAGCCTACGTAATGCCCTTGCAGGAATTTATTGAGCTAGTTTTGAAACATCATCCCGTAGCAAATCAAGCCGCATTGATTCCTCGCGAAGGCAAGGCAAGACGCCTTATGGCTAAAGGATCTTTCGATCCTATTGCTTTTTATTTCGCTTCGGGTAAAGATTTTAATGATAAAAATTACTACAATTATCAAGATGGCGGAGTAGAATTTTTTACTTACCCCGGCATAAAGTTTAATGCGACCTGGAGTACAGCCGGAGGTGATTTCTTAAATCCGGAAAGCACCCTGCCTGTAGGTGGCCTCCTTGCTCTTGGAGCTGACATACCTGTTTTGCGCGGACTACTCACCGACCAACGAAGGCTCGCTCTACAACAAGCAAATCTCTTTAACCGCTACTCAGTGCACATGCAGCGTCGTGTGCTCAATGATTTACTTTTCGAAGCAATAGCCGACTACTGGACTTGGTCGCTAAGGTTTGCCGAATTTCAAATGCGCGATCGGTTTGTTAAAGTTGCCCGACAGCGCTTTGAGTTGGTAAAGTCTGCCTTTCTGAATGGCGATATGCCTGCAGTCGATACCCTTGAAGCCTTCATTTTGGTACAATCGCGCGAAATAGCAGCTGAGCAAGCCCGCGCTCAACTCAACGACGCAAGGCTCAAACTGTCAAACCATCTCTGGAGTCCTTTTGGTGAACCATTGGAGCTCTCCTGGCTAGCCATACCACAGCTTTTGTATGCACCCACGCAATTTCCGGTGAGCTTTGACAGCATCATTAAAATCACAAACGAATTTTACCAAATCAACCCCGAAAGTCAATTGCTTGACTACCAGGTGCGCCTGCTCGAAGCAGAGAGAGCCTTCAGAAAAAATGAATTGCTGCCAAAACTCAACATTAAATACAACTTTTTGACCGAACAAGTCGGCTTTTTAGCTGGAGAAGAAATATTTATATCACCAAGAAACTACAAATTTGGCATTGATTTTAGCATTCCGCTCTTTTTGCGCAGAGAACGAGCAGCTCTGAGAATCAATGAAATAAGACTCACCGAAGCGCGCCTTCAGCGCGAAAATCGACGAATAGCCCTGCAACGACGCATGCAGCAAGAAGCCTATCTACTTGAAAACCAGTTTGAGCAGATGAATATGGTGAGAAACAATATGAAAAACTTCTTTGAGCTATTACGCATCGAACAACGCAAGTTTCAGATCGGCGAAAGCTCACTTTTTTTAGTAAATGCCCGCGAAGTTCAGGCCATAGATGCTGAACTTCAGTACTTGCAATTGCTACATCGTTATCAGACTTCAATAGCTTCGTTTTTCAGAGCTGCAGGCATTTTGTATAACTACACGCCTGAGCAGTGATTTTTTAAACGTATTAGTATAGCTTAGCTGTACCTTTGTATAGCAAAAACCATTGCGACCTATGAGAAAGGTAATTCTTTTTGTAACTGTGCTATCAATTGCGTTGGCCTGCTCAACACAATCCGCTGATAACGCCAAAACAGAGGTCAATAAAACAGCTGTAGCTACTACCTCAGCCGAACTCGAAATACGAGGAATGACCTGTGAGGTGGGCTGTAAAAAGTTGATTGAAAAAAATATCCGGAAAATGGCAGGAGTTACAAAATTTGAAATCGACTTTAAGCACAATTCTGCTTATCTTGAATACGATTCTTCTATTACAGATGCTGAAAAAGTAAAAGAAATGATCAACAGCATTAACAACGGAACCTACTCAGCCACAGTACTCGATGTTTCCAAACTGTAAGAAATGTTGCGTCTTAGAGCCAGGTGGTTTGTTCGCCTGATCATATTAGAGCTTGTCTTGATCTACTTAGTGATTTTAGCCGGAAGCATAGTGCGCGCTACTGGTTCGGGCATGGGCTGCCCTGACTGGCCGAAGTGCTTTGGATACATCATCCCACCCACACATAATGAAGAGGTCATTTTCCATCCGAATCAACGCTACAATAAAGGCGTCTTTATCGTTCACAATGATGCACTCTACAGAGCAAAAAGAACTTTTACAACTAGTTCAACATTCCAAGAAACTGATTGGGAAAAATACACCGTACACGATTATGCCATTTTTAATCCGGTACATACCTGGATTGAGTACATCAACCGGCTTCTGGGAGCACTATCAGGCATTCCAATGCTATTAATAGCATTTTTCTCTTTAAGCTATTGGAAAAGACTGAAAATCATCCCCATACTTGCTTTTACTGGCGTATTTTTATTAGCATTTGTAGCCTGGCTTGGAAAAAAGGTAGTAGATGGCAACCTTATCCCGCATTCCATTACCATCCATATGCTCGGGGCGCTTTCCATTGTATCGGTTTTGTTAGCCCTATTACTTTTTACACGCAAGACGCTCAAGTATGACCTTACACTCGACCGCTCACTCAGGCACTGGCTGGGTGCTGCTGTTTTGTTAACCATCATTCAAATCATATTGGGAACCCAGGTGCGCGAGCAAGTGGATCACCTCAACAAAGAATTGATGGGCCTAAACCGCGAAACCTGGCTCAATATAATTGGGTTAAATTTCTACGTTCACCGATCTTTTTCGATTATTATTCTGCTAGTAAACGGCTTTATTTTCATGCGAAACAGATCGTTTAAAAAGCCTCTTCCGTTGATCAACTTTATGATGGCTACCTTAATTACCGAAATTTTAGCCGGAATAGTTTTGGCCTATTTCGCTTTACCTGCTGTAGCACAGCCTGTTCACATGGTATTAGCCGCATTGCTGTATGGTATGCAGTTTTACCTCTGGCTACTGCATATGATCGAGCGTGTTTCTGATTTGGAGACAAGCACTAGCAACACCATCTTTATTTTTCAAAACTCAGGAATAATCAGTGAATTACAGAGTGCTGATAAAGTAACGAGCGAAAAGAAATAAGATGCGCCTTGTAGAAGTTATTCCCCATCCCATCTTTAAAATCAGCGTTTATTCGCACGACTTACATTACTACATTGAGATCGAAGGCGGACCGATGAAGCAGTGTTTCAAATTCAGCAAAGAATTGGTTTCGGCTGAAAAAGGCGGAATAACCGCTTTACTCGATGAAGCATTTCTTGGGCAGGTAAAGACTGTTTTTGACACAATGCACCAAAATTTTTCCGATGCAATCCGTCGCTACAAAAGTCATTAAAATAGCTTTAATACTCTCACTAACAAATTTTCTTTCCACATGTAAAATTCCTAAAAACACTGAGGTTCCAATTTTGACAGCATCTTCAGTTATTTTGCAAGTCGTTCATCCTTTCAATGAAGATGATCACCTGGCTACTGTAAAAATTTTAAAAATCAAAAAGTGCCATTTACCGAAAAATTGTTCTCATCTAATCACTGGAAAAGAAGAATTGGCTTTTTTCGAATTTACTCATAAAAACACCTCAAATAATCAAAAATTCAAAGCACTCCGTGAGCATTTTCATGGTGTGAAATCCGGTGACATAATCGATGCCTACATCATTGCGGAACGACAGAAACATGGTAATACGCTGTTTAAAATATATGAGTATTCAGTAATTGATTCGCTCCAATAAAACTCTCAGACAATGAACGAAAATCAATCCGAGCAATTCAATAAAGATCTTGTATTGAGAGAAAAACTCGCTTTACAAAGGACCATAATGGCCAATCAGACGACCTTTCTGGCATTTCTTCGTACTTCACTCTATTTTGTTGTTGCGGGTCTTACTATTCATCAAGTTTTGGAAATAAAAGGAGGACACTTTTTTGAAGGATTATTTTTGAGTATAGTATCGGTTCTATTGTTGATTGGAATAATTAATTTTTTTGTTCAAAAGAAATCGATCGAACAGAGTAAAATTCACATCGGAAATTATAAAATGGAATATTTCGGCGAAACGGTAGAAAATGGCGTACTTCAAAAAGAAAAAAGAACAAAAAAACCTATACACCAAATAAAAAAGTAGCTCTTTGAACGACTAATTAAAAATTTTCAACGCTTCGTTATACGCGCTTTCAAAAGCCAAAAGATTCAGACTGTTGGGCAACTGCTCAGAAAGCATATAGCTAATCAGCTTTTCAGTTGGCATATTACCAGTGAGTTCGTCCTTAGCCATCGGACACCCACCAAAACCTCGGATAGCACCATCGAAACGCCGGCAACCGGCTTTGTAAGCAGCATCGATCTTCTCAAACCATTGATAGGGTAAGGTGTGCAAGTGTGCTCCAAAAGTGACATGTGGTAGAGCTGGAATCAGCAAATTAAAAATTTGGTGAATTGACTCTACTGTGGCTATCCCTACCGTGTCAGAAACACTCAAAGTGCGAATGCCTATATCCGCCAACACCTTACTCCATTTCAACACAATCTCTGGGCTCCATTCATCGCCATATGGATTGCCAAATCCCATCGATAGATAGACGACCAACTCTTTGCCTGCACTTTTAGCCATTTTGTAGAGGTCTTCTACCAATTCAAGCGATTCGTCGATCGATTTATTAGTATTTCTTTTTTGAAATTCTTCAGAAACTGAAAAAGGATATCCGAGGTAGGATATCTGGGTATATTTACATGCCTGCTCCCCTCCCCTTTCGTTGGCTACAATAGCGAGAAGTTTGGTTTTTGTATTTGTTAGGTCAAGGCCTTCGAGTACCTCAGCCGTATCGCGCATCTGCGGAATCGCTTTGGGCGAAACAAAACTGCCGAAATCTAGTGTGTGAAAATTCACTTTAAGCAGAGCGTTCAAATAGGTGATTTTGCGATCGGTATCAATGAATTCCTTTAAGCCCTGCATGGCATCGCGAGGGCACTCTACAATGATAAATTCTTCCTTATCAGACACTTGCCTAATTGCGGCATCCCGTTGGCTGTCGTACATAGTTTCCCCCTAAAGTGTTTTTCCCCTAATGCAAATAAAATACACAAATCGGAGCAAAATTGACATGATTTATTTACATCACATTTCGATCAGGTTATTAGAGCACTACTAATACAATAAATGCTTGTAAATAAAAAAGGTGCCCTTTATTGTAAAGGACACCTTTTATTATCTGTTTGCTTTTTTTAATAAGTGAGTTTTCTTACTTCTTTAGCCACATCTTGACCTTGATCGTTTTTAGCAACTGAAAACATCACTTTCTCGCCGGGTTGAAGCTCTTGAAAATCAGCATTTAATACATCAGAATGGTGAAAAAAGAGGTTGTTGTTAGGATATTTAATGAATCCATATCCGTTTTTTAACGTCAATATTTCACCCTCATAAACGTTTGAACTGTTGTCGGTAGAAATATTAAAACGCTTTTTTTCAAATATCAAATTTTCAAGTGAATCTGATTTGTCTAAAGAATCCGGATATTGAAAGTCAGATTCCTGATCATCGTTGAGATAATCGTCTTCAGGAGTTTGTTGAGAGGCACTTGATTCGCGCTCGCTTACAAAAATTTTGTCGAGCCAATAGTCAGGCGAACGTTGCTTATCGATCAAATCGCTAAGATTTACAGAGTAGGAACAAGCCTCGAGTAAGTTATACGATGTGCGCACCACTACCTCGTTGCCCTCGTCGTTTTGATATTCAAACTCCCAATGAAAAAGATATACCGGAATGCCCAGTGAAGCTACTTTAATGGCTACATCGGCATATGCGCCATCGTTTACAAAAAGTGCTACAGCATCTAATTTATTGCTAAAGCAGGCATCGAGCACTTCGATAGAGAGCTTTGCCTCCATCGACGGAGTTTCTTTTCTAGCGCTTCCATTTTGGCGATACACGATATAGTGTGGGCGAATGTTTTCATAAGAGAGTATGTCGTCGAGCTGGCGATCGTAAAAGAGTTGATTACCTCGATTGCTGGCTTCAAAAGCATTAATTCGAATGCGGAAGTAGTGCGATTCCACTATTTTAACCAGACGGCGATCTGTATCAAAAGACTGCGCAATCCAATTTCTTACAAAATCATGCAATCCACCTAAATGCAATCGTCGGTGTTTGGGATGTGTATAATTGTAATAATTGCTTGCATGATTCAGATAATTACCATCAATAAATACGCCTATTCGCTGTGTTTTCACTTTTTGTAAAATTTAAATTTAAACATAATTAAAATCCGAAGTTAAATCGAAAGATGATTGTATTAGGGTAGATTGGATTTATGCCTTGATATATGGGATAAAACAATCCAAGGCTGTAAAATCCGCCTGGCGAGATGGAGATAAATCCGCCACCGACCATAAAGGGATACGACCAAATGCCTCCGGTGCGATTCCAGATGTAAAGCATCTCCGACTCAATACCAACAAAGGCAGTATTAAATAGAAGCTTATGAGCCAACAGATTGATGCCTGCAATATTGAATTTATTGCCAAAATTGTTAATGTATTGGTACATCACTCCTGCACCCAAGATCGATTTTGTAGTAGGCTCGTAAAGATTTATCCTCGGGTTTAAAAGGATATTAGTGAAGTTCCCGAAACCTAATCCTACATTTCCACCGTAGAAAATGCGTTTATTTCCCCACACATCAGAAGAGTTAGAAATGCGCCGTTCGTATGAGTCCTCGGTTTTGCGCAATGTATATTCGTCGGTGGTATCTCTTTGTTGAGCAAATAATTCTGAAGTAAGAATACAAAAAATAAACAATAATCTTTTCAAGCCTCTACATACATTTATTTACAATATGCAATCACTGAAACTTCGATATTAACTCCTTTTGGCAATCGAGCAACCTCAACCGTTTCGCGTGCCGGATAAGGCTGCTTGAAATATTCGCTGTAAATTTCATTAACGATCGGAAAAGAACTCAAATCCTTCAAAAAGATGGTTGACTTCACCACGTTCGAAAAGGTCAAACCAGCTTTTTTAAGAATTTGATAAATATTTTCAAATACCATTCGTGCTTCAACAGTTATATCACCTACTACCAACTTATTTGTTTCTGGATTTATAGCGATTTGACCACTGATAAACAAAAAGTCACCTGCCTTGATGGCCTGGTTGTATGGACCAATTGGTTGCGGTGCGTCTGGTGTGTTGATTGGCTCAATCATCTCGAGGCAAATATATTGAAGATAGTAGATTATAATTCGAGCAGAAATAATGAAAAACTCAAAAGAAAGAAAATAAAAAAACCTCCCAAAAATGGGAGGCTTTTTTGTTGAATATGTTGGAATGATTACATCATATCACCCATTCCGCCACCCGGCATAGCTGGAGCGGTTTCCTTCTTTGGTATTTCAGTGATGGTAGCTTCTGTGGTGAGTAGCATACCAGCTACAGATGCAGCATTCTCGAGAGCTACGCGTACTACTTTGGTCGGATCTATGATACCAGACTCATAGAGGTTTTCGTAGCGCTCAGTTTTTGCGTTAAAACCAAAGTCGTTGTTGCCTTCTTTTACTTTTTGTACCACTACGCTACCTTCGAGACCAGCATTTTCAACAATTTGACGGAGGGGTTCTTCGATAGCGCGAGCGATAATAGAGATACCGGTAGTTTCGTCTTCGTTGTCGCCTTTCAGACCTTCGAGAGCCTTACTAGCGCGTACGAGAGCTACACCACCACCAGGTACGATTCCTTCTTCGATAGCAGCACGAGTAGCAGCCAAGGCGTCTTCTACGCGGTCTTTCTTTTCCTTCATTTCAACTTCTGAAGCAGCACCCACGTAGAGCACAGCTACACCACCGGCCAGCTTAGCGAGGCGTTCCTGAAGTTTCTCTCTGTCGTAGTCGCTAGTTGTAGTTTCGATTTGAGCTTTGATCTGATTTACGCGAGCCTTAATGTCTTCAGGATTACCAGCGCCATTTACGATGGTAGTGTTATCCTTATCGATGGTAATCTTTTCAGCGCGGCCAAGCATATCGATGGTGGCATTTTCGAGCTTGAATCCACGCTCTTCAGAGATCACAGTACCACCTGTAAGGATAGCAATGTCTTCGAGCATAGCTTTTCTGCGGTCGCCAAATCCAGGAGCCTTTACAGCGGCTACCTTCAGAGCACCGCGAATCTTGTTAACAACCAGTGTAGCAAGAGCTTCGCCTTCTACATCTTCAGCAATGATCAGCAGCTGACGACCTCCCTGAGCGATAGGTTCAAGGATGGGGAGCAACTCCTTCATTGAGCTGATCTTCTTATCGTAAATCAAGATGAAGGCATTTTCGAGCTCAGCTACCATTTTGTCGGCATTAGTTACAAAGTAAGGTGACAGGTAGCCGCGGTCGAACTGCATACCTTCTACTACCTCTACAGTAGTTTCGGTACCCTTAGCTTCTTCTACAGTGATTACACCTTCTTTTTTCACCTTCTTCATTGCCTCGGCGATCAGGCTGCCGATAGCAGTGTCGTTGTTGGCTGAAATAGTAGCTACTTGCTCAATTTTATCATAGCTGTCACCTACAGCTACTGAAATGTTTTTAAGCTCAGAAACTACTTTAGCAACTGCCTTGTCAATACCTCTTTTCAGATCCATCGGATTGGCACCGGCAGCTACGTTTTTCATTCCCTGGGTGATGATGGCTTGAGCAAGTACAGTGGCAGTGGTAGTACCGTCACCGGCTATGTCAGCAGTTTTGCTAGCCACTTCTTTTACCATCTGAGCACCGAGGTTCTCAATTTTATCTTCGAGCTCGATTTCTTTAGCTACAGTTACACCGTCTTTAGTAACGTGTGGTGAACCAAAGGACTTTTGGATTACCACGTTGCGTCCTTGTGGACCGAGAGTTACCTTAACAGCGTTTGCGAGGGCATCAACACCTCTTTTGAGCTTTTCACGAGCTTCTACGTCAAATTTGATTTCTTTTGCCATTTTAAATTGTTTTTTGGTTAGACTTCGTCAATTAGATTAAGAGTTAGATGATTGCCAGAATGTCAGATTCTCTCATGATGAGATAATCTTTTCCGTCAATCTTGATTTCAGTACCGGCATACTTGCCATAGAGCACCATGTCGCCTTCTGCCACGGTCATAGGTTCATCTTTCTTACCCTTTCCTACGGCGACTACTCTTCCGCGCTGAGGCTTCTCCTGAGCTGTATCAGGAATGATGATACCTGATGAGGTTTTTGTTTCAGCGGGTGCCGGTTCTACGAGCACTCTGTCGGCTAATGGACGAATTTTTACTTCTGACATAGCTATCTATGTTTTGGTTAGTACTTTTTTGTTTGCCCTATAATAGTCGAATTATATGCCAAGCGATAATTACTGCCAAGTTTTACACTAATTTTTGTCAATTTGACAGAAGGATTCGAAAAAATGACATTAACGAAAAAGCCCCGGTTGGCCGGGGCTTATAAGCAGGGAGTGCATTATTAGTTGAAATTGTAGCGGATACCGACCTGAATTCTCCAGACATCCTGAACCAGATTGGTAAACTGATAAGGATCCTGGATCAGAACACCCTGAAGGTTTAACAACCGATATCTGTGCTGACCATTAGCATCTCTACCGCGGTTGATAAGTGGTTGAGTAGATGTGAATCGGCGTCCTACACCCCAATCTGAGTTCAGGAAATTAGTAAAGTTCAAGATATCAACGCGGAATTGGAGTGAATTTTTCCTGTTGCCTGACTTGATGCCAATCTCTTGAGCGATGCTAAAATCAACTCTATGTACCATCGGTAGCCATGCGCCATTTCTTTCAGCATACTTACCACGGTTCTTGCTCAGGTAGGGATCTCTGTTGATGAAGTTGTCCCATGCTTCTTTTTGTTGATCAACGGTAAAGGTGATTGTCTGGTTATTAATGGTTACACTATATTGTTCGAAGTTCATTTCCGATTTGTCTTTCGGAATGTAGATCAAGTCATTGGATGTACCACCATCCCCATTCATATCACCACTGTAGGTATAGCTCCCTACTCCTTGTGTAAAACCATCGTAGAAGAATGAAATGGTTGTATTACCAAAATTGCTGAAGAACTTATTGCCCATGTTTCTGTAAGTGCGTTCGCTCATAATATTATATGAAAGTGCACCGAAAGCTCTGTGTCCCTGAGTGTTTACTGAGAATCCAAGACCCGGATTATTGGGATCGGCTGTATGAGGGTTATTAATCCATGATCCGAATGCAATCGATCCGGGATCAACAGTGTTGCGGGCAATGCCATATGAATAGCCCAATTTGAAATAGATGCCATCTTGCTGAGCCGGTCTTTCGATGGTGGCAGAAATATTATAGGAATAACCTACATTTTGATTTTTCAACACGATGGCATTATCGATCTTGTTGTAAATACGAGTGGCTGCAGTAGATGTCCAGCGGGGACGTGGATCAATACCTGTATAGAAGGAATCTGCAGGAGCCAGGTTAGCATTGATATAATAAATACCATTAACATCCTGATTGTAGATACCTTCTAAAGTAGCAATCATACCCAAAGGCAATTTGTAATCAACTGCAATATTTGACCTCCAAACCTGCGGAAAAGCAAAATTCGGATCGGTAAGGGCAAGCTCGTATTGTGAAGCTGGTGCACCACTCACGTTGGAAGGCTTATAGGCATTGGGATTAGGATTGAAAGGACGAATGTTGGTGTTGTCCCGGCGTTCGAATCCGGTGAGAATACCGTTGTTTCCGATCTGGTTTGAAATCCACACATATGCAGGACGACCTGAGAAAACACCAGATCCACCACGAATTTGTAGGGTTCTTTCATCGTCTATAGCCAGGTTGAAGCCCAAACGTGGTGAAATCAGCGGTCTGGGATCAGGAAGCTTATCAGTACTGTATGATACAATATTGCCCTTCTCATCTCTAAATTTTAATGTATCTACCTCAGGGTTTTTATATCCGGTATTTCCGAAAATCGGAGCTTCTACACGGATACCAGCAATAACATTAAACTTGCTGCTGATCTGAATGTTGTCTTGGTAATAAATGCCAGGCAGGGTCACCTTCAGTGGCTGAATCGGTTTGTCTTGTCCTGGAATGTTTGACCAGCGAACCTGAAATCTTCTCAATGTGATGGGAGATGTTGTTCTGTTCGGATTATTAAAATAATCAAGGGCATCAGTGTAGAAATCATCAAGACTGCTATAAACATAAATACTTTGAGAACCTGGGAAGAAGATATTTTCAGACTGATAGTATTCCAAACTTAAACCCATGGTATGGGTATGACGTCCGCTGTAGATGTTAAAGTTATTCTGAAGCTGGAATGTAGAGTATCTCAGCTCATTATTTGGAGAAAAAGGCTCAAAACCAAATGTTGTGTATACTGTATTGTCTTTCAAGATGTCAACCATCGGGAAAAACTGACCAACCGGTACACGGCTTTCATCCTGGAAGGTGTACCCTAGAATTAATTGGTTCGACATATTGTTTGATATCTGAGAGTTCCATTCACCGATGATTGAGCGAATGTTTTCTTGAATCTTGTAGTTAGAGTTCTTGAAGTTAAGACCAGTCAAGTTGCTTCTGCGGTTACCGAATCCGAGTGATGAGGAGTTTGAAAGGAGGATATCTGAAGAAGAATTCAGATGGGTGTAGCGCAGAGAGAGTTTGTTTCGTTTGTCGAGATTATAGTCGAGACGAATCAAAAATTTGTTAGCCAGAACATTGTTGTCATATCCCTCATATGGACCGGTAACATATCCGAATCTGTTGAAGAGGAATGAGCTGAGTGAATCGAGATCCGAAGCTAATACGCGTGTAACATTACCACCTACTGGTTCATTACCTCTGTTAGCACGGAAAGTTGTACCAGGCTCAGTTGTCTTTTCGTATTCATAAGATGCGAAGAAGAACAATTTGTCTTTAATGATTGGACCACCCAGGCGAGCACCGTATTGATCATAGTTAAACTGACCTGGAGTAAAGTCAAGACCCTTTGCCTTGCGGCCTACCATGTTATTATTGCGGAAGAAGTGGTAAATAGAGCCTTGGAATTCGTTTGTACCAGAACGAGTTACAGTATTAACTGTAGCTCCGGTGAAGAGACCTTGTCTTACATCGTAGGGAGCAATGTTTACTTGAATCTGGTCGATCGCATCAAGTGAAATGGGTGATACCCCTGTGCGATCGCCAGGCTGACCGGCAAGACCAAAAGAGTTGTTGAAGTATGATCCGTCAACAGTGATGTTGTTTAAACGGTTGTCAACTCCGGCAAATGAATTACCACGACCTGCTTGAGGAGTAAGACGGGTAAAATCATCGATTCGGCGTGAAATGGTAGGAAGTGAGTTTAATGTTTTATTGTCCACCGAAGTAGCAGCACCGGTACGACCAGAGCTGAATACCGGATCTACAGTTGATGTAACATTTACCTCTTGAAGCGTAAGCGATACAGTTTCCATTTTAATATCAAGTACCGACGGAACCCCCAACGCTAGGTAAATTCCCTCAACAGTCTTCGTGTGGTAGCCGATAAAAGAGTAAACAATCTTGTAAGGGCCACCTACACGCATGTTGTTAATTTGGTAGTTACCATTGTCAAGCGTTACGGCCGAATAGCGCGTACCTGAAGGAATGTGGATCGCATCGATCGTAGCTCCAGAAAGAGCTTCCCCGGTTTTAGTGTCGGTGATTCTACCTCTGATGCCTGATGAAGTGATTTGGCTAAATGACCAAAAACCCATCAGCATCATGATGAGAATTTGTACTGTTTTTTTCATCATGGTTTGGTTTTGGTTAGTGTGGCAAAAGTATTTTTATGTAAACAGGATGGTATTAAAAAAATATTGTCATTTGTTTGATAAATTAATCATAAAGAAACATTGGCTTTACAATAATGTAATAATTGATGTAATCTGCTTATTTTGCGGTCAAAAAAGATTATGTTCGTTTGTAAGTATTGCGGAAAATTTACACTTTCTTTTACCTCTTCACACAAAGAGTGTCGTGAAAGATACCGACAAGGATTGAATAGCCTTCAAAGTTTACTACAACCCGAAAATTTGTTCAAAGAAAATACTGATGTAAATGATTTAACCAATGAAATCGAATCCATTTGCGCTAATAATATGATTAATGATGCAGATAAAAATAGAATTGTTGCTGAAGGATTATTAAATGCTCTAACTCATTCCGTCGAAGACCATTTATTATCAGAAAACGAAGAGAGAATACTAATCGGTTTATTTAACAGATTTGCCTCAAATCCTGGCGTTCAAAATTTTTATTCATTATTTAAAGAAAATCTCCAAAAGGCTGATATTCTACAAAAACTAAGAGATGGAAGAATCGTCGATATACCGTCTGTCAATGAGCCTTTACCTTTCTTACTACAAAAAAACGAACGAATATTTATCACTTCACAAAACATAGATTATTTTGAAACTAAGGTAAAAACAACCTACAAAGGGTCGACTCAGGGAGTGAGTATCCGAATCGCTAAAGGAGTTTATTACAGAATAGGTGCTTTTCGCGGGCATCCTGTGAAAACAGAACATCAGGAGTATATAGGTACAGGCACAATAGCCCTCTCAGACCGAAACATCTATTTCCATAGCCCCATTAAGAGTGTAAAAATTCCATATTCTAAGATTATAACGCTAGAATCGTATGAAAATGGAATAACCTTAATGCGTGATGGTACTACTGCAAGGCCTCAAACCTTTAAAGGATTGGATGGCTGGTTTTACAGCAATGCTATTAATCTGATTATTAATTTGTGAAAAAAAAGCCGGTCTTATCGCCGGCTTCTCGTTGCTTGATAATTATTTTACAATCTGCAGTTTGTGCACTTGCAGCTGATTATTGCATTTGATGCGCAATAGATATATTCCATCTGGTAATTTGCTGACGTTCATTTCGATAGACTCATTCTCCTGAGAAGTCTTAAAGACATTTTCATATAGCATTTGTCCGTTAATTGATATCACCTCCACGTAGATCTCTGATTGAAAAGCTGCATTTACTTCCAAACGTACTACCTCCTTAGCTGGATTAGGATATAGCCTTGTTAAAAAGTTTTTCTCAGATTGCTCAGGTAGTCCGACAAACAGATTTTGTTGTGCTATAGTACTCTGCCAAACTGTTTTATTGTTCATGTCTTGTACCCAAGCCACCACTCTTAAGTTGTTAAAATTCTCAACAGTGTGCGCAACAGCATGATTTACTGGCGTATTTGCATTAGGTGGCAGTACATAGTTGCCTTTGAACGTATATGTATACGGTACGATAAATTTCTGATTGGCATTAATTAGAGGTAGTGCTATACCATTGGCTGGATTTGCAAACTGATTATTGATTGTGTCAGGAACAAATTTTTTGAAAATGTCGTAGAATCGAGTTTCACCATTTGATTTTACGTTTTGCTGAGTCTCAGTTTCATACACAGCAATGAAGAGTCGTTGCCCGGCAGGTAGATTAAAGAGCGGTTCAATTTCAACTCCACCGTAAATGCGCTGTCCCTGTAAAGAATAACCTGCGCGCATTTTTATAAAAGCCGGCTGATTTTTATAGGAAGAGAGAATGGTTTGATTCAATTGACCTTGATGCCCATCCCATTGACCATCGATTTTCATAGCAGGTACAGCATTTATACCATACAGCTGACGACGAACGCCTCCCTCCGCAGTGTAATATGGATCGCCGGTTCCGGGCCAGTTCATCTGATACTTGATTACACTGTACTCGCCTGTGGGCTGAGTACTCATAAAGTTCTTGAAGCTGGCATTGGCAGGCGCACACGGAGGGCAGGTAGATGAACTGAAAAGCTCGAGAAGGGGAATCCGATTTGTGGCATTAGCTACTGTAACCTGATGGGCTATGGTATCATTAGCGGGATTTTGATCGTTTTGTCCATTGATGTTGCTCGCCCAAACTCTTATGGTATGATTGCCGACAGTGGCATTCCACTGCTGAGTGAAGGTAAAAGTGTAATCTTGTGTAGGTGCAATATTCAGGTTTGAAAGTGACTGACTAACAACCGACCCATTATTTATGCGATAATTAATGGTCATCGAAGAAATGGTTGGCCCTAGATTGGTAAGTACTCCTGAAATTGTTGTATTGCCTGGAGCTATTATTGAATTTATATTCAGTGACTTACCGGCCACATCTATTTGATTGTACGCGGCTACAGCAATGTCGTCAATATACAGTAGAAATTTATCATTTGAGTTGTTTCTAAAAGCTATCCGGATAGTTTGATTGTTGTAACTGGCTAGGCTAACTGCGCGATTCGTCCAGGTAACCTCCTCAGCATTAGTAGAGAATAAAATTACTGAAAAAGCACTGATCGCAGTGTCAGCATTGGGCGAAAGGCGAACTTCATATCCATCTCTGTATGAGGCATCGGGTGTCATTGCCCTCCAAGTTAGCCAGGCATTGGCTTGATTCACTGTAATTGGGGGCGTTATCATCCAATCATTAGCTACTCCAGGCGGATTGTACCATGAGGTACTCATGGCCATGAAATTCGAGGTACCAGTTTCTTGCCGGGTAACCCAAGCTTGACTGACAAATGATACTTGAGAGGCAGGAGTAAGACCATCCAAATTTCTCAAAATGAATGTGGAAGGCATACCATTTTGAAAGTTTTCAGAAAAAATTACTTGAGATGCAATCTCATTACTCAAGAGCAAACTGATTGATATGAAAATCAATAAAACTTTTCTCATTAGTACTATTTTTTGCTAATGTAAGGTAAAAGGTTGTATATAAATGGGGTAATTGTAAAATCAATGCTTACTCTACAAGAAAAACACTTCTGATTATGGGAGTAAGGCCTGAAATAAAAAATTCAATAGCCACCACCATCACAATTAATCCCATTAACCTTACAAGCACATTAATACCGGTACTACCTAACAAGCTGATAATACGGCTGGCAAAAAGTAAAGCTAAGAGCATTATCAAACATACAATGAGCATTACACCCACCAAAACAGCTTTGAAGCTTAGATTGACGGCAACTTGCATAAGCAGCATCGCATTCGTGATAGCTCCTGGACCTGTAATCATAGGAATGGCTAATGGAGTGACAGATATATCACCTACATATTTTTTAACTTCTTCGTCTGGTAATTTCATTTTACTGACCTGAGCCTGAAGCATTTCGCTTCCCATTTTAAAAAATATAAATCCACCTACCACTCGGAGACCGTTCACCGATATTCCAAAAAAATTAAAAATAAACTCTCCTAATACCCCAAAAATTACTAATGTAATGAAGGCCACAGTACATGCTTTAACGGCTGTACGACGGCGATGTTGTAACTCTAAACCTGCTGTCATGCTCAAAAAAAGAGGCATAACACCCACTGGGTTCATTACCGAAAAAAAGGATGTAAAAGCAACTAATGCATAATTTACAATATTTTCCATATAAAATCTTATACTTTTCGACCGCACATCAGCAGCGCTGTAACAGCAGCCTCTACTCCCTTATTGCCATGGACTCCCCCACTCCGCGCCAGACTCTGTTCCAGGTTGTTATCAGTGAGCACACAGGCTATTACTGGCATTGGCAGTGTTAAGTTCAACTGACTTAAGCCGTGATAAACAGCCATGCTTACAAATTCGAAATGCATGGTTTCACCTTTGATCAGACAACCGATGGCAATAATCGCATCAACCTTAGGCTCCAGAGCAGCTGCTTGCCTGCACCCATAGATAAGCTCCATACTGCCAGGCACCTCAATGGTTGTGATATTTTCTGGTTTGGCCCCCAGATCAATCAAGGTGTCGTATGCGCCTTTGTAGAGACCACTGGTCACCAAATCATTCCATTGAGAGCGCACCAGAGCAAATCTAAACGAAAAAGCCGACGGAAGTCGGCTTTTGTCGTATTCTGATAAATTTTTATTGGCTGTAGCCATCGAATCTTAATTTTTTTGTGACAGCTTCGCTTCGATACGAGCTAAAAACTTATCTACATCAAGTGCATGTTGAGACTTCGGAAACTCGTTTTTTAAGCGTTCGAAGTACTTGCGGGCATCTTTCCAATTTTTCTGATCTTCGGCCAGCATTCCGGCTTTTTTTAAGTAAAATGGCACAACAAACTCGTTGTTTGAAGAGCGAACAGCCTTATCGTAATATTCCAAAGCCTCTTTAGGCTGGCCTATTTCAAGGAAGGCATCGGCAATTACACCATTTGCAAGTACCTCGAATACCGGATCATTTGTGCTAAATTTATCCATTTGCCGAATGGCATCTTCATACTCGCCTAACTGAAGGTAGCACACACCTGCATAGTATCTTGCAAGGTTACCAGCCTTTGTCCAGGCATATTCATCGGCAATTTGTAAAAGGCCCATGCTGCTTCCATCGCCGTTTAGAGCGAGTCTCAATGAGTCTCTGTCTATATTTTCCTGAGCTTTATATAGTTCAATTTGGGCTTCTTTTTCCAGAGGCTCAAGGTACAAATATGTGAAAGCAAAATAGGCAGCCACACCAACTACAATACCTGATAGCGTATAAGTAATTGCTTTTTTATTTTTTTCAATAAACGCTTCAGCTTTTGTCAGGGTAGAGCCTACATCGAGGATTACTTCGTCTTGCTTTTGTTCGATTTCTTTTTTCGACATGCTAAATATCAAAAATTTAATTCATTATCAAAAAGGCGGGCAAAGTTAGAAAGATATTTGAATAGTGCAATCAGTGCAAGGTGTTAATTACCTCAATTAAACGCTGGGTGACCTCCTCAATCGAACCTTGACCATTTATGCCCCGATACTTTCCGATTTTTTCGTAATAGTGTTTGACGGGTAGCGTTTCAGCATTGTACACATCGATTCTCTTTTGAATCACAGCAGGGTCGGCATCATCAGCTCTGCCGCTGGTTTTTGCTCGGTCTGCCAATCTTTTTTTTAGCTCTTCCTCAGGCACTTCCAATGCTATCATGGCCGATATGGCAGTATTCATAGCATCTAGTAGGTTTTCAAGAGCTTGTGCTTGAGCCTCGGTTCTTGGAAAACCATCAAATATGAAACCTTTGGGATTTGATATTTTTTCTAATTCTGCTTTTAGCATGTTAATGGTCACCTCATCGGGTACAAGCTTTCCCTCGTTCATGTATTTTTGAGCTAACTGACCTAACTCGGTGCCTTCTTTAATGTTACGTCTGAAAATATCGCCTGTTGACAGATGTACTAATCCAAATCGCTCTACAAGAAACTGAGACTGAGTGCCTTTGCCGGCACCCGGAGGGCCAAAGAGTACAATGTTTAACATAATTAGTTTTTTTGCACATTAAAGCGGGTAAAAATATTTGCGTAATGTGTTTTAACAAAAGATCTAAGTCCAAAAATACCTCTATAAATAAAAAATCCCGGTCTTGTGGCCGGGATTCCTTCAAAGAGAAAGTGGTTAATTAGTTATGACCACACTGCCTGTACGCACTGTGCGACCTGTGATCACTCGGATGTAGTATATACCGGGTCGTAGCACATTTGAATATGTGAGTTGATGAACTCCAGCGGGCATTTTTTCATGTTTAACCATCTCCACAACTTGACCAAGTGAATTGATCAATTCAATTCGAACATTGGTTTCAGCTTCGAGAATAAATGCGTAGTTGAATTGGTTTACAGCAGGGTTCGGAAAAACAAGAACTTCTTTCTTGCCTGGGTTGACCTGAGCTACACTGCCAGATGTCTTCTTAAACACGAGGTCAGAAATTTTGAGTTCCACTTGATTGTCAGAAGTTGAACCCAAAGTGGTGACCCATACCACTGAAAGCACATCATCAGCAGAAAAAATTCCACCTTTTTCTGATTTTAAATCCTCAAAAGAAACATAATAATCTGAAACATTTGGTTGGAGGGTGATAAAGGTTCGGAATTGGTCAACCCATTTTGAAATTCCGCGCTTAACCACAACTACTTGTACTTTAGTAGGTTGTTTCACCTGAGCTCTGAAACTAAATCCGGAGTATTCAGAAACGTTCATTGGTCGATAGGCGCCGGGCAACAATACGCGATACACCGAAAAGTATTCCTTAACTCGGGCTGAAGCCACTGCAGATCTTTCAAGGGCTAATCCATCCTTAGCTAGTTCAGTGGTTTGAGGGAGCGCTACAAACTTTATCTGTTCAGCAGAGGTGATTTCATAATCGACACCCCAGGCACCGTCAGCTACATAGATCTGGTCAATACCTGAAGTGGCATTATTTGCTATACTGAAACCGGCATCGAACGTAAATCCAATCGGGAAGACAAAATCTACAATTTGTTGATCGACCGGTAGGGGGAGATCATCAAAAACAGGAAGATGTTGATCGGTTTCGGTAGCAGCGGCATGTCCTCTGAAAGTAACCCTTGTGGCATTTGAGGTATTGCGCACTTTTAGATGTAGTTTTCCGTTTTTATAAAATCCGCTCTCTACAAAAACTGTAGGAACAGCAGCTGGCCGTTTATTCAGGAATTGAACTGATCCTATACCTCTGGCCAGTGCTACGATGGATTCTACCATTTTAATTGTATAATGGGGTGAAACTGACCAAACCTGCATATTGAAAACTCTTTGTCCTGCTATTGGTTCGTATTCAGCAAGGTTCCATTTATTGTCAACTGTAAAATTGCCGTTGTCGTCAATGTACATTACAAAAGTGATGTTGTAGTCAATCTCACCGTTTTCCTGTTCGAGCAGTGCCATAAGAAACGGATGACCTGCAGCACTCACTACTCTAATCTCAGGCATGCGCGCTCCGGTTAGCCGGTCGCAGACAACTTTGGTGTGATCATAAACCTTACCCACAGGTGATTCGAGTGCCAATATTGAACCCAGACGTAAAGAACCTTTAAAATAATCTACTGAATAAACGTCTTCAGCATTCGTTATCCCGATTAGGTCTCCTGGTGTGACAACCTTACCTGTAGAATTATCAGGTCCTGATATTGGTGTTACGTCAGTCAACATAATATTGCCTCTAGCAGCCATTACAGATCCGACAGTTCCAGCATCTGGCAGCGATTCCATTTGCTCATAATAAAGATATCTGCCATCGCGGAGACGTTGCATATTTCGCTGGGAGAGCAGTTGGGAAAGTCCACCTTTGGATTCAATACCCCCACCTCCACCGCTGGATGATGGCATGGTTGTAATGTTTAGTGAAGCTGTATTGTTGGTAAGATCGTTGTCAAGTTGATCGAAGATTGTTCCAGATGCTGTTATTGCACCTGAAGCATTTACTGTAAATATCAATGAAAGGGTTGCTGAAGCTCCAGGAGCCAATGCAGGAATAGTCCAGTTTGATCCACTGTAGCTACCCGCTGAAGGAGTTGAAGATACAAAGACAAAGCCTCCCGGTGTAGTCACACACAAATCAATATTGGTTATATATCCATTAGTAAAGACCCAGGGAGCTGAAGTGTTGTTGGTAATTGTAATAGTTATCGTTACGTTATCACCCAGATTGGGATTGATGTTGGATGCTGTTATTTGTACATCTAGGTCCTGCGGACAATACGATGTTGAAGAGTTAGCTACGGCAGCGTTTGACTGAACTGTCCATGAAGCAGAACCTCCAATGAATTGAATATCAAATACATGATTATTGGTACCAGGATTAAATACAGTAGGTTGAGTATTCAGTGCTGTTCCTATATACGTATTGGTTGGTCCTACAGGGATAGTTACCGGTGATGAACCGGTGCTTGAGTAACCAAAATTTCCGGTAAGAGTTGCAGGGGTATTGTTCCACTTACAATGACAAATCGGATTGATAGTAGCTGTAGGAGTAAATGGAACTACAACAACAGCAGGCGAAAATTCAGAGGTACCGTCTGCACCAGTAGCGGTCGTAGTCAGTGAATCCCCAACAGAAAAAGCAGTGGTGGGAAGGATGACATAAAATCTGTTCACGTTTGTTCCGGTACCAACATTTTTTCCATTTACAATACCGCTGTAACTGCCCGTAGTATTATCGAGGTCTGCCAGTGAACCTTCCACAAAACTTGTAACATAGATTTCTCCTTGAGCATTAAAACCACCTGGATAATTATGAGCTTTAAAAATCTCCACCGTTTGTCCGGCACGTACAAAGCCCTTCAGGTGCAGGTTGGTACCATCAAATTCTGCACTTTCAACTACGGGAAAGTTGTTTAGATTATTTCCGCCGTTATTACCCGGAGGAATATCGCTATTAAGAGTCACATATGGGGGAATACCTTTTAAGTTGTCACCACCGGTAGGCACAAGGTCAATTCCAATAGCTCCGGTTTTTGGGTTGGGGCCCATGAGATAATTTCCATTATCGCGAATGCGATTCCGGGAAATGATATTGCCTTTTGTAGGCACCGGTGTGCTAAATGCCGCTATGTGAAAACCATTTCCATAGTTTTCATATACATTATTGTATCGAAAAATGCTGTTTCCTCCCCAGACTCTAAAACCACTGGTTTCTACTTTCAACTGACCATTGTGATGAGAGGTATTACACTCAAATAGGTGATTGCCTTCGGCCTGATGCGTATCAAATCCATTACCACCGTTATAATGAGAAAGATTATAGCGAACAGTAAAGTTCTTTGTATTAAAAGCTACATCAAATCCATCGGTTACTACATGAATACGTCCATTTGCATAAAATTCGTTGTATTCGACGAGTCCATTTTGTGAATTATATCCAAAATATACACCCATTCCACCGCAATGAGCGACAATATTGTGATGTATGTAATGGTTGTTTCCAGCTATTACAAAAATTCCACCGCCATTGGTGCGAATTGGAGCTGGTGGCGGGACGATATTTGTTCCTGAACTGCTGATATCTGCACCTATAAGACAGTGCGAGACTTCCCCATTGTTAGAGCCCCACCTGTAGTAAATACAATGATGAGCGTTGTCAAAAAGCGAACCGAAACCGGTAATATGCAGACCTTTGAATTTAACACCGGATGCAGCAACATCAAATCCAGTTGTGATTGTATTATTTCCCACTATGCTGATATCCGGCCTTTTTATTACAGGTGAAAATTTTGCAGGAGTACATATGCCAGTCTGTTGGTTTGATCCAATGAGCTCGTTGTTTGCCTGTGGCTGCGTAGTACCGTCTATTAATAGGTTATTTCTTGTGATTTGCGGCAATGTACTGCTCACTGTAATGGTGTAAACTCCCAAAACGGGATTAAAATTTGGGTCTGTAGTTGGAATATTAAAATGTATAGCCGTGTACGACGGATTGGAGTTTGCTTCGATGATAGCCTGTCTTAATGAGCCAGGGCCGGCGTCATTGGTATTAGTGACAAGGGCGATGGGCTGTGTATGCCCTAAACTTATTGAAATACATAATACCAAGAGAGATAATAATTTCCTCATAAGCATACTAAATAATTGTTTGAAAACAAAGGACAGTCCCTTTTTAGGATTTTTTGTAAAAATTTCACAAGTAACTCATTTTAATTGATTTAAATGGCAAAACGCAAAGGATTTAAAATGAATAATTGTTCAACAAAATTCCATTTATTGGAAAAGTAGTATTATAATGGGAAAATCATTTATGCAAATTAATCGTAATTGTCTCTTCAGAGAACTCTATTTAAAATAATCATCAATTATTTTTATATCAGTAAAATCTAAAATAGGCAACGAAGGAATAACCCAAATATTAAGGTCTGATTCCGTGAAGGAATTCCAAATGGAAGTCCTTATACCATTGTAGCTAAACTTTTTTGCAGTATTAATTATCTGGAGGTTATTCGCACCATTGCCAAATGGTAGAGAAAAGAATAGCTTTTGCTGACCTGTTACATCCTTAATTTCAGCTGCCGAAATACCAAACTCATAATCTAAAAACGCCTGATACTGCTGAGGCGTCATTTGGCTTGACATATCGAGCAAAAAGGAATGTGTCATACTGTGTGAGCCAATGTGAAACAGATTGCGATTCGAACTGTCTTTTTCCTGACTGAGTAACCACACCTGAGCCCAGGTCATATATCCAGGCTCACTTGATATCCAGCCAGGTACTATAAAAAATGTTGCTGGCATATTTCGTTGTTTCAAAGCTGGAGCAGCCAGAGTAAAATCTGAGGTAAAACCATCGTCGAAGGTGATGACAATCGAATTTCCCGGAAGACCTAAATTACCTTTATAAATATCATCCAGCATTTCGATGGGAATCACCTTATACCCTTTGTTTTTTATGTAATTCAAATCATTTATAAAGTCACTGATTGCTCGCTCATAGGTATCATTAGCAGGACCAGGAGTTATTTTATGATACATTAATACTAAGCATTTATACGTGGAAAATTTATCAAATCTAATGATTTGGCTTTCATTTGGATGAATGATTTTTTCATTAATAAAAGGATTACCATCCAAATCAGTAGCATAGCTTGTAATCTGTAGTGAATCAGTTTCATCTATTTCAAAAAATGTTCTTGGTTCATCTTCTTCAGTCTCCTCTTCCTCAATTTTTTTTAGATATATATTTTTCATATCAGATAATCCCAAAAATTTTTCAGATAAGATTCGAGTACCCATCTGCACATGGATAATATATACATTATTTTTTCCACCGGCAACTTCGTAGAAATGCGTTCCACTTTCACTCATAAAACGGTCAACTGCCAATGTTCGACCAGACATATCAGTGATACTGACAGATACGCGAATCTTACGCGGTATTTTAAATCCTATCTTAGTGACTTGCCGATAAGGATTTTGTGAAACCACTATCTTATTTTCGGGAATAACGACTTCAGGATTTTCTTTTTTTGATTTTACAAGTAATTCAAAAATATTTTTAGGAAAGTATATTGTAGTGTCTTTGCTGGTAATTAAATTTTTAAGTTTAATAGAATCTTGCCGGAGTGGATGCTTGTTGTGGTAAGAATCGATTTTTAAAATTATTAAATTGTTTGATAAACAAAGATTTTGAAAGAACAAAAAACAAATTGTTAATGATATTTGAACACATTTTTTCATAGATTTATATTTTTTGTATCTTTTTAAAATAGACATGGTCATCACATGTAATTTTTAATATATAAGTACCTTTATCTAAGAAAGATATATCATAAATAAAGAAATTATCATGAATATCTGCTTTATTACAAAATTTATTATTAATCTCATTAAAAAAAAGACATTCTGGTTCTACATAATTGCCTAGACAAATCCATCTAATTAAAATAGTTTTTATTTGAGATAAAGACAAATTTGAACAAAGAAAAAAGATTAGAAAATCTTCCATTAAATTTTTAATTATTTCAAAAGTAATAAGAATATCTAATTGATTTGTTAATATTATTTTAAAAAGGTTTTAAATCCAAGGTTTTATTTTCTTCTTTCGTGATAAAGTAGCTTTCCTTCAATCGCTCTTTATAGGGCCATGCCTTGTCCCAGCGAGGCCAGAGCATTCTGTCCTGAGATGACAGGCGACATCCCGAATTGCGAAAAGCTGTAATAAATATTCCGTCTGTAGTTCTACGCTCATTTTGAAGAGTACCTCTAAAATCGTGTACGACCTGATGGTCGCTAGGGTCTGCGACCAAAATATATGTCCAAGGTAGTCTTACCAGAAATTCTGCTGGATTAAGCCAAATAACAGCGTGGTTGATTTCGGGCTTATCACCAGGCTGACGCACATGTAAATGACCGATGGTATCGACTTCAAATTCGCGAAATCCATTTGTAAATCTCAAAATGTCCCAAGGCGCTCCATCTGTTTTGGTCGAATGCCATACAGATTCAGGCTTGGCAAAGGTGGAATCTATATGAAAGATGTTAATCGCAAAGGGATTGTATGCCTCAGTCACATACAGTCTTGCTTTGTCTTTTGTGATTTTTAAGGCGAACTCAGCGCGACTATTGGTTAGGATTTGCCCGTTTGGAAGGATGGATTCTCCTAAATTTCTATCATATGTATCTATTCCAAACCAAATTACATCGGTATCATTTAGCGGGGATGAGAGTTTAGCGTGAATGAAGAAAAAATTCTGACCATAGTCAAATTCCAAAAGAGTAAAGCATGGGTTGGACACGGATGGCCATGTCTTAAAAGTTGGCGAATCTGTTTCAAAAGCCAGCAATCCAAAATTTTCTTCTGCGCTCACCACATTATGCCAGAGAGCTCTTCTTTCTCTTACAGGCCCGTAAGGATTGGTGTACCACATGGTTTTGAACCACTCGTCCATCCAAGCAAAAAGAAATCCACCGGCACAGTGGGTTTGATGAATGTTTTTTAACATACGAATGTTGTAAAATGCTTGCTCAGATTCGGTGTGGCCACCATGATTCATCCCGCTGTGTGCGTATGAGGCATTGCCCCATGAAGACGGCACGCCATACTCACCCAGAAGTAAAGGCTTATTTCCATAATGAGTTTTCAGGGCAGTCAGATATCCGATGTAGCTATTTGGGCCGTAGCTATCCGAAAACTGCTGAAAATCCGGCTCCATACTAATAAAATCAGGATAATATGGATATGCGTGATAACTTGCAAAATATCCCCCCTGAAATCGAACATGTTTAAGCCGTTTCAAATCTATCTGAGCAATGTCTTCGTCAGACAGTTCGGGGAGTTCCGTGGGGTGATGCAGAGGATCTAAGGTCGGCCAGCTACTGTTTCCGATTGGTCTTTCCACGTTGTATTTTTCCTTTTCCCATTTTGCAGCGTGATCAATCATTCGTGTAAACCAAGCTTCAGAAGGGGAAGCTGAATCTTCTATTTCGACAAAATCTCCTTTGTAAAAGCGAATATGAGCATTTAATGAATCAGTAATTATTACTTCATCCGGCGATACTTCCCGTCCGAGCATCCATGCAAGTATCCAGTTGGATACGTCAATACTGTAAGTACCGCTTGCACGACCTTTGCGCTCGGGAATAGTTCTGTTGCCATGCATAGCGTCTATTACCTCTTCAATATCGCCTTCGTATTCCTCCGTTTTGTCATATAAGTTTCCGGTGATTTCCTCATCATCAAGCCAAATACCTTGCACCAGCCATAGAGGTCGCTCGATATGATCCCTGTTAAATTCGTCCAAAACCTCATAAAACCTTGGAAAATGGATGGTATAGGTACGAATCGAGTTGAAACCGGCTTCCCAAATTAACTGTAACCAACGTCTGTATTCTTCTTTAGTCGCGGCCAAATTGCCCGGATTGGTACCTGGTGTTGCAATTCCTAAATTTATTCCATTGATAAAGAATGGCTTATGCTGATCGTCGGGCTGACGAATTGCCAGGTAATGATCCACTGTTTTAAAGGGCAAAGTATCTTCTTTGAAAAGTACCCAATTATGAGTAGTCTTACCTTGAGGTACAAGGCGCGGATGCTGATGTTTTTTGTATCCCTGTGCCTCTATAGTCACTTGATAAGAAGCCATTACATTCTCAAACAATACTTCGGGATCGAGATTACCAGCACCTGAACCACCTGACGGGGCATTGGATAATTTCAGCACTTTCTTAGCTATGATAGTCTTACCAGATGTAATTTGAATAATGTACATGCCCTCCGGCACTTCTGCACCGGTCTGGTCGCGGCCATCCCAGGTGAAATAATTGTACTCCTCCTTTAGCGGACCGTTGTGAAGTTGGCGCACAACCTGCCCAATGCGATTGATTACTGACACATTGGCCCGCACTGGCCTTAAAGCATAAATGATATAATTGGTCTCACGGCTGAATGGATTGGGAAATACATCAAAGACCACAAAAGGCCGGTTTTCAGATTCTTTTTCAAAAAAAGGCAAATTCAATCGATAGAAGCCATTCGCATCGGACCGGGCTGTAAAAGTCTTTCCCGATGAAAGGGATGTAAATTGAAGACTTGCGTTCGGTACAGGCTGTGCCCACTTATTGCGTACATAGCCCTCAATCATCTGAGCGCTTAAATTCTCACTAGCAAAGATTCCGACTACAATCCACGCCCAAACATTTTTTTTCATTTAAATGAATTTTTAACAAATTTATCAAAAAATATTCCTCTCTTGGTAAACTTGTTTTGAACGAAACAATTAATCCCACTTAAATACTGTATATAAATCACTTACATAGTTTAATATTCCCTAAATGTGGGATTGGAAACTATTCTTTTTTGGGAATATGTTCTATTTTTAAAAACAAAAACAATATCTTGGCCTGCGCAAAATTTGTAGTTGAAACTATGCCAAAGAGGCCCAATGTCCGGCCCTGAAATTCCCTTTGACAATATGGTCGGGGGTTTTATAAGCCATGCTTCATCCCATAATTTATGCCGGATAAAGGCATGTAGCACAGATGTACCTCCCTCTACTTGCAGACTTTGGATATATTGTTCGTATAAGATTTTCATAAGGTCATGCAACCAACCCCACTCCGAATCCATTTTCAAGGCTATATCGTTCGATTGAGCATATTTTTTATCCACAATTCTGACCGCAGGAGTTTCTGATTGGAAGAGTTGTAAAGTATCAGGCAATTTGCGGTATCGGTCTATGACAAAACGCAGCGGATCGGGCCCCGCCACATACCGTGTAGTCAATGAAGGATTGTCGGCTGCCGCGGTAGCAGAGCCAATTAATATAGCCTGATTAGAAGCCCTAAGATGATGAGCAAGCCTAAGTGACTGTGCACTGCTGATCACAAAGGGCTCAGCCAAGTCTTTACTTTCCGGTGCAATAAATCCATCAGCGGATTCCGCCCATTTAAGGTGAATATATGGACGCTTATGTGTATGATACGTAAAGAAATGTCTGTTTAGTTCCCATCCAATGTCTTCCTCAATGCCGGAAATCACGTCCACCCCATTAGCCTGAAGCATTCGAATACCATTTCCTGAAACCAGAGGGTTTGGGTCGGTGTTGGAAATGACAACTTTGGGGATTTTTTTCTCTATGATCAGAAGCGAACACGGCGGTGTACGGCCGTAGTGTGAGCATGGCTCAAGATTGACGTAGAGGGTAGATTTGGATAACAGATTTTCATCTTTTACCGAACGAATGGCCATCACCTCGGCGTGAGGCTCACCAGGCTGACGATGCCAGCCTTCACCTATAATTCGCCCGTCCTTTACAATTACTGCCCCAACCATAGGATTGGGTCGAGCTGTATAAATGCCATGTAAGGCAAGTTGGAAACATCGATGCATGTAGATCGAATGCTCATCCATCAGGCTCGCGACATTTCTTTAAGTTTAGCCTCAAGCGATAGCATTTTATCGCGCAATTGGGCAGCAGTAATAAAATCAAGCGCTTTAGCCGCCTGCTCCATTTCTTTGCGGGTTTTATCAATCTGCTTGCGCAAGGATTCAGGCGACATCAGAAACTCAGCTTCGGGTTCAGCCACGGTAAAAACACTTTCTGATTCAGCAGCCTTAGATGAGCGAGAAGCAATAGGCAGGTGCGTATCAAATGACTTCTGCAGCACCTTAGGCGTGATACCGTGACGAGCGTTATATTCGCTTTGATAGGCCCTTCGTCGGTTGGTTTCGTCAATGGTGCGCTGCATGCTCTCTGTTATGGTGTCGGCATACATAATGGCCATGCCGTTGGGATGCCGAGCAGCGCGTCCAATGGTTTGGACCAGCGAGCGCTCATTGCGAAGGAACCCTTCTTTATCAGCATCTAATATGGCAACCAAAGAGACCTCTGGCAAATCAAGACCTTCACGCAAAAGGTTAACGCCTATGAGTACATCAAAAAGGCCCATTCGCAAGTCACGTAATATTTCAACCCGCTCGAGCGTATCTACATCGGAATGTATATACCGACACCGTATTCCATAGCGCGAAAAATATTTATATAATTCCTCGGCCATCCGCTTAGTCAGGGTAGTTACAAGTACACGCTCGTCTAATTCGACGCGTTTTTGAATTTCATCCATCAGATCGTCGATCTGATTGGCCGTTGGTCGAACCTCGATGATTGGATCGAGCATGCCTGTGGGGCGAATGAGTTGCTCCACGATCACACCGCCCGAGGCTTTTAATTCATATTCTCCCGGTGTAGCACTAACGAAGATGACTTGATTGATCAGCGATTCAAACTCCTCAAATCGCAAGGGACGGTTGTCAAGGGCAGCTGGTAGCCGAAATCCATATTCTACCAAAGTTTCCTTACGACTTCGGTCACCTCCGTACATGGCGCGCACTTGCGGCACCGTAACGTGACTTTCGTCTACGATCAACAGCCAATCTTTCGGGAAGTAATCGATCAAACAGAAAGGTCGTGTACCCGGAGCCCGGCCATCGAGGTAACGTGAGTAGTTCTCAATACCACTGCAGTAGCCCAGCTCTTTGATCATCTCTAGATCAAAGTTGGTGCGTTCCTCTAATCGTTTGGCTTCCAATGGCTTGCCTTGTCTTAAAAAGAAATCTATTTGTTTCACGAGGTCATCTTGTATTTGGCGAATGGCCTCTTGCAACCTGACTGGAGAGGTCATAAAAATATTGGCCGGATAAATGCGCACCCTTTCAAACTCCGATAGAATAGTTCCATCCACAGGATCAATCTCCTCGAGGAGTTCAATTTCATTACCCCAAAAGTGGATCCGAATGGCATAGTCGCTGTAAGCCGGAAAAATATCAACAACATCGCCTTTTACGCGAAATCTCCCTCTTCCAAATTCATGGGTTGTGCGGCTGTATAAAGAGCTGACAAAGAGATGCAAGAGTTTTGTGCGGGATATTGCTTGCCCCTTATGCAATTCAATAACCCCTTTGCTGAATTCTTCGGGATTTCCAATACCATACAGACAGCTCACCGACGCTACTACTAACACATCCCTTCGCCCGCTGAGCAAGGCTGAAGTGGTGCTTAGCCTCAGTTTTTCTATTTCTTCGTTAATCGATAAATCCTTTTCAATGTAGGTATTCGTTGTAGGAATATATGCTTCAGGTTGATAGTAATCGTAATATGATACGAAGTATTCCACCGCATTTTTAGGAAAGAATTGCTTGAACTCTCCAAAGAGTTGAGCCGCAAGGGTTTTATTATGGCTGAGCACTAAGGTCGGCCTCTGTACTTGCTCGATTACGTTGGCCATCGTAAAGGTTTTACCAGAGCCTGTGACGCCAAGTAAGGTCTGAGCCCTTTCGCCCCGCATTACACCTTCGACCAGTTGACGAATGGCCTCAGGTTGATCTCCTGTGGGCTTATATGGCGCCTCTAATTGAAAATTCATACGTCTCGACAGGTAAAAGTATGCAAAACTACGATTAAACTAAAGGTAAAAATGAGCTTAAACTTGTGTAAGTTGTCATTAAGTAAAAAACCAATTTTTCAAACACTCGCTACTTACACAAGGTTTTAAGTGAAATTGTTTTAAATCAAATTTTAAACATTTTTAGAAAGAATTTTAACGGTTTTCATAAGATTTGATTTCCACTTCACTAATTAACACGTTTATAAAAAAGCATTAATAGCGTATTTTGTGTCAAAGACTTGTCAAAATGAGTCAACAAAAAGAGTCATATTATCAAAAAAACAAAGAAAAGATTCTGTCGAAACTGAAAGAAAAATATCAAAACGACGAGAACTATCGCGAAAAAATTAAAGCTAAATACAGAGAATTATATCATACAAACGAAGAATACAGAGAAAAAGTTTTGAAACGCGCTAAAAAGCGCTATCATGAAGATGAAAATTATCGAAATATGACACTCGAAAGAGCAAAAAATAGAAGCAAAAAATCTTAAAATTCATCAAATAATTGTTCAATATCTTTCACCGAAATTTTATATAAAACCGGTTTATTTTTTCGATTTTTCTCATTTGAAATAAAAATAAATTTTTCACCTACAGCGATCGACTCAAATTGTTTCCACATTCCAAGGTCAATAGATTTTATTTTTTTTAATTCTTTTATGATCGTTAGAAATACTTTGTCATAACCTAACAAGAGAATTTTATCATCTTTTAATAGGTCTCCTCCAGCTATCCAATGTAACTCCATTAATCCCAACCCTGTAAAAAGCGAATCAGCTGGAAACAACCGATGATTTCCTCCTTTGATCGGTATTCGATATACATAAGCTTTACCATCAAAGGGTTCTGTACGATTTTTTGTAACCAAAGTGAGTGAATCGTTGTAATAAAAAAGAGCCTCAGCATCGAAATATCTTTTAGATTTTTCGGGTGGAAAATCTTGCTGATTGCTATAAAAAAAGCAAATGGTTTCTATGGGCTGAACAGAATCGGGAAACTGAATAAGGTCCCTCTTTGAAATTTTATATATGGATAAAGTTTCTCGTTTATTGGAATTATTGCCAATATCACCGATAAAAATATTTCCTTCAAGGTCTTCAGCTAGCTCTTCCCAATCGATATTTTCCGCTCCTTTTATCCAAATTTCTTTTAGAATTTCACACTTTGTATTTATTGCATAAAGTATTGGATCATTGCCACTATCATTAATAAGCCATAAAAGAGTATCGCCCCAGGCGACCATTCCGGAATTTTCGTTGAGCGCTTTGGGAAGTTTACACACAGGCTCTAACTCTACGCGCTGACTTAGACCTGAAAGTGCAGCTAAGGTTAGAAATATCTGAAGGAGCAAATTTTTAAATTGCAGAATGGGCATGTTGTTTCTTTTTAACAAACAATAAACTGCTGTCGCCGTAGCTAAGAAAACGATAATTATGCGCTAATGCATGGTCGTAAATCTTGCGCCACTCACCGCCGGTAACAGCTGAAACTAAGAGTAGCAAAGTGCTAGAAGGCTGGTGAAAGTTGGTGACCAATGCATCTACCGAACGGATTTCATAGCCTGGGGCTATGATTATATGGGTTTTTAATTTAATACCAGCATCGATTTTATGGCGATCAAAAACCTTTAGCAAATGTTCAATTGCTTGCTCAAACGTGATGTCTTTCGGGTGTGTAAAGCCACACCATTGATCGAGATCGTGTATGGAGAGATCGCCTTCAAGCATCGTGCGTATGCCAAGGTGATAGATACTTTCTAACGTTCGAAGACTTGTGGTACCTACGGCTATGCGCTGCTTACTTTGTAACAACGACTCCAAAAGTTCGCGGGTAATTTCGATGTACTCGCCGTGCATCTGGTGCTGGGCGATATACTCTGATTTGACCGGAGCAAATGTGCCTGCACCTACATGCAAGGTTAGAAAGTTTAGCGCTACATCTTTTTTCTTTAGCGACTCAAAAACACGCTCGGTGAAGTGGAGACCGGCGGTTGGCGCAGCCACTGAACCCTCTCTGCGAGCATAGATAGTCTGATATCGATTGCGGTCAATGGCCTCATCATCTCGCTTGATATAAGGAGGCAGAGGAACATGGCCTGCTAATTCGAGTATCTCAGCAAAGGTGATATCGGCACTCCACGTAAAGTGCACCAAAAACACATCGACTTGCCTGCCGACTTTTTCGGCGTGAAGCAAAATATCGCCAAGAGCGTGCGGGATGCGCATTGTCAGTTTCTGTTCCTTCCATCGTTTTGCACGGCCTACCATGCACTTCATCACAACGGAGTTTTTGCTGGTAAGTGCCGAAGAAAGCTCAAGCCCATCAGCCGGCTCCAAACAAAAAATTTCAATATGCTTTTTATCCGATTCATGTATTTTAAAAAACAATCTCGTAAATACCACCTTTGACTGGTTGAAGTACATGGCCGAACCACTAGGCAAAAATTCGCTGAGCTGGGTGAAAACAGTATCGGTAATTGAGCCATCTCTGTAAATGAGCAACTTAGATTGATCTCTTTCTTCGAGTGGATAAGCTGCTATGCGGTCGGCCGGCAGTTCATAGTCAAAATCAGAAATACGAATTTCAGGTAGTAAACTCATCCGTATACGCGTAAACTTGCAATCGCAAAAGTATGACCCGCCAGAAGACCATCATTGTATCGGCCACAAGCGATCTGGCCACTGACCAACGTGTACACAAAACCTGCTCAGAATTAATAAAAGCAGGATATCAGGTGATATGCATAGGACGGCGGCTGAAAAACAGTCCGGCCATCTCAAGAGATTACAAAACAGTGCGGTTCAAATTACCAGCCGAGCAGGGAATTTTCTTTTACGCAAGCTATCAGATTTGGCTATTCATATATCTGCTCACACACCGTGCTGACGGTCTGTGGGCAAATGATCTCGACACCCTGCTGCCAAACTGGCTCACTTCCAAACTCAAGGATATTCCACTGGCCTACGACAGCCATGAGTACTTCTGCGGCAGCCCCGAAGTACTATACAGACCCCTTCGCTATAAAGTCTGGAAGACGCTGGAAAATTTCTTACTTCCAAGGCTCTCAAAAATGCTGACAGTAAACGCCTCCATAGCCAAATTGTACAGAAAAGAGTACGGCATTGAGGTGACTTATGTGCGAAATATCAGCCTGATTCCTGAAACTGTTCCAAAAATTGACAGAGCTTCTCTGGGATATACGGACAGCGATTTTGTACTTATCTCACAAGGCCGCGGTCTAAATGTCGGCAGAGGACTGGAAGAGCTGCTCGATGCGTTTTCAATGCTTCCCGGTCACGTTAAACTTCTGATCATCGGGTCGGGAAATGCCCTCAATCAGATTCTGGAAAAAGTTCGATTGTTAAATTTAGACCATCGGGTGAAGTATCTTCCACCGATGTCATATGCCGATATGCTTGGATATACCAGAATAGCCAATGCAGGTGTCTCGCTGGATAAAACAGATGCACCAAATTACCTATACAGTTTGCCAAACAAAATATTTGATTTTATACACTGCCAGATTCCCATCATCGGAAGCCGCGCTGAAGAAGTCATGCAAATAATCGAGCATTACAACATCGGCGAGGTCATTGCAAGCCATGCTGCTGATGACATTGCAGCTGCAATTCTGAAAGTCATAAGCAATGGTAGAGACTTTTATCTCCCCGGATTAATAAAAGCTTCCGCTGTACTTCGCTGGGAAACCGAAGCAATCAAGCTGCGCAATTTCATATCAAATGTTTTTGAAAACTGACTTCCTACTGCATATGCAGTATTAAATGAAAGGTGATACACATAATTAATTTGTTGAAAATCTTTGGAAAAATGAATAATCAAATTTCATTTTTTACTGCTGTGATTTCCGTATTCTTTATGTTTAATACATGCATTTATGCCCAGACTGTCGTGGCGTATTACCCATTCAACGGAAACGCGGATAACCGTGTCAGTTCTTCAAGTGCAGGAACAGTAAAAGGAGCCATCCTGACTACTGACCGATTTGGCAATCCCAACAGTGCCTACTCTTTTAATGGGAAGTCGGATGTTATTCTGTTTTCTGATAATTCAGTTGTCAATTTTCAGGAACACGAAAGCTTTGCTATCTGTCTGTGGTTTAAAACCGCAGGTAAAAAAAAGTACATGTTTCCGCTTGCCACGGGGGTTCAAATTTTTAAGCCGGGTATCTTTACTGCAGTAAACTATGCCTTTGGTGGGAAAAAAGGATGTATAGCTTTCGGAATTGGTGGTACTAAATCAATGGATTCAAAAAATGCTGTACTCATTCGAACCAAGGAGTCAACCTTTAACGATGACCAATGGCATCATCTCGCCATCACTGTTGACAGGGCAGCAGAACGTATCCGGATTTATGTGGACGGTCAGATGCGTCAGCTGGTAAAAATTGCTGGAGGTGGCTTCCTGCAAAATCAGGATACAGAGCTCAACATTACTCAATTGGGCTTCGACCCTACACCAAGCCATCCGTTTATGATAGGGGCCAGTGAATCAAGTTTTGATCAATATTTTGAAGGCATTATCGATGATGTGGTTATTCTGAAGGGGGCAGTAAGTCCGCAGCAGGTGCGGGATTTGTATGAAAATACGTTCAAACTTCCCTGAACTATAGGAATCCCAATCTCCTCCTGAGCTTAGAAATCATCTGAGGCTGAAACTTTTCGAGTACCCTACATTGCTCAGCTATTCGCTGGCTTCGTATGGGATCGTCAAGGAGTTGAGTAGCAGCTGACTGCATAGCATCTAATGCTTTTTCTTCACTGATGTAGCCTTCCATAAACTCAGCCAAAGTGATGTACCAGCTCATAGTAGGCAGATAGTTTGGCTTCTGTCGGTATTGAGCTTCCAATTGCTTGATTTTATACTTGCTGACCACATATAACAAGCGTCCGAATTTTTCCTGCATTACCAGAGACCTGAAAAATCCCGCAAAAAACAAATGCCAACGGGTGGCCATAACTTCTTTGATTGCTGTATTTAGATAATTTTCGGCAAATTCTTCTGCCTGCTTGTATCTTTTTAGATCAATTAGAATGTGGATATATTGAGCAATAAAGCTAATTTTATTGTACATCTGTGTGGTGTGGCGCATCTCATCAAAGGCAGAGAGCATCAGCTTGTGTGCCTCTTGATAACGACCGGCACGCGACAGTACAGCACTCATGTTTGTAACATAAAACAAATAATCAGAGGTCTTTTGCTTGAGCGAAAGCCATCCAAATTTCAAAGCCTCATCGATCTGATTGAGCCTTGAGTGTAAAAGCAATCGATTTGCGTAGTAATTAGACAGTACACGTCTACCGGGATAGTGTGGAATTAAAAAGGCCTCCCTAAAGTAATCCATGTGCTCAAGCATTTTCTGATATTGGCCTTTGTTCAAGTAATAAAACCACAGCCGTACCGACGCCGAATAGCGATTGTGCCCATCGAGTCGGTTATCTTGTGAAATTTTGAGCAAGGTGTCGGCCATTGAGCTATCTGCTACTTCTTTCAGCTCATATTCTCCAATGATTTTTTCTGTAAGCTGTGGAAGGGTAGTTTCTACTTCTGTGTTAAGCTTGTAATTTGTTTCATACTCTTTAAGGTACTTCTCTACATCGGGTAACACCTTTTTTCTGAACCGTATAAGCAGAAAGTCCCTCAGTTTTTGAAACATTCGGTAGAATTCTCTGAAATAATACGTTTCAGGGTGAGCCTCATCAAGTAAGGCTAAGAGTTTACTCTCATCCGCTGGAGTAACATCGTCTTTTAAAATCTTTTGAGTAAAATGATGAATTACAACAATCTGATGATCGATATCGCTCAATTGTAATAATTGATCAATTTTTTTCTTAAGGAGGCTGTACTTTCGCTTATCTATTGTTGGGTCAAAAGAAAAGTAACCCTGTTGAAGTCCCTGCCGAGCCTGCAAAAGAATTTTTTGAACATCGGTATCTGCTGTTTTAATTTTTTGAGCTACATACTCTATCTCTTCTTGAGTTAGTGAAGAGATGTAAGTCGTGAAAATTTTGAGCTTCAGCTTCATTCAGTAGCTTCCGGATTGTTCTGTGCACGATTAGCGGCTGCTTCCAGCTCTTCGAGCACCGGCTGAATGGTTTGTGAAGGAAGATCGTTAATATCAATATACATAAAGCCATCCAGCGAATTATTGAACTTTGGATCCACATTAAAAGCTACGACCTTTGCATTTTGCTTGATGTATTTTTTCAAGAGCACAGGCACACGGGTATTCCCGGGTTCGAGGTCTTCGATGAACTTATCGAGCTTGTTAAGATCGTCTTTTGCCTTTGAAAGCACAAATTCCTTTTCCCGTTCGTCAATTTTTACTTTATAAGCTTTGCGTGGTTTGATAAATCTGGCGAGTTTTTTATCGAGATAATTGAGTTTGATAAATTCAATCATCAGCGTTTTTGAGAATTTGCTGTAGGAATTACTGATGCTTACACAGCCTGTGAGATAGCGATGACCGGGATTGCGCAGAATTATATGTACGATACCTTTCCACAGCAAAAAGAGCGGTAAAGGCTTAGCCTGGTACTCTTTAATAACAAATGCTCGCCCCATCTCTATACCTTGCGAAAAAAGGTGCTCAGCTTGTGGCTCGATTTTGAAAAGCGTTGGCACATAAAAACCTTTTAATCCAAACTTCGGATAAATGTTTTGACCTATGCCCAATCTGTATGCACCTACAAGTTGCTTTGCCTCACTGTCCCACAATATCAAATGTGTGTAATATTGATCAAACTCATCGAGATCGATCTCGGCATTGCTACCCTCCCCTACCTCGCGGAAGGTCACTTCTCGGAGCCGGCCAATCTCATGTAAGAGATAGGGACATTCATCTCCCAAAAATTCAAATACTTCGTAATTTTTTGTTTCAGTGAGTTTTTTGCCCTTAGAGCGCAGGTATTCGATCTCTTCCAGCACTTTTGAGAGGGGCGCAGGTGCCACGATGGGTTTTATTCCTTTTTTAACAAGAGGATTTACTGGCAGTTTAATAATTGATTTTTTAGGCGGCAGTGTGCTCGCAAGCATGTAGGTGCGAGTTCGCAAGAAAGAACTCAATGATTCGATATCAGGATACTCATCGATTTCAGCTGGCTGAATAGGCTTGCCGATGCGCACCATAATTGGCTTCTTCTTCTGAGTAAAAAGTTCGCTTGGCAACTTGGCTGTGCGCAGCATCGGATGGATGGAGGCCAATAGATAAAACCAAAGTGAATTCCGAGCCTTAAAGTATACCGGCACCACGGGAACCTTCATTTTCTTAATGAGTTTAATAGCTCCCTCTTCCCATTCTTTGTCTAAAATCTTTCCGGCATCGAAATGATAAGTACTGACCTCACCCGCCGGAAACATACCCAAAGGATGCCCGTTCTTCAGGTGATTTATTGCGTCTTTAATGCCTGGTACGCTGCTCTTGCCTACCACTTCGGCATCAAAGGGATTAACAGGCATGATAAAATCGCTTATCGGCTCAATTTTTTTGAGCAGGAAATTGGCAATTACCTTAAAATCAGGCCTAACAAGCGAAACAAGTTTAATCAGAATCACTCCATCAATTCCCCCTAAAGGATGATTGGCAATAACGATAAATGGACCTGTCTTCGGAAAACGGCTTAGTTCCTCCTGATAGTAGTCAAATTGAACATCAATCTCTTCAAACAAGCGGTCGATGAACTCAACTCCTTTGTGATCTGAAAGCTTTTCGTATATCTGATTGATGTCGTCGATTTTGAGTATTTTCATCATCAGGCCGGCCATTCGCTTCAGACCTATTTTGTCCAAATTGGTGGCCTTGGCAAAATCGTCCTTTTCTACCAGTTTCATGGGTGTGTTGAGTTCAGAAAGTTCAAAGATAAATATTTCACTGAACCAAGCCTTCAGCTAGCTTTTCGCGGGCAACTTTAAGAGCAGTTTCCAATCCATTCAGGTCAGAACCACCCGCCGTAGCAAAGTGCGGCTGACCACCGCCACCACCTCGTATGAAAGAGGCTACCTCCTTTACAATTGCACCGGCATTAATGCCCATTTTAAGTGCTTCATCTCCTACGGCTATAGCAATGCCTGGCTTGTCGGCAGTAACATATCCAAGAGCAAAGCATCCTTTGGGGAATCTCTGTTTAAGCCTGAAGGCTAAATCTTTTACTTGAGCCGCGTCTATTGGAACTCTTTCTGCCAATATGGGAGTATCTGATCGTTTTACTTCGTCTGAGAGTTTTTCAAATAGGAGCTCTACCTCCTGTCGCGCGTAGTTTTCTACTTTTTTCTGAAGGGTTTGACGATCTTCAATAACATTTTGAAGGGCAGATATGGGGTCTTTGGGATTTTTCAATAGGCCCTTTAAAGCTGTTAAAAGATCATTTTGCTCGCGAAACACTTTTAAAAACCCAAGTCCAGTAACAGCCTCAATACGACGTACACCAGCAGCTATAGCCGATTCTTGAGTAATTTTTAATAAACCGATAGCACCAGTTGATGCTACATGGGTTCCCCCGCACAGCTCTATTGAAGGTCCAAATTTGATGGCCCTAACACGTTCGCCGTATTTTTCGCCAAAGAGTGCGATGGCTCCCATCTCGAGAGCAGCTTCCATATCTATTTCCCTATATTCGTTGAGGGGAATGTTGTCTAAGATTAACTGATTTACAAGATTTTCTACCTTTACGAGCTCGTCGTCTGTCATTTTGGCAAAGTGGGAAAAATCAAATCGCAGATAGTCTGGAGCTACCAATGAACCCTTTTGCTCCACATGCGTTCCTAGTACTTGTCGTAGCGCGTAGTGCAGCAAGTGTGTAGCTGAGTGATTACGGGCAGTTGCTTTTCGCTTTTCAACGTTTACTATGGCCTTGACGGGAAGAGTGATGTCTTCTGGCAAGCTGTGCGTTAAGTGAAGAATAATGCCGTTTTCCTTTTTGGTATCGTACACTTCAATGCACTCATCGCCAAAAATGAGCATTCCCGTATCACCCACCTGTCCACCACCCTCGGGATAAAAGGGCGTATCTACCAGAGCAATTTGAAAAAAGGTCTTGTCTTTTGTTTCTACTTTTCTAAAACGAGCTACTTCTGTTTCAAGCTCAGTAGTGTCATAGCCTACAAAGCGATCACCACCGTTGCGTATTTCAACCCAATCGCCTGCCAGTAGCTCAGCTGCAGCGCGTGACCTTTCTTTCTGTCGCTGCATTTCGCGGTTAAAACCCTCTTGATCAGCACTGTACCCGCGTTCGCGTAGAATGAGTGTCGTAAGGTCAAGTGGAAAGCCATAAGTATCGTACAATTCGAAGAGCTTTTCACCATCTACTACTTTGCCCTGAGTGTTTCGTATAACTTCTTCCAAACGGTTCAATCCACTGTCAATGGTTTTGATAAAGGTTTGCTCTTCTTCGCGTATTACTCTGGCTACAAACTGAGCTGACTCTCTGATCTCAGGGAAGAAGTCGCCCATTTCGGCTGCCAGTACCTCAACCAAAGTGTAAATGAAGGGAGACTGTATATTTAAAGAAGAGTATGCGTAGCGAATAGCTCTGCGAAGGATTCTGCGTATGACGTATCCGGCCCCGGTATTAGACGGCAATTGACCGTCAGCTATGGCAAAGGCTACTGCCCGCACGTGGTCAGCAATCACGCGCATAGCAATGTCGGTATTCTCATTGCTTTTATAAGCTATGCCTGTGTGTTGTTCGATTTTTTTAATGAGAGGTTGAAAAATGTCAGTGTCGTAATTCGAAGTTTTCCCCTGCAAAGCCATTGTAAGACGCTCGAAACCCATACCCGTATCTACATGCCGGGCAGGTAGTTTTTCCAGTGAACCGTTGGCCTTGCGATTAAACTCCATAAATACGAGGTTCCATATCTCAATCACTTGCGGGTGACCGGCATTCACGAGCTCTTTACCATCTTTTATTTCGCGCTCATCATCGGGTCGCAAGTCAATGTGTATCTCGCTACATGGACCGCAAGGCCCGGTATCGCCCATTTCCCAGAAGTTATCTCTTTTGCTGCCCGAAAGAATACGATCTTTTGAAATGTGTGCGCTCCAGTACTCAGCCGCTTCATGGTCAAAGGCTAAGCCTTCGGCCTCATCGCCCCCAAATACGGTGACATATAGCCGATCTTTTGGCAGTTTATAGACATCCGTCAATAATTCCCACGCCCATTCGATCGCCTCCTTTTTAAAGTAGTCGCCAAACGACCAATTGCCAAGCATTTCGAACATAGTGTGGTGATACGTGTCAATGCCTACTTCCTCCAGGTCGTTGTGCTTGCCACTTACGCGCAAGCATTTTTGCGAGTTTGCGATACGGGGATATTTTACCGGCGCATTACCGAGAAAGAGGTCTTTAAACTGATTCATACCAGCATTAGTAAACATGAGCGTAGGATCATTTTTTATAACAAGCGGGGCTGAGGGTACTATTTTATGACCTTTGGATTCAAAAAATTGAAGAAAAAGTGAACGTATCTCTTTAGATGTAAGCATATTCGTACTAATTAAGAAAAATGAGTTGCTAAATCAATCTCGCAGATTTCAGACCGGCAAAAATATGCCCTAGGCTTACTGTGATTTGGTATTTTTGCGAGAAATAAGATCCGGTTTCTAACATTTGACTCTTTGGCCAAGAAGCACAAATACATTTACGATCCCGTAACCCTATCGTATAAGCGGCTGGAGCCCTCCATATGGAAGCAGGTAGGTAATGTGCTGCTTTTTCTACTTTCATCCGGCCTCTTTGCCTTTTTATTCTTGTTTTTCTCAAAGTCATTTCTCGTAACTCCACGCGAAAAGGAACTGATGCGCGAAATAGACTATTTGACCTTGAACTACGAACTGCTGAAAAACAAGCTCAATACACTCGAACAAGCTCTGCTCGACCTTGAAAATCGAGACGACAACATCTACCGCGTAATCTTCGAAGCTGAACCCATACCTGCCAATCTTCGCCGAAGCTCGCTGGCCGGTATCAATCGGTATAAAAATTTAGACGGCTACGCTACATCGGAGCTGGTCAAAGAAACTACACAACGCCTCGACAAACTTAGAAAGCAAGCCTACATTCAAAGCAGATCATACGACGAAGTTTTAGATTTAATCAAAAACAAAAACAAACTCTTAGCTTCCATTCCAGCCATCCAACCCATAGCCAACAAAAACCTTACAGCCGTGGCATCAGGTTTTGGCATGCGCATACATCCCATTTACAAAGTACTTAAAATGCACACGGGTATTGACTTTACCGCTCCTGTAGGTACTCCCATTTACGCCACAGGCGACGGCGTAGTCATTCAAGACAACGGAATCGGCGGCTCAGGCTATGGACTTTACGTAATCATTTCTCACGGCTTTGGCTATCATACACTTTATGCTCACATGTCAAAAGCTATTGTAAAACCGGGACAGAAAGTAAAAAGAGGCGATATCATCGGATATGTAGGCAATACAGGGTCATCTACCGGTCCACATCTGCACTACGAAGTGATCAAAAACGGCATTAAAGTCGATCCAATAAACTACTTTTTTAACGACCTCACACCAGAAGAATTTGATTTGATGCTGCGACTGGCCCGACAGGAAAATCAATCCTTTGACTAATGGATGAAAAAGTGCTGAAATACAAACGTTATTTCACAATGGGAGAAGTAACTGAGATGCTTAATGTAAATGCTTCTCTAATACGATTTTGGCACAAAGAGTTTAGCGAATTTTTACATCCAAAAACCAATAAAAAAGGCAATAGACTTTTTACTCCTAAAGACGTAGAAACCCTCCAAAAAATTTATCACCTGGTTAGAGAAAAAGGGTACACCTTAGAAGGAGCCAAGAAAGAACTTTACAACAATAAATCAGATAAATCTTCAAACGATAATATCTTTCAATTATCTAAAGAGGAAATTCGCGAGAAACTACTAAAAATACGCAGCGAATTACTGCATTTAAAAGACATCTTATAACCTTGAAAAACATGAATCAGGCAAACAAAGCAGAGTATTTCAACGTAGCACTGGCTACCGGAATAGTCTTATTTGGCTTTGACTTAGAAAATCTTAAAATCATGCTCACCCGTAAAAAAGATGACCCCTATAAAGGAGCCTGGGTCATTCCGAGCCGATATGTAAAAGCTGATGAAAGTTTGGAAGAAAACATAAAAATTTTGCTCTTACAGACCATCGAACATGAAGATGTGTACCTAGAGCAGCTAAACGCCTTTGCGAAAGTGTACAGGAATCCGATAGGGCGTGTAGTAAATATTCCTTTTTATGGATTAATGCAACTCACCGAAAAAGAACAAAAAAACGCAGAAAAAAACGGTTGTAAGTGGATAAATTACCACGATATTCCTCCAATGGCTTTTGATCACAATGAGATCATTGATTATGCGAAAGAACGATTAAAAAGGCGCGTGAAAAGACGACCTGTAGGTTTTAATTCTCTACCAAAAGAGTTTACACTTACACAACTTCAAACACTCTACGAGCAGGCCCTCAATAAAACATTTGACAAGCGAAATTTTCGAAAAAAAATATTCAATAGCCAATTACTCGTGGATACAGGAAAAACCATTATTACTCCCCAAGGAAAAGAAAGTAAACTATACAAATTTGACGAAGAAAAATATGAGAAAATGTCGCTGAAAGGATACGACTTTTTATTCTGATAGCAGTTAATCAGCTTTGTTGAGAGTAAAGGAAAATGCACTGCCAATTCCCTCTGCAGAACGAACGTTGATTGACTGCCTGTGAGACTCTATTATGTGTTTCACAATCGCAAGACCCAATCCGCTGCCGCCAGCATCTCTCGATCTGCTTTTATCAACCCGATAGAAGCGCTCAAAAATTCTTGGTAAATCTTCTTGCGGAATACCAACCCCATCATCTGAAATTTCTGTCATTATTTGATCAGGTAATTCATAAAATGCAACCTCGACAAGACCCCCATCAGGCTTTGAATATTTAATAGCGTTGATAATAAGATTAACTAACAGCTGCTCAATACGTTTTTGATCTGCTTTTACAAGTATTGGTCTATCGTAGTTTTTCTTAAATTTTAATTTTACATTTCGAGCTTTCGCCTTATCGGCAAGTTGGTCAAAAACATCCCTTACAAGTTCGTGTAGATCAAACTTTGAAATTTTTAATTTTAATACACCACTTTCGAGTTGGGCAATCAAATCAAGGTCATTCACAATATTGATCATTCGATCAATGGATTTATTGGTGCGTTTTAAATACTTTTCACATAGATCAGGATCGTTCATTGCGCCATCAAGCAGTGTCAAAATATAGCCTTGAATATTAAATATTGGCGTTTTTAATTCATGACTAATGTTTCCTAAATATTCCCTCCGATATTTTTCACGCTCCTTAAGAATTTCGATTTGATTTACTTTATCTTCAGCCCAATCGAAAACTGCCACCTGTGCACTTTTTAGAGAAACATTTTTAGCTACTTCTTCTTCAGTTTTCTCAAGACTTTTTAACTGATTTATGGCCTTAAAAATCAACAGTACTTTCCTATAAACAAAAAAACGAATAAGCACATAAAAAATGAGATAAAAAAAGATAATGCTACCCACCAAGTATGTAAAAAGTGAAAGGGCTGGATAAGTGAGGCTCTTATCGTAAAAATAAAGAATTGACAAAAAAGAAACGACTGACGCTATGACTGATAATAAAAAACTCAAACGATTGGGATCGTCTAAGTTCAACCTATCAAGTAGATCGTCTAATTGCTGCAATCAGTATGAATTTTTATCCGAATATTCAAATTTATATCCTACACCCTTTATTGTTGAAATGATTTCATCTCCAAGCTTTTCACGCAATTTACGCACATGTACATCGATGGTGCGTCCTCCTACTACAACATCGCTACCCCAAACCATATCGAGTATTTCTTCGCGTGTAAATACTTTATTTGGTTTCGAAGCTAGGAGTGAAAGCAGCTCGAATTCTTTACGTGGAAGTACTACTTTTTTATTGTTTTTTAAAACTTCATATTTTTCGATATCAATGCGCAAATCGCCGAAAACAAGACTTTTTTCTTGGTTTTCTTCTCTTGCAATTCTGCGTAAAAGTGCTTTAATACGACTAACAAATACTTTTGGTTTGATAGGTTTTGTGATGTAATCATCGGCACCCGCCTCGAAGCCAGCAATTTGAGAATAATCTTCGCTGCGTGCAGTGAGAAAGGCGATGATTACATTTGAAAGTTCAGGAATGTTTCGAATTTTATCACATGTTTCCATGCCATCCATTCCGGGCATCATCACATCGAGCACTATTAAATCCGGCTTTTCAGCCTTTGCAAGTTTTATCGCTTCTTCGCCATTATTTGCTGTAATGACGATATAGCCTTCCCGTTTCAGATTATAGCTCAATATCTCTAAAATATCGGGCTCGTCATCTACAACGAGGATTTTGTATTTAATTTCGCTCACAGACATATGTTTTTTTAATTAATTCAAACTGTCCGATTTCTTAGTTTCGAAGAATTTTTTTTCATACAATTCCTGACGTTCATTTTCAAATTCAATCAATGGACTTTCTCTCTTTGATACCCAGATACGTTTTTCGGTATCAAAATACGTTTCTTCGTCAGGAAATTCAATAATAAAGACGTTGTCAGGTGTATTTTTTGTATAATATTTATCGAGTTTTTTACCATTTACCATATCGATAAATACCTGTCTGGATACCTTTATCAAATCATCGTATGGCATTTTCCATGTTCTATACACTTCTTCGTAATAAGTAATGTTTCCTTCTAAGTCTTTTTTCAATTTACCACCTATTCCCACGTACTTTTCGTGAAGACTTGGCGCTATTCGACTGATTTGAAAATAAATAAAACCATCTTCTGATGGATAGTAAAAATCAATTTTATGACGCCGAGCTAATTGAATGTAATATTCATCAAAAGATGGGTCGAATTTTATGCGGTGAGTGGCTTTAGGAGGTAGTTTACCGGCATAGCGAATAATAGAATATTTAAAGACGGAATCTTCGTAGGAGTTTAGATGATTGTCAGGTGTAAAATCAAAGGAAGATGTACTGCATGAAACAAACTTAAAAATGATTATTACGAATAGAATTTTCGATAGTGTTTTTAAACTCATGTGTTTTAGTAAACTTATTAGCTTTTTTAAAAAAAAGCCGGGACTTCTGTCCCGGCTAATGTACATTTAAATATTAATATTTTTTATCAATAGGGTTGAATTCAGCCCAGCCGGCTGTCCAGTCAGTTGTACCAAATGCACCGCGGAAGGTCACATTCTTATCGAAGAAGTTTGTACGAGTAGCTTCGTTGAACTTAGCATTGCTGAAAGAAGCACCTGTCAAGAGAGGCTTACCAGTAGCAATTGTGAATGTAGCACCAGAGTACTGGTTTGGAAGACGGTTACCGAAGAATACGTTCGGATTCAGACCCCAGTGATTATGAGTAGAGTCAGAGATAACGTTAAAGGTTTGGTTGTTAGCTTCCCAGTTAGTACGCACTGAATCAGCACTCATTCCAGTGCCAGCGAAGTATCTGTTGGCATTACCCGGAGCAATCAGGATATTATTAGCCAATACACCTGTACCATTCTGATAGTTGGTAAGTACTGAAGGTTGGTTGTAACGAAGACCTCTCGGGAAGCCGGTAAAAACTGAGTTAAATATTGAAAGAGCCGTACGGCGACGGGCGTCGATGCAGTGCTGGAAGTTGGCGTTGCTGATTGATGAACCTGATTTGATAGGGCCAACAATTGTAATGTTGCTCAATACACCATTAGTGTATGGTTGTACATCGTTATCATTGGGTCCATTATCAGTTTCAATACCGTTTGAACCAGACTGGTCAGCATAGCCAGGATAGCGAACGGCAATACCAAACTGAACGTTACCGGACCAACCAAAATCGATGTCGAAGTCGTCATCCCACATAGCGAATGAGATGAGGTACTTACCATTATTTGTACCACCGAACCATTCGAAACCATCGTCGCCACCAAAAGATACCATGCAGTACTCCATGATGGTACCACTACCAACTCCACCCATAGTGATAGAGTTAGTTTCGTTGTTGGGTGAAAGCTCGATACCAGCAAATTCTACACGTACATAGCGGAGCTCACCTGATGATTCTGTGTTGTTGGCAGTTTTAGCTGAGTTGTTGTTAGCAGGGTTAGCACCGAAATATACTGGAGGATCGATACCTTCGATAGTGGGATCCACTTGGTTACAAGCAGCATTACCGAGGATTACAAGACCACCCCAGTCACCGCGGTCGCGAAGACCTTCTTCTACTCCTGAAGTAAATACAATAGGCTTAGTAGCTGTACCAAGTGCTATTATTCTTCCCCCGCGATCGATGATGAGGGTACCTCTTGTTCTGCGGTCACCGAATATCACTGTACCTGGCTCTATAGTCAGTGTTTGGCCATTTCTCACAAATACCTGACCCTTCAGCAAATACTTTTTGTCAGCTGTGAGGGTGCGGGTTGTAAGGTCACCTGTCAACTCCACTAGTGTGGGTTGGTTGTTGTTGTTATTGTTATTGTCATCATCTTTCTTCGAACAAGATGAGATGACAAGGGCAGCAGAAAACATTAAAGCTGCTTTTAGGGAGTTTCTCATTGTTGTTGGGTTTAGGTTTAAGTTACTTTTCAATATTTTATCGCAGGTCATAAGTGAATTGAAGGTTTATCAAAGTACCTCGACGAAAGCTGAAGATGTTTCGATCTAATGCGTCATACGGTGATCCATTGCGATCGGTATCTTGATAAAATCTGTATTTGAAGTTTAGGAGATCTTGAATCCCGAACTTAATTTGAGACTTGTTAAAAGATTTTGAAAGAGTTAAATCTATACTGTGTCTTGGAAGCTCGTAAATATCAGGGAAGTTTACATCGCCAATAGCGAAAAGTCTTTCACCGAAGATGTTGTATGCAAGGGAGATGATTTCTTTTCGCTTTTCATTGGTATAAGCTGTAATAGCATTAAAGATGTATGGTGACTGACCTTGAAGCGGACGAACACGGGTCTGTGCAGAAGCCTGAACACCTAAATCAACTACTGAATAAATGTAAGAGGCGTTAATGTTAAAGCTCAATCGCTCTAGAATAGGATTTACTACAACATTTTTAAGACTCTTTCTGAATTCAAGCTCCAAGCCATAGTTTCGGGCATAGTCAGCATTAATGAAGGTAAACTGTGGTAATTCAGATGTTACAATGTTTCGTTGCTCTATAGGATTATCAAAATATTTGTAAAACGCTGCAAGGCTAATCACTTCGCCCAGTCGGGGATAGTATTCGTAACGGAAGTCGAGGTTATCGATTACTGCATTGGTCAATGAAGGTTCACCCACCTTATTGGCATCGAGTTTATAATCGTAAAATAGGAAAGGAGCTAATTCACGGAATTCAGGTCTGTTAACAGTACGTGAATATGCGATGCGAAGCTGTGTTTTTTCGTTCAAATAATAGCTTATGTTGAGCATTGGCAAGAAATTGCCAAACGGATTATTTACACGCACCGGAACTAATCCTTGATAACCGTCGAGGCGCTGAATATTGTACTCATATCTAAATCCATAATCAAAGTTAAAGCGTCGATATTCGGAATTTACACCGAGGTAGGCAGCTGTTAGCAGATTACTTGCGTCGTATGAGTCAACAGGGCGCGTACCCTCTCTCAAAACAAATCCATTAACAGGATTTACATTTTCATTAGAGAAAATTTCATCAAGTGGCAAACGCTCGAGTTCTGCTTTTCGATCTGAGGGTACGGAACCTGGAATTAAATATGAGAAGTATCTAGATTCAAAAGTTCTAACTTTTATATCAGAAAAAACACCAGCTTTTAGCACCTGGAAGAACCCTGGCTTATTCCACTTGTACACATAGTTAAGAGCTTGTGATGATGAGACCTCATTCAAAGTGCCGTAGTATCTAGAGGCATCAAATAGATTTGAAGATGGCGGAGTAATCATTACATATTTTCCATCAGATGAGTTATTTGGGAGAAAGGTTCTAAAACGCCTTAAATCGGGCTCTGATTCATTGAGAAAGTTAAAGCCAACGGTGAAATTAAGAGATTGGTGGTCGTCCATGTGATAGTTTAGTTCACCTTGTGTAATGTAAATAGAGCGACTGCGATATCCGAGCAGATAATGTCTGCGCATGCCAATGTCCTGTATATAATCTTCACCTACCCGAATGTTGGTCTCGTTTTCGCCAATTTGATTAAAGAGATTACTCCATTGAATCTTGAATTTTGAACCTCTAAGCCAGGAGAAATTTGACATTAGAGAAATTCTGTTGTTCTTTTCATAAATGTTGTCGATAAATTCAAATCGAGGTAAAACCTCGTTTGGGCGGGTGGTATCGTATTCTAGAAAGCGATTGAAACTTCTTGTGGCATGAACGTAAGATTGTGATATCGAGAATGCTGTAATATTTGAAAATTGATTTTTTCCGTAATTCACAACGCGTCCAAGAGTATAGCCTATACTGAAATCTGGCAAAGCTGTGTATTCTTGAGTTGTAAAATTATTTGGAAGCATATGAGCAAACCTTGCACGCTCGGGTGATAAAGTGGGAAGGCTTTCAAAGCGGTCGGTAGACGGGAAGTCGGAAGGCAACCTGCGATAGGTGTCAAATCCTAATAAATCGGTTGAAGAACCTTTAGTCCTGTAAAATGGCTGAAAAGTTGTTTGCGTGCGATAACCTATACCATACTGAATCTGATCAAAATTCGATTCTACGGTGTTGTTGGTAAACAGTTTAATGATGCCTCCTGCCATATCGGCTGGCAATTCCGGAGTGGCTGATTTAAAAATGAGCATTCGGTCAAGCGCTCCACTTGGAATCAGATCAAAAGAGAAAGTTCTGCGATCTACCTCGGTACTCGGTGCAAGGGTGTTATTGATAATTACGTTGTTATAACGCTCGTTCAGTCCGCGAACCATTACAAATCTGCCGTCTACAATCGTAATACCGGGAATTCGCTGCATTACCTGGGCGGCATTGTTATCTTGTGAAATAGCTATTTGCTGCTTTGATATACCTGAAACCACTTGTTTGGCCTCTTTCACTTCAAGAATTACGGCGCTCTGAGTATTTGTTACCTTAGTAGATACTACCTGGACATCGTTTAGCAGCTGGGTGGATTCTTCGATTTGAAAATTTTGTGTGTAAACTCTGCCTCCAACTACTTCAATGGCTGCACTCTGTTGGTTATATCCTACGTATGAGCAAACCAAAGTATGCTTACCCGCAGGTACTTTAAATTCATAGAAACCATCAATATCAGTGGAAACACCGATTGAGGTACCCTTGAGAATAATATTTACACCTACTAAACTTTCCTTGGTTTGCTTGTCAATTACTCTTCCTCTGATTGTGGCGTTTTGTGCGCTTATGAAAGGTATTAATAGAATAGTTAAAATGGTGGAATAAAAGATTTTCCTCATGCGTTTTTTACTGACTGCAAAGCAATCCGCATAAGGTTAAGTAACATTAATTACAATATTAAATGTGTGTTAAGTGGAGGGCAAAAAAATAGGGATAACTAGTTGATAAACAATTAGTTTTTTCTAAACTCGTAAATAATGTAACCTACTTGTTCTTCCGGGGCATCGGGATCAGCACTCCACTTGGTACGCATAGCAGCGTCGCGAGCCCTCTGATTGAGACATTCAGAAAAAACGTTTGTTGAGTAGTTCTGAAAGCTAACGCCTGGTATAGCTTCGATAACATTACCGTTTTGATCTACTTTTATGCGTACGACTACTCTTCCGAATTCCTGGCAATTGTAATCGGGTTTGGGTTTTACTTGTGCGGTTCGACCTCCGAGAAAATACCCGGTGCCGCTGGAGCCTGCTCCTGAACCTCCGCCTCCAGAGGTACCGCTTTCGTTTGTTCCTGTGGGCGAACCCTGTGTACCGGCTTGTGAACCGCTCCCGCTTTGTCCGCCTGTACCTCGGTTCGGATTGTTGATAATATTTTGCAAGCGTTGGTCGATCTGAGGTTTATTTTCCTGAGGTTGCGGATCTTCAGGTTTTTTGTTTTCCTGTGGTTTTTGCGTGGTTTTAGGGACTTTGTTTTGACTTACAGCAGGAGCGTCTTCTATATCTTGAGTAGGCGAAGTGAATTCAGTTTTTGATGTATTTGAGGAGGAAGATGAAGTCTGCGAGGGTTGAGGTAGCTGATTTGTAATGTTTTGCGGACCTCCAGCATCTGCATTGAATCCGAATTGAATGGCAATGCCCTCTTCAGGTTTTGGATCGAGATAAGTGAGGCCAAAAAAAAGAAAAAAGATGAACAACACGAGGTTGATCAAAATCGTAAGTACTAAGGCATTTTTCTCTTCTTTTGTTTTTGGCCAATCCATTTTGATTATTTTGGGTCGGTTGCCAGTACCATTTTCATTCGGTTTCGGTAAGCTATATCCATCACCTTCACTACCTTGCCGGTGGGTACACTTTCGTCAGCAAATAAGATAATGACCGGTGCTTCTTTACCGGCTGTTAGAGAAATCAACTCAGCTTCGAGAGCATCTTCTGTTACAGGTCTGTCGTTTACGGTGATTTTTAAATCCTTTTTTATAGCTACCGATACATCTTGTTTCTTAACAGTTTCGGCTTTGCTTTTTGGTAAAATCAGATCTAATGCACTGGTGGTGACGAGTGTAGAAGTAAGCATGAAAAAGATGAGCAGCAGAAAGACAATATCAGTCATGCTAGCCATGCTAAATTCTGCACTTACTTTATTTCTTCCTCTCAGGTCCATAGCCGTGTTTTTTTAAACAGCTTCATTCAAAAGGTCGAGAAATTCCGTAGCGCTTACCTCCATTTTGTACACCACATTGTTCACTTTAGTAACCAAAATATTATAACTCATGTATGAAACTATACCTACAAGCAGTCCGGCAACCGTAGTAGTCATAGCCGTGTAAATACCTTCCGCCAGCATATCAACTCGAATTTGTCCACCAGCGGCAGCCATCTCATGAAAGGCGAGAATCATACCGATAACGGTGCCTAAAAATCCGATCATAGGTGCAGCACCTGAAATGGTGGCAAGTAGGGCTAAATTTTTCTCTAACTGTAAAACTTCAATTTTTCCTGTGTTTTCAATAGCTGCTGCTATGTCTTTTAGCGGGCGTCCTATTCGGCTGATGCCTTTTTCGATCATTCGAGCCACCGGGGTATTAGCTGAGGCACACATGGCTTTGGCCGCATCGAGCTTACCTGCAGATACTTGTGCTTTAATAGAATTAATAAAGTTTTGGTCAAGCTTACCAGCTTTTGAAATAGATTGATAGCGCTCAAAGAATATGTATATAGCAATTGAAAACAATAAAAACAGAACGGACATGATAATAATACCGCCAACTCCCCCGCTTGTGATCAATTCCATAATCGAAAGAGTCTTCTGAACTGGTTCTTGTGTGGGTTCAAAACCTGGATTTACACCTGTTTGAATCTGTAGGAACATTGTTTTTATCACATTTTTTATAGTGGCAAACATAAAGTCATGACCTCAATCATGAAAGTGATTGCTTTTTATCTTACAAGGATCACTGAAAGTTGTAACTTATAGTCAATGAAAAATATTGTATTGCAACACGTAAATAAGTGCTCCTGAAAGGTAGCCAATCAAAGCAAGTGGGGCGATTTTTCGAAAATACCAACCAAACGTAATGCGTTCAATTCCCATCACCGCTACTCCGGCCGCCGAGCCTATTATAAGGGCACTTCCTCCTGTACCGGCTGCATAAGCCAAAAACTCCCAAAACAATCCATCTTGTTCAAAATAAGTACCCGGTTGAATGGGGTACATGCCCATTGCTGCGGCTACTAAAGGTACATTATCTACTACACTCGAAAACAAACCTATGGATAAAGCCAACAGAATGATTCCCGATTTGTGCTCTATTCCGATCGTATGATCAAGAAATGTAGCCAGGTGCTTTAAGGTACCCATGCTCTGTAAACTGCCCACTGCCAGAAGAATTCCCAGGAAAAACAGCACAGAGGCCATATCGATTTTGCGAATTACACCGATTACCGATAATTCCCTTTGCACAGCAAAGGGCTTCTTGCGGTGGAGCATTTCTGTGGCTATCCACATGATTCCAAGACTAAGCATCATACCCATAAAGGGCGGTAGATGTGTAACTGCCTTAAAAACAGGCACAAATAGCAACAACAGAATACCACCGACAAATATTATTTTCTTCTCTTTGGGTGTAACGGCCGGATAACTGTGGCCTGATGATACCTTGATGACAGGGTGACTGATATTTCCTTTTAAGCTGCGTGTCAAGAGCAACAATGGCACTACAATACAAACTAAGCTGGGAATGAAGACCATCGTTATGATTCTCACAGTAGTAATCTGCTTGCCAATCCAAAGCATGGTGGTGGTTACATCGCCGATAGGCGACCACGCCCCGCCAGCGTTGGCTGCTATTACGATCATGCCAGCAAAAAGCCAACGATCTTTGTAGTTAGCTACCATTTTCCGTACGAGTGAAGCCATCACTATGGTAGTAGTTAGGTTATCAAGTGCTGCACTCATAAAAAAGGTCAAGCCACACACCAGCCACATAAGCGACAACCGGCTCGTAGTGTTTATGCGATTAGTAATAATTGAGAAGCCTCCGTGTGCATCGATAGTTTCTACTATCGTCATAGCACCGATTAAAAAGAACAAGATACTCGCAATCTCTGAAAGATGCTCGAGCAACTGGTGATCGGATATGTATTCTAAAACTTTTTCTTTATCTGGATTTGAAAATGAGATGCCCAGGTGATGCGCTACGTCGTTCCAATTTACAAGTTGTGAAGACGAAAGTGCATACAAAGCCCAGCAAATCACACCAGTGACCAATGCTGAAGCTGCCTTGTTTATGTGAATTTTGTGTTCGAGGGCTATGGCCACATATCCGACGACAAAGACCAAAACTATGATGTACTCCATCATAAGAACAGGGATTTATGTGATGACAATGCCAGCTGATATGCAGACCTCATAATACCCACGAGTGATTGATTCACCTCAAAGCACTTTTTAATAGCCATTAAAATCCTGTTAGAAACATCTGAAAAAATTGCTTGATCATTCACCTGGGCCTCATCGCTCATAAGGTAAGCAAATGTTCGAGCCATGCCGCAATTAGCTATAAAATCAGGTATAATGCTCACGAGTGAATCTGCTTTAGTAGCTATCGGACCGAAAAAAATTTCTTCATCGGCAAAGGGCACATTAGCTCCGGAGGAAATTACCTCTAACCCAGTGGCAACCATTTGGTCCAAGTGCTGTTCTGTTACCAATCTGGAAGCAGCTGCCGGCACAAAAATTTCGGCACCGATACTCCATATTTTCTCATTTACCTCAGCGTAATCCATCATATCAGTTGCTACTAACGAATTTTGGGATTTGTTCTCAAAAAATTCTCTTATTGTTTGAAAACCAAAACCTTCTGCATTTAAGACTCCTCCATTGCGATCTATGATTCCAACAATTTTTACGCCATTGAGGGCTAAATAGTAGGCAGCTGAAGCACCCACATTTCCCCATCCCTGTATGATAGCTCTTTTACCGTCTAAATCTGAGCCTCTAAAAACTGAGTAATAATGTTTTACCGCCTCTGCTACACCATATCCTGTAATTAAATCAGATACTGTAAGTGTATTTTTAATTTTTGGTGCTATGCTCTCTGATGTCACAGGCAACACAACTCCTCTCTGCAAATTATTTATCTTCTGAGCTTTGGTGGCTTCGTCAGGTGCATAGTGACCTACTAATACTCCTTCCTGGGGATGCTCAATACCTAGACTGTGGGTGATTGGGATTACTTCTTCTTTTTCGTCAACATTTAAATCTCCACCAGTTCCATAATAATTTTTCAGCAAGGGTTTTATGGCTTTATACCAACGAGTCAACACCTCGACTTTACGGGGATCGGTTGGGTCGAAATCAATGCCTGATTTTGCTCCGCCAATGGGAGGGCCTGCAATAGCAAACTTAATTTCCATCGTTTTTGCCAACGAAAGCACTTCTTCTTTTGTGAGACCCTTCCGCATGCGTGTGCCACCGCCCGCAGCACCGCCCTTAAGCGAATTGATCACTACCCAACCGCGAGCTTCGCTCTCGCTATCGTTCCATTCAAAAACAATTTCAGGTGCCTGTGCTTCAAATTTTTTAATCAGTTCCATTCAAATAATTAAAATTCGACCGGCAAAATTATTTAGAGACTTTAGCCATTTTCTCTTATTTGTTTTGTTTTCAGATTTTTAGATATCCTTAACGCCTACTTGATCGACGCTCAGCAGTCCATTCGGCCGTTGGATATTGAAATGTTTACCTTTGCGGTCATAATTTCTTCAAAAATGGGATGTGCATCATGCAGTAAGTCAGACAAGGGATTGCCTAAAGGGTGCAGAAACAACGGGAGTTGCTCCACTGGTGGATGCGATAAACTGCCCATTTTTGATTGGCTGGCAAACATGACAGAGCAAAATGCTCTGAATCCTTGCCCTTATGTAGAGGTTCGCTTCAAAGGAACACGTAAGGAATTTTACCATAATCCAGACAAATTGAGTTTACACATCGGCGATGTAGTGGTGGTAGAGGCCGCTCAAGGCTGGGATGTAGGGGTTGTATCCCTTGCTGGTGAACTTGTAAGGCTACAAATGCGCAAAAAGCAAAAAAGTGATATAGTAGAAATAAAACAGCGAATCCTACGCAAGGCTACCCAAAAAGACATATCTATATGGACTAGAAATCAACAACGGGAGGAGGACTTAAAACTAAAAACCCGTGAACTGGCCAAAAAACACAATCTGCGCATGAAAATATCCGATGTAGAATTTCAGGCAGATGGTACCAAAGCCACCTTTTATTACACAGCTGATGAGCGGGTAGATTTCAGAAACCTCATAAAAGACATGGCCGCCTCTTTCGGCATTCGGATCGAAATGCGCCAGATAGGCTTTCGCCAGGAGGCCGCCCGTCTTGGAGGCATCGGTTCGTGCGGCAGAGAGTTGTGCTGCTCTACCTGGCTCACCGACTTCAGAGCAGTGAACACCTCAGCAGCACGCTATCAACAACTCTCCCTTAATCCCCAAAAACTTGCAGGCCAATGTGGAAAACTTAAATGCTGCCTAAACTATGAACTCGACTCCTACATGGAGGCCATTAAAGAATTTCCCGACTTCAATCAAGTGCTAAAAACCAAAGCCGGAGAGGCTGTGCTGCAAAAAGTGGATATCTTCAGACGCATACTATGGTATGCCTACACCGATAATACGACTAATTGGCATGGAATACCTCTTAACAATGTACTCAAAACCATTGAAGATAATAAAAATAATATACTGGCTGAAAACCTTGAATCACTCGTAGAACAGCAACCTCATAGCACTGAAATTCCTGTTACTCCTTTGCTAACTTCTAATCTCGACACTACAGATAATAGTGAAAAGGAGACACAAAAGAAGAAAAGAAACAAAAAGAAAAAGGCAAAATACAGCCAAAATAAATCTACCAAAAAATGATGTTTTTTAAAAAATTTTCTTCCCCATTATTCATACATAATGTTCTGAATAGATTTAAATATTTAAGTGTAAACAAAATAATTTTTTTTTCAATTGCATTACTATTATTTTTAGCAATTTGGTCACTTCAATCATGTAATAACAATGTTTACCACATTGAAATTATAGAAATAAAAAAACCTTGGCATAAAGACACTACACTTTCGTTCCAATTCTTTATTGAAGATACAACAAAAGTATATTTAATAAAATCTATTTTACACTACACAAGTGAATATCCTTTTGCCAATCTATACGTTAAAAGAGAAATTTTTTTTGAAGACAATCGCGAGTACGCAGATACCGCTAACTATGTGCTCTTCGACGAAATGGGAAAGATGACTGGTAAGGGATTTTCATATACAAAAGTATTAGAAAATACCATCGGAAAAGGACCTCTTCGTTTCGGTAACATTGGATATTATTACGTAGATTTTAATCACTTAATGCGCATCGATTCCCTACCCGGAATAGAGAAAGTAGGCATTGTAATAAAAGAAGTAAAATAAATACCTGTGAAATGGCAAATAGCACAAAAAATCAACCAAATTACGTCAGGCTTTTTTGGTACACAGTAGGTGCTGTGGCAGCTTTGTTTTTGCTTTTTATTACAAGTGTTGCTATTGGAGCTTTCGGACCGTTACCAGGATTTGAAGAAATTGAAAATCCCAAAAGCAATCTCGCAACTCAAATTATATCACAAGATGGTGTAGTGCTCGGTAAATTTTACAAAGAAAACAGAACACATGCAGAGTTTGAAGATCTCAGTCCTCATCTGGTGAATGCCTTAGTAGCTACAGAAGATGAGCGATTTTACAGCCATTCGGGCATCGATGTCAAAGCTTTGATGCGTGCTGTATTTCTGCTTGGTCAGGCAGGTGGTGGCAGCACCATCACACAGCAGCTTGCCAAAATGCTCTTTCACGAGCCACCGAGCAACATCTTTACACGCATCATCCAAAAAGTCAAGGAATGGATCATCGCCTTACGTCTTGAGCGCCAGTATTCGAAGCAAGAGATCCTGGCAATGTATCTTAATCAGTTTGACTTTCTCTACCAAGCCGTAGGCATCGAATCAGCAGCTCAAATCTATTTTAACAAGAGCCCAAAAGACTTAGAAATCCACGAAGCAGCATTGCTGGTGGGGATGGCTAAAAACCCTTCATTTTTTAACCCGATTCGATTTCCTGAAAGAGCCTTGCAGAGAAGAAATGTCGTATTGAATCAAATGCTTCGAAACAAATTTATAACGGCTGAACAGTTCGAAGAGCTCAAAAACAAGCCATTAAGTTTAAATTTCAGAAAACAAAGCCACAACGAAGGACTGGCCTCTTATCTGAGAGAACACATCAGACTGTTTTTAAGCGAGTGGGTAAAAGAACATAGAAAGCCCGACGGATCGATGTACAACATTTACACCGATGGATTAAAGGTTTACACCACCATCGATTCGCGCATGCAGCAGTATGCCGAAGAAGCCGTGGCAGAACACTTATCAAATTACCAAAGAGTATTCTTTGCCAAAGAAAAAGGTCGAAAAGACTTTCCCTTTGTAAAGCTTACCCAAGCTGAAATCGAAGACCTCCTGATGCGTGCCGTAAAGCGTAGCGGACGATATAAGGAACTGAAAGCCACAGGCGTGAGTGAAGATTCTATTATGAAAAATTTCAAAACTCCTATGCCCATGCAAATCTTTTCATGGAGCGGGGAGATCGATACACTCATGTCGCCTCTAGATTCCATACGCTACTACAAGTCGTTTTACCAAAGTGGATTTATGGCAGTCGAGCCGCAAACTGGCTTCATTAAAGCCTGGGTTGGAGGCATTAATTTCAAGCACTTTAAGTACGACAACGTCTTTCAAGCCAAACGTCAAGTGGGTTCTACTTTCAAACCGTTTTTGTACGCCACAGCCATTAAAGAAAAAAAATACAGTCCGTGCTTCGAAGTGCCCGATGCGCGTATTTGCATAGAAGCAGGAATGTATGGCCTTCTAAAGGACTGGTGCCCCTCAAACTCAGACGATAAATACGAAGGAATGATGACCCTCAAGCGGGCATTAGCCGAAAGTAAAAATACGGTTAGTACCTTCCTGATGAAGCAAATAGGGCCGGCCAGCGTAGTACAACTGTGTAAAGACTTAGGCATTAAAAGCGAAGTGCCGGAAGCTCCCTCCATCGCCTTAGGTACTATGGACTTAAGCGTGTATGAACTTATTGGGGCTTACACCACCTTTGCTAATAAAGGCACTTACACAGAACCCATTGTAATACTGCGCATAGAAGATAAAAACGGCTTAGTGCTGGCCGAATTTGAACCAGAAACCCGCGAGGTGATGAGCGAAGAGGTGGCCTACGTGATGCTCGACATCCTTAAAGCTGTAACACAGTATGGTACAGGTGCACGCCTACGCAGCAAAGGGGGCTCATATCTCGAAAATGTCGTTACGGGTTTTCCCTGGGGATTCGATAATCCCATAGCCGGCAAAACAGGAACTACTCAAAACAACAGCGATGGATGGTTTGTAGGTATGGTGCCCAACCTTGTGGCCGGAGCATGGGTTGGCTGCGAAGACCGCTCGGCACACTTCCGCTCTACCTATTTTGGACAAGGTGCCACAGCTGCAATGCCCGTTTGGGCACTTTTTATGAAAAAGTGTTATGCTGACCCAAATTTAAAGGTTAGTCGATCCGACTTTGAGCCTCCTCAGGAACCTATCACCATTATTACTGACTGCAACTTGTACCGACAAAAGCAAAGCAGTGACGATTTACCAGATTGGATAAGATAACAAGGCTATGGCCCGTACCTACTTGAAAAACAGGCTTAGAGCAAATTTTGTAAGTGTAATCATCTCTCAAACACTCGTTCTCTTTGTTCTGGGTGTTTTTGGATCGATCGTTTTTAATGCTCGCATAATTGCCAAAAACCTCAAAGAAAACCTTACCTTACTAGTTGTTTTAAAACCTGAAGTTAATCCGGCAGATGCGCGAAGACTGCAAAAGATTTTAGAAACCGACGAACGTATTCGTCGTACCGAGCTTATCACGCGGGAAGAAGCTGCTGAAATGCTCAAAAAAGACCTAAATGAAGACTTCATCGAATTTTTAGGTTTTAATCCTCTGTCGGATGTCATAGAGCTCAATGTTTATGAACAGTTTGCCAACGAGCAAGAAATTGCCTCCATTGAAAAACTTTTAAAATCTGAGCCCATCGTCGATGAAGTTGTAATCGATAAAGATTTAATTTATTTAATGAATTCTAATCTAAAAAAACTCACTTATGTAGCTTTAGGCATGGTAGTTATCTTGTTGTTGGTTTCTATCGCATTGATCAATTCTTCCATACGGCTATCGATCTATTCTTCACGATTCATCATTCGAACCATGCAGCTGGTAGGAGCTACGCATTGGTTTATCATCCGCCCGTTTATGTTAAACGCTGTCCTACAAGGGTTTATCTCAGGTCTATTCGCTTCAGGACTCCTGTTGGCTTTGTACAAATACTCACTGCGCTGGACGTCGGAAATGTTTATTCAGCTCGATGAATCCATTCTCTACGCAAATATTCCCATGCTGAGCATTTTGGGCGTGGTTGTTTCATCTGTCTGTACTTTATTTGCCCTTAATAAATATCTTCAGTTAGACATAGAACAGTTGTACGCATGAAACACAATCCTTCTCAAAAGCCCTTAATATTTGGAAAAACCAACTATCTGATTATGATAGGAGGTATTTTACTTATGGCTATTGGATATCTTCTGATGAAAGGTGGTGGTAGTGATGATCCTAATGTATTTAACGAAGAAATTTTTAGTCCTAGAAGAATACGAGTCGCTCCTGCATTAATCATACTCGGATTCATTACGCAGATCTTTGCCATCATGTACCAGCCAAAAGACCAAGAAAAATGAACCTGATTGATGCAATAATATTGGGAATACTACAGGGGCTAACTGAATTTTTACCCGTGAGCTCCAGTGGCCATCTCGAAATCGGCAAAGCTCTGCTCGGTCTACACATGAAAGGTGAAGAAAGCCTTCTTTTTACCGTAATAGTACATTTTGCCACAGCTGCTGCTACCCTTGTAGTTTATCGCCGAGACGTAGGTAAGCTCATCAACGGTTTACTTCAATTCAAAAACAACGAAGAAACTCAATTTGCCGGCCTTATTATACTTTCTATGATTCCAGCAGGAGTTATAGGCCTTTTGTTTGAAGAACAAATCGAAGCGCTTTTCGAAGGCAAAATCGCCTTTGTTGGGGTCATGCTTATTATTACGGGATTGCTCCTATTTATTGCTGATAAGTCAAAAGCTACGAATAAGTCTATTACTCCATTAAATGCCTTTTTCATTGGTGTAGCTCAGGCTATAGCCATTTTGCCCGGGATTTCTCGATCGGGCGCCACCATCAGCACTTCAGTAATACTCGGAATAGATCGCGAAAAAGCTGCCCGGTTTTCCTTCTTGATGGTAATACCTGTAATATTTGGAAAAATCATTCTCGATGCTGGAGAGATGATTCAGGAAGTCTCAGCCGTTGAAAACCCTACACAAGTGCCTTTCTCGGTGCTTTTAGCTGGTTTTGCCACATCATTTTTGGTGGGCATCTTCGCGTGCAATCTTATGATTTCAATGGTTAAACGCGCTCAACTGAAGTATTTTTCATTTTATTGTTTTGTAGTCGGTTTCATATCCATTGTGTCATACTACTATTATTAATTCATCGTGCGTGAAGTCCGCCGATTATTACCTCAATGGCATTATTTTGCTTATTGATAAACCATTTGGCATTACATCTTTTGATGTAGTAAGGCGAATCAGGGGTATTATCAAAAAAAAATATCACCTCAAAGAAATTAAAGTAGGTCATACAGGTACACTCGATCCATTGGCCAGCGGGCTATTAGTTATTTGTACAGGTAAGGCTACAAAAAAAATAGATCGCCTAATCAACGACTCAAAAACTTACACGGGACAAGGAAAGCTGGGCTATATTACACCCAGCTACGACCGCGAAACCCAAGAAATACCCACCAACCTCCCTTTGCCGACCGACATCGCAGAGCTTCAAACGGTTGCATCGGCTTTCGAAGGAGAGATCCTTCAAACTCCCCCACTCTTTTCCGCCATTAAAGTTGACGGATTGCGGGCATATGAACTGGCTCGTGCTGGAAAGCAGAAGGAGTTGAAAGCCCGTCCGGTTCAGATCTACAAATTCGAAATTACCAACTACTCTCCACCGTTTTTTTACTTTAAGGTGCACTGTTCTAAGGGTACTTACATACGCAGCCTTGTACACGATTTCGGTCAAAAACTCAGCTGTGGTGCCTACCTAACCGAGCTGAGAAGAGTTCAATCCGGAGATTTTCGCGTTGAAGATTCCATAAAATTTGAATCCCTAGAAGAGGTTCTTTAATACTCAGAACATCTGAACAGCAGCTTTTTATACCTGTTTTAAAAATGTTTTTAAACACATAAATTATGGAAAAAATTGCCATACACTGGTTCAGAAGAGACTTGAGACTCGAAGATAACGCAGCCCTCTATCACGCTTTAAAATCCGGCTTGCCTGTCCTTGGACTCTTTATTTTCGACCGGCATATACTCGATAAACTACAGGATAAAACCGATCGCAGAGTAAATTTCATCTATCAGGAGGTTAAAAGACTAATGGCTGAATTAGAAAAGCTGGGATCGACCCTTTTGGTGAAGTATGGATTTCCTGAGGAAGTGTGGCCTCAACTCACCGAAGAGCTCCCCATAGGTCAAGTATTTGCCAACCGCGATTACGAGCCCTACGCTCATAAGCGCGATAAACAGATATATGAACTGCTTCAATCAAAAGGTATCAAATTCACAGGGGCCAAAGACCATGTAATTTTTGAAAAAAACGAGGTTTTAAAAGACAATGGACAACCATACACGGTGTACACGCCTTACAGCCGAAAATGGAAGGAGAAGCTCAACGATTTTTACTTAAAATCGTATCCTACTGAGGCCTATTTTTCGAATTTTTACAAAACCGCATCAAGGCCCATACCTACCCTTGAAGAAATGGGTTTTGTGACGACTTCTTACTCATATCCATCGAGAGAAATTCCAATAGGCATTATCCAAAACTATCACCAAAAAAGAGACTTTCCGGCCACACAGGGCACGTCGCGCCTAAGTGTTCACCTGCGATTTGGCACCATAAGCATCCGATCCCTCGCCCGCATAGCCGCTGCTACAAATGAAAAGTACCTCAACGAGCTGATTTGGAGAGATTTTTATCAAATGATTCTGTATCACTTCCCCCACATTCCTGAAAAAGCCTTTAAACCCGAATATGACCGCATCGAGTGGGAAAACAACGAAGAGCACTTCAAAGCATGGTGCGAAGGGCTGACCGGTTACCCTATTGTAGATGCTGGTATGCGCGAATTAAACGCCACCGGCTTTATGCACAACCGCGTGCGCATGATCGTCTCCAGCTTTCTGACCAAACACTTATTGATCGACTGGCGCTGGGGAGAACAATACTTTGCCGCCAAATTGCTCGACTACGAAATGGCCTCCAATGTAGGCGGTTGGCAATGGGCAGCCGGTAGTGGCAACGATGCAGCACCTTATTTCCGAATTTTTAATCCGGCACTGCAAACTGAGAAGTTTGACAAAAATTTGAGCTACGTAAAAAAATGGGTGCCGGAGTTAAACACCCCAGCCTATCCCAAGCCGATCATTGAACACACTTTCGCACGCAACCGTGCTATCCAGCGGTACAAGAAAGCTCTGGAATAAACAGTTTTTTTCCGATAATTTTCTGCTAGGATTTGAATTTTATGACATTTCACACCGTATCTCAATTAATTAATCTTGCTTCAATAAATCTTAGACAAAAGCAATCCAAAGCGGAGCAGGTTTTCTTCGGTCTGATTTCTTATCAATCTGAATTCATAAAAACTAAAGAGTAAAATTTTAAAACAGCCGGATGAAATCCATCCTCATCCGGTATTGAAATGAAGAACTGATAATCGACTGTTTATTATGTTCTTTCGATACATGTTAGCACTTTGCTGATTTTTAATTTGATTTCTTTTTTTCAGAATAAAATTACGTAATATTGCTGTCGTTATGTTCACAGTCTGCTGGTGAAATTCTGTGATGGTAAAACAGCGACGGTACTACCTGTGAGGCTTTATCGCGACAGGTAGCCGGAGGAGCGCCATAAATTATAAATAAAAGCGTATGCGCATACTCGTCTCGGCAATCTCTGACCAACCAATGCCTAACTATCTGCTGATCAAAGAACTGAAAGAGGTGGATCACTATGTATTTATCACAACTCAAAAGATGGAAACCAAAGGCAAGTGTGAAACCTTGGCTACAACAGCGGGAATTGAATCAGATCGATACACTAAGATAATTGTATCGGAAAATGAACTATTCCAGAACACTTCAAAATATGCTGAAGCTGACATCTTAAACAAAGAAAACTGCACTTATTTAGTAAATGTAACTGGCGGAACTAAGCTCATGTCGATAGGCATGTGGCATTATTTCTCTGGTCGAAAAAATGCGGAATTTTACTACGTGCCTTTCAGCTCAAAAGGCTACGAAAAAGTGTATTTAAATACTGCTGCTGAGTTTATAGAATTCACTTATTTCATAGGTGCCGAAGAGTATCTGAACCTACATGGGATGAAATGCGATTGTAAAACTAAAATTAGATCAGGTACCTGGTGCAATGATGTATGGCAAAATCTTTTGAAAAACGATTTTAACACTCAAAAATTACCAAAAGAATTTATAAATAATGATGGTACTTTTAATGGAAATTTATTTGGTGAATGGTTTGAAGAATTTATCTACCGAACCATAAAAAGAGAACTCAGATTAGGAGATAAATTTATTAAAATAGGTATTAAACTAAAAGAAAAAAATCCCTCTCACACCGTCGAAAACGCCATGAATGACAATGAAATTGACGTTCTGGTCCTTTACAAAAATCAGCCCTTTGCGATCGAATGTAAAACAGTACATGACCCTTGTAGAATAAATACTGCAACGCTACTAAACCAAATGTATAAAGTAGCGAGTTTGAACAAAAGATTTGGTCTTTCATCGCGCTCCATTTTGCTTACAATGGCAAAACTCGAAACTCTAAATGAAGAATCGAGAAATAATTTATTTCTAAAAGCCAGACTGATGGGCAATATTGAGCTTATGGGCAATAAAGAATTACAGGAAAATAAGATAGTTGAAATAATAAAAAACTCATAAACTTTGGCAAAGAAGTTTTTCTCTTTTCTCGGTACCAGCGACTATGTACCTTGCAAGTACAGAAATATGACTTACACCGACAGCGAACCAGAAAAATACATTCAAATGTCCACTTTGAGAATGCTCAATGCCCAGGAGTGGAATGAGGCCGATTCGATTGTCATCTTTATGACAGAAGATTCCAAAAATCGAAACTGGCTTGACAATGGACACCAGGATAAAACTACAAAACAAATTATCCTTAATGACGGACTTGAAAAGAGGTTAAACCACTTCGGTACTAAGGCTCAAATTATGCCGGTTATCTTCCCGATCGATGGCCGCAACGAACAGGAAATCTGGCAGTTGTTTTCGATAATGATCAGCCAACTGCAAGAAGACGACGAAGTGTACATCGATGTGACGCATGCTTTTCGCTATATACCGATTCTCTTCACCGTGCTGAGTCAGTACGCACGCCATCGATTGAATATTCACATTAAATCCATCACGTATGGGAATTTTGAAGCACGCGACCAGAGTACTGAAATTGCCCCTATTATCGATTTGACGGTTTACAGTTTTTTCATGGAGCTGAGCGACTTCGCCTATCAACTTCGAAAGTTTGGATATGCCGTTGATGCCAGAGATTTCACAAAAGACATAACCAGCGAACTCGGAAAACTCTTTAGAGGACAAAACGAAGCACTTAACAAGCTTAACCAGCTGATTAAAAATCTTCAAAGCTTTTCGGAAGACATATTCTTATGCAACGGAGAAGGTATAAATAAGGGAAATCATTTAGACAAAATACTTAAATTTTCTTTTGATAATCCCTCTACAGATAACAACATAATTCAGATAATAACAGACCTCTTTAAACCTATAGTCAATGAAATCCAAAACATTTTTCCCACAGGCACATATAATGCTCAGGAAAACACCATGAATTGCCTATATTCAGCCGGCTTCTGCCTGAATAAAAATCTCATCCAGCAAGCTGCTACTCTCCTGAATGAAGGTATTATAGCACATCTACTTGAAATGATCGAAAATCATGAAAGCGTAAATTATCCTAATGACACCAATTCTAATCACAAAAAATATTTAGTACGCTATGCTATCATCTCTTCACTACTAAATGTAGGCGATAGGCCGCCACATGAATGGACAGGCCACCTGGGAAACAACGTTCATATTGGTCAGGCTGTAAAGAACAAATTCACTAACTTCGAAGAACTGGTTAATATCACGAGAGATCTGAGCCAAATACGCAATGCACTAAACCATGCCCATTTTGGAAGAAATAATCCTGGAGATTATAAAGAAAACCTCATGCATATGCAAGAGAAAGTCTTAAATATTTTAATGTCAGTTAAAAACTAAATAATGGCTCTGATAAATATATCAAATCACCCCTCTTCGCTGTGGAGTACACAACAAATGAAAGCTGCCGAAAAAATGTTTGGAGGCGTCATCGATGTGGCTTTTCCGAGCATTGATCCTAGCTGGACGCCATCAGAATTGCTGGAGAAATTAGACAGTTTCCTAGCAGAACTCTCAGAAAAATATACACCTCTGCAGCATTATTCATTTCACGTAATGGGTGAATTCAATTTTTGTTTCGCTCTTGTGTCATATCTCATTCAAGCAGGTGCCGATGTATATGCCTCTACTACCGAAAGACATGTGAGCGAAGAAATGCAAGGTGATATTAAGAGAAAAGTCACGATCTTCGAATTTGTTCAATTCAGAAAATACGTATTGAAACCTATATCTCAATACCATAACCATGAGTAAACTTTTTATATATGAAATAGCCGGATCTGACAAGAGATCGCTAAATGCAGCCATATACGATGGTCAAAATCTGACTGGACTTTTTTTAAGCAATCAACTCGGTGAGTCCTTAGTTAAGACCCTTATCGTCGGACAGATTCCTCAGGCAGACCTTATTTATTACGCCTGCGACGGGTCTGACAATCCACAGGCCGACAAGCTTCTCGATGGGAAGTTTGTAATAAATCTGAAAGACATTAGAATTCTGCGACATTTTAAAGTGTCATATCAACCCGAGCTTACACCTACTGCCAAACTTCTGAAGATACTCTACCAAAAGCTAAACAAAAGCTCTCAGGAACCAGAACTAAGCACTGAAAGTGATATTCTGGACATGATGTTTCAGATCGCAAATGTTTATAATCTCAAAATTCTGGTCGAATCTGTACGGGAAGAAATAAATGACCAGCAATTTAATGACTTCATAACAAGGATATCGGCTAAGCTCAGCGAAGAGCAAAGAGAGGCTCTCGGGCTGATTTTCAAATTCATGAATTCACCAGAGCACAGGATATTCATACTCAGAGGTGCTGCCGGTACCGGTAAAACGACTCTTGCCAGATACATCCTGGAAATGATTGGCGAAATATTTAAGGAAAATACAGTCTCCCTTATGGCCCCTACTGGAAAAGCAAGCCGGAACATTTCAGAAAAGACAGGAAAACCTGCTAACACAATTCATAAAAAAATCTATTCGATGAAAGTGGGTGTATCTATAACAGAATCTGACAATAAACCAATTGATGATCAAAACACAGATGAGGATGAATTATCATTGATTCAGATTACGACTCTCAATCAGAATTTCGGTAGTCATGTAGGCATCGTAGATGAGGCAAGTATGCTCAGCGATCTGATAAATGACGATGAGATAAAAAGAAAAATATTTGAAGAGAAAAAAAAGGGGCGCATTTATAAAAATTGTACCGGTTTTACACTACGGGATCTAATAGGATTGTGTATAAAAGATAACGTAAAAATTATCTTGATTGGTGATATTTACCAGCTGCCCCCGATCGAAACCGGAGAGCCATTTGGACTCTCACCTGAATTCATCACACAGAAGTATGAAATACATACAATGATGTATGAATTATCTATGCCACATCGCTTTAAGCAGGACAACAGTATCCTTGAATTTTCACTATATCTGAGGGATAAAATTCAGGAAGCAAAAAATAAAAATTTTTCGATAAAATATTTGGTAAATGACTTCCGAGATAAAAACTCAATCAGATTGGAAAAAAATATTACAATCAACTACAATGACCTGAATGATCTAGTAAAAAAATTTATAGAAATCTATCAAAAAAATAAGGATGTGGCTGTGGTAACCTGGAGCAATAATGCAGCCGACTTCTGCAATTACAATATCAGAAAAAGTTTGAACTATGAAGATATTATCGAAAAAAATGATCGCTTAATATGTGTACAAAATAATTACAATTACGAAATTTATAACGGAGACATATTATTTGTGAATGAAATTAAAAAATGTGAAATATCGCTCGCACAGTACTTTCAGTTAAACATTGGTGTGCTAATTCCTTATTTCGACCTCAATATCCGAATTTTAAATAGCGATGATAAGTACATGGAAGTAAAGACCCAAATGGAAACAAATGTAGAAACGGAAGTATATAAATTTTTTAGCATCCCGAAAAAAGGTGTAAGGCAAGAATTTAAAATAAATCAACGTCTGGCTAATTACAAATACTTTTACAACAGGGTAAAGTTTAAATTCTGCGAAGAGATAACGAATGAAAAAGTTTTTGACATCAAAAAACAAATTGAAATCATCCGTTCAAATAAAGAAGATTTTATAAACTATGTAAACGTCAAAGCAGCCATAGATCCTTATCTGAATGCATTGTATATAAAATATGCTTATGCCTTTACGTGTCACAAAGCTCAGGGCAGCGAATGGGAAAATGTAATCCTGACCAATTTAAACAACAAAGACCTGAGATGGCTCTATACCGCCACCACAAGGGCAAAGGAACATTTATACATTTATCCAAAAGCAGTTGTAAGCTCTTCAGGACACAAAATGCCACTTATCTTCATGCTTGGCAGAAATTTCAATGGTTATGTATCCAACACTGGGATGTATTATTCCGACACTCTGGTAAAATTGCTCAAAATATTGATCAAGACTCCTGATGATCTGCCGATAGAATACCATTTACCGGAGGCAATCAGAAAGAATCTGAACACAGAATATCTGGCACTTTACTCTGGTGATAATGTCGTACTAATAGAAAAAGATCGAATCAGTCCTGAAGTATTGAAAAAATTTGAAATATTACGGTTGAATAGCCGAATACCAACTATTAGATTTGGTCAGTCAAACCGGGATGGACAATCTATTGCTTATGACATTTTTGATCAGAATGTAAACAATCTCTTTAATTAAAAAAAAGGCCGGGATCATTTCTATGATCGCCGGCCATTAACTTTTTAATTCAATATTCGATTCAATGAATTTATTGTTCGGTTCATTCGATTGATATTCCTCTTCTCTTGTACGATATCGGAATATTCATTTTCACCCCCATTTTTGTAATTTTCCCATTTCAAATACAAAACTAAAAGCTCAACAAATAAGAATAAAATAAAGAACAAAAAATAGACTAAACCAGCAATAATAGAGCCAAAAATTAAATTCCATAAAAGTTTTAAATCATCAATTAATCCAAAGGATTTTTCTACTTCCAAGGTTACATTTTCTCTTAATTGTTGGATGTTCTTTTGTTTTTCTTGAATTTGGGAATTTATCAAATCAATTTTTTCATTTAATTCATCAATAAATTTATATCCTGGGTGTGGAACCAAAGTAACTTGTATTCTCTTTATTTTTTCAGTTTGATTTTGATCATTTTTTTCGATATTATTTTTTTCATTTGATTCCTCTTTAAATGTTACTTCTTTTGTATAAGGTTTTTTCATTACCTCATACCTGGTAGAGTCTGATTTTATTACCAGAGCACTTTTTTCTTCTTCTAATGCGATCAGTTGATCTTTTAAATCCTTAGAACGAGACGCTACTAATTCATCTATTCGTTCTCCTTTAACCTTATTCCTTTCTATTTCAATATCACCTTTAAAAATGTACTGATCTACAACCAAAGCTCCTATGATAGCAATAACAACTCCAATAATAAATCTTATTGTAAAATTCCATCCATTAGTTTTTTCCGTCGACAAAATTATTCTCTCTATCACAAATACCATAAAAGCTGCAAAAGCTCCCACGTAAATTGAAAATATGTGTCTCTCAGGAGTCTCATGTTGATTCACATACATAATATAAAAATTTTTGCCCACAAAAAACCAGATTCCGGTGATTAATATTAGGATAATTGCATACGTATAAATCTTCCGTGACATTGCCGGTGAACACTCTTTTACTACATCATAGTTGTAACCAGTAAGAATGCAAGATATTGCTAGTAATAAGTTTCTCATGGCAGAAATAATTTAAAAGTTAAACGGTATTTTTTAGTTAAATATTTAATTATTTTTAGTTATTATTTTTATATAAATGAACGATTCCCTTCATAAAACCTCTTTCATATGAAAGCAAGCACTTTTGCGTCAGATTCCCTTCTTCTTGAAAGTCTTTTTGATACTCTTTTATGTGCTCTAATTCTTTTTTTAAATTGTTCAAATTACTCAATAAAGAATTTGCATAATCATTTAAATTAAAATCTCTTAACTGTTGAATCCGACTTTCCAGAGAAATTATTTCGTTAGAAATATCCAGCAGAAACTGTTCGATCACTGAATGTAACTTAAGCTTTAGGAGTTCGATACCTTTATTCATGAAGTTTCTATCCTGAATCACTAGAGCATCATCGAACCCTTTTTTCTCAAAATCTTCACTAAAAGAAGCAATAACTGCTCTTATGCCTTTCAGCACGGTATAACTTTGATTCATTTCACTTTGTTTTTGCTGATCATTACTATTGGAAGTTTGAACACCTTTTGGTGGATTTTCCTCGATAAACATTTCGCGGGGTACATCGTAGACACCATTGCTGGTAATACGCGAATCCTGTGATCCTTTGTCATCTTGATTTTGATTGTTTGAATCATCCGGTTTTCTTTTAAAAAAGTCAAAAAAAGATTTCATCGTATTTAGAATTTAAGAGGTTAAACATCCGCTTAATCGATGTAAAAAGTAGGAACCTGATACAGCTGGTGTCCTCGTGCATGGCAGCGCTTGCAGAGCGTAATCATCAGATGATCAGGATAGTTCCAAGGCTCGGCATACTTATTTTGCCTTACATAGAAGTGATACTGACGGTGGTGAACTTCTAATTCCTCAGGGGAACCACAGTTTCTACACTTGCGAAAGTCGCGAACCAGTATGCGTTCACGGCACTTTTTCCACTCCGGATGCAACAGAAGCGCTCCATAACTTCCGTGAGTAGCTTCTTCCTCGTATATCGGCTTACCTTGTTCAGTAAAAGAATTGTAAGCTCCATACGCTCCATTTCTGAATGTTTCTCTTCCGTTATTCATATTTTTAGCATTTTTAGTGATCAAACCCCTTTAGGCTTAAAACCCATGGCAAAAATACTATAAATATATGAAATTAAATTTCACATATAATAGAAAATTTAATTATTTTAATTCTTTTACAGTGAATTATATTAACTCTCTAATAAATACTTCAAAATTACTTTTGTTTCATTAATGAAAATAAAAACATTAAAACAACTCCTATGGCAGATACTTATCCAGCGTTTAAGCGACAGCAGAAGATCATCGAAATTCTTCGGCATCCTTTTCACGAATACAGCGTAGATGAAGTAGTTGAACAAATCAATACCTGGCTCACGCGAAACGGCTATCAACCCATCACTCGGCGGACTTTTTATAATGACATAGAAGAAATCGAAAACAGCGGTGAAATCGTGTTAGATAAAATACGAAAAGGCCGAAGAATCATCTACAAAATAACAAGTCCTGACATTCAGGAATTCGATTCCTGGACACGACATCTCAGCGAGCGCGACAAAGAGCTCTTTAGACTCTACTTCAGTACTTTGGGCGATTACAAAGCCATAATAGATCCCGACATCTTTGAAAAACTTACTGCCCTGACCGAGTTACGCGAAGAACGCGTTGCAAAACAATACAACAAAATCACGTACGACCTAAATGTGGATTACCACAATGTAAAACTAATACCAAGAATCGTGTATTCAGTGCTGAAAGGATTGACAGTACATGTTCTCTATGCACCCTTCACCGACGAAAAGCAACATTTTGAATTCCATCCCTGGCATATGCGCCATTTCAACAGTCGCTGGTTTGTATTTGGCAAAGCCATGCACCGACCGGAACTCAAAGTAATGAATCTGGCAGTAGACCGCATTGAATCTTATGAACTGACTACAAAAGAAGCTATGCCAAATACGGAAATCGATTTTACGGAATATTTCGAAGACATCGTGGGCGTGACGCGCCCTGAAGGTGCAACTCCTGAAAAAATACGAATTTGGGTAGATAAAAATGTATTGCCCTACATTCGGACCAAGCCTATGCATCAGAGCCAAAAGATCATTCAAAAATCAGAAAATGAAAACGGTGCTGAGATACAACTCCAAGTCATCATCAATCAAGAGTTGAAAAACCTATTATTATCTTTTGGCGGTCAGATTGAGGTACTCAGCCCTGAGCACCTGCGACAAACAATGATGCTAGAAAGCATGAAAATGCTTAATCGCTACACTAAAATTCCAGAAAATTCTAGAAGTTAGGTATTGAAAAATTAATATTTTTATATAAAATTTGTTAAATGTAATTTGAATAATACCTTAAATTAAGGCAATTTGATAAATGTTAGAAGAAGCCTCAGAAGATATGAAAACAATCACCTTCACCTGCGAAACCATAACACCCATGTTTCTCTCGGGTGCAGACCAGAGCATTCCTGAACTACGTCCACCCAGCATCAAAGGGGCTTTGCGCTTTTGGTGGCGGGCGCTGAATGGACATCTGAGCCTTGAAGAATTAAAAAAACAAGAAAGTGAGATTTTTGGGGGGACAGAGCCTGCGCAGAGGAGTAAGGTGATAATTACTTGCCCAAGAGATAAAAACTTTTTAAAACCAAGCACAAAAGATAGATTCCCTCAGCATAGAGGAAACTATCCACTTTCAAGAAATACACCTGTTAATATCTTGAATTATCTTGCTTATGGTGCTTATGATTATCGTGAAGGATTTACACACGCTTTTTTTGATGAAGGGCAACAGTTTAACATCTGCCTGAGATTTACTGATGAAAAAAAAGTAGATGAGGTAATTAAGGCTTTTGTACTGATGTGTTACGTAGGCGGGTTAGGCTCAAAGAGTAGAAATGGTTTTGGCAAAATAAAAATTATCAAGGCAATAGAAAGTGAAGATAATACTGCAACAGACATTACTCAAAATTTACCCAAATGGAAAGATTTACTAAAAACTACTAATCCAAAATCAAAGTTTACAAGTCTTTCAAGTTCAGTACTACTCTTTAAAGCAAGAGATGTAATCAATGGTACTTACGATAATGCTCTAAAAGTAATTGGCGATGCTTATATTCATGCAAGAAAAAATATGGGAGATGGACACACTTACGACACAAGGAGATATATAGCCGCACCAATTGTTCAAGACAGAAATGCTTTTTTAGAAAGACACTCAAAATCATATTTTTTATTTTTAGATGAAGAAAATGGGGGGTACACGGGCTACATCTTATTTGTTCCCTACGAGTATGTTTCTGGTATAAGCAATGAAAATTTGAAAAAAGGCAAGTCTGTTCCGCCAGATGCGATAATTAAATTTAATGACGCCACCCAAAAATTCAACACAAAACTTCAAGAAAAATTAAATCTCATCACCCTATGACCCACCTATTCCTTTTTACCATCACGCCCGTGCAGAGTTTTATCTCGCAGGCACGCAAGACACAAGATTTGTGGGCGGGGAGTCGGATGCTTTCCGATTTTATCCGAAAGGTTTATTTGGCAATAAAAGATGAGGGCGGAACGGTGATATTCCCTTCCAAAAATTCCGAATCCATGCCCAATCGCATTTTGGCTTCTTTTAATTTTAACAAAACAGACCAGGAGCTAAAAGACTTAGGTAAAAAAATAGCTAATGAAGTAGCTGTTGAACTTCAAAGACTGACTAAAAAAGCCGCAGAAAAAATCGGCACAACCGAGTATGCCAAAATCAAAGATGCCTTTGAAGCCCAACTCAAAGACTATTTTTCTTCTTTTTGGGTATTTGTACCGGTTAAAAACGACAACTATGCGGCCGCTTACGATAATGCCGACCGGCTGCTCGGTGCGGTCAAAAATTCACGTATTTTCACCCAATATCCCGAACAAGGTCGTAAATGTTCACTCAGCGGTGAGCAAAATGCTTTGGTGTTTTACAAATCTGACGTTTTACCAGCATATACTTACGCAATATCTCAAGATGGAAAAACAATAATACCCCTTGTCGCTCAATTTGATAATCCCAACATAAACGAAGGGGAGGGACTTTCAGCCATAACTTTCATCAAGCGTTTTTATCCTTTCCGAAGTGACCGAGAAAGAAAAGAATTTGACTCAACAGCAGATATTGCATTGCTGCATACACTTACCGAACTGAAAAAAATACAAGACCAGCAAGGACAAAACCTGTTTTTAAATGAATTTGCATATTGTGTGAGTGAAAATCAGACCCAAAATATTGATGAAGTAGATGGTCAATTGTTTTTTGAAGAAAATTTCACTAAAAAATATTTTGAAAAACACAACATCAACATTGGCTTTCTCGAAGTCGCAAAATCAAAACTCAAAAATATTTACAAAAAAGCTAAAGAGAATAACCTGTATTTTACTAAGTATTATGCAATTCTGCTTTTTGATGCCGACAGTATGGGTGCCTGGCTTTCGGGCGAATACCTGATCGAAAGAGAAATAAAATTGCACGATTTCCATACCCATCTTTCAGACTTGTTATCCGGATTTGCCAGATATGCCAGCAACTATGTAGATGGCTCAGGTACTGATAAAACTAAAAAAGGTCGTACCGTGTATGCAGGCGGTGATGACTATTTGGGTTTTGTAAATCTACATTACTTGTTTGAAGTAATAAAGCACCTGCGAGAGCAATTTAAAGCACAAGTCAGCGATAAAATTTCTGATGGCAGATTTCAAATTAAAGAAAACAAAGAAATGACCTTCTCAGCAGGCATTGCCATAGCCCACTACAAAACGCCCCTTTCCGAAGTACTGAATTGGGCAAGAAAAATGGAAGAGGAAGCCAAAGACACCGAAAATAAAGACAGTTTTGGCATCGCTGTACTCAAAAAATCGGGGGAGATCCATAAGGTGGTCTTGCCATTTAAAACAATTAAAAACAGTGAGGATGTTTGGTATACCGAACTTTTGCAGGAAGTTAGAGAAGGGTTGGATGCACTTTTCAGCAGCAATTTCATCACTGTTTTACAAAGAGAAACGATGCTGCTTGACGGAGAAATAGATTCAACGATAATTCAAATTCTGAATCATGAGATTGAAAGGCTTGTATTGCGGGCAAAAAACAAAGCTACCAAAGAAGAGGCTCTGGAAATGGCAAAAAAAGTGAAGCAAGTTTATGAGCCCAATAAACGCAATATCAAAAACTTCAATGCTTCACTAAGCATTTGCGACTTTATCAACCGTAAACTGCAAGGAAATGACTAAGAAAACGATACATATTGAGGCAATTGATACACTCTTTTTCAGAGACGGCAAGCCTTTTTCTATGGGCGAAGAAGTTTGGGCTGATGGCATTTTTCCACCATATCCATCTGTAATTTATGGGGCAATTCGAACGGCTTTTATGTTTCAAAAAGGTATAACAGATCCTAAAAAAGCAATCGAAAACACACGTGATTTTAAAATTCACAATATCTATCTTTTGATAAACGAAACATCCTATTTTACAATGCCTTTGGATTTGGTAAAATTCAAAGACAAAAATGATGAAGAAGCCAAAAAAATCTATTTTCTTAAACGAGAAGCATTAACTACTGGTTCCAATGAAAAAAAGGAAGTTTTATATGCTCCACTGCGAAAAAAAGTAGATGAACTAAGCAAAGGAATTTTAGCAAGAAATCGCTTTGTCCACTATTTGAATTATAACGAAAGCCAGATTTATGCTGATTCATTAAATAATTTTATAACTTCTGAGCCTAAAATTGGTATAGCCCGGGACAATTTCAGCCGTACAACATCTGGTGAGGCAGAAGGCAAAATGTACCGGGTGAACATGCAAAGACTTGAAAACAATAAAGGAAATAAAATAAGAATAGCAATTGAATATGAAAATTTAGAACTCGAAGAGAAAGGTATCATTCGCTTAGGGGGTGAGAATAAATCAGCATTTTATGAACATATCGACCAAAATCAAATACCTGATCTTCATTTAAGACCAGAGAAATTAAAATCTGATGTGCTAAGGGTTTATCTGAGCACGCCTGCGATATTAGAAAATGGCTATTGCCCCAAAGCATTTCTCAACTCTAACGATTTTGAACTATTGACTTATGCAATAGGAAAACCAGTGTATGCAGGAGGATTTGACATGGCAAATCGAACCCCAAAAACGATGTATAAAGCTGTCCCGGCAGGAAGTGTTTATTACCTGAAAGCTCGTAATCCCCATCACGTATTTGAGTATTTGTATCAAAACAATCCTTTCGACGAAGTGAAAGGTTTCGCCGAACAAGGTTTTGGTAAATTTTATATCGGCACAACTCTAAACAGTTAAATTCTATGAACAAAACTATTATTACCACAGTTGGTACTTCCCTAATTTCCAACTGGAAAGAAACTAATAGCTATGGGCTTACCAAAGAAATTAAAGAACAATTAAAAGAACTTGAAAAATGCTCTTTTTTTGAAAATTCAGCTACTACTGCAGATAGTTATATCAACTATGTAAAAGGCGAATATGGCGAAAAAGGCATTCTTAAACTGCTTACTGAATTTTTAAGTGAAACATCTAACTGCGCAGAAATCAGCAGCATTTTTGCCATTGAAAAGGAACTAAAAAAGTCCCTGAAAGCGGACAAAGCCTTATATATAACCATTCATCTTTTTTGTACCGACACTATTTTGTCGGTTTTGTGTGCAGAGGTGATAGCGGGGTATTTTGAAAATCAAGAAAATCAAGAAAATAAAGAAGAGAAAGATGGTGATAAGGTCATCATCAAAAGAACAGTTGTTTTTGACAAGCCAAATGAAGGGCAAACAACCATCATTGAGAAAATAAAAGAACAAAACTTTTCATCAAATCATATCATCAAAGGCCTAAATTTAAAGGGCTACTCTGAACAAGGTTTACTGAACCTAATTGAACAAATTAAAAATATTATTGCCAAAACGGGTACAGAAAACTCCTTGCTCAATATTACAGGTGGGTACAAAGCCTTTATTCCGCCAATTACAATTTTGGCACAACTATATCATTTGGCCATTTATTATTTGTATGAAGATAGCACTGATATAATTCATTTATCCCCAATGCCTGTTGGTTTTGATTGGGAGTTAATTGAAAAATATACAATTTTGTTGTTTAACGATAACCAAAGAACAAATCCAAAACGACAAGAAGAAGTTGCAGAAATGCGTGAACTTAATTTGGTATTTAAGGATAATACCAACTTAACGCCTCTAGGTATAATTTTAAGAGAGTATCTTAAAGACAGAGAAAGTCCCTTAACAGGTACAATAATGGGCTACTTGGTAGAGCATAAACTATTCAAATATTATCAAACAAAATTTGATTGCTATAAAGTAAAACATAGTGTAAGTGTAAAAACCCAAGATGGCGGTGATATCGATTTGTTAATTGAGCAGGAGAATAATTCTAAAATAGCGATAGAAGTAAAACCTGTTTCCGTATTAGAAAACCCTTTTAATAGTTGGACACAGTTGTTAGAGAAATTTCCCAAAAGGATTCAATTCTTAGAAAATATCAGAGAAATTTGGTTAATTCTATACGGGGATAACCAAAACAGTGTGAATGTAGAAACCGTTAGGCAACTAAAAGAAAAGTTTGATACGAATATTACCTTCAATTGTAAGTTTCTAAAAGTACAAAAAAGTAGACTAAGCCAGGAACGACATATCTATCAAGACTTTTTTAAATCGGATATTAAAGACAATCAAGTGATAGATATTGCTATTACCTAAAATCCTGTAAATCCTGAAATCCTGTCAAAAAGCAAAAAAATGGAAAAAAAATGCTATATCTCTCTTCTACGCCAACTTGGAGCATTTTGGAGTTATGCCCCCAGCGCCGATATTCCTGACGAAGTATTGATAGAAGAAGCTTTGCGATGGGGAAATGTAGAAGAACTAAAAATTTTATTTAAAATATTTGATACCAGAAAAATAAAAATGGTTTGGCGCGAAAAAATGTTGCCCGATGAGCAGATTTACAGACATAATTTTTATTTGGCTATTATATTTTTCAATATAAAAAACCCAAAAAGATATATATCAATATTTCAAAAAAAATATAACCGCTGTGAAAGGCTTAAACAATTTATTGCCTGATACCAAAAAAGTGCTGCAAAAATTAGCCACTTTGCCACTCCTACAAAGCTTCACTTTTGTGGGCGGCTCGGCTTTGGCAGTTTATTTGGGGCATCGCCTAAGCGAATACCTTGATTTGTTATCCTGGCATGCCGATTTGCAAGCCTTGCCAATTCAAAATACTTTGCAAAACAGCGGTTTTGAATCTGTCAGAATTGTCAATCTATCGCCACAGCAAGCCGATTTTGTAGTAGATGGCACAAAGGTTACTTTTTTTGCCAACGGGTGGGATGAACTTAAAAACCGAATACATTTATTCGACTATCTATATATCGCCCAACTGCCTACTTTGGCGGTAATGAAAGTAAACACCTTGTTTCTAAGGGCAAAATACAGAGATTACTACGACTTGTATGTTCTAAATCAAGAACATTTTTCACTTGAAGAACTCTTTGAAATGACCTCAGTAAAAATGAAAAATCTAAGTAAAACTTTATTTCAAAGAGCTTTGATTTTTACGGATGACATTGCTGATGAAAATATTGCACATTTAAATCCTTCACAGCATATTTCTTTATCGCAAATTTCAAAACACTTTCAAAAACAAATTAAGCATTGGAACAAACTAAAATTATAAAACTATGTTCAAAAATGCCAAACCTTTGTTTCTTATCTGCGAAACGCCCCTGCATGTAGGCAGCGGTTCTGACTTAGGTATCGTAGACTTGCCTATCCAGCGCGAAAGGCACACCAATTTCCCCAAAATAGAAGCTTCATCGCTCAAAGGGGCATTGAGAGAGGCTTTTGAGAGTGAATTGGTTATATCAAAAACTGATGACGATAAAGCGAAAAGAAATCTTATAAAAATTAATACAACATTTGGGTTTGACGATGCTGAATTAGGAATCAATGTTAAAAATCGCTTTTCAGCCAAAGACTATTTAAAAGAAATATTCAAAGATAATTCGCAATTTTCCGGTTGTATTTCGATTAGTGATGCCCGTTTGTTGTTGTTTCCCGTTAAGTCTTTGTACGGCGTATTTGCGTGGATTACTTGTCCAAGAGTGATTAAGAAGTTTATTGCGGATTTGGAGTTAGCGGGAATGAAAAGTGATGTGCCTGAAATAAATGTTGCAAAGGTTTCAATAGGACAAAAATCTACCATTGTAAACGGAAACAAAATCTATTTAGAGGAATTTGTTTTTCAAAATCCTGACAAAAAACAAGAAATAGACAAATTGGGCGAATGGCTCGCTACTAATGTTTTTGTTGGTTTAGATAAGTATTGGCAAGAAAAAATCAAAACCGACATAGTAGTCCTTGACGACGACGATTTTCGCGACTTTGTAACCCTTGCAACCGAAGTCATCACCCGCACCAAGATTAACAACGAGACGGGCACAGTACAACAAGGGGCACTTTTCAGCGAAGAATACCTGCCCGCCGAAAGTATTCTATATTCTCTGGTGATGTTTGCTGATGAATTTTCAGCCAAGGAGGATAAAATGACAGCAGAAGGCGTTTTAGATTTTTTCAATAATGGCTTGCCATCAATCGTCCAAATCGGCGGCAATGCTACCTTAGGAAAAGGGATTGTGAGAACAAAATTATTAACTTAAAAAAGAAGGAGGTTCAACATGGCTAACGGAGTCTCAACATTGAAAAGCATCGCCCAGGCAAGAGCAAAGTTTGCGTGGGAATGTGCATACGGAAAAGACAAGGAATACGGCAGTTTGGTCAATAAAATCCCTACATACATCAAAACCAACGGACTTTTGAATACACTTGCTTTTTTGTATTCAAAAAGTAAAAATGACAACCGCGAAGAAAAACTATTGAAACAAATTTGCAATTGGCTCACCGGGCAAAATTTACCAAGCTGTGTTAGTGCTTTTCCTCTGATAGAAATTAATAAACTTACTACGGGGAGTAATGATCAGGAAAAAGTTTTAATTTATTTGATGACCTGCCAGGCAAAAGAACTTATCCAATGCACCACCGAAGTATTAGCCTTATTGAATTGGTTACGTAGGTTCGCTAAGTCAGAATAAAATTATGGCAGAAACAAAAAAAGTAATTGCCACTGTAAGCATTTGGAATACAAATGCTAAGAATGGTTGGCTCGTTGCAAATGACGTTAGTCCTAATATTTTTATAAATTTAGCGATTTTACAACAGAAAAAATCGACAAACCTAAACCCTAAGAAAGGAGACCAGTTTGAGGTAGAAATTCAGCCTTCAATGTATAAGGGCAAACCGAGTTGGACAATTTTATCCATTAAAGCAATTGCTAGAAAATTGATTTTAGAGAATTTCGCTCTCAAACTTCACAAAGAGCAAATTTTCGACAGCACAAATTTCAAAATAGAAAACCGAATTTTAAAAAAGCGGGGACAAGACTGTCAAGTGGCTTTTGGAGATAATAAAGATGACGCAGTTAAGAAATATTACCAAAATTTCATCGCTCGCCATCATCACAACGCTTTGCAACTCACCGGCGGTAATTTATTACCCAAATCGTATGACAGCAATCAAAAAAACGAACTACAGTTCCAACCCGATTGGCGATTGGTCGTAGGACTGGGCAGCGGCTCGGTGTTTGAAACGTCTATCACCTTACATCACATATACGGCTTTCCATATATTCCAGCAAGTGCCGTCAAAGGTGTTTTGAGAAGTTATCTGATTACGACTTTACAAGGCAATAAGGCTGATAGTGAAGCCTTATTATTTCACCATTCAAAAGAAATGTGCGATATTTTTGGGTGTGGAGAGGAAACCATATATGAAGAAAATGGTCAAAAAAAGCGAATGACTACTTACTACAAGCGTTGTTACAATGAGGACAGGCAAAAGTTTGGAAAAGACACATCAAAATATCGCTATCCTGAAACAACTGAAAAAACTGGCGATGTCATTTTCTTCGATGCCTACCCTACTCACAGCCCGCAAGGTTGCATCAAGGCAGATATTATGAATCCCCACTATCCCGAATATTATGGTGGCAACAAGCCTCCCGCTGACTGGCAAAGCCCAGTGCCTATCATTTTCCTCACCGTAGAAAATCTCACTTTCCAATTTATGGTAGGTTTGCCCAAAGGCGTTGAAAACCAACACATCAAGTTAGGTAACAAAAGCGATGATATGCTTACTGTTGTTTCGGATTATCTGAAAGAAGCTCTAACCCAACGTGGAATTGGCGCCAAGACTGCCGTGGGGTATGGATATATGAAATAACGATAATAATACCTACCAGTAGGTATTTGATATATGAAAGAGAATTTTTAATTTTCACCATTATTTTGCAATAGATAAAAATATCTTAACAATACCCATGAAAAAAGTACGCACCCTACTGGTAGTGTTTCAGAATCAGATAGCTGCACATGAAATTCCAGCGTTTAGGGGTGCGGTAATAAAAAAAGTCGGACTTGAACACATAGGCTTCCACAACCATCGGCCAGAAGGAGGATATTATTACGAATATCCAGGTATACAATACAAGACCGTTCGAGGCAATGCTGCAATTTTTTGCATTGACGATGGTACAGATGAAATCACACACCTATTTCAACAGCCATCCTGGAAAATTTCCATCAGCCACCGCGAAATTCAACTGCGTATTCACGACCTGGTGCTTCGACAAATTACCTTTAACATTTGGGATTACACGTTTGAATATTACATAAACCGCTGGCTTGCTCTCAATGAAGAGAATTACGAAAAATACAATGAGCTAGATGACGCTGGTGCTCGCATCGAATTATTAGAAAAAATTCTTACAGGAAATATTCTTTCAATGGCTAAGGGTATCGACTGGAAAATCGAAAAACCCTTAAAGGTTCAGTTCATCAGTTTGCCTGAAGAAGTATCCGTTAAATACAAAGGAGTAGGAATGAAGGCGTTTAATGTGCGCTTTACTTCTAATGTTTTTATGCCAGACTACTTGGGGCTGGGGAAGGGTGTTAGCCACGGTTTTGGAAGCTTGCGAATGCTTAAAAAGAAAAAAGAATCGGAAAATAAAGTGAAAACTGAATGAAAAACGCTACAGATAGAGATGTAATTTATTTAGCAGCGTTACTGCACGATATCGGAAAATTCTTTCAGCGGGCTGATCCCGATGGAATGAAGACTTCGCGCTTAATTGAGCCTGAAATTCGCAAGCTCGAAAGCGTTTATTGCCCAAATCAAGGGGCCTATTATTCACATCTGCACGTATTGTGGACAGCACAGTTTATAAAAAATCACAATCTTGAATTCACTGTTGACAACCTGAATTTGATGCGCCTTGCTTGTTCGCACCACAAGCCCGGTAAATTAGACGAGCAGCTTATCGCACTGGCCGACAAGCTCAGCAGCGGTATGGATCGGGTAAAATCGAATTCATTAGATGAAGATAACGTCCAAACTCGGAATAACTTCAAGAAGATCCGCCTACACAATGTTATTGAATATATCGGTAGGTCAGACGATTATTCAGGAACTCACAGATTTGATATCCTCCCTTTTAAATACACAGCTGATCTTGATGCATCTGAAGCAAAGAAATTAGCTTTTTCCAAAAATTTGGAATCTTTTACAAACGAACCTGGCTACAGCAAAGTATGGCAAGCATTCAGTGAAGACATTCAGTCAATCGACAGCAAAACAGATTTCAAAACATGGATAGAGACTTTCTCGTATGTTTTAGAAAAACATGCCCGATTTATTCCTTCAAGCACAGTTGACCTACCCGATGTATCGCTTTACGACCATTTGCGAACCAGTGCGGGTCTGGCGATATGTCTATACGATTTCATAAAAGAAAAATATTCGAATATCAACAATGTTGACGTAAAACTGCCTGATGGGGAAACGCCATTCGCTCTTTTGATTGGAGCAGACCTTAGCGGCATTCAGTCGTTTATTTACAACATTTCATCAAAAAATGCAGCCAAATCGCTCAAGGGACGTTCGTTTTACCTGCAATGGCTCATTGACAACGTACTATACTGCTTTTTAAATAAGACTGGATTATATCGAGGCAATGTAATCATTGATAGCGGAGGAGGATTTCATGTACTTGCGCCCAACACTGCCCACGTTCGTCAAACTGTAGATGAACTGCGCACCACAGTAAATGAATGGCTGTTTAAAAATTTCGGAACAAGGTTATTTATATCACTTGATTATATAGAAATAACACCAAAAAATCTCCTACAACAAGAAGATTACTCCATTCCATCACTTGCAGATAAATGGACTGAACTTCACAAAAAACTAGAGCGCCACAAAGTGCAACGCTACGACAAAATGTTTATTTCTGAAGATGCTTATTCGGAATTTTTTGAACCTGGTATCGCCCCAAAATTTGAAGATATTGACGATATATCAGGAGATATAATCGAACCTAAAAATAAAATAGGTAAAAACAGGAGCCGACAGTCACAAATGCATATTGAACTGGGAAAACAACTAAAGAATAGTGCAGGAATACTATTAGCAGAAGACATTGCAATAAGCCCAGAAGATAAGTATTTTGAATTCGATTTCCAATGTTCTTTTACAAGAAAAGGAGTAATGGTAGAAAATAAAAATGGGAAATATTATTATGAAGGAAATCATGTGGAAAATGGAAGATTTTTAACGTTTAATTCTACTGATTTAATAGTGCCCCTATTCGGCGAGAAAAACGTAATTAAAGGATTCACTTTTTATGGTGGAAATACTTATCCATCAAATGAGGAAGGATATCCAAAAACATTTGATGAATTGGCCGGAGAAAGTGATTTTAAGAGATTGGGAATTCTAAGAATGGACGTTGATAATCTAGGTGCTCTTTTTAAAAATGGATTTTCAAGAAGAAAACACAGCATTAGTAGATTAGCTACCTTAAGCCGATCTTTGGACTTTTTCTTTAAGGGATATTTAAATAATTTGGTACAGGAGTATAAAAACGATTGTTACATTTTATACGCCGGTGCGATGATTTATTTTTAATTGGAAAGTGGGATGTTATTCTCGCCATTGCTGAAAAAATACGTCAGGATTTCAGAGAATATACAGCCTATAATCCCAATTTATCCATATCAGGAGGTGTGGTTTTCGTCAAAGGAAAATTTCCGGCCAAACGATTTGCAAAATTGGCAGAAAGTGAAGAGAAAAATGCAAAATCGCACAAAATATCTAATGGCGAAATTTCTTTAGAAAAAAATGCGCTTTCCCTATTTGGATTTGCCCTGAATTGGGATACCGAATGGCCATTGGTTAAACATCTTTTTGATACCATTTTTAAAAAGCTCCATAACGGTGAACTAAATAAATCATTCATTTCTAGAGTATTGACTTTTTATGAATTTAGAAAAATGACACCGGGTAATTTAAGCTGGCGATGGTTGCTGGCTTACACGATCGGTCGCATGATCGAGCGCGACAGAAAGCAGGAAGAGTTTTTAAAAGCGTTTCTTTCCAGTGCATTTACTGATAGCTATATCAATTACGGAAATTATTCAATTTTTATCAATGGCAATTCCATAAATCCTGCCGGACAAAGATTAATTACCGGCAGTGGAAATACCTTCCTCGACCTGGCCGCTGTGGCTTGTCGATTAGCTGAATTTAAGTGGAGAAGTCAAACTAAAAACCAATAGATATGTTACCAAATTTCAATAATCAATTATTTCAAAGAAATAACAACCAGGGTGGCGGGAATTCTGCACAAGAAAATTTTATTGTTAAAACGGAGTGGATCACAAATGGTATGAATCAAGAATCAGATCAATTTTGTGAGAAATTTGGAAAGCATTTAGCAAAAGAAGAAAAACTAACAACAACTCAACTCAGAAATTTTTATGGTGAATTGAAAAGAATACAGTTAAATGGAGTAGATAAAAACAAACAAAGTATTCTGCTTCTAAGGCCAAAACTTGCTTATAATTCCGCGAGAAAATCAAATGAAGCAAGTAGCAATGGGGGAAAAAAATTCTACAATGCATTGAAGAATATATTTAGAGAGGTAGATTTAACCAATGAGAAATTCTTTAATAACTTCATAAGTCTTATTGAAGCCATATTGGCATATCACAAATATTATGGTGGAAAATAATAAAATTAGGCATATGTTTAAGTTAAAATCTAAAATTATCATCACCGGAAAAATTAAAACCTTAAGTGGTTTAACAATAGGTGGTACATTTTCACCTCTTTCTATAGGTGCGCCGGATAATATCGTGATTCGAAATCCAATTAGTGGAAAGCCCTACATTCCAGGCTCTTCACTGAAAGGAAAAATCAGAAGCCTTATTGATCTGAGAGATGGGTCTATTGAGAGAAGAGATATGGGCAATGTAAAATGGATTTCGTCTTCTGATATAAGTAAAATTTCAGCTAAACTATTTGGAAAGGCCGAAACTAATAATCCAAGACCTTCCCGTGTGATTTTTAGGGATGCTGAAATTTTAGATGATCCCGAGAAATTTAAAAATACAGATATGCCCTATACTGAAACGAAAATGGAAGTTGTCATAGATCGAATCACATCTGCTGCAATGCCTCGCCAAATAGAGCGCGTCCCTGCCGGTGCTGAATTTCCACTTCAGATCGTGATCAATGTTTTTGATGGAAGGGCAAATGATGTTGAAGATGATGCTCAATTGTACGTAAAAACCATTTTAAGCGGGCTTTTGTTGTTGGAAGATGATTATCTGGGCGGCAAAGGCTCGCGCGGCAGCGGTCGGGTAAAAATTTCTATTGACACCATCAGAGAGCGCAGTGCAGACTATTACAAAGATCCAAAACAACATCCTGAAAAAGATTTTCAAGTCGAAATTCCTGAGTCGCTTAGGGCACAGGCTATTAGTTAATTCAACGCAATCAAAAAAATTTTCTGAGTTCAGCGCAGTATGACAGAAACAAAAACATATAAGGCTATTCACTTGCACATTCGCGGACCGCTTCACATTGGAGTGATCAACGATGTGCAGGATGAATTACAAGAACTATGGGGCAGCGATTCCATTAAAAGCGCCCTTTCTGCTTGCGCTTTATCGCTCGATCTGGTAACCGATGTAAAGGAATTTCTGGATGCATTTAAACTTTCATCAGCCTTCTATTTTATTCAAAGCCAAAATACCTACGTTCAGTTTTTCCCCAGGCCCATCTTCCCGGGTGTGATTCATGTAGGGCATTCAGATGACATTACCCATCGAAAAAAAGCCAAAAAAATCCAATGGATAGATATAGATTACTTTGAAAAAATTCTCTCAGCCGGAAAGCTACAGCTTTCAGATACCGACCAAATCTTATTTGGCAAATTTCTTACATCAAAGGTTGTCGAACTGAATCCTTACCCTTTCGAGGGGGAGCCAGTCTATGAGACTGATGACGAGCGCGTTTCCATAGGCCCTATCTACACCGAGCAAGGTGACCCATACTATTTCAGACGTAGATATTTCCATCCGCAGGTAGGGTTGTATTTTCTATATGAAGGTGACGATAAAACCCTTTACGAGAAAATAGTACCTGCTTTGCGCTTACTAGCTGATGAAGGCATTGGGAGTGATCGATCCGTAGGTGGCGGGTGGTTTGAATTTGACCCAGGCAAAGACATAGTTGATATTGAACTGCACCTGCCAAAAAATGCTTCAGGCTACCTTGCCTTCGGAAAATATTGCCCGACAAGAGATGAGCTAACGAAAGCCGATTTGGAGCAATCAGCTTACCAAGTCACACGCCGGGGAGGCTACATCAGCAGCCCGGGCATTGAGGAGATAAGAAATAAATTAAAGCGCACAGTTTACATGATGGAAGAGGGCAGTTATTTGGCTACGACTGAAAAGCCGGAGGGAAAATGCGTGGACTTAAAGCCTGATACTGAAGACCTTCAAAAAGCGCTACCTGGGGATGCATTTGAGCGCATGCATCCTGTATGGAGAGATGGACGACCTATTTTCATTCCAGCCAACTTTAAATTTGAAAGTATATGATTCAATATTTTAAGGTTACTACTCTTAGTCCATTGTTTATTGGCAGCGGAATATCTTTGATACCGGGCGCTGATTATGTGCATTTTCCTGACAGAAAAATCGTTGCCATTCTTGAGCCAGAAATATTTTTTCAAAAGTTTAATTTAGATAAGCGATTTATAGAGCAATGGTCGAATGCCTTAATGAACATTGAATCGAGAGAACAAAAAGCAAGAACTCTTAGAAATTTGCTTAATCAAAAAAAGCCTAATTTTAAACCAGAAGATATAAGCGAAACATTAATTCCAACTGATGAAAGAGTATTAGATGAAGAAATAAAAAAACACACACGATCAGGTAATGGACTTCTACTAATACCAGGTAGCTCCATTAAAGGAGCCATTCGAACAGCATTTTTTTCTAATTATTTATTATCAAAGTACTCAAAGGGGGCAATATCACTAAATGAATTTTCAAGTAACAAAGATTCAGAGTATTCAGACCGTCAATACAATAATAGTATTTTTAAAAATAATAACAATCATGCTATTTACGATTTTTTCAGATTCTTATTAATTTCTGACGGATTTACAGACAGGTCGTCTATCATAAAAACTCTTTCAATCGTTTTAGACAACAGTCAATACATAATGCGAGAAGATCTACGAACCTATCTGGAGTGTATACCAGAAGGTGTTGATTTTTACATTCAAATGAAATGGAATGAAAATTTGTTTAATAAAAATAAAGAAAAAAATAATATAAACCGAAATATTAACGAGGAATTATCATCGTTGTTACATACCTCAAAAAAACAAACAAAAAGACTTTTTGATTTTGAACATAATTTATTTTTTAATGAATCAAATATCTATAATCAAAAATGTATTGAAAAAATCGAAGAATCTTTCCATGATGATAAATCCTACATTTTAAGAATTTCTGGTCAAACAGGTTATTTAAACATGACCGGAGGTTGGCAAGAGGATTTGCTGTCTAAATCAGATTTACAAGAACTGGCACTTTATGTCAGAAAGAACACAAAAAGTAAATCTGAAGATGACTCACTCCCCTTTCCAAAATCCAGAAGAATTACGGCTGATGGTAAGCCTTTGGGTTACATTAAATTAACACCTATTGAAAAATCAGATTACTACAGAGCCTTAGATAATCAACTTAAAAAAGCATTTGAAGGCATAATAATAGAAGAAATTAAACCTAAATCTGAGCTTGAATCTGAAATTGAACTTAGGCCTGAAGCTGATTCTGCACCAACAACACCTATAAATCCATACTTTACGGGCAAAGAAATAAAGCAAAACACCGAATTACTAGCCGAATGTATCAGTCCACCTACTGGCAGAAGGTCTCGCGTTAAAGTGTTTCTGCAAGAGCCAAAAACTGTAGAGGCCGATATGAATGGCTATGCCAGTGCAGAGCCAGGAAAATTGTATAGAGTAAAAGTCACCAGACTACAGTATGGCCGGGTGATGGAAGTGTCATACGTAGGAGAGGTTTAAATTAAAATTACCTTTTTGAATAAACCTCTTTTTTCACCCCGGTAATAATTTTGGCGGGTTAGAGAAAAATACAAAGACCGTGAAAATCGCACGCTTTATACTATACTTTATAATTGCAGTAATTGTATTGATCTACGGTATTTCCTTTACCCTAAAGTCGGAGTATACAGTCGAACGCACTGCTGAGATCAATGCCGATTACGAGACCGTATTTCCGTTGATATCGAATCTCAAAGAAATGCGCAAGTGGTCGCCTTGGCACGACCGCGACCCAAATATGAAAGAGACGTACGAGGGTACCGACGGTGCACCCGGTTCGATCCATCGCTGGAAAGGAAATGACCAGGTAGGCGAAGGCGAACAGGAAATTTTAAGCATTCGCCCGGATCGGATAGACATTGAAGTGCGCTTTTCAAAACCTTTTGAATCAAAAAACCAAACATGGCTAGCCATCGATACCCGTTTTGAAGATGTAGTGACTGTCACCTGGGGCTTTACTGGAAAAATCCCACGTCCCTTTAATCTGATGCTGCTTTTTTCAAATTTCGAGGAAGCCATTGGAAGGGATTACGAAGACGGACTGAATCGGCTGAAACAACTTGCCGAACAGCAATATGCCGAAAAAAATCCCTACAGAAACATTTATCTGCAAGACGTTAACTTTCAACCGCGTTTTTTTGTTTATAAAGTGGTCAATACCTCTTTTGATAAAATGCTTGAGGACGCTTTGAAAGTCAGTGGTGATATTGAAGAAAAGCTAAATACAAAAGGTATCAAACCTTTTGGAAATTTAGTGATTTACATAAATTCACAATCCGAAAATTCCATTGAGGCTCACGTTGGTTTTCCTCTGGAGCAAAAAGTCTCTTTTCAGGGATTGAATAATTCCGTTTTACCGGAAGGAGAATACCATTTTCTACCTATTCCTATTGGTGAATATACCACAGCTGATATTCCAAAAATCATGGCCAATAAGCTGCGAAAGCAGGAAGCAAGCAGAGCAATCATCGACTTGCTCGAATATGCCCAAATACGCGAAACTGGCAAAGGCCTAATCGGGGTTTTTGTCTTGAAATAAACTTTTAAAGACTTTACTTCATTATCACAGGCAAAAGCATTTTTTTTCTTTCATACAGTTTTAGAAGTTTAATAAAGAGAATAGCTGTAGCCAGTGCATCGCCTGCTGCTGTATGAGCATCCTCCAGGTGAACGTCAAATTGCTTACACAACGCGTGCAGCGTATATTTTTCAGCATTCAATTCGCTATAGTGTGTAGAGCCTGTATGTGCCTTTATGGCCAGGAGTTGTGTGTCAATTAATCCTTTAGGTGAAAAATCGATGGCGTATGTTTGACATCGATTGTGTAATATTTTGTAATCAAAGGCGATGTGATGCCCTACAAGCCATTGATTTTTGGTAAAGTCTGAAATTTCTTTAAGTGAATCGGACTCAGATTGATTTCCTTCAGATCTTAATAAGCCATGAACTTGTGCAGCATCGGCGCTGTAAGCTGGTGCATGAATTTTGTAATATCTTGCCTTGCTTATGCAAATTTTATTTCTGTTTATCGGAATGAAGGCTGCCTCTACAATATAATCTTTGTGTGCGTTTAATCCGGTAGTTTCTAAATCAAAACACCAAAAAGATTCAGTCAGAAATTCAACAGGATCAATTGAAGACTTTTTGAGATATAGGTTAAAAAATTTTGAAAGTATTTTCAACATCACTGCACAAAGTGGGTTTGAAATCTGGTTTCTGCAATTGATTTGAGCTCCTGTAAGGGCATTAAAGCTTTTTTTAGAATTTGCCGTTCGAGGGGCGAAAGGAAATCTTTCGGAAGCCAGCGCCCTCCCCCACCGCTGGCCAAGGCATTTTTCACGCGTATTTTAGTTAGCCATTGATATGCTTTGGCGGCATCGCGCAATAAATCAGTGTAGTGAGGCTCAAGAGTTGCAACGGCTTGATAGCGTAATACGGTTTCAGTAACACCCCAAATCCTGTGATAAATAGCCAGCAGTCTGGCAAAATCGGCATAAGGAGCAAGAGCTCTGGCTTTTAAGTCAAACATTCCTTTGTGCTCTCCTGAGTCTTCAACTGCAAGTGATTTAAAAAAGTTAAAAGCCGGTGGTGAGGCCAGGGCATTTGCAGCGAGGTAGGTGAGGAATTTTTTGTCCCTATCGATCTCTGCAGCGATGTGCTGTGCAAGGTCGCTTGCTATGGAATCATTGCCATGTACTGGTCTAAAGTCAAAGAAAATAGTGGTATGCATTACGGCTTTTGGATCGGGTTCATGAATCCAGCGTGAGAAAGTCTTTTTCCACTCTTCAAGTGTAAGGCACCATCTGGGATTTGATGCCATTACCTCTGCCGGGCACTTTTCATAACCGCAGTCAGCCAGATAAGAATTAACTCTGTTAGCTAGTTTCAGAAAGAGCTTTCTAAAGTGATCGCTTCCTGTGAAAATCAGTGCGTTGTCTTGATCGGTGCGAATAATTTGCTCCTGACGCCCATAACTGCCAAGTGCGAGCCAGCACCAGTTGTCGGTGAGGGGATATTCAAAATCTTCGAGGAGATCGTTGATGGCTAAAGAAATAGCTCGTTGCACGGTAAGGTCATTTACCCGATTGGCTAAGATGCTTATCTTCTCAATCGGGAAATCGTTGTTGAGTAAATTGCTGATGCGCTTTTCAGCTTCATGGCGAATGGTGGCTAAAGTAGAGATGTCCGGAGCTGTCTTGATTTTTTTAAGCACCGGGAGCATATGTGCACTGTTACGGCGCAGGAGGTCGTGTTCTGAAAGTACAGCCATTACTGAGGTTTTGTCAGTACCGTCGGCCGTCAGCACTAAATGTCGAATGCCGTGCTCTGCCATTTTTAAATAAGCATCTGACCATAGGTGTTTGTTGGAGATGGTGATGACCGGGCGCGACATAATATCAGAAACCTTGAGTGCAGTGGGATCAAACTTTTTAGCCACTACCTTGCGGATGTCTTTATCCGTCACAATGCCTTCAGGGCGCTGCTTGTCATCGGTGATTACTACACTGCCCACATTGTTATCAATCATAAGCTGAGCTATGGATGGCAAAGTGTCTTCAGGACGGCCAACCACCGGAACGCGATGATTCCTGAGGATTTCATCTAAGGTGCTGTCTTCCTCAGCAGTGTCGGTATTCCCTTTGTGCAGAGTATCCCAATGATGGTTCTGAGGGATGGTTCCGCTTGCCAGACCTGAAGCAAAAAAGGAAGAAAAAGGTGCATTCGAATTCAATAAATGACGAAAGAAACTCAAATCAAGCGTCAGGATGAGGCTTTCATTAGCTGTTTCGGCAGTGAGTACATAGGGATTTCCACTAAATGCTGCCCGTATGCCAAATGTATCACCCGGCTCTGCCGAGTCAAAGACCTCCCGGCTATTTGGCCATTTTAGGTGTACCAGGCCTTTATACACCACAAATACATAAGGCTGAATTGACTCGCCAGCTTTAAAAACAACATCACCTTCAGAGTAATAAATCAGTGAAGAAGATTTACAGAGTTTTTCTAATTCTTCGTCAGAAAGCTTGTCGTATGGGGGATGCTTTTTGAGAAACTGAAAAATGCGATCAGCAATGGGGTTTGTGCTCATATGTTTTTTAAGGGGGGTTACTGTAATCAAAAAAAATGTAGTCTCTCAAAAATATGTATGACGGAGGTCAACTTAAACTAGCAATTGCACGTAAGGCTTTTATTCTATTTTTTCATCTAAAGGTTTTTTTTCACAAATAAGTTTTTTAAAAAACTTCAGTCAAATTTTTCAAATTCAGCTGTAAGATCCTGAAGAGGTTTATACAACTTTAGGTTAAGTATCTTTAACCCAAAAAAGCTCTTATTTTCAATGCTTAAAATGCCACATTAAACAATGACAAAACCGGATGTTCAATAAAGCTTTTGTGCTCACAGCCATCCGGTTTTATGAAATTAAATCCTACAAAATAATGATGTAAAAAAAGAAAAAGGAAGATTAACCTTGACTTTGCCTATTTCTGTGATTTATGAAAGTCTTCCAGGAATTTTTTCAATCCAATATCTGTAAGCGGATGATTGAAAAGGCCCATGATGGAGCTTAGCGGACCCGTCATTACATCGGCACCCGCCTCAGCACACTTGATGATGTGCAGCGTGTGGCGTACAGAAGCAGCCAAAATAAGTGTCTGATACCCGTAGTTGTCGTAAATCGTGCGAATCTGATGGATGAGTTCCATTCCGTCGTAAGATACGTCGTCAAGCCTGCCTATGAAGGGCGATACGTAAGTAGCTCCGGCCTTTGCAGCGAGTAAGGCTTGTCCGGCAGAGAATACAAGGGTACAGTTGGTTTTTAATCCTTTTTCAGAAAAATACCTGATGGCACGAACTCCTTCAGGAATCATTGGTACCTTGATCACAATGTTTGGGTCAATTTCAGCCAACGACTCTCCTTCACGCACAATACCTTCGAAATCAGTTGAGATAACCTCAGCACTTACCGGACCTTTTACAATTTCACAAATCTGTTTGTAGTGATTGCGGATGTTCGCTTCACCTTTAATGCCTTCTTTGGCCATCAGGCTCGGATTGGTAGTTACTCCGTCGAGGATGCCAAGGGCCTGAGCTTGTTTAATTTGATCAATATTAGCAGTGTCAATGAAAAATTTCATAATCTGATTTTGGGTGCCAAAGGTATTGAAAAGGTGGTATTTTTATGGAAGTGAATTACAGGGTAGTAACTTCTGTCACGCATCAACCTACATCGGTGAATGAAATATTGCTAAAAATTTTTACACATGGGATTTTTTGATTTCTTATTCGGAAAAAAGGTAGATTTTAAGGCACTTAAAGAAAAAGGCGCCATCATTATTGACGTTCGCACCTCGGCTGAGTACGCTTCAGGCCATATTAATGGCTCGCGCAACATACCACTCGACCAAATTTCAAAACACATAAACGAACTGAAAAAAACCAGTAAACCCGTAATCACCTGCTGCCGCAGCGGTGCGCGCAGTGGTGCTGCTGTTAACATCTTAAAAGCCAATGGCATAGAAGCATACAATGGCGGACCATGGGATTCACTGAAGGCTAAGATTTAATCTTTGCTTCCTCAAACTTCGCAAAAAGTATTTCATTTTCTGTTTTTTAAAAAAGCCGGAACTGACATGGTAATTTCTGGCTTTTTTATCTGGCGGTTATACTATTCCATCTCTAACCATATCGATGTGTAAAATTCCACAATCGTCGTAGGCATCGGTAATGCTTCTGAAGCCAAAGCCTTCGTAAAAATCCTTCAGGTAGAGTTGGGCTTGTATTTTAATAGGCTGCTTTCCAAAAGCATTTTCTAAAATTTCTAAAGATTCGGCAAATAAGCTACGGCCTAATCCTTGGCTGCGATGTGACTTTCGCACGCACACTCGGCCAATGCTGGCAAGAGAATAAACTGAATTTGGAGGTAAAATACGGCTGTAAGCAATTAAATCGCCCTCTTGCCAATAGGTGTAATGAAGTGCTTTTAGGTCGTGGCCGTCGGTATCGTTGTACACCGATTGTTGTTCGACTACGAAAATTTCATTTCTGATCCTGAGTATTTCGTACAATTTTGCGGCTGATAGTTCTGAAAATCGATATACTTCTTTAATCATTGCCATGCGTATTGTGATTCAACGCGTAAGCCGCGCGAAAGTAACGGTAAACGGACAAGTGACGGGACAGATTGATAGAGGAATTTTGGTATTGCTGGGCGTTACGCACGACGATGATCCTGCTGATGCCGACTGGCTGGCCTCTAAACTCATTCAGCTTAGGATTTTCAACGATAGCGAAGGAAAAATGAACCTATCGCTGGCCGACGTAGGAGGTGATGTGCTGGTAGTGAGCCAGTTTACTTTACACGCCTCTACAAAAAAGGGCAATCGGCCGAGCTACACAGCAGCAGCTCCACCCACATTGGCCAATGAACTGTATGAATATTTTGTTAAAAAAGTGGAAGAGTTACAAGGCAAAAAAGTGGAAACGGGCGTTTTTGGGGCTATGATGGAAGTGGAGTTGGTAAACGATGGCCCGGTGACGATTTTGATGGATTCAAAAAACCGGGAATAATCAGAAGAGAAAATATTGGTGCAGCTCTTTGCTGAGCTCTTGCTTAGAAAGGTCACAGCGATACTGACCGTCGTGACAGACCATGATTTGACCTGTCTCTTCAGACAGGGCAATTACGATGGCGTCGGTACGCTCTGATATACCAATGGCAGCTCTATGGCGAAGACCGAAGTTGGCAGGCAATCGTGGATTTTCACTAACCGGCAGGATAACTCGCGCAGCGGTTATTTTGTTTTTTTCGATGATCACTGCCCCATCGTGGAGAGGTGAGGTTTTTTGGAAAATACATTCGATGAGCAAGGCACTGAGATGCGCATCGATGCTTATACCCGTTTGAATGTAAGGCGACAACACATTTTTGCGGCCAATTACAATCAGGGCTCCGTTTCGCTGGCGCTGAAGGCGTTCACACGCTAGCAATATTTGGTCGTAATCCATCATTTCATGAATGTCTTCAGGCTTTTTAGCCAGCATCTTGCGAAGCCAGCGAAAGTTGATGCGACTACCGGGAGTGCCAAGCACAAGAAGAAATCGGCGTATTTCAGTTTGAAAGATGATTACCAATACCAGAAAGCCAATGTCAATAAACCGGCTCATAATTTCGGTAAGAAGGGTGAGATTGAGCCAATGCACCACCTTCCAAACCAGATAGATGATAATTATGCCAATAAGTATGCTCTGAGAAGAAGTACCTCGTATCAATCGGTAAATTTGATATACTAACAGCGATACGAGAAGAACATCGAGAATCTGAACCCAGGTGATTGCACCCATACTTAGGCTTCGGAGTATTTGATGAGTTCATATAGCTTAATGGTCTGTACAGCTTCTTTCACGTCGTGTACGCGCAGCAAATGTGCCCCACCCATTAATGCAGCCATGTGCAGAGCCGTAGTACCATTAAGAGCTTCCTCGGGAGAAATTCCTAAAGATTTATGAATCATTGACTTGCGACTCAAACCAACCATTACAGGCATTGCAAAGTCATGAAAAATGTGCAAATTTTTTAGAATCAAGAAATTGTGTTCAAGCTTTTTTCCGAAGCCAAAGCCGGGGTCGAGTATGATGTCGTTTATGCCGGTATCGCGAACTTTTTTGATTCGCTCGCTGAAGTAGTGGTAAATTTCACCTATAAGGTCTTGATATTGAGGATCGTCTTGCATGGTTTTGGGCACACCTTTGAGGTGCGAAAGCACATAAGGAACCTGATAATCAGCGACTACCTTGAAAATCTGTGGATCGAGTGTACCGCCACTAATGTCGTTGATCATCTGTGCCCCCGCGTCGATAGCTCTGCGGGCAATTTCTGAACGAAAAGTGTCAACGCTGATTACTGTTTCCGGGAAAGTCTTACGCAGAGCCGGAACGATCTCTTTGATGCGCTCCCATTCGGTTTCGATGGTCGGAGGCTCACTGCCCGGACGGGTACTACAGCCGCCGAGGTCTAAAAACTCAGCACCTTCAGCTATCATCTTCTCTGCCAGTGCCAGAGCTTCATCGACGCCAGCTACACGACTCACGGAGTGAAAACTGTCGGGTGTGGCATTGAGTATGCCCATCACTTTCGGCCGATCGAAGACGATGAGTTTACCTTCAACATTGATACTTGGCGGAATTTCGTTAATGATGTTGTACCTTTTCATTTGGGCGGGTTTTGCGTATGCGCAAATTACAGCCATTTAAAAATTATAGTGAAACAGCAAAAATTTATTTTGAGGCTAAAAATCTGGCACTTTCTCAAAGATCGTCAATCGTACTTGCTGAAAAACTCCTAATCCTGACATCGCCGTCGTCTGTGTACAAGACCCTAAAGCGCAAGCGAATAGGCCGGCAGCACACCTCACAATCTTCTTCGTAATCGTACCAACCCTGAACCGGCTCGATTAAAGTCGAAATTTGCGCATCGCAATACGGGCAATGATAATAAAATTCTTCCATAAAGTTGACATTTGAATGGTAACAAAAGCCCCTCTAAAGCTGTTTTCACTCAATGCATGCCATACCCCGGCATAGAAATACCGCGTAGGTTTCGATACAATTCAAGAGCGTATAAATCAGTCATGCCCGATACGAAATCGAGCACTTTCATTACCCTATGATAGGCGCTGTCGGTAGGTTCGGGTTTATATTGAATAGGTAAAAGCTGTATCAATTTTTCTTCGGCTGCATTGGGCACAGCCGCGAGTACAGCAGGGACGAAGTCTTCGAGCAAGCCGCGGAGGACTCGGTAGCCGGCGAGTTCAATCTTTACAACCGAATCATGATTATAGATTTTTTGAATGGACAATTCTTTGATTTCATTTAAAATTTTTGAAACTTCTGTCGGCACTTTTTTGACCAAGGGCTTTGGATTGTTGAATATTGCGCCCGATTGCACGTAGTTTACAAACACTTCGGCACAATGCTTCACCAGGGCATTGATGCTTTTTGCGCGCAGGTAAGCCAATTGTTCGTTAGGGTCAGAGCGTAGTGTTTGAAAAATTTTTTCTGTTTTACTCGCGTTGTATTCCGGATCCGTTTTAACCAGGGCCAGGAGAAACTCAGCTGCATAGTCGTGGGGCAAAATTTTTAATCGCGCTGCATCTTCCCAGTCCATAATGGCATAACAGATGTCGTCAGCAGCTTCTACTAGATATACAAAGGGATGCCGAGCATACACCAAAGGTTCCCTTGATATGAGCTGCATATGAGTAGCATTCGCGACCTCTTCAAACAAAACAACTTCGCTCTGAAAGAAGTTATATTTTTTCCGATAAGCAGTGCTTTTATCTATTGCCACTGATTCACAAGGATACTTGATCATAGCGGCCAGAGTGGTCATGGTGATGCCCAGGCCCTGCTGTATGCGGTGAGGCCTGCGCTGAGCCACTATGCGGAAGGCATTCGCATTGCCCTCGAAGTTGGTAAAGTCAGCCCACTCTTTTTCAGAAAAATGGACTTTTAAAGCTTGATTTTGGAGAAAATACTGGCTAATGGCCTTCTCACCGGAGTGGCCAAAGGCTGGGTTGCCGATATCGTGTGCCAGACATGCTGAGGCTATCACCGAAGGCAAGCTGAAGCGGTAAAATTCTTGTGATGGGGTATCAAAGGCATCGATACAATGCCGGGCTATGTATTGACCTGCATAGCGCGCCAGACTGCGGCCTACACTGGCTACCTCGAGCGAATGCGTAAGGCGGTTGTGCACAAAGATGTGGCCGGGCAGCGGAAATACTTGAGTCTTGTTTTGCAGCCTTCGAAAGGCCGATGAAAAAATGATGCGGTCGTAATCGCGCTCATATTCTGAGCGAAGGGTTGAGGAGTTCTCTTCGTCGCCGAGTCTTCGGCCTGTGAATATTTTAGACCAATCCTGAGAGGTGGACATAGAAATAAAACGCTATTTTGCAGCAAATAAACGCAATACTGACTTGAAACCACTTTTTACAGAGCCTGTTTTATACCCAATTTCGAAAAAAAAGGCTCCAAACCGAATGGTGCTTGCTCCAATGACCAATCAACAGAGCTATGCCGACGGCACAGCTTCAGACGAAGAAATTCGATTCCTGAGCATGCGTGCAAAAGGTGGATTTGGCACAGTTGTGACTTGTGCGATGTACGTTCAACAAGACGGAAAGGCATGGCAGGGTCAGATGGGCATCTCTGATGATGCTCACATTGCAGGCTTGCAAAAGCTGACTGATTCCATCAGAACTCATGGCTCTTTGTCGATTGCTCAGCTGTTTCATGCCGGTTCGCGGGCTGATGCTTCCTTAAATGGCGGACGCGTTTGGAGTGCCTCTGACATTTTCCATCCTGCCAAAGGCCATCAGATAGCCGTAGAAGGCCGTGAAGAAGATATTCATGGGGTCATTCAAGCATTCGAACGGGCAGCAATTCGGGCAGCAGAAGCCGGATTCGACGGAGTGGAAATACACGCTGCACACGGCTACTTAATTCATCAATTTCTGAGTGCCACCACCAACCGACGCAACGACCAGTGGGGAGGTGATGCAAAAAAGAGAAGGCGCTTTTTGAAAGAGATTTTAAAAGCTGTTCAAAAACACCTGAAAGGTCAACTGATAGTAGGTGTACGCATCTCGCCGGAAGATTTTTCCTTTTTCTCGGGCATCGACTTCGACGAAAGTCTGGAAACAGCTCAGCAACTTTATGCTTCAGAGGTTGACTATGTCGATATCTCGCTCTGGGATGCATTGAAACGACCCAGCAAATACCCTGATGGCCCACAAGCCATCAGCTTCTTCAGCCAGTTGAAAGGCTCTTCGCCTACCTTACTGCGCACCGCCGGTACCATTTGGACGCGTGATCAGGGTGAGCAAGTTTTATCGCTCGGTGCAGACCTTCTTGCTATCGGAAGAGCAGCCATAGCACATCACGATCTGCCTAAACGTTGGGCAGGTAATTTGACCCTACACTACCCGCCTTACTCCACAGAGTATTTGATGAAAGAAGGTTTGAGTATGCCTTTTGTGCGCTACATGAAGCGCTGGCCTAACTTTGTAAAAGAGGAAATCGCACTCAATGAGCAATAGAAGCATTAAAGATCTGGCCGAAGACGACCGACCGCGTGAAAAGCTGGAAACAAAAGGCCGCGAAGCCCTCTCAGATGCCGAGCTGCTTGCTATTTTACTCGGTTCGGGCACCCGGGAAATGAATGCAGTAGAACTGGCGCGCCAGGTACTGGACAAATGCGATAAAAACCTGCTTCGACTCGCACGCATGAGCCTCGAGGAGCTCAAGTCTATCAAAGGCATTGGCAAGGCAAAGGCGATTACCATACTTGCAGCTTTGGAACTTGGCAGACGAACGCGCGATACGAGAAATGAAAACGAAACCATCATCGACCGAATAGACAAGGCTTACGACTATCTGAATCGCTATCTTGCTGATTTGAATGTGGAGCGATTTTACGCGCTCTACCTATCAAACAGGCTGGCTGTGCTGCGCTGCGAACTCATAGGGTCAGGTGGTGTGACCGCCACTACAGTTGATCCGATTGTAGTCTTTAAAAAGGCCTTGGAGTGCAGTGCAACACGTGTAATTGTGGCTCACAATCACCCATCGGGCAATATGAGGCCTTCTGAAGCCGATCGGGCACTTACGAAGCGATTGGAAGAGGGAGGAAAGCTATTGGGTATTCAGCTGATTGACCATTACATCTTTGGGCATAACGAGTGCTATGGAATTCTTAGAGATGAATTTTACAGGCCTTGAAAAAGGTCTGTCGACGCTGTTTTATTCAGGTAAAAACCATATAAATGCCGCTTAAAATCCCATTGTCAGAGCATGCCCCATATGACTGAGTAAAACGAAGCAAAAGAAGGGCGTATCTAAAGAAAACGAAAAACATCACTCCAAATCGACAGGCTGGGCAGCTGACTGAACCTGCTGCTGGTACATCTGGGCGTAATAGCCGCCAGCGTCAATGAGTTGCTGATGGGTACCTTGTTCTACAACTCGCCCGTGATCAAGTACAATGATCTTGTCAGCGTCTTTAATGGAAGAGATGCGATGAGAGATAATAAGTGTAGTGGCGTTGGCAGTGAGCTGACGAATATTTCTCAGAATGCGGTCTTCGGTTTCGGTATCGACGGCTGATAGGCAGTCGTCGAGTATGTACATGGCAGGCCTGCGGGCAATGGCCCGGGCAAGGGCTGTACGCTGCTTCTGGCCGCCAGAGAGGGTAATACCGCGTTCGCCAACGCGAGTCTGATAGCCCTTAGGAAAGTCGCGAATGTTAGCATCGAGATCGGCTATTTCAGCAGAGGTATGTATAATTTGATCCGTGGGTCGGTCAAGGCCGAAGGCAATGTTGTTGTAGATAGTATCGGAAAATAGATAGCCGTCTTGGGGCACAACGCCGAGGTTTTTTCGATAGTCGTCAAGGTTGATGGTGCGCAGATCTTGCCCGTCAATGAGAATACGGCCACTGGTAGGGTCATACTGCCGCAGGATAAGGGCTGCCACGGTCGACTTACCCGAACCTGTTTTGCCAACCAGACCCACAGTAGTACCGGGTTCGATGGTAAAACTTACGTTGTCGAGAGCCTTAACCCCGCTATCGGGATAGACCATTGTGACGTTCTGAAATTCAATTTTCCCCTTAAATTCAAAAGGCTTTTCAGTGGGATTAACAATTTCAGGCTGTGTTTGTAAAAATTCGTTGATACGCATCTGTGAAGCTTCAGCGCGCTGTACTATCGAAGTGACCCACCCAATGGAAGTAACCGGCCAAGTGAGCATATTGAGGTAAAGGATAAATTCGGCAATATTGCCCGTGGTGAGGCGGCCGGTTAAAGTTTCCATTCCTCCTACATATACTATAAGCAGTGTGCTCAAACCAATGAGAAACATCACCAGCGGCATAAACATGGCGTTGACCTTGTAGAGCTTTTCGTTCACGCGGCTGTATTCGTCAGATGCTTCCGCAAAAAGTTGGGCAAAGAAATTTTCTTTTGAAAATGCCTTAATGACGCGAATGCCAGAAAAGGTCTCTTGAGCCAAAGTGCTTAGATCTGAGAGTTTGCGCTGTACCAATTCACTTCGCACATTGATGAGCCGACTTACGTGGTAAATTACATAGGAGAGCACAGGAAGGGGTAAAAGCACATAGAACGTGAGCTTAGCACTGATGCTGAACATGATGGGAATCACGATTGCCAATGTCACCACCACGTTGATGCCATACATTACTGCAGGCCCAATGTACATGCGCACGCGACTCACATCTTCTGAGATGCGGTTCATGAGGTCACCTGTGGAATTCTGCCGGTAGAAGGCCAGAGGGAGCTTTTGATAGTGTTGGTAGATTTCATTTTTGAGGTCGTATTCGATTCGGCGACTGGCTACAATGATGGTTTGGCGCATGAAGAAGGTAAAAGCCCCTTTAAGTACAGATGAGCCGATGATGACTACTGCATACCAAAGCAGTGTAGTAGAGAGCAAATGGTAATCGATCGCAGCCCCTGAGCGATAAAGGTGGATTACTTTTTCTACCTCGTTGAAGCTAAGTCGGATGTACTGTGCCGGATAAATGCCAAAAATGACCGATATAGCTACAAAAAGGGTACCTGTAAGGTAGTGCCACTTATATCGGATGATGTACTTGTTAAGGTATGATAAGTTTTTCATGAATCGCTAAGACCGATAAATTTGATGAACTGCTCACAAACATTGTACTTTAGCCGCCGTTATGCCTCTGCTTTACGCAAAAGTATCGCAAGGCTTCTTAAACGATTATTATTAAAGTCAAGATGCAAGAAAAAGTTCATCACCTTGTTTTTAACCATCCCTCCTTCGATAGCCACGAGCAAGTAGTTTTTTGCCATGATCCGGATACAGGATTAAAAGCAATAATAGGAATTCACTCTACCATACTTGGGCCTGCGCTCGGCGGTACGCGCATGTGGCCATATGAAGATGAGTCAATAGCCCTCTGGGATGTACTTCGCCTGTCAAGAGGTATGTCGTTCAAGGCTTCCCTGGCAGGACTGAATCTTGGTGGAGGCAAAGCAGTAATCATAGCAGACAGCCGCACAGAAAAAACACCTGAGATGATGCGAGCCTTCGGCCGATATGTCAATAGCCTGTCAGGCCGATACATCACGGCTGAAGATGTGGGCATCAAAGAAGCTGACATTCGCTATGTAAAAGAGGTTACTGACTATGTAACCGGAATACCTGTAGAAATGGGCGGCAGTGGCGACCCAAGTCCGGTAACAGCTTACGGAGTCTTCGTAGGAATTAAGGCCGCTGCCAGGCATCGTTGGGGCACAGAAAATCTTTCCGGCCGCAAGGTGCTGGTGCAGGGCGTAGGCAACGTGGGTATTACATTGGTAGAGCACCTGACGAATGCAGGTGCAGAGGTATGGGTGCAAGACATATATGCCGAAAGAGTAGAGGATGCTGTAGCCAGGTACCGAGCAAAGCCTTACAACGGCCACTTTGCTGAAGCTGATGTAGACATCTATGCACCCTGTGCCCTAGGAGCTACCCTAAACGACGAAACTATTCCAGCCCTCCGATGTGGAATCATAGCTGGTGCTGCTAACAACCAGTTGGCCGACGAAAACCGCCATGCCAAGATGATCGAAGATCGCGGTATACTTTACTGCCCTGATTTCTTGATCAACGCCGGAGGTCTGATCAATGTCTACTCCGAAATAGCCAAATACGATCGCCAGGAGGTGCTACGCCGTACTGAAAACATTTATAACACATTGCTTGAAGTAATCTCTATTGCTGAGCAGCAACACATCACCACCCATCAGGCTGCATACGTGAAGGCACAAGAACGCATTCAAAACCACAAAAAGTCACTCGTTCACTCTTAACCATGCTCACACGTCGACAGATACGAATTAAAACCTTTCAAGCCCTTTTTGCCTACCATCACGCCCCGGTCGATATTCTGGCGGGCATATCGAATTTGTTTAAAAGTTTTGAGGCAATTTATGACCTTTTCTTGTTCGAGTTAAAAGGTCTATTAGAGCTTCGAAATACCAACCTCGAAATTATCGAACGGCGAAAGCAGAAAGTAAAGCCTTCCTTCGAAGACCTTAACCCAAACCTCCGTTTTGTAAATAACAAAATCCTCTTGCATCTGGCAGAAAACAAGGCTTTACAGCTACTCTTCGAAAAGCGAAAAATTCAATGGGGTGACGATCGTGAATTGATTCAGCGAATCTTTCAGAATCTGACGAAAACAGAAGAGTTTCAGCAATATATGAATGGCACCTCAGCGATGAGTGATTTCGAATTCATCGTTTGGGTATACAGCACAGCCTTCGCTAACAACGAATTGATACACCAACTCTACGAAGACAAAAACATCCACTGGTCTGAAGAATTGGAACCAGCCCAAATGCTCCTCTATCAAACCCTACAAAACATATGGGATGAAAAACAAAACATTCTGCCAGAGCTCTTCAAAGACGAATCAGACCGCGAAATGGCGAAAAATCTCTACCAGAAAACCATTGAAAACGACGCCTACTTCGAAAGTCTGATAGTAAAAAAAATAGCTAATTGGGAGCCTGAAAGAGTGAATGTATCTGACATGATTTTGATGAAAATGGCTCTGTGTGAGTTTATGTATTTCGAAGAAATTCCTGTAAAAGTGACCATCAACGAATACCTCGACCTGGCCAAACTCTACTCCACCCCAAAGAGCCGCATTTTCATCAATGGAATCATTGACAAAATCGCTCAGGAATTGGCAGAACAAAACCTGCTAATCAAAACAGGCAGAGGTTTGTTACAAGAATGAAACATATAATTACCAAATACTTAGATCATATGAAGTATATCCAATTTTTCTTTCTCGTGACTTTGACCGTCACCACAGTCATTTCTTGCGATAATGCCAGCAGCAAAATCAAAAAATCGGGCACAGTAACGACCGATGTCGTCACATCTGACGATCAGCCGGCTTTCCAGTTCGAGTCAGAAGAGCACGACTTCGGCATCATCGAAGAAGGTACTGTAGTAACCCATGACTTCGTCTTTACCAATGTGGGTAAAGCTCCCCTAGTAATTACCAGTGCTCAGGGCAGTTGCGGTTGCACCGTACCCGAATATCCACGCGATCCTGTGATGCCCGGCAAAAAAGGTGTCATTAAAGTCTCCTTTGACAGCAGCAATCGCGCAGGCCGTCAGGACAAAACCGTAACACTCATCGCCAATACAGTACCCAATACCAAAATTCTCAAAATCACCTCAGAAGTAGTAACTAAAAAACCACAAAATCAATAAACTACCAACACAATGAACCACTTGTTTTTCTCACTCTTCCTACAGGCTCAGCCATCGCCTCTTGGGTCTTTCCTGCCCTTCCTGCTGCTCATCGTGGTGCTGTATTTTTTCATGATACGTCCACAAGTAAAGCGCCAGAAAGAGGAAGCCAAATTTGCTGAATCGGTCGTAAAAGGCATGCGCATCGTCACAGCAGCCGGCATTCACGGCAAAGTGCAGGAGGTGGGTGACACTTACGTAATCATCGAAAGCGAAAACAGTCGCCTGAAAATCAACAAAAACGCCATTTCTAAAGAGCTGAGCCAGGTATATAAAGACGTAAACGCTTCAGTACTAGGCACTAAAAAAGAAGAAGCAGAAGATTTAGCCAGGAAGAAATAAATCTAATTTTCATTGCCAAAAGCCTGAATGACCTAATCTGAGTCCATTCGGGCTTTTTCTGTTTCCTGAAGCCACTTAATCGCGCAATCATTAAAAATTCAAGAGATTGCTCCCAACTAAATAATTTTTACCGAACTAGTTGCGCCTGAATAAAGTTATACCTGCATAACATCGTACTTTTGCCAAACTTTATTGCACGGTAGGATAATGGAGCATATTCGTAACTTTTGCATCATTGCACATATTGACCACGGCAAGAGCACCCTGGCCGACCGCCTGCTCGATATGACCAATGCCATCAGCGAACGCGAAAAGATGGATCAGGTACTCGATAATATGGATCTCGAGCGCGAGCGTGGAATAACCATTAAAAGCCACGCCGTTCAGATGTATTACAAATTTGAAGGCAAAGAATATACCCTCAATCTCATCGATACTCCAGGGCACGTGGACTTCAGCTACGAAGTCTCTCGTGCTATTGCCGCCTGTGAAGGAGCTCTGCTCATCGTTGATGCCTCTCAAGGCATTCAGGCTCAAACGATAAGTAATCTATACCTCGCACTCGAGCACGATCTCGAAATCATCCCCGTGCTCAACAAGATCGATCTACCCTCTGCCAATCCTGAAGAAGTAAGCGACCAGATCATCGACCTGATCGGATGTAAAAAAGAAGACATTATACCCGCCAGCGGCAAGACAGGCCAGGGCGTAGATAAAATACTGGAAGCCATTGTAAAGCGAATCCCGGCCCCAAAAGGCGATCCGAACGCACCGCTTCAAGCACTCATCTTTGACTCTGTGTACAACCCCTACCGCGGCATCGAAGCCTACTTTAAGGTCGTAAACGGCACGATCCGAAAAGGTCAACGCGTTAAATTCATGGCTACCGACAAGGTCTATAACGCTGACGAAATAGGTATCTTACAGCTCAAACAATATCCAAAAGACGAAATCTCGGCAGGCGACGTTGGTTATATCGTATCAGGCATTAAAGATGCCCGAGAAGTAAAGGTAGGCGACACCATCACCTCAGCCGACAATCCTGCAGATGCTCCCATCGAAGGCTTCGAAGAAGTAAAACCTATGGTATTTGCCGGCGTTTACCCGGTCGAGATCGATCAGTATGAAGAGCTACGCTCCTCACTCGAAAAACTGCGGCTAAACGATGCCTCCCTCACCTTCGAGCCCGAGTCATCGGCAGCGCTCGGCTTTGGCTTCCGGTGCGGCTTTCTCGGTATGCTTCATATGGAAATCGTCCAGGAGCGTCTCGACCGCGAGTTCAATATGGACGTGATCACCACCGTGCCCAACGTGTCCTACATCGCCTATATGAAAAAGGACCCAACCGTGCCCGTGAAGGTGAACAATCCCGCCGACTTTCCTGATCCAGTTAAGCTCGACCACATCGAAGAACCCTACATCAAAGCCCAGATCATCTCAAAGAGCGAATATGTAGGCCCTATCATGAAACTCTGCATTGACAAGCGCGGCATTCTGAAAAATCAGGTCTACCTCACTTCTGACCGCGTCGAACTCACCTTCGAAATGCCCCTGGCCGAAATCGTTTTCGACTTCTACGACCGCCTTAAGTCCATCTCCCGCGGCTACGCGTCCTTCGACTATTATCCCATCGGTTACCGCGAAAGCGACCTCGTAAAAGTTGATATCCTCATCAACGGCGACCCCGTAGATGCCCTCTCCGCGCTCGTACACCGCTCCAATGCCTACGAAATCGGCCGCAAAATGTGCGAAAAACTCAAAGAGCTCATACCACGCCAGCAATTCGTAATCGCCATACAGGCCGCTATCGGCTCAAAAATCATAGCCCGCGAAACCATCAGTGCCCTTCGCAAAGACGTAACCGCCAAATGCTACGGTGGAGACATCACACGCAAGCGCAAGCTCCTCGAGAAACAAAAAGAGGGCAAAAAGCGCATGAAACAAATAGGTAGCGTCGAAATACCTCAAAAAGCCTTCCTGGCAGTTTTAAAGCTAAACGACTAATTCACACGCCCTTACCAAGGGTCTTTTTTCTTTCTGTTTGTTTTATGGGCGTGCCCCCTGACAAGGCGCTCTCGGCGCCATCGTCAGGGGTCGGGCTGGTGGCTCATACTCGCCTTGCGTGCAGGCACGGCACATCGGGCTGCGGTGGCTTCGCCTGTCGCCTCCTCGCCCTGTGTACCGTCTGCCTGCCCGCTGCGGCTCATATCCGCCACCATCCCTCACGCAATGCGCGACCCACAGTCGCGCCTTTGAAATAAAAATTTACACCAAACCAACTCTGCCCCTGCTCATAAAAGTTCCAAACCCTTTTGTCAAACTTTTAGTACTTTTATAAAATCAGTTTCACAATTATTCCCTTCATACCAACATTTACCACTACCCAGACTATTATCCCAAAAATAAAAGCATTACATACTGATAATTTCCATATTTTCAGACACTCCTTTTACAAAACATTGACTCAAGTCATTGTTAATTCTACACCCACATTCCAACCTTTACTGAAAAATAATAACATGAACCTCGACGCACCCATCACCCAGATAATGACCAGTCAAGTGCTCACCATCGATGTTAAAAAACATCCCGCCGACGCCGAAAAACTGATGAAAAAACACAAAATCAGACACGTACCCGTAGTAAAAAACGGCAAAATCGTCGGAATGCTCAGCCTCACCGACCTTCTTCGGGTCAGCTTCGCCGATGCAGTCACCGACGACGACTACAGCCCCGAAGTCTATAATATGTTTACCATCGACCAGCTGATGAACAATCATGTAAAGGCACTACGTCCGGAAGACACCATCCGAACCGCGGCAGAAATATTCCTCAGCAACCAGATCCACGCCTTGCCAGTGGTAAACGACGCCGGCGAACCCATCGGCATTGTGACGACTACCGATCTGATTAGGTTGATGTTAGGATGATGCTAAAAAAATTTTCACTAAATAAATGAAAGGTTTCAGTAAATATTTCAACCATATAAGGTATCAGAAAATTTCATTATTTATAATAGTGTACTTTTGACACATTAATCAGGAAATTATGAAAAAATTTTACAGCATAATTTTTTCATTTTTAGGCATAAGTGCTTTCGGACAAATTTTTGCCCCTGAAGGTCTCAATATGCCGGGAAACTGGAATGGATGGAACAATCCACCAACAAATACAGCCATCGGTGGTGTACAGGTTACAGGCGGAAGAGTGCAGATCAAAACAGGTTTAGGCACTAACATTTATCAGACCATATTCAACGCTGCCTCATCAGGAGGTGATTTTACAGGTGGCAATTACTCATGGCTATTTACAAGCGGCCCTCTGTCCAACCCTTACACCAATAAGTGGGCAGGTGTCAACGTATCAATGAACACCGTACAGAACTACACCTATAATACCGGACCTGATAATACCGTAACACTCACCAACGGAAAGTGGTACACCGTTAATTTCAGAAACATAGGTTACGCCAACACCCAAGCCATCTTTATGGAAACCAGCGGTCAGCCTCGCACCATCACTTCAGTTACAACCTCTCAGCCGCTTACAAGCGTCTATCCCGGTGAGCTCACAGTAACCATCACACTAAGCGGCACACCCGCTTCAGATGAATACTTTTATCTGCGCTGGACTACAAACAGCTTTGCCACCAGCAACATCACCCCCTTCGCAATATCAGGAACTACAGGTACCGCTACCATTAACGTTTCACCCAATCAAAGTATAGCCTTTTACATTTTCAGTTCATCAATAGGAACGATCTCAGGAGGTGAGTCAAGCCTGTTTTACGATCTACGTACCATACATTTTAACAACAATTCAGGACTGAACTACACCTTTACCGTTCAGCCAGCCTATCGAACCATAGCCACCACCGGTGTATTGACATATACCAATCCATCCACCTGGAGAGGTAACGTCGTCCCTCCCTCAGGAGCTAGAATACAGGTAGAGGACAATGTGGAACTGGACGCAAAACATCTATTGCTCACCCTCGACTCAATAGAGCTGATCGGCTCTGGCAAAATTGATCTTACAAATACCTGGGTGGAATTTGTAAATGATGCCGCTCTGATCGGAACAGCATCAAATTTCATCACAGGCCCAACAACCCAGTTTCGATTTTTAGGAACTGGTCGTCTGCCGGCAAATTTTTACATGAACGGAGACTTGATTGCAGAAGGCAACCTAATACTTGGATCCAATGTTACCGTTGGCAACAGATTGACCATCCGAACCGGCGGATTCATCAGCAGCAATGCACCCATCTATGCTTCAGGATCTTCACTTAGGTACCACGCCTCATCCTACAATCCCGGACTCGAATGGAGCCATATAGGTACAGGTATCGTTGGCACAGATCCAGGCTATCCCAACAATGTGATTATAGGCGACGGAAGCAATCCAACGACCGTCAATTTTACAAATCTCAACCGTGCAGTCGGCAATCAGCTGGTAATAAACAGCGGCTCCACATTCAACTTTACCAATACAACTACACCTCACGATTTGGTGATCCACGGATCATCACTTATGGCTGACGGCACTTTAAATATGAACAACAGCAACAGGAAAATCATCATCAAAGGGCAGCTCATCATAGGCTCTGCAGGTGTAGTTAACCTCTCAAGCGCAATTGGGGGCGATATTGAGTTTCTCGATGCCGGTGGCGGTATCTTTAAAGCCTCAGGCGGAACGCTGAACACGAATGGTCGAGCCATCTTTTTTACCAACAATTCCATTGGCGTTCAGACCATACAGGGTAGTAACTTTACCCTTGACTATGTGATAATCGACAATGCCACAGCCGGTGTTCAGTTTGGTTCAGGCACTGAAAGCATTACCATTCGCAAAAATGGCTTTATTTCTACTGCCAACTCCTCCAATATTTCTGTGGCAGGTAGTCTGATTCTTGAAGGAGACGCAACTGAATACGCCAAATTACAGCTTTGTGCTACTTGCTCGATTTCAGGATCAGGCACCATTACTCGCCAGACCTTCTTCCCTGCTGGTGCTGCCAATACAAATCCGCTTTCAAGCGACTTCAACGATGGCAAAAACGGACGTTGGTACAGTGTAGGCTTCCCGATGCCAGGAGTTGCAATGAACCAATTTGACGGCGGAAGTCCGGCTTTTTTCGCCACAGCCAACCCTGCCCCTATTGCCCGCTGGAATCCCAACACGGGTGACTACGTATATCCCACCAATATTGCCACTGAAACTTTCCTGCCAAATCAGGGATATGTCATCTACATGGGCGAAAATCAGCACGGAATCGTCACTCGAAACCTATCCACCCAAAACCTGGTGAACCTTACCATGAATGTGACAAATCCATCCCCCACTATTAACCTCGGATATACAAACTCACCCGTATTTACAAATATCTTCGGCTCCAATATTGACGGCTGGAATCTGATTGTAAATCCTTATCTCGCTCCTCTAAACCTCCAGTCAACCACTGTTACAAATGCTGTAGGTACAGCTTATATTTACAATCCAACAACCGGAAATTTCACTACGTATAACTTCACAGATCCCGCCTCTTTCAACATCGCACCTCTTCAGGCCTTTTGGGTTAGAGCTACAAGTGTAGGCGGCACGGTATCTGTGTTGCCCGGCAATCAAAGTACAACCATTAATCCTGCTCAGGCTAAACCTCAAATATCTGCTGATCACGTATGGCTGAACCTAAGCAGAGCCGACGGAAGTGCAGATGAAATTCGCATTTATTTCAGAAGCGAAGCCACAGACAACTATGATGTTGACTACGACAGCGAAAAGCTCAAGGGTGATCAGTCACGTATCTCATTTTTTACCACAGCAGGATCAAAGCCCCTGGCAGTAGATAGTCGAAGCCCGATTCTCGGAGCTAAGCAGATACCAGTATACATATACTGTGGCAATCCATCAGTAATGACTATTGAGCTAAAGACTTTAGGTTTACCGAATGGCTATCATGCCTGGCTCGAAGATCATGTAACGGGTCAGTTCATCAACATAGAAAATGCACCTTACACCTTCTATCAGCCTACAACAGGAACTCACCACCGCTTTACCTTACACATTGCAGAGAGCCTGATCGGCATACATGAAACAGGTCTTCAGAGAGCTTATCAAATCTGGGCATCCAGCGAAACTCTTCATATATTAATGAGCCCAACTGCCGCTCGCGGAGAATTTTTCATTGTCGATATGTCAGGAAAGCGGGTTCTCGAAAAGAAATTTACTGCATCAGCCGGCCAACACCTTACCTTTGACCTCAGCATGTTGCGCCAGGGAGTGTATGTACTTAAAGCCAACATCGAAGGAAAAGAAACAACTTTAAAATTTGTTCGATAATTATGAAAAATATACTTGTAATTGCATTTTTATTGATTGGAATGAGCGTAATGGCTCAGCCAGGTATGCCCAACAATCCAACACCCATCGACGGAATTAGCATACTTTTGATCGCTTCAGGAGCAGCTCTTGGAATTTCAAAATACAGAAAAAAGCAATAACCGATATTCAAACTTTTCTAAATACAAAGCCTGACCATTTTAATGTGGTCGGGCTTTGTTTTTACACACCGCTTTGTTGCTAAGTTTGTCAAACGATAATTTGTAAAGATTTTTACTCATGCATTTTCCAAAACTATCAAAAGAGACATATATCGAACTCCGCAGAAACTTAGTTAGTCAACTGCCGGCTGGCAGTGCTGTCATATTAGTTGCTAACGATATAATGCCTACCAATGCCGATGGCACCATGCCTTATGTACCAAACAAGGACATCGTGTATCTGACTGGAGTAGATCAGGAAGAAACTATTGTTATTTTATTTCCCGATGCCGTACAGCCACATCTGAAAGAAATTTTAATACTAAGGGAAACAAACGAACTCATAGCCCGCTGGGAAGGCGAAAAACTCACCAAAGATCAGGCCCGTGAACTCTCCGGTATCCAAAACGTACAATGGAAATCTCAGCTGCCCCGTATACTTAAAGAAGTAATGGCTGAGGCCGAATATGTCTATCTAAACACAAACGAACACCTACGACGCGATGTACAGGTGATGACCGCCGAACATCGCTTTGCCCTGAAACTGAAGGAGGAATATCCGCTGCATCAATACCGCAGGCTAAATCCACTGCTCCACTATGCCCGCAGCAGAAAACATCCCGAAGAGGTCAAACTCATGCGCAAGGCTGCAGAAATCAATACCTCTGCTTACCAGCGGATTTTGCGCTTCTTAAAACCAGGCGTCACCGAATATCAGCTCCAGGCTGAATTCATTCACGAATACCTCAATTTGGGTGCTTCCGGCTTTAGTTACGAGCCGATCATTGCCACTGGCGGCAATGCCTGCATCTTGCACTATGTCAAGAATTCTGATACGGTAAAAGACGGCGATCTCGTGCTCTTCGACGTTGGATGCTGGTATCGTCACTACGCCAGCGACGTTACCCGCTGCTTCCCGGCCAACGGAAAGTTTACTCACCGACAAAGAGAAATATACTCAGCCGTGCTTTATGTTCAAAAGGAGGCTATGAAATGGCTGCGACCAGGAGTGATGCTTCACGAGTATCACAAAAAGGTCGGTACCCTAATGACCGAAGTCTTGATCGATCTGAAGCTAATTACCAGACATGAAGTAGAATCTGAAAATCCCGAATGGCCGGCATACAAGAAATATTTTATGCATGGCACTTCACATTTTTTGGGTCTCGATGTGCACGATGTAGGTCTTTGGCATAAGCCTATAGAGGTTGATATGGTATTCACTGTCGAGCCGGGCATTTATATACCAGACGAAAATCTGGGTATTCGTATTGAAGACAACATCCTAATAACTCATGATGGATTTGAAAACTTAACTGCAGGTATACCCAAAGAAATCGAAGAAATAGAACTAGCTATGACCTGATACATCGGGAAAGAATTTTTTACAGAATAGTCAATGCATCTTTGTTAATTGTCACGCTGTACACTCGCTCGATATTGTGTTTCCTGAGATCAAACTTTCCGAAGTGTTATTCAATAAAATTATCTTTAATGACGTAAATAATTGTATACATTTTAAATAAATAGATACTGATCACAATTAAATCATCTGTCACAGGGTCTGCATCTATATATCATTTACAGCTTTCATTAGAAATTTATAAAATAAACGTCAGATATGCTGATTTAAAACATTATGAAATATAATTAGTGTCATTTTTTTTATCTGAAATATTGAACTTATTTTATATCGAATTTCATAAAAGAAATGTTTTAATGTGAAGATATTCCGTTTCTGATAGTAAAATTTAATGATCATTAATTGGCTTAAATAAAAGGACGAAAATGTATATCTTTCATGCATCCTCCCTGTGAATTTAAAAGGAAAATATCAATCATCAATTGATCAAATAAAACATATAGCCGATAAGATAAATAATTATGTAAATACCTAGAAACCTCACTTAAAAAAAGGTATAAATCTTACTATTTTTTCCTCAGCCATTGGTGAAAGTTACCCTCAGGTATCTGCAATTCATTTTTCAGAATGAATTTCTTTGAATTTATTAATTTTCTCAGAGTCGGGGGAAGTCAAAAAAATTACTTTTAATAAGAGGTATAAATCATCTGAAAATAGAAGCCATTGGTTATGAGTGTGGTTTCAATTGTAAAACCGCCTTTTTCAGAGCATTCAATAGATTTACAGGTCTTACACCTCTTGATTATTGCCATCAGGAAAGAAAAAAAATTTTAATAAAATCCTTAATTATTCAAATTTTTTAAAAAATCACTGTTTAAAAGATCAGTATTTTTTGAATTTTTAAATTGATGTTTTATATAGTTGTAACACTATTCCCTTTGCTTAATTATTACATGATATTAATGAATATTTAAAATATTTTCTTTGAAGATTCAATGGTTTATATATAATTCTATTTTTCTGGTAATAATTTAATTTTTTTAAGATACTTTTTATATCAATTTGAAGTACCACTTTTCATAAAATGGAATTGATAAAATTTGCTAAAACAACCAAATAAAAATACTTTTGATCAGGTAATATATTAGTCAATCAATACATTAAAACTTTAACGCTATAAAAAAAATAATTCCTCTCATTCTTATCATAAGCAATGGCATAGTTATGCCGACTAAATCAGCTCCTGGCTCAAAAACATGATCCTGACAAAGTAAAAAGAGCTAAATCTGAATTTGTTAATACGTTTGCCCATAAACAATGGGCATCGATCGAAGCCGGCGAAGGAAAAACCTCAAAGCCATATGCCAAACCTAAAAAAGATCTTTAAGCTATCAGTAAAGTAAAAAGGATCGCAATCATTTCTATCGAAATGAACCTTCTACGTGAAGCTGAAAGTAACTTAAGCGATGTCGCAAGCATCTATGAGAATGAGGATGAGAGAAAAAGAATAGCATCTGAAATTGAGCTATTCAAAGCACAGCTGAACTAAATGTATGAGGTACTTCGGCAACAGTTTGAAAAATATGGAATTTCGGTAGTTCCGGTGGATGAAATATTGAACAATGAATATTACAAAAATCTTTAATTTGAAATTGAAGAAGATAGAATGAAAAGCACGTGGGGCCGCAAATGGAAAATTGATGTCCACGCATTAAATTTAAAAAACATTAATGCTGAAAAGCTTGTAAAATTTCCAATCAGTAACAACAAAACCATCATTGAAAAGGTGACCGGCAGATTAAGGCAAATGCAGGAACCGGCAACTTCACTCGGTGTAGATGCTGTACTACTGGTCGAAAACATTGCCCTGGTGGAATTTAGTTTCTTAAAAGGTAAATTAACTTTTGGTAGTAAAGACCCAAACGTACAAGACTTCAAACTTGATTTAATTCCGACTACCTAACCTAGAATCATCTGGAGTGCAGCATTGAAAAAACCCACAAAATGACCTACAAACGTGCGAAGCAAACATGCACTGCTGATTGGCCGAGGCTTTAACGGGCTTGAACAATTTGGTCCCGATATGAAAAAATTCATCGAAACCTATGGCGAGCTGGCAGTAATTAATTTGATTGAAAATACAAAAAAATAAATAACACACTTTTGTTTAAATGAGCTCATTATTTGATACTTAAGCTCTGAAAGATTAAACCAGATGTCGCTTACCGATCAGGACACAAAACACTACTCAATAAGCCCACCACGGTTGTAAAGGGAAGTTGCAAGGAAAATAAAAAAATTTTCATGAAAAATTAAGGAAACAGAATACGCTAAAGGAAGAAATAAAAAATGTTCACGACGTCTTATAACCGAAGTTCAGTGACGGAAATTTTGGCACAACAATTGGCCACATACATTTGCACCAAAAAATACTAACGATGAGAAAATTAATCTCGGCGATTTTATACGTCGGTCTTGGCTTTGCTGTAGTATCTACCGGCTGCAAAAGCAAAAAAAACAAGGAGGTTCCCTTACCATCAGACGAAGTAGAAGTTAAATTACCCTGTTCGGAATACAAGTCTGATGCGAAAACTTTCAGAGCATTTTCCTTTGGCGAAAGTATGGATCTAAATACAGCCAAGCGGAAGGCGCTCAGTAATGCACGTGCTGAACTGGCGGGTATGCTAAGCACTACGATGAAAGTAGTAGGCGATAATTATGTGAAATCCTCTGAATTCAACAACAAGGAAGAAATACTCGAGCGCTTCGAGGAAAATGCACGTACTGTAATCAATCAGGAGCTTCGTGGAGTTATACCCGTATGCGAACGGTCATCTAAAGTGAAAAATTCCAATATTTTCAAATATTATGTTGCTCTTGAACTGAGTGCGGAGCGATTGGCTGATAGTTACTTTCAGACGCTAACACGTGACCAAAGTCTGAGAATCGATTACAACTACGAACGCTTCAAAAAAACTTTTGAAGAGGAAATGCGCCGGTTCGAACAGGGAAGATAATTCGCCCTGAAAAGCAAAAAAGCTGCCTACCCGGGCAGCTTTTTTTGTTTGTCAAATTTTCCGGTCAGCTTATTGTAGCCGTACGGACAGTGCCGGCATCCACTCTGGCAACAATAGCCACGGTCGAGATGATATTTCTCGGTGTACACTATGTAACCCTCAGGCGTCTTGTAATAGTCTTCGCCTTCTTTCAGCTCGCTGAAAGGCCTGCGTTTCACCATCGGTTAGAGTATCAACATAGCGTCGCCATAACTGAGAAAGCGATAATTTTCCTTGATGGCCGTATGGTAAGCCTCCATCATAAGTTCATGACCCATAAAAGCGCTTTTAAGCATTAAGATGGTAGACATCGGTGCGTGAAAGTTGGTAACCAACTTCAAAGGCAGCCTGAATGTGTATGGTGGATATATGAATTTGCTGATCCACCCGGTAAAGGGAATGATTCGATTTTCGGTGGTCAGTGAGCTTTCCAATGCCCGAAGGGTTGTAGTACCGATACTTACCACTTTACGGTTGTTGTCTAGGGCTTCATTGATCTTTTTTGCAGCCTCAGGATAAATCCAGACCTGCTCGCTGTCCATCTTGTGCTTACTCAGGTCCTCTACCTCCACAGGTTTGAAAGTTCCCAGACCTACGTGCATGGTGATCTCTGTGGTTTCCACACCTTTTATTTCCATGCGTTTCAAAAGCTGCTTGCTGAAGTGCAGACCACTCACGGGAGCAGCTACTGCGCCCTCTACCTTGGCGAAGATGGTCTGGTAGCGCTCTTCGTCCTCTGCGTCAGCTTCGCGCTGCAGATATTTAGGAATGGGCATGTGGCCGAGATCTACCAGCTTCTTTCGAAATTCTTCGTAGGAACCATCAAACAGGAAGCGGATAGAACGCCCACGGCTTGTAGTATTGTCGATCACTTCGGCTACAAGATTCTCATCCTCGCCGAAATAAATTTTGTTTCCTATACGAATCTTACGGGCCGGATCTACCAACACATCCCACAGACGCGTTTCAGCATTGAGCTCACGAAGTAGAAATACCTCGATACGCGCGCCGGTTTTTTCTTTGTATCCGTAAAGACGGGCTTTGAAAACTTTGGTGTTGTTAAGAACAAAAAGGTCTTTTTCGTCGAAATAATCGAGAATGTCTTTGAAGATGCGATGTTCGATTTTGCCTGTATCGCGGTGAACTACCATCAGTCGGCTTTCGTCGCGATGGGGCACTGGGCGGTTGGCAATAAGTTCTTTTGGAAGTTTGTAATTAAAGTGCGAGAGCTTGAATTTCATTGCTTACGGGCTTTGAATTTAAGGGCGCGAAAGTACAAATTTTACAGCTTAAATGTAATTAATTAGAAATTAAAAATTTAAATGTGTATATTCTCGCTTTTTCACATACTTTAATCGGAATTCTTATCAATGTTTTGATGAAAAATGGTTTAAGAAATCTGCTGATTTTTTTTCTGTTCACATTGTTAGTCTCAGTACGGGCCCAGAGGTTACACGACGGTAAGGGTACCTACTTAGTGCGCATCGATAATGGCAAAATCTATGAAAAATCTGGCAGATATATCGGAAAAATTGAGGGTGACAGAGTGTATGACTCTTTCGGTGGCTATCTGGGTAAAGTGTCTTATTCGAGGTTTTACGATCGGTCAGGCACTTATTTAGGCCGATTAGATGCTGGGAAGTTATACGATCGTGCGGGCAGCTATTTGTTAAAAATCGATAAAGATCTGCGTATTTTCGATCGTACCGGTAAATATCTGGGAAAAGCTGAATGCTTTAATGTTGAACAGATAGCGATTTACCTAATCTTTTTCTCAAAACCATAAAAAGACTGAGTATCAAGCTCCCACCTGCCAGCGCGCCACCGGATTTAATGAGCTCGTGCGCATTGCATCGCTTGTGTAGTAATAATAACCGGCAATGGCTATCATAGCGCCATTGTCGGTACAATACGATGGCTTAGGCACATATAGCGAAACGCCCATCGATTCTGCAAGGAAAGCAAGCCCTCTTCGTAATCCGGAATTTGCCGATACTCCTCCTGCCACTGCCAAGTGCCTGCACTTTGTTTCTTCTAATGCCAGTTTGACCTTTTTTAAAAGCGTATCAACAATGGCCTGTTGCACTGAAGCAGCAATATCATTTAAGTGTTTTTGAATAAAATCAGGATCTTCTTTCTGAAATTTTTCAAGGGTATATAAAACGGAAGTTTTAAGCCCGCTAAAACTGTAATCTAATCCCGGCACTTCTGGTCTGGCGAAGCGGAAAGCGTGGGGATTACCCTGTTGAGCCAGCATGTCGATCATCGGTCCTCCCGGATATGGTAGACCAAGGATTTTGGCAATTTTATCAAAAGCCTCTCCGGCTGCATCATCCGTAGTTTGGCCGATGACTTTCATGTCGAGAAATCCATTCACCAGTACCAGTTGCGTATGCCCGCCCGAGACGGTAAGACACAAAAATGGAAATTCGGGCGATTGCATATCGGGGTCGTCAATGAAGTGAGCCAGAATGTGCGCCTCCATGTGATGAACCGGTATGATGGGAATACCAAGACCTAAGCCCATAGCTCGCGCAAAGGTAGCGCCTACCAGAAGCGATCCCATGAGACCAGGTCCACGTGTGTAAGCGATTGCTGAAAGTTGATGCTTATCAATATCAGCCCGGCGCAATGCCATATCTACCACAGGTACTATGCTCTGGTGATGCGCTCTCGAGGCTAGTTCTGGCACTACTCCACCCCACTCTGCGTGAATTTTTTGGGAAGATACAATATTGGTAAGAACTTTGCGACCCCGGAGCACAGCGGCTGAAGTGTCGTCGCACGAAGTTTCAATACCAAGTATGTAAATGTTTTCGTTCATTTTTTAAATAACAAAGCTATTGAATAAATTCCGAAACATCGGCCTTCGTACACTGCACATCGTCCTGGAAGTTGCCAAAGGTATTGCAATTTTTGGGGTGGTTCTCGCTTTACTCCTCGCTAACCCTTTTGTACAAACCTTTTTAGCTAAAAAGGCTACAGAATGGTTAAAAAACAAAAAAAATATCGATGTAAAAATCGAAAAGTTTCAAATAATCTTTCCCAATCAGATTGGTTTACGAAATGCTTTATTATTGGATGCTCAAGGCGATACAGTCATTTACATCCACTCTTTTAGGGCATCGATCGCACATCTGTCTTCTGATTTTCAAAAGATAGCTCTATCGAAAGTGTTTTTAGACAGCACTCATTATTATTTACACACACCTGTAGGTGATAGTGTGAACGGATTTATGCGGTTTTTAGAAAAGTTAGACGCCGGCGATACCATTGCTCAAAAAAGCACTTTTACGCTAAAAATTAACGATATACACTTCGAAAAGCTCAGATTTCATCGAATTGACTTTAACAATCCAAAACTTCCGGCCTTTAAGGTATACAATGCTCACTTGCGGTTCAGAAACTTTCAACTCTCGCCTGACAGCATCAGTGCTCGCCTGGTGAAAGCCTACGGAACTGATGACCAATTTTTTAGCGTTCATCACCTCGAAGGACAGCTCACCTATGCTGACGACCATATTTCAGCACTTGATTTGCTCGCTGTAACCGACTCCAGCCGGCTTGATATAGATGCCACTCTGAAATACAGCCATCCAAATGACTTCGCTGATTTTGAAAATCTAGTGCAATTAGCTGTAGAATTTAGAAAGACAAAAGTTCACATAACCGAACTCAGATCCCTTTTACCAGAATTTCCTCAATTGCCAGATGTTGAGCTAAACGGGAATTTTTCCGGTGTTTTGAACAATTTTATCGTTACAGCAAATCCTATCCAGATCGGGAACTTCACTACTCTTGAGGGGAATGTAACGCTGAAAAACGTTATTTCCAACCCTGAAAATCCAAAAATAATAACAAAAATATCTTCCCTAACCTCACAGCTAAAAGAAGGTGCACAAATAATACATCTATTTACTGATACAATTGTGCCTGAAGTGCTTCAAAAAGAACTTCTTTTTACAGTGAAAGGACAATTTGAAGGTACACCCAATCAGTTTATAACCGATCTTAAAATATATTTAGAAAAAGGAGAAGAAATAAAGGGAAGCATACAATTCGATAAAACAAAAAAAATAGCCGAATATTCAGGAAATTTAGAAATAATTAATGTGCATTTAGGAAAGTTATTAGGTGTAAGTAGTCTTGGAAGTACAACTGGAAAATTTATGGTAAATGGGAGCGGCCTTACAAGCAATGAGTTATATCTTGTAAGTTCTGCAAAAATTGAAAATTTATTGTTCAACAATTATTCATACAAAAACATATCACTTTTAAATTTTACGTTAAATCGAAATGATTACAGTGGTAAATTAAATATTGATGATCCAAATATTACTCTCACAGCAGATATACACTACAGAGATGAAAATAATAATACGTTTTCTGAATTTCTTATTAAACTAAAGCATTCTAATCCTTTGGCTTTAAAATGGACGAAAGACAGTATTACATATCTGAGTTTTACCAGTGCAGGAATACTCGATTTTTCAGAAGTAGAAAACCCATCTGGAAATATCTTAATAAACGACATTTTCGCTGAAAATACTCTGGGATACTATCACTTTGAAAGCATTAAAATTCTTTCGAATACTATCCAAAATATTAGTCATTTAGAATTGAAATCAGATGTAGCTTATCTCAATCTGTCAGGAAAGTACAAGCTCTTTGAATTTAATAAATATTTTGAAGATTGGTTGAATATCCGATTAGGGAAATCGGTCAAAGAAAAAAATACATTTTTAGAAGATTATTTTTCCTTAGAATTCAAAACTGATAATCTTGATGCACTTTTTAATTTACTTTATATCAATAATTTAAGAATTGAACCAAAAACTACTTTACTGGCGGAATATAATGGTGCAAATAAACAAATATCAGCAACACTCTTAAGTCAAGGAATACAATATGGAGATATTCAAACGGGAAATATTAAATGCAAGATAAATCACATCAATCAAAACACCGTAGAAGCCCTATTAATCGCTTATAATTCAAGATATGATGATTTATTAATAGACTCCGTCCAGTTTCAGGTTGTAAATACACCTGATTCTAATGCTTTCGAATTGCTGTGGACGTGGGTGGATTCCGTGGGAAGCAATGGGCACATCGATGGATGGCTTGTAAAAAACGAATTCAACCATTACCGTTTGCACTTCGATCGCTCAGAATTCAACATCGGAAGTGAAAAATTTGTGATTAATCGAAACAATTTCTTTGACTTTGAGCCGGAACGAATTAACATTACAAATTTTCACATCATTAATGGTCCAAGATCCTTACTGGCAAATGGTATAATTTCACAGAATCCCTACGAAATCATTCGTATTAATCTCAACAATTTCAGGATAGATTTATTCAACATTTTTCTTAAACCTTTCAATTCAAAACTGGACGGATTAATGCAAGGCGAAATCATCGCAAATGATCTATTGAACGAACCAAAATTTGCTGCAGATTTTGAAATAGATTCCTTGTATATTAACGGAAATTATCAGGGTGATTTTTATTTCTCATCTGATTGGGATTTAGAAACTAAAAAAATGAAAATATTGAGCCATATTCAGCGTGGCCAACTGAAGACTTTTGAAGTGGATGGTGTGATATCAACTATGGGAGACTTTGAGATTGATTTAAAGGCAAAAACCAATCGGTTTCGGGTAAATGCATTTGCTCCTGTTTTGGGTGAATTTGTACAAAATTTAAGAGGTACAGTTAATGGAGACATAAATATAAAAGGTCGGGCAAAGGCACTTGACATAGCTGGTAAGCTGACGTTTCCCAACCTTGGCCTAACGATACCAATGCTCGGCACGGATTACAACTTCGAAGGTTCGCCTACAGTAACTGTGAATAACAAAGAAATCGTGATCTCTGAAATGACCATTCGCGATACAAAAACTGCAAGTAAAGCTGTAATGAATGGTCGAATCACACACCGCAATTTCTCGGATTTTCGGTTTAACATTGGTATCGATGCGGACAAGTTTTTAGCTCTTAATACAAATGCCACTTCAGGTGATTTGTATTATGGAACTGCATACGTTACGGGAAAAATTAACATTACTGGCCCTACGGATGAGCCGGTGATCGACGTAAACGTCAGAACCGAAAAAGGAACTCTTTTCGCTTTACCTCTCAACAATCCGACAGAAGTAGGCAGATTATCGTTTGTGAATTTTGTTCAAAAAGACGATAAGAAACTACCAGAAAAGTCGCAGTTGAATTTTGGAGGCATTACCCTTCGATTTACCATCGATGTAACACCTGATGCCGAAGCCCAGCTGATACTTGACGATCGCTACAACGACATGATGCGGGCAAACGGCCAGGGAAGATTATCCTTGACTGTACCACCTTCGGGAAACATTAGCCTTGTAGGCAGTTACCAGATTAACAAGGGAGTTTACAACTTCAATTTCCAAGGCATAGTGTCGCGCAAGTTTCTCATTGAGCCGGGCAGTACCATTACGTTTACCGGCGACCCTCTGGCGGCAAATCTCGACATTACTACGCGATACACTACACGCACCACACTTAGAGGACTCTTGACCGACGAACGCTATTTGAACACGCGCACTCAGGTCGATTTGCTGCTTAAAATCACAGGAGTAATGTTTCAGCCCGAAATCTCTTTTGACATTAAGGTGCCACGAGCGGCTCCGATGGTTCAAACGGAAATCAACAATGCTTTAGCCGATCGTGACAAATTGACGCGACAAGCCTTTTCGCTTCTACTGCTCAACAGTTTTGTGACCGATGATTTTGCTTTGGGTACAACCTCGTCAGGTGCCACGCTGGTATATGATGCCTTTGTATCACAAATTTCCAATCTGCTCGGACAGCGCATAAAGGGTGTAGATATCCGATTGGGCTACAGCCAGACAAACCTCCAGGGACAAGAAGGTAGCGTAAATCAGCAGCAAGACCTTGAACTCGGAATTTCAACCACACTCTTCAACGACCGATTCGTTATCAATACAAACTTTGACCTCTCAACTCAACAAAATACGGGAAGCACCCGCCGTAATGACTTTGCCGGAGATGTAGAGCTCGAATACCTCATAACTTCCGATGGAAAATTGAGAGCTAAAGCCTTTAACCGCTCACTTCAAAACAGGATTGGTCTGGAACAGGTGGGTGATTATGCACAGGGCTTAGGTATTACCTACCGCACCAATTTCGATTCCTGGTACTACGACATACTGCGAATGCGCAGAACTAAGAGATATAAAGATTTTCAGTTTGAAGAGCCAGATACCTCATCCGACTCACCGTCTATTTACTATCCGAAAAACGCAAACGAATGGAAACAATCAAGTATGCACTAATCACAGGAGCGGGCAGCTTTATAGGTGGAGCATCGCGATACCTGGTATCGATAGCAGTACAATTCGCTTCAAAATCCGGCTATCCAATCAGTACATTCATCGTTAATATCGCGGGTTCATTTCTGATAGGGTTGATCCTTTCTGCCTGGGAGCAAGACATCGTATCAGATACCGGCAGAATCTTTTTGGCCACAGGTATTATGGGCGGATTTACCACGTTTTCATCCTTTTCACAAGAGATTATGCTGATGCTGAGAGCAGGACAGACAGGCCCTGCCCTCCTCTACATCGGATCAAGCGTTATTTTTGGTTTACTTGCCTGTATTCTAGGATATTTCGTAGGCAAGTAGCCTATTTTCTTCGGGGTTGATTTATTCTTTTTCTTTTATTGTGTGTGAAAAAATTTTTTGCCCATCAGAGTCGTAATAAGTGATTTCAAGCGTGCGGTTTTTGGACGGTCCGAAAAATTTTAAAGCCACGAAATTCCGCTGTTGAATGAGGCTACCTGGCAGCCTGAAGCTATTGTCTTCCACCTTTTTTGTGACTGCACCACTGGTGAGTGGCGATGTAGTGATGTCGTACAGAATGTTGCCTTTGCCGTTTTTCATTACGCATATTTCGCTGTGATGGCGATCGCCTGTTAAAAAGATTACGCCCTTGATGTTTTCTTCCTCGATTCTGCGCAGCAGATAAGCGCGTTCCTGCTCGTATTTGGCAAAGTTTTCAAAGACTTTTGCATCGCTAAGGATTTGTCCGCCCGCACATACAAGTTTAAAAGGTGCATCAGAATACTTGAGGTTATTAATTAACCAATCGAGTTGTTCCCGTCCGAAAATTTGATCTTTTCCGTTGTTCATCACTTCAGTGCGGAAGGAGCGATTGTCGAGCAAAAAGATGTGAACATCGTTGAATTCCAATGCACTGGCTGTAGACTGCTCGCAACCAAAATTCACAAAAGGAGGATTAGCCCAGAAAAGGCGGAAAGCTTCGTGTGCCCAGGGCTTGCCCACATAAGAACCGTTGGCGTCGTTTGGGCCAAAGTCGTGATCGTCCCAGATGGCAATATGGCTGCAAGTGCGCAAGAAGCGCTGTAACTGCGGATACGATCTGTCGCTGGTATAACGGTGTAAAAAGCCTCGACGGCTACCGTAATCTACAGGTCGTGTGTAGACGTTGTCGCCCAACCAGAGCATTAAATCGGCCTTCATGTCGGCCATATGTTCAAAGATTTGATAATCGCCTCCATATGGCTTCCCGGGGCGATCAGCCGATTCTTCGTTGAAATATGAACAGCTACCGGCCAATATGGTAAACTCCGGTGGATCTTGTCTAAAGCGCCAGTCGGTTAGAGTTTTAAACTTCAAAGGTTCGCCAAAGGATACTTCATTTCCATTGATCAGGACGCGATATTCATATGTGCGGCCGGGCAAAACATCGTCAAGTATAAATTTAGCAGTAAATGCTGTATGCCACTGAGTCTCAATAGAGGGAGTGGTTGACCATGAAGGAGCACCTTCTACCCGATATTTGAGCGACACCTTAGCTGCTTTTTTAGTTTGAATCCAGAGATGTGCTTCTTTCATGTGCACGTATCCCAGCATAGGGCCTGCATTTATCCAATCAACGGCTGCAAGTGAGACACTTTTTTGACCATTCAATGCAAGAGCACCTACAAAAAGAAACAAGATGAAATGTTTTTTCATTGAATACGGAGTTTTAAAGTATTTCAATTCAAAATTATTGGGCTACTCCTTCGATTAAAAGGTGTTTACAGAAATTTAACCAGACTTGGTAGAGTACCATTTCTGTACAATAGCTAAAAGGAAGAAAAAATTTGAAGCTTTTAACCTTTAAATTCTAAAAGTAGAGACTTTGGTAGTCTACATAACTTTCATTACAAAGGGTGTAATTTTATTAAAACCGCATTCTACTAAACGTTCACACCAAAGATATACCCAACCAGTGCCGAAAGACCCATAGAAATAGTACCCCACACCACGATGCGGACAACAGCACGCATCACATTAGCCCCGCCTGTGATGGCTGAGAGGGTACCCAATATAACCAAAGCAACCACCGTAAATCCATAAAGAAAATACTCCATGTAGGTCAATGGGGCGAAAATGGTAACAAGCAACGGCAATACTCCACCTGCGGTAAAAGCTGCTCCTGAAGCAAGGGCTGCTTGAATTGGATTGGCCTGGCTGGTTTCGGTGATGCCTAACTCGTCGCGCACATGCGCAGCAAGAGCGTCTTTTTGGGTGAGTTCTTTGGCCACAAGCATGGCCGTTTCTTTACACAAGCCGCGCTTTTCGTAAATCTGAGCCAGAATTTTAAGTTCAGTTTCAGGGTATTTTTCGAGTTCCAGTTTTTCGCGCTCTATGTCAGCGCGTTCGATATCGGTTTGCGAACTCACAGACACATATTCACCGGCTGCCATCGACAAAGCACCCGCCACTAATCCTGCCAAAGTGGCCAGCAAAATGGTTTCTCGATTGGCACTCGCAGTAGTAACTCCTACCGCCAGGCTTGAAATTGAGATGATCCCATCGTTGGCGCCAAGTACAGCAGCTCTTAGCCAGTTACTGCGATGGATAAAGTGACTTTTTAAATAATTGTCAAGTGTGACTTTTTGAGGGTACTCCATCAAATTTTTTGGGTAAAATAAAGTAAAAAAGGCGACCTGACGAACACCTATTTTGAAACCTTATCATTGGAAAATTATTACCTCCATCCACCACCTAAAGCTCTGTAAATGTTTACTTTTCCCTGAAGCAATTTCAACTTTACCTCAATCAAATCAAGCCGAGCTTCGAGGGCCTCTCGCTGTGTGAGCAAAACCTCCGCATAATCAGCACGAGCAGAATTAAAAAGCGAGTTAGCTATCTGAACAGAATGATTTAAAATTTCCACTTCTCGCTCTTTCGTCAGGTAACTGTTGGAATAGTTTTCCATTTTAGCCAGCTGATTCAGCACATCCACATAGGCATTTAAAACTGTTTGTTCGTATCGATAAACAGCTTGCAACTGCTTTGCATTGGCGGCATTATACAAAGCTTTTATGGCATTTCTGTTAATGAATGGAGTGAGAATATCTCCAGCTGTATTGTAGAGAATTGACTCCGGATTGAGCAGAAAAGCCGGATTAAACGCCTGAAAACCGATAGCTGCCCGAATACCTACAGTTGGATAAAAATTGGCGCGGGCTGATTTTACATCGAGTTTTGCAGCTTGCAGCTCGTATTCAGCCTGCCGAATGTCGGGCCTGTTTTGTAACAACTGCGCAGGAACTCCGGCTTTAATGCTGTCGATTTTTTCTTGTAAAAAGCCAGAAGAACTTCTCGGTACTCGACCTGCAAAGCGGCCGGTAAGAAAGTTGATTTTGTTTTCGGTTTCCGTGATCTTTTGGCGAATTTCATACTGCAGGTTGCGCGTATTGAGCAACTGAGCTTCAAATCGGTTTACAGCGAGCTGAGTCACTTTGGCTGCATCTTTTTGTTGCCGTACCACTTTGAGGGCATTTTCCTGTATTTCGATGTTTTGCTCTATGATTTCGAGTAGATTATCGAGAGCCTCGAGTTCATAATACGCTTCAGCGATTTCAGCCACTAGGTTGGTCACCAAAAAGTTTCTACCCTCTACCGTACCTAGGTAACGCATGGCGGCCGAGCGTTTGGAATTTCGCAGCTTCTGCCATACGTCGATTTCCCATCGCGCCAATGCAGCGACGTTCACATCGCCAAGCGGCTCAGGAAAGGGTTTTCCGTCTTTAATGGAGAGTTGACTGTCAATGGCACCCTTGCGCGTGTAGAGACCTTCTTTTTCAAAACCGCTACCCAAACCGATATTTACAAAGGGCAAATACTCCCCCTTGCGGACTCTTACCTCGTTTTTTGAAACTTCAATTTCTTGCAAAACGATGTTAAGCTCCTGATTGTTTTTAAGGGCTGTATCAATCAACGCGATAAGATACGGATCACCGAAATAGGTGCGCCATGAGAGCGTTGCACTATTTGCAGAATCGCCCATAGAGCCACCAAAATTTTTGGGAAGGATTGCTTTAGGAGCTTGAAAAGCATCTTTGAACGGCATGCAGCCTGAAATCAACAATAGCTGTGCGACTATTAAAATATGTGCTGGTTTAAAAAGCTTTTTCATTCTTTTCTTCAGGAATTTTTTCTCTTGAGAAGGTTGATTTTCTTTAGTTTTTTCAGCAGCGACTCGCGCGAAGCACTTTTGACAAAGTCTTCGCTCAGCGGGCTTAATTCTTCATCGCGAATCAGCTTGCGGCCATTAGCCAAACTGGCAAATACATAGTAAAGACCTGGAATGATGAGTACCCCGAAAACCGTGCCCAGCAGCATGCCTCCTAAAGCCGATGAGCCGATAGTGCGATTGCCGATAGCACCCGGACCTGTAGAAATTACTAAAGGAATTAAACCAGCGATAAAGGCAAAAGAGGTCATCAAGATGGGGCGGAAGCGCACTTTTGCTCCCTCTATGGCTGCCTGTAAAATAGAAACCCCTTGCTGATTCCGCTGAATGGCAAACTCTACGATCAACACGGCATTTTTTCCCAATAGACCTACGAGCATAATCAGGCCTATTTGTGCATAGATGTCATTGGCCAGACCCATCCACTTCAACATCAGAAAAGAACCGAAGATGCCTATTGGAAGGGATAGCAAAACGGCAAATGGAATAATAAAGCTCTCATACTGAGCAGCTAACACCAGATAAACGAATACAACTACCACCAGAAAGATGTAAAGCGCTTCGTTACCGCGCCGAGCTTCGTCGTACGAGAGACCTTCCCATGCAATGTCGAAACCCTTCGGAAGAACTTCGCGCGCAACCTCTTGAATAGCAGCAATGGCATCGCCAGTGGTGTAACCTTCGGCCGGCAGACCTCTTATGGCGGCAGAATTGTACATATTGTACCGCGTCAATTCGTTGGGCCCTTGTCGCTTGATGATTTTCATAAAGGAAGAATACGGTACCATTTCGCCTTTGTCGTTTTTCACATACAGATTTTCGAGATCAGAGGGGTACCGGCGATATTCAGGAGCAGCCTGTGTATACACCTTGAAAAAGCGGCCGAAGCGGGTGAAACCCTGTTCGTACGTACTACCTATCAAAATGTTTAGGTTTTCCATCGCCTTGCCGATGGATACCCCCTTCTGCATGGCGATTTTATTGTCGATCTTCAGCTCATATTGCGGATAATTAGCTGCAAAAAAGGTGAATAAGCCGGTGAGCTCTTTGCGCTTGCGCAGGGCGTCCATAAACTCGTTGTTGATTTTTTCAAATTCTTGATAATCAACCTCATTGGTCTTGTCGAGCAATCGGAGGGAGAAGCCTCCTGACGATCCAAATCCGGGAATAGCAGGTGGTTCAAAAAATTCAATGACAGCGCCAAAGTCTTTGGTTTCCTCTTCAAGCAGTTCCATTACCTCGTGCACAGAACGCTTGCGCTCTGACCATTTTTTGAGGTTTATCAAACACGTACCGGCATTTGAGCCGCGACCTTCGGTCATTATTTCGTAACCTGCCAGCGCAGTGACCGATTCTACGTCTTCGATCTCTTCGCAAAGCTTTTGAAGTTTATGAGCCACCTCGTTGGTTCGCTCCAGTGTGGAGCCTGGAGGCGTCTGAATGATAGCGTAAATGGTGCCTTGGTCTTCATTGGGAACAAATCCGGCGGGTAGGCTCTTGACCTGGAGAATGATGCCAATTACAAAGGCCATCAGTACGCCAAAAGTGATTATACGACGGCTGACAATCTTATTTAAAGCACCAACGTATTTTCCGGTGAGTTTTTCAAATCCTTCGTTGAACTTTTCTAATAACAAGTTGATGGGTGTTTTTTTAGCGGGCTTGCCGTGGTTGTTTTTCAAGATCATGGCGCTGAGCACCGGCGTGAGGGTGAGCGCTACCACGGCCGATAGTAAGATGGAGCTGGCCATTGTAATAGAAAACTGCCGGTAAAAAACCCCAACAGGACCAGTCATAAAAGTGACAGGTATAAATACAGCTATCATTACTAAGCTTATGGCAATAATGGCGCCCCCGATTTCGCTTAGAACTTTCTTTACTGCATTGTAGGGTGATAGGTTTTCTTCTTCCATTTTGGCGTGTACAGCCTCCACAACCACAATGGCATCGTCAACCACAATACCTATAGCCAGCACAAGGGCAAAGAGGGTGACCAGATTGATCGACAGACCAAACATTTTCATAAAAAAGAAGGAACCTACCAGAGAAATAGGTACGGCAATGGCCGGCACAAGTGTAGATCGCCAGTCGCCCAAAAAGAGAAAAACGACCAGCGTAACTAAGATGAAAGCATCGCGCAGGGTATGGAGCACTTGCTCGATCGAAGCGTCGAGAAACTGGGAAACGTCATAACTTATTTTGTAATCCATGCCGGGTGGAAAGTCGGCTTTCAGCTCCTTCAGTTTCTTCTTTACATCCTCTATTACCTTGCTTGCGTTGCTGCCTACGTTTTGCTTTAGCACGATGGAAGCAGCCGGATATCCGTCGAGGTTTGAATAGATGTCAAAAAACTCGCTGCCCAGCTCTACGTCAGCTATGTCTTTGAGCAGGAGTAATTCGCCCTTTTCGTTGGCGCGGATGATAATGTTTTCGTATTGCTCGGGTTTGTTGAATCGGTCTTGATACACCAGCACATATTCGAGCGACTGGGGCGACTTACCCGAAGCTTGACCGAGCCGACCGGGGCGAGCCAGCAGGCTCTGCTCTTGCATGGCGGTCATTACCTCTTCGGCCGAAACATTGTAGGCACGCATGCGGTCGGGCTTGAGCCAAACGCGCATGGCGAAGATTCGGCTCCCCAGAATTTGTGCCCGCGCTATGCCATTGATGCGCTGTATTTCAGGAATCATGCGCGTATAGGCATAGTTGTAGAGGAATTTTTCGTCCGCATTTTTGTCTGTACTATATAAGTTTACGTACATGAGCATACTGGGCTGTATGGGTGTGATGATCACTCCTTCGCGCTGAACGAGCTCGGGTAGGAGCGGCATCACCTGGTCAACGCGGGTCTTTACATTCACCACAGCCTGATTCGGGTCTGTTCCCGGCTCAAAGACGACTTGAATCGTTGCCTCGCCGGCGCTGGTGGCATCTGACACGATATAGCGCATGCCTTGCACCCCATTGAGGGCAGCTTCAAGTGGAATTAGGGTAGATTTTACCAGCACATCGGCACTCGAACCGGGATAGGCAATGAAAATATTTACCGTGGTAGGTGCTATATCGGGCAATTGAGAGATTGGCAGCTGTTGAATAGAGAGAATGCCTATAAACAGGATAATGGTAGATAAAACGATAGAGAGTACCGGCCTCTTAATGAATTTGCTGAACATATTTCTTCCTTAATAGAGTTATTCGGCATGAATGGATTGCAGTTCAGAAATAATCTTAGTTAGCGGCTCAAACTCGTAGCGGATTTTTTGCTTGTTTTTCACCTTTCGCAACCCTTCTACCAGGATTTTGTCCTTTTCAGACAAGCCTTCGCTCACAACAAACAAGTGTGGTAGTTCAGCCCCGATTTTGATTTCGCGAGCTTCAATCTGATTATCGTTGTCAATGACGTACACATACGTCTTATCAAGTACTTCAAAAGTGGCTTTTTGAGGAATGAGAAGGACATTTTTCAGAGGCACAGGCATTAGGATGTTGCCTGTTTGACCGTGGCGGAGAATGCGATTCGGATTTTGGAAAGTTGCTCTGAAGGCAATGTTGCCGGTTTCGTTGTTGAAGTCTGATTCGATGGTTTCGATCACGCCTTCTTCGTCGTAAAGCTGATTGTTGGCCATTAGAAGCTTTACTTTCAGAGGATTGTTATGTCTTTTTTGGAGGGCATAATTGAGGTATTCAGCTTCTGGAACATTGAAATACACCCACATCTTGCTATTGTCAGAGAGGGTAGTGAGTAGCTCGCCTTCGTCGAGCAGGCTGCCGATGCGCACATCGTTGAAGCTACCGACCAGTCCGTCGAAAGGCGCCCTGATTTCAGTAAAAGATAGATGTGCTTTGGCAAGGGCAAGCTCTGACTTGGCCTTTTCGAATTTGGCTTTCGCTAGCGCAAGTTCATTGGGAGAGACCACATGACTGTCAGCTAAGGCTTTGGTGTTGTTGTATTCGATGGCGGCAAAGTCAGCCTCAGCTTGCGCCCGCTGCACTTCGGCACGATAAATCACTGGCATGATTTGAAACAGCATCTGGCCTTTTTTTACTAATTGCCCCTCGTCCACATAAATATTTTGAAGGTAGCCTTTTTCAAGGGCTCGCAGTTCGATGTGCTGAATGGAATGAATCTGGCAAACGTATTCGCGATATATGGTGGTGTCGGTCTTTACCGGACTGGTAACTACATATTTGCTGTCGGTAATGTGGTTTTCATCCTGTCTATGACACCCACTCAGGAGAAAATACAAACATGTTGTAAATAAAATTTGCAATATCTTTTTCATGATTAAGTATGGTATTGAAACGAGAATAAGCGGAAAGAATTAAAAACGAGACGATATGCTGCTGGAAACAGCAACAGGAATTCACTGACACATCAATTTAGAAAATCTGTCAGGATATGAAAGACTTCCAGGCGTGATACAAAATGTACAGCGGGGTGTGCGCCCGATAGATTAATAAACTTTTGGAAAAAAAGCCTTTATAAATGGAAACCTGACGCTGAACTACAGTGAAAGCTGTATTATCACTCGGGTATTTTTTTAACTCTTGAAAATTATTTCCGAGAGTTTCGACCTCTTCAGACTCCAAAATAGATTCAGCACAAGTGATATGGAATTTTCCTAATCCTTGATTATCAGGCCTTAGAACTGTAAAACCAATTTGGAAATCACTGCTTGTAGCCGTAGCAGCCGTGTAAACCAATAAAAACTGTAAAAGAAGATTAAACAACACCAGTAAAACCGCAAATCTGCCGTACAAACCGTGATTGCTTTTGGTGCAGTCTTCTTTTTTCATATGAATTTCAAAGCAAAAGTAAAGGCCTGTTACTCATTCGAAAACTTATCAATAGTCTAAAAATATTTCGTAATAAGACTGCTGACAACCTATTCAGAATTGATCGGTAGATATGGCTTTTTCCCATAGTAAGTGGTGTATAAAGGAATTTTATACCCATAAAGGCAAACCGCGCTGTTTTATAAGAAAGCGATGAATAAGATCCTACCTATATAAATGCTCAGCCGTCTATGAAACTTAAGGCCCTTCGCTTCATTGCAGCTCTGCCTTATTAGATAACACCCGAAGTTAGCAGCATGAATACATCGATCAATACATATTTCACTTATAATCAAATACCGAATATCAGATCTAAGACCAGAGAAATGATGTGAATAACAATAAAGTTCTTAGAAATAGAACCATATAAAATATTGAAGAATGCAATCACTGAAAAACACCCAAATTAGTATATATCAGTAAAAGAGGACAGCTATAGTTTCATTACATAAGGTGTGATTTTTTTAGGGTAACTAAAGTGTTTTTTCTTCTCGTTACAAACTCTTATTTCCTGTCCGGTAAATTTAAAAAATCAATACCTCTAATCTATCGATTCCAATGGTCGAAGTAATTTTTTAATTTTACAAGGAAATTACGTTTAAACTCTAACTGCTTAGTAAAACACATTTCAAAAATTCATAACGAAAAAGCAGGGTTATTACTCTTTTATCATTAGAAGTTTAATTGTATTTTTTTACCAAATGGAGGATGAATAATGCATAAATTTTTGCCACGAATGCACGCATACTATTCGTGTGTATTCGTAAAATTCGTGGCTGCGATGGGCTTGTAAGTACAGGTAAAAATTTATGGTTGTTGCTGCTCTTTAATTATTTGCTCTTTTCAACAATTTTAATCTACTCCACCATAAGTTCATACAACTGATACACCAGCCGGTCTATCTCACGCTCCCAGTGGCTGGTGTTGGTTTTGGGTTTCTGTTTTATGGCGACAAGAATTTTATCTACCAGCGATTTGTATTTTATTAGATTATAGCCTAACTCTCTATTCATGGTTGATTGTTATTGTCATTTTAATTTCCTTTTAGAATTTGTCTCATAAATGGAATTACTTATTGGAGATTTAAATAAATCCTCATTTAAAAAATCGATAAGCTTTCCAATTTCTTTCTCATTACTGGGAAATTTTATTTTTTTATTAATCTCATCAAACATGTTTTCTAATCCTAATTCTTTAGCATAGCCACAAACAGTCTCGAAATTTTCCTTCACTTTATCTAATATACCATTTTTACTAATAAGAAAAATTTTTTTCCTCATACGAGAATTAAATTTATTCAGTTCAAGTGAATTGTTGTCTATGAAAATATCAGTTTGATAAAAATTTTTAACTTCAGAATCTGTAGCCTCTTTGAAGTAATCATTTAAATTAAAAATTTTAGATGCGTTATGATAGGATGTGAATAATAATTTTTTTTCATTTATTATAAATAATGCATCAATTTTAGAATCAATCGTTAAACCTTTATTATCAATCTTTGAAAATGTGTCATTTGAGTATATCAAAAGCCATTTTTCCGGTTTAATTATTTTTCTGTTATCAAAAGTCTGAAAAACAATAGTGTTTTCGTCATATTTAAAAAATAGATATTTAATATTTACAATTTCATCCACTGTGATTGTTTCACAAGTTAATGACAATTCATTACGATGAACAAAGTCAAAATTATTAATATAAAGAACTTGACCTTCATCTGGCTTATACTCTCCAGAAAATTCAATTTGCTCGGCTTTCAATAAATTATCAACTATAAAATAACCTGATAAATCATTTTGGATATCACCAGAAATTGATATTCTTTTAATCCGGACACTTTCTTTTTCGGTTTTTTTTAATTCACAAAAAATATTTACTAAGTTATCCATGTTCTTTTATTTTTCAGGTTCAAGCAATATATAATTTGTTAATTGAACGACTCTATTAATCTGCTTTGTGTTTAATAGTGTTTTCTTAGTGATTAGAATAAAGCTTGTGCCTTCGTTTATTTTAATTTCATATTGATGATAGCCTAATATTCCTAATATAGGATTAAAATGATAGATGTTCGTAGTAAAGATTATGAGATAAAATAATGCTAAAAGAAATATAACAACAGATGTATCGATCTCTAACAAAGGGATTAAATAAGAGAATATAAATACCACGCTCTCATTATCGGCATTCGAAATCTCACTTATTGACACTGGTAATTCTTCTAACTTATTTTTAGCAATGTGTATTAAGAAATATAAAATGATAATTAATATAATTGCTATCAATAGAAAAATAAGGCCATCATATATGTTCCAATTTTTACTAAAGTATTTAAACCAAAAAGTTAATAATACAGGTGAGAGCGAGGTTGTAACTAAAATTAATTGTATAAGCTTACTAAACATAATTTTTTAATTTTATTTTGAATTTTCAACTATCCTCACCTCTTCCTCCGTCAATTCATACAATTGATACACCAAGTGATCTATCTCACGCTCCCAGTGGCTGGTGTCGGCTTGGGGGTTGGCTTTTTTGGCGGTGAGGATTTGGTCAACCAGCGTTTCGATTTGGGTTACTATATTTTGGTTATTCGAATTAATAATTGGAATAGGTATATTTTCCATAAAAATTTTTCTAAGTTCTCTTGTTCCTCCTTGCAATTCAGGACAATTTTCAAGAATCCATTTTTGGGCTATTTTAGAATTAAAATATCCTACTAAGAATTTTGTTGAAACGGTATTACTTAATAATATAAACCCCTTATCATTAATAAAATGGCCTTTTACATCATAAACAAATGGCAGAAACTTAGTCATGTTGGGATAAATAATCTTCTCCTTCTCAAACTCGGGGTAGTAGGCAATTTGATCTTGGGTTTCGAACCATTTATTGCCCGTTTTTTTGCGAGCATTAAAGCCCAATTCAGGATATTTTTTACCAGATTGTTCTAATTGGCGAATATCAAAATTATCCAAAAAGTATTTCTTTAATGCAGGAAAATTTTCAATATTTAGTTTTAATGCAGGAAAAGTTCCTATCACCCACAAACCCGCCCATTCGTAGTGGTAGCGTTTAATGTCGCGGCCACGCAGGATGGGCTTGATGATGGCTTCGGTGCGTTTTCGTTCCTCATCGTCTTTACAATTGGCAAGTATTTCGTTGCGCTTTTCGGTGGTGATGATAAAGGCCTCGTTCAAACCGGTTAACACACCACGATAGATATTCACGTCCCATTCTTTCAGCGGTTTGCCCATGCGTTCAATTTTCTCTTTGAGTTGTTGTTCGGAACTGCTGCCAATAAACCAGGCGTCTTTACTAAGTTTATTCAGCACCACACCATTTTGTTGCAACTGCTGCTCTATGCTAAGGTTTTTTTCGTTTTTCAATGTAACGGCTTTCAATCCGGTTGGGTTGGTTTTACTGTTTTGTATCAGTAAAATATTGGTATCCACGGTGGCACTTTCAAATACACCGGGGCCAAGGTCAATAAGCAAAAGAGGGTTGTATTGGGTAAAGAATACACGCAGTTTTTCGCCATATCCTGCACGCATCCATTTGTTGGATGTGATGTAGCATAAAACACCTTGGGGTTTCAGCAGTTGCAGCCCTTTTTCGTAGAAAAGGGTGTAAATATCGCCTGTGCGTACAAAGGTTTGAAAGTTTTGTTTCTCATAAAGTTTAGCCAGTTTACCACCGTCTTTTTGCAATTGGATATACGGTGGATTCCCAATTACAACATCAAAACCCTCTTTTACGCCCAGCATCCATTCGGGATCAAACCAGGGGTGCGAGGCCTGGGTGTTGTATATATCGGCTGCGGCAATGGCATCGGCAAATTCCGAAGGAAAGCCCCCGTTTTTCATTTCCTGCTGTATTTGCAGCCGCAACTCACGGTCTTTGTTCTTAATCTTTTCTTTTTCATTCTGGTCGGATACTTCAAAGTAGCGCTGCCTTAACTGAAAAAGTTGTTGTTCTAATGCTTCTATTTGAGACAATTGGAAACCATTGCGTTGGGGCAATGCCATCAGGGTATTGGCTGCAATGAGCTTGGTTTCCAGATTGGGCAGGGGCTCTATGCCTTTGTTGGGCAGTTGGTCGTTGATTTTTTCATCTACCAGCAGCGAAAGGAAAAAGCGTAGTTTGGCAATGTGAATGGCAATGGGCTGAATGTCCACACCATACAGGCAGTTTTGTATCAAAAAGAGTTTGCGGCCATAGCCCAACTCATTGTGTAGGAAAATATTTTCAATGTGTTTGATGGTTTCTTGTTTCAGACGAGGGTCGGACACAGCATTTTGTATGGCCTGAATTTGTTTGTTTTTCCATGCTTCGTTGTTGGGGTCAAGTTTGCTGAGCAGATGCACCATCTGGTTGAGGGTTTCCATAGGAAAAGCTCCCGAGCCCACGGCAGGGTCTAAAATTTTTACCTGATGGAGGGCTTCTATCAGCCGTTCGGTTTCCTGCTTGTTAAAGGGATTGGAACTATCGGCATAAGAGAAAAGTTGCTCCAGGCGTTCGTCCAGTCGTTCAGGAATTTCTTTTTGCAGTTTGGTTTTAAAATATTCTTTAAGCGAAGTTTTTACCATGAAATGCACAATTTCGCGCGGGGTGTAGAAGCTGCCGGTGGCTTTGCGGGCGCTTTCGCGGGTTTCGGGGTTGTAAGTAGCCAAAAGGTTTTCAAACACTTTGCCCAGCATCTCGGGGTCGAGCGATACCTGCTGGTCGAAGGGCGTGTTTTCTTCGATGGTAAAATGATACTTTCTGAAGATGGATAAAATGCCTTTTTCGGCATTAAAAAACAAATGATTAGGCACCAGGGGTTGTTTTTCCGGCACATCGGAATAGCCATCTATGCGAATTTCTTTGCCGGTGGGGTTGTTGGGGTCGTTTTTGGGCAGGTCTAAGCATTCAAACAGTCCGCCATTCAGGAAGGGAATGTCTTTGAAAAGTTTCAGGTTCTCGTCCGGATTAGCAAAAAGGGCATGATAGCGGTAGTATTGATGGTTCATGTAATCGGGGTTTTTACCCTGATGCGATTTTTCCCTTCGGAACTTGCGTTGTTCAATGAGTGTATTGAGTGTAGCAAAAAAGAGGTTTTGCAGAATGGCTTTGTAATAGTTGCCGTTTGATGTGTCGGACGGGTTAAAGTTCTTCAGGATGTTTTTGAGACGTTCCTCATCAAAAAGTTCTGTGGGGATAAGCCCCTTTTCTTTCATAAACCAGATGAAGAACAGTCGGGTAAGCAAGCGGATGACGGCAATATTGCGGCCGTTTTCCTGAGCTTCGGCATCGTTGGGAAATTTTACGTGTTGGAGAGCCCACTCGTACCACTGTGCTACTTCTGCATAAAATTCTTTGGTAACTCTTTCGACCGAGAAGGCCCCTTTTACATCGTCTAAGGTGGCTTTGCTTGCATTTTGGGCCAGCAGCGCAAAGCGCTCGGCAGCGGTTCTTACGCTTTCGCCTTCGCCCAGCACGTAGGTGTAGCGTTTGGGCTCGGTTTGTATTTTCTGAAAGTTACGTTCGGCATCAAAGCCCGTAAGTTCGGAAACATAAGAAAAACGCCACTTTTCATTGTGGGGATTGTGATACACAATAAATGCCGCGTCAATATTTTTCCAGTATTTGCGCAGCAGGTTTCGAAGGCCCACGCGGTTTCGCTCCAGCACGATGCCGGGCTGCAGCTTCACTTCATACACGGCAATGTAGCGTTCAATGCCGTTTTCGTTTAGAACAATATGTCCCGTTGCTTGCTACATTCGTGTCAATGCCAGCAAGAGTTTCGGGTGTTGCCAACAGGCGGGCATGGGTAAAAGTTTCGCCCAGAAATTGTTTCCATTGGGCTTGGTTATAGGGCTGCTGAAAAAGTTGAAAAATTTTTTCTTTGGTCATAATTTGCTAAAATATTTATTGATTTTATCGCTTATTTCGCTGCTGCTTGGCAACAGGTTTTGGTATTTTTCGGGCAAATGTTGAGTTAGTGTGTAGGTAGCCACCCCGATGGGTTGCATGGATGTTTTGAGCGAATACTCTACAATAGTACGGTTTTTTTCTTTGCAAATGATGATGCCGATGCTGTCGTTTTCGTGGGGAAGTTTTAGGGTATCGTTCAACACCGATAAATAAAATTCCATTTTGCCTTTGTATTCGGGTAAAAATTCTCCCACTTTTAATTCTACGGCTACGAGGCATTGCAACCTGCGGTGATAGAGCAAGAGGTCAATGAAATACTCCTTGTCTTCAACCTGTAATTTATATTGATGGCCTATAAATGAAAACTGAGGCCCCATTTCGAGCAAAAAATTACGAATGTTTTGAATAAGGGCATTTTCCAGTTCCCGCTCCGAATGTTGTGCTGAAAGTTCCAGGAAGTCGAAGGTATATTCGTCTTTAATAGCAAGCACGGCTTGACTTTTGAGGGATTCGGGCAGTGTTTGCTCAAAATTGGTTTGGTTGAGCAGGTATTTTTCGTAGGTTTTGTTTTCTATTTGATGAATAAGTACATTTTTCGACCATCCGAACTTTTTGGTAGCCAGGATGTAGAATTTACGCTCTAAGCTATTCGAGCATTTATTTAAAATAACTATGTGTTTTGACCAACTAATTTCTCCAACCAGTGGTTGGAGATTTTCATCTTGGTGATATTCAGTATAAAACTGCGCCATCAGCCATAAGTTTGTGGTAGAAAAACCGCTCATACCCGGAAATTCGGCCTGCAGTTCTTTGGATAGGGTGGGCACAATGGCTTTTCCCCAGCTTTCCGATTGTTTTTCGGCTATGGATTTTCCAATTTCCCAATACAAGTTGATGAGTTGCACGTTAACGGCTTTGAGTGCCTCGTATTGGGCTTGCCGGATTTTTTGCTTAATGGCAGCGATAAACTCTATTTGCGATTTCTCAAGATTCATAAATAATTTTATTTATTTGCCACGAATGCACGAATGAAATTCGTGTGTATTCGTGGTTCAATATTTTCCCTTTTTATTTTACGAATTATTGACAATCGAGGATTTTTTACCCCACATTTTGTCAAATAAAACTTATTGATTATCAATCGTTTAATGTTTTTTATTTTTATTTTGTCAATAAATAAGCCCATAATTTTTGTAAAATAAAATAAATAGATCTTTTTCAAAGATTTGATTTTCCATTTTAATTATAACATATAAATGATTTGATTTTAGTTGCAACGAAGGCACGAATAGATTCGTGCTTATTTGTATTATTCATAGCTTTTAGCTTAACTCCTTCAAATGCATACTCCATCATTCAAAAGATTCTGAAATAATCAGAATGGGTTTTTCTGCTTCATCTTTCTGCTCTTTATGGACATCTGCTTCATCGGCAACATATTTTTTGCTAATTCTTTCTATTTCTGACAACGCTACGTTCAGATTAGGTTTTTTCTTCTGAAGGCGGTCTATTTCAGTTGGAAGGTTAGTATACTTACCGATATCTATTAACCCGATCAATTTTCGGATGTAAACTTTTTGAGATTCTGTTACACCGGCGTGTTTTGAGATATCTGACAAAAATTTTTTTGCTCTTTGTGCCACTCCGCCTAAAGCCCCGGGGTCAGACTGACTAGCCGCTTCATCCTGCTGAATCGAGACAAAGTGCTTAATGGCTGCAGCTACATGAATGTGGTGATCATCAATGAGTTTGAAAGGCAATTCATTTAAATCGGCTTCAAAGATTCTGAATGCCTCGAGCGGGGTAATTTCCAGGGGTTGGTTATCGCTGTTCACCCAATAGAATTCGAGTTTCCGGCTGGTTTTTAGGAATACTGCTGTTCCGTTTTTTAACACTGGTTTACCAATGATCTCCGAATTTCTTCCGGTTCTGGACTTTAAAGGCAGATTTTTAATTTTCTCAAACCATGCTTTGTTTTCTTTTTTAAATCTGCGCAGGAAATAGAGATATTTAAGACGTTCGTCCTCTTCTTCGCGTATGGCTTGATTGTTAAAGAGTTTTACTTCGTCAAGTACTTCTTGCTCTGAGTACACCTGATTGTCTTCCCCAAAAGCGGTATGGAAGGCCTGAATTTTCATTAGTGCCGTTTTGTTCAGATTGATTTGAGAATCACCTTGGGCTGAGGGATAAAACACAAAATTGTAGATGGCATCTGCTTTGGTTCCGATACGGTTAACGCGGCCTATGCGTTGTAAGAGACGGGTGGAATTCCAGGGAGTATCGTAATGAACGATCACATTGGAGCGATGCAGGTTTACCCCCTCAGCCAATACCTCAGTAGTGATGATAATGTTGAAATCATTTTTTTGACTTTTCGGATCAAGATTCGCATCAAAATTTTCCACTATGGTTTCGTGGAGTTCACTGCGATTTTCAGATGATACGGTGAGCACATCGGCTCTTCCGAGTTTGTCTTCCAGTTTTTGTCTGAGATAATCGGATGTGTCCTTTGACTCTGTGAAAATGACAAGTTTGCCTTCTGTGTTGATACTACTGTCGAGAAATTTTTCTTCCAGGCGGTTTAAAAACACGTCGAGTTTCGGATCGTAGTTAATTTGCTTCCACGAATTCAAGAGTTCATCAAGGAGAATTTTATCTTTTTTCAAATTTTCGATAAACTCCGGTTTGAAATCGGATGCCCTGAATACCTTGTTTTTAGGGTTTTCTTCGCTAAGTCGTTCAATTTCTCTTTCGATGTCCTCATCGCTCCAACCTTTGTCTAGAAGTTTATTGATGTCGAGGTCAGGTGCTATGTATATTTTGTCTTTTTCAAACATTTCTATCATTCGTCCGGTGGCCCTTGTGAAGGCAGATAGTGAAATTTTAAAGGCATAAAAACTGCTTTCCAGGCGCTTGATCAGCATGGTTTTCATGATAAACGCCAGGCTTTTTGAAACCAACTCTGCCCGCTCATACAGTCCCTGAGCCACTTCTGATTTTAATCCGGCAATAGCCTGATAGCGGGCGTAGGAAAGCTTATCTTCTTCCGTTAGATATGAAACTGTTTTATGAAAGAGCTCATTCAAAGTATTATCCATTAGATATTCTATCTTCTGTGGGGGCTCTACTCTTGGAAATATAATACCCTGAGCTTTCAGGTCATTTAAGTATTCAGGAATATTCTCCAGATCTTTCCTGGTTCTTCTGATAGTGATGGGCTCAATGATGTTTTTGCGAATCTGACCATAAATCTTGCGTAGTGTTTCAATGTCTAACTCGTCGTTGTACCTGAGTTTTTTGTACTGTTCTACCAGGGGTGCAAAAAATGAGGTTAAGTTGGTTTTAGGCAGAGTAGATTGCCGTACATCCTGAAACATCTGAATCTGGTAGAAAATATCTTCTGGTTTGTTGTTGAGTGGTGTGGCCGATACCAGAATAACTTTTTTCTGTGGCCCTTCGATCAATCCCTTGTTTTTTCTCGGGCTCTTGCAGATCAACTGCAGATTCTGAAAGGCGCCCGTGGTGTGGTTTCTGAATTTGTGTGCTTCATCTACGATGATCAGGTCGTACTCTTCCTTATTCCAGTAATCCTGATGACCTTCAAGGATCTTGTGTAAACTTCCATTAGTGATAAATTTCGTGTATTTGTCAATGTTAAACATTCTGAAGGTGTTCTTCCAGTTTTTTTCCACAGCTGGAGGATATACTACCAGTATTTTAGTATTTTCTGTACCATTCTGTAGCAGAAATTTTCTGGCAATCATGGTAGCAATTACTGTCTTACCCAGACCGACGACGTCGGAGAGAAAAAATCCGTTATGTTTCATCAGCATATTGAAGCCCTCATTGACTGCATCGATCTGATATGACAACTTTTTAAAATTATCAGGCAAAAACCCCGAAGAGTAGTCCTCAAAATCTACGTTTTTTCCAAAGAATTCAATCAGTAGCTTTATGTAAATTTCAAAAGGAGTAACCTCGTCGTTCAGGTGAGTTTCTTTCGTTAATTTCTGTACATCTGTGGGGAGTATTTCTACAGCCTCTGACCAAAGTTTTTCAAATTCTTCTGTAGCAAAAACCACATCTTCATAATCATTGAGCTGAACGTTGAACTCATAATTATACGTACTGCCACTACCCAAGCCGGCATCGGTCATATTCGATGAACCAGTGATGACAGCGGCTGGTGTATGTTCGTTAAAGGGTTCAGGCCTGAAAATGTAAACTTTTGCGTGAATGCGTTTAGCAGGATGCGCTCTGATTTCAATCTTTTTTTCAATGATATCTTCAATGAATTGGATAATACCGACTTCTACATTTTTATCATAGTCAGCCTGCCCAATATCGCTTTTGATTTCTTCAATAAATCCCGATTTTGTTTTTTCAACATTTCTAAAAAAGTCAAGGCCTCTTCGGTGAGCCTCTTCAATGAGTTTATCAACATTGATACCCACCAGAATTCTGATTTTAGGTACCTTTTCGAGGAATGGGCGTAAACGAAAATAGCCCGAAGCACGCAGATACCCCACCAGGGCATCGAAATAATGTATGTTTGGATTGTACGTAAAGATTCCTTCAAATTTTTTGATCAGTGTATTGTCGTCACTGTTGGTGAAAAATTTTGTTGGCATATTTTAAATGTTAGAAATTTATGGTTCCGCTGATTTTCAGCATACTCACATAATATTAATAAAAACCGACCGTACTGATTACTTTATATAGTCGATTTTGCTTGTTAAGAAGTAAAAGTAAAAAATCAAAGAAACAGGACGGAAAATATTTTATTTTTTAATTCAATTCGGACAATATTTTACATTCACCCTAAAAATGAAAATCCGGAAAGTTCAAATTGCTTCAGACGATGATCAAATGTTTCTCCATACTATTTCAGGATAATTTTATCAGAGATATCATCAGATCTATGTATTGATTCCGGCTATTCAGACAATCAGGTCATTCGATTGCGAAGTGAATTCCTGAGATGAGTAAGCTTACAGGAATTTAGACAGATTTACTTTAGCACCCGAGCCGGGAAGAGTCGCATATTATCCGGCTAAGCTGTCATTAAGCAGCAATTATTTGTTTAAAAACCTTTCAAGTTCGGAGACGAGGAGCTTTAAATCCTGTTTCATCAGGTTTACCTGTGCCTCAATCTGGTCATACATATTTGCGCGATTGGCCAGCTGTTCGGCTGTATAAATTCCGCCATCACCAAAAAAAAGCTTGTATATTTTTTCCCGATCCCTGTCACGGATGTCAGCTAATTGTCCGAATCCCAACCATTTGTCCACGATCTGCTGACGCAGTGAATTTTCCTGTGTGGCAGGGTTTTCATAAGTCAGATAATACCATACCGATGGAGGAAAAATAGCCGAAGTGTGAGGGGCCGTCCAAATGTCACTTAGTGCATTCCTGGAATGAGAGAAATAAATAGTCTTCTTCTGACGCAGGATTCGGGTAGCTAGAATTGCTTCAGTAAGACCAGCACCTATACCTATAAACTCGGGTAGATTTCCATCAGATCCACCAGCCAGCAGAATTCCAGAGGCTATCGCTCCTACTGCTCCAACGGCTATGGCTGCTACCGTAAGCATTGTTTCTGTTTGATCTTCCAATCCTTTTAAATAAGCCGCTATCTGGTCAGCTCGTTCTTCTTCGCAATCCATTTCGCTAGCTACAGCAGAGATTTCGAGTGATGCACGATGAATTTTCTGATTAATATCTTGTAAGAGTTGTATCATTTCAAGTTTTTTCTCTAAGGAAGGATTTGATGAACGTTCCTCATTGATTCGAATAAGGGCAGTCAATTGGTCAATCAAACCGATGGCATGTGCCACATTTAGCGATCTGAACGAAAATCTGTTGAACAACACACTGTCAAATTCTAAAGTGTGAAAAGGTTTGGGAAGCTCATCTACTGAGTATCGTCTGTCAGATGAATGCTGATAGCATGTACCTCTGTCTGGCTCAAAAGTTTTGGATGAAATTTTTAATCCACTGCAGGACGAAATAAGAAGGGTCAGCACCATTGAAAGCAATAGTAAAGTGTGTGATACACTTTTGTAATTTCTTGACATATCCGGTGTTGATTTAATGATAAATTATAATGATTGTAAAAAAGCAATATTCTGAAATAAAAATTTTTTAAAGCTGAATTTTTTCCCGACACTAATTCTGACCAATAAAAATTACGGTATCAACAGAAATTGAACACCATCATGTTTTTTCATTCGTACTTTTAAAGAACCTACACCTTGCGGCTAAGTTGTTTATAAAGCGTATTAATTATCATTTTTTAAGTAATCTTCGAGTCTAAAAGTCGGTGAGCTGATCTTTTCTGAGAATTCTTCAAACCATTTTCCCGGTTGAGAAAGAAGGGAATTTGAAATAGAATTAAATTTTTTCAGCAATCTGAAACCCTCTTGTTCATTTGAAACCAAATCTGTAACTATATTAAATACGGCGTAGGCATTATCTCCGATTTCCCGGAAATATTTATTGGTTAGATTGTTCACCACATATTTAAGTTCATTTAGCTTTACTTCATCATTATTTGCCTTTATTTCGGCAGAAGTTGAATTAAAAGAATCATCGTTTTTATGCTCATTAACTGATTTAAAATTCAGGCTAAAAATCTTGCATACAAGCGGCATAACAAATTTGTTTTCAACTTTAAAATCTCTAAGTTTTCTGATGTTATTGATAAAATTTGATTTTAATTGATCATACATATCAAATCTCAAATTTTCCAAATTAAGTTTATTGATCTGATTGTGCGGCAATCGGATACTAATAATTTCTTTATCAAACACTACACCATTAAGGCACAGTGATCGTACAAATCCAACTTCATAATTTAGAGCAAACTGCTTGTTATAGCTGTTTGCAATGTAAATGAAGGGAAGCCAGGTATCTTGTTCAAAAACATTAAAATTAACATCTTCGTGAACCAGTTTGATTTGACAATAACTATATGTTTCAGGATATCGGACAAAATATGGCCTTATTTTTTCTACATCATTTACATTAAACAATTTTGAGAATATTTCTCTCCCGATTTTGATTGCATAATTGTTTGTAATAAGGGTATATTCCGGAGAGACTACGGAAAACACCTTATCCGTTCCTTTTCTTACTAAAGCTTTGAAGTTTTTGACAGGAAATATACCTTCGGAATCACATACCATTAATTTCCGAAATTCCACATCGAAAAATAATTTCTGAAGTTGTTTTTCCGCTTCTTCAAATACCTCTTTTGTAATACCTCCTTTCATAGTTTGCTGTTTTAATGGTTAAACAATCTTTTGTACTTCGCTGAATCATCTAAATTTTTTGAGAAATCGTTCCGTTTTTAGACGGTCAAATCCTGAAAATTATAAGGCTCAACTAATGAAGGCAGAAAATGTGAAAGAGCTACTTAACTACTGATATTTTTTTTATTTGCATTGTTTCATCTGAAAAATACACTTTCAATACATAAGTTCCTTTGCTGATTTTGCTCAAATCGATAAAAATTTCATTGAGGCTGGGATTTTTTGATATTAAAAGCTGACCCTGAAGGTTTAAAAGCTCAATTGCAGAAATTTCAATATCAGACTTCACACATAATAGGTCATCTGCAGGATTGGGAAAAACATCCAACTTCCGATTTGTGGAATTTTGCTCTTCGGTGTGGGTGGTAGTACATGGCAGGGCATTGATGTAATTCCAGATAAGATTATTCAGTAAAAACGGAACGGGCACATTGGATGGATCTTCACCCATCCTGAGCCAGATGAGATTCTGACTCGGTACGATGTTTAAAAACTGACCTCCTTTGCCCATCGCAGAGATCATATCAGAAGGTGCATTTGGAAACAGCGGTCCCTGAAACACCATCTGCGATGTTGGCACCATGTAGCTCTGCTTTCCATTTAGCCACCAGAGGTAGCCATAGGATTGATTGAGCATCTGTGAGGTACTTATCATCTGATTGAAATAAAGAGTGTCGGTCAGAATCTGAATTCCATCCCAGTTTCCTTTGTTGAGCATCAACAGTCCAAAACGGGCCATACTTCGTGCATTGCTGTAAAAAACTCTGTTATAACCAAACGTTAGAAACGAGCCAGACATCCCTGTCAGGTTTTTGAGTTTCTGGTTTGTGTAGATGTTTAAGGACTTTCCTGTGGCATTTTCTAATACCTGTTCGAGGAGGGTGTAAGGTGCATTGTGATATGCCCAACGCGTTCCGGCATCGGCTTTATAAATAAGACAGGTATCAAGCGTACAGGTAGGATCGGCTACAGCATCGTCGAGACCTGTGGTCATGGTAAGCTGATGGCGTATGGTGATTTTATCTTCCTGTGTTGCTGTACAATTCGTCCAACCCTTACCCAAATAAGAGGAAGTTGTATCTGTAATGTTGAGATATCCTTCCTGCCGTGCAATACCTACAAGGAATGCCATAATTGTTTTGCCTGCTGATGCCCATTGCCAGGGAGTGTTCTGAGTATGTGTGCCGAAGTATTTTTCAAGCACAATTTTTCCGTTTTTGAGTAGGATAAAAGCTTTGGTGTTATTGTTTTCAAGAAAGGCATATAAGCTGTCGATTCTTGACTGGCAGTAGCCGAGCGACTGGGGCGAGATGGTGTCCCAAACATTGCCCGTAACCGGTGGGAAGTACAATGGCTGTGCAGCTACTGTATTTACCTGAAAATACAAAAACAAAAAGAATAGGAGCCTAAACATTGGAAGAAATCGTATGGTGTCCCCTGTCATTTCTGCCGCTCATATAGCACTTAAATGTAATGATTTCTTTTCAGAAATATCCATTCGGCAGCATGTCAAAAATGATCTGGCGACCTTTTGCCAATGTTTTGAGCGAACGCATGTAAAATTCCACTGATTAGCGAAACGAAAAAACTGTAAAGCAGTGCACTCCAGAAGCTGCTGACTTCAAATCCACTGACCAGTTCGGCAGCGATAAGAATCACAATTGCGTTGATAACAAAGAGAAAAATTCCAAATGTAATAAGCGTGACCGGAAGGGTAAGCAGTATCAGCAAAGGTTTGACAGTGACGTTGAAAATACTCAATACCAAAGCTACAATAAAAGCAGCAAGAATGTCGCGAAGCTCAACACCTGGTGTAATGTAAGATGCCAGAAAAAAACTTAGCGTGCTGACTGCCAGCCGTATGTGAAAAGGGGGCTCAGAGATGGTGAAATTGAATCGAAATTTCATGGCTACGAAATTATTCTTTCCATAAGAAAGGAAACAACATCACACTTAAAGCTATGGTGATAAGATCGAGTAAAAGCGAAGCGACAACAAAGTGAAGGCTCTCTACGCCGATGAGCATGGCCTCGCTAATGCGGATGAGTACCAGCAGCTGCGGGATGAGCAGCGGAAAGGATAAAACGGCCATGATGGCAGCATTGCCCTGTACGGCTGCTGAGATGCCTGCAATGAGGGTGAGTGTGCTGGCAAAGGCCAAAGCTCCCAGAAGGCTGATTCCTAAGAGATATGACAAGGTGAACTGAGTTTGAAACAACAGATCGAATAGCCAGGCGGTAAAAACAGATACCACGGAAAGCAAAGTTGCATTAAAGGCAATTTTTGAAACAATGAGCTGCGAAGGGGGCACTGTCTGATAATAAAAAAGGAAGCGCGTTGATGTTTCGCGGACGAGGCAACGAGAGGTAGAAGTGACTGCCCCGAAGCCTAAAATGATCCAAAAGACTGAAATAGAGATGCGTGGGGCTACATCTGCCTTAAGAATCATGTAGGCGATGAAAGCAGATGATGCAATGTAAAGAAAAAGCGAGAAAAGCTGGTGCTTTTCTCGCCACTCTATTTTAAAGTCGGTGTATAAAATCTTTGCTATTTGCCTGAGATAGTGCATTCGAATCAGAGTTCGAGGGCGCGACGTGGATCGCCGTTCATGAGCTTTTCGACGGGATTCTCAAGGCATTCTTTCACATGAACGAGGAAACCTACTGACTCGCGGCCGTCGATGATGCGGTGGTCGTAGCTGAGGGCTACAAACATGATAGGGCGGATGACAATCTGGCCGTCGCGTACTACGGGTCTTTCCACTACGTTATGCATGCCGAGGATGGCCGACTGTGGTGGATTGATAATAGGCGTAGAAAGCATAGAACCAAAGACACCGCCGTTGGTGATGGTAAACGTTCCGCCAGTCATTTCATCTACGGTAATTACGCCGTCGCGCACGCGTGTAGCAAGGCGCTTGATTTCTTTTTCGACTCCGGCAAAGGTCATGTTTTCGGCATTGCGAAGTACTGGCACCATGAGGCCCTTAGGACCACTTACGGCAATGGAAATATCGCAGAAGTCGAAGCTGACCATGTCTTCGCCGTCGATCATTGAGTTCACTTGAGGAAAGGCTTTTAATGCGCTCACGCAGGCAAGAGTAAAGAAAGACATAAAGCCCAGATTTACACCGTGTTTAGCTGCAAAAGCTTCCTTGTATTCGGCCCGCAAGTCGTAAATGGCTTTCATATCTACCTCATTGAAGGTAGTAAGCATAGCTGTTTCGTTCTTTACAGATACCAGGCGCTCGGACAATTTGCGACGCAAGGCCGACATGCGCTTGCGCTGTGTGCTGCGGCTACCCGTGCCCGGCGAGCCCATTGAAGCGCGACCTTTTACCTCTTCAGCGGCTTTCAGCACATCGGCTTTAGTGATGCGGCCATCTCTGCCAGTGCCTTGCGACAGGCTTATGCCGGTTTCTTCCATCAGTTTGCGTGCAGCTGGCGATGGAGTACCCGTAGCATAAGATGTGGGCTTTTGTTCGGCTACAGGTGTGGGCTTAGTTTCTTCTTTTTTAGGTGAAGGTGTTTGTTCTTCTGATTTTTTAGGCGATTCAGCCTGGGGTGCGGCTTTCCCCGGTGCCTGTGCTGAAGTGTCGATAGTGCACACTACATCGCCCACAGCTACCGTACTGCCAGCTGGCACGAGTATTTTGATGACTCCAGATGCCTCTGCAGGCAATGCCAAAGTAGCCTTATCGCTGTCGATTTCGGCTATATCCTGATCTTTCTCTACGTAATCTCCATCTTTTACGAGCCACTGGGCTATTTCTACTTCTGATATGGACTCGCCCGGAGAGGGCACTTTCATTTCTAAAATCATAGCGAGGTGTTTATGATTGGGGTCATTAAATGCTGAATACTTTTTTAATGGTGCGCTTTTGCAAAGCTATAGCCGCCTGGTGTGAACCGCTGGCCGGACTGGCACTTGCATTAGGACTCACCACAAGTAGATCTTTTACCGGAAATTTCATCTTCATATACCAATGGGCTCCCATGTTGGAAGGTTCTTCCTGAGCCCAAACAATTTTTTTCGCATTCGGATAACTGGCAATGATTTCTTCAATTTTCTTCGTTGGGAGTGGATAAAGCTGCTCTATGCGCACCAGAGCGGTATCAAAGTGCTTCTCGGTTTCGCGCTCTTCAAGCAATTCGTAGTAAAACTTACCCGTCACGAAAACAAGTTTTGTTACAGCAGCTTTGTCTTCGATCAGAAGATCGTCAATTACTTCTTGAAAACGGCCAGATTCCAGCTCTTCCAAGGTACTGGTGGCTCTGGGGTGACGTAAGAGCGACTTAGGCGACATCAACACTACGGGCTTGCGGAAGGGCCATGCAAATTGTCTTCGGAGCATGTGGAAGAGCTGTGCCGGGGTTGTGAGATTGCATACGATCATGTTGAGCTGGGCGCAAAGTTGTAAGAAGCGCTCCAGGCGGGCACTTGAATGCTCAGCACCCTGACCTTCGTACCCGTGAGGCAGATACAACACCAGACCGTTTTGAACAGCCCACTTGTCTTCAGCGGCAGAAATAAATTGGTCGATGATGATTTGAGCTCCATTGGCAAAGTCACCAAACTGAGCCTCCCATATCACCAAGTGATTCGGACGAGCTAAGGCATAACCGTACTCAAAGCCTAATACACCATACTCACTCAGCAGCGAGTTGTAAATCTCAAATCGTGCCTGGCCAGGCTCGATGTGATTGAGCTGTACAATTTCTTCTTCGGAATCTTCAACCAGGATGATGGCGTGGCGATGCGAAAAGGTACCCCTCTCCACGTCTTCACCTGAGATTCGCACAGGGATGCCTTCGATCAGCAACGAGCCGTAGGCCATTAACTCACCCATTCCCCAGTCGAGTGCATTGCGCTCTTCAATCATTTTACGACGGTCTTCTACCAGACGCACTACTTTATTGAAGAACTTTTTATCAGCCGGCAGGGTGGTAAGGGCTTTTGCTATTTTTAGAAGTTTTTCTCGGCTTACACCTGTTTCAGGCGAAGTGTGAAAATCTTCGAGCGTTGCCTTTCTGAAGCCTTCCCAATCTTCTTGCAAGAAGGGAGTAATGCGGTTTTTCTCGATTTTTTTCGACTCGTCGTACCGCATCTCGAGAATGGCCTTAAAATCAGCATCCACTTTTTTTAGAAAGTCTTCATCTACCAGGCCCTCTTCTTTGAGCTTTTTCATGTAGATATCTCTCGGATTGGGATGCTTGGCAATAATTTTATAAAGGAGTGGTTGTGTAAAGCGAGGTTCATCGCCCTCGTTATGACCGTACTTGCGATAGCACAGCAGATCGATGAAAATGTCGCGCAAAAAGCGTTGGCGATATTCAATGGCAAATTTAGCTACGTGAACTACGGCCTCTGTATCGTCGCCATTCACGTGAAATACCGGTGCCAAGATCACTTTTGCTACATCAGTACAGTAGGTACTCGAACGGGCATCGAGATAGTTTGTGGTAAATCCTACTTGATTGTTGATTACGAAATGGATAGTACCTCCGGTTTTATAACCATCCAGAGTTTCCATTTGTACCACCTCGTACACGATTCCCTGAGCAGCAATGGCTGCATCACCGTGTATCAGAATTGGTAGTACAGCCGATACGTTGCCATAGTGATTGTAATCGATGCGTGCGCGTGCAATGCCCTCCACCACAGCATTTACCGCCTCAAGGTGTGATGGATTGGGCGACAAGGTCAAACGTATTTGAGTACTGTCGTCGAGTACTTTAAGTGTACTGTATCCCAAATGGTATTTCACATCTCCATCGAAATCCTCGTCTTCGTACTCTTTGCCTTCAAATTCAGAAAAGATATCTCTCTGAGTCTTGCCGAAAATATTTGACAAGACATTCAAACGGCCCCGATGTGCCATACCCATCACAACCTCACGCACTCCAAGTTCTGCTCCGTGATTGATGGCCATGTCGAGTGCCGGAATCAATGATTCGGCTCCTTCGATAGAAAAGCGCTTCTGACCTACGAATTTTGTATTGAGGAATGCTTCGAAACCAACGGCTTCCGTCAGCTTTGTGAGAATGTATTTCTTCTGATCAGGAGTAAAATTTGGAATGTTTTCGTTTACGTTTAACCGATCAATGATCCATTTGCGACGCTCAACATCGCGTATATACATAAACTCAACCCCGATCGAACGGCAATACACATTCTTCAAATGCTGAATGATACGGCGAAGCGGTGCCGGACCACTTAAACCTAACTCGCGTGCAGCCTCAAAAGGCTTGTCCAGATCACTTGCATCGAGTCCAAAGTTTTCAATATCTAAAGTAGGCGAGTATTTACGACGTGCTCGTACTGGATTTGTTTCAGTAAACAAGTGGCCACGCTGCCTATATGCGTTGATAAGTTCAATGACTCTAAACTCCTTAATAATATGGCTTAGGTCAGCTGTTTGCTCAACCGCTTTTTCAATCACCTTCACCCTCTCAACCGGTGAGCAGTCAGCATACTCATTGGCAAAATCAAAACCCTGAAAAAAAGCCCTCCATGAAGGCTCTATAATGTCAGGATTTTCGAGATATTGTTGGTAGAGCTCGTCGAAAAACTGCAAATGGGCTGCATTCAGAAACGAAAACCTATCCATGAAAAGGGGGCGTTTGAGTGAATTTTTGTCTTAAATTTTAAAAAGTGCGTCAAAACTACAATACAAATGCCTTAATATTTATTTAATCAGCTTGATGAAACCTTACAGCAAAAAACAAAAAGAGCCACCACGATGGGCGGCTCTTTTTGAACGTTATCTTTTTAGATTAATCTCTGCTATTTAAATACAACATAATGTAGTAAAGTAATTGTGCTAATGAAGCCAAAGCGGCTACCAGATAGGTATTAGCAGCCCACTTCAAAGCGTCTTTCGCCATATTGTGCTCTCTCACTGAAGTAATACCTGCCCGATCAAGCCAAACAAGTGCCCGATGGCTGGCATCGTACTCTACCGGCAAGGTGATAAGGGTGAAAAGTGTAATAGCACTTTGTAAAATCACTATTGTGAGCAGCACTGTTTCAAGTGAGAACATGTGAACGATGATGTTTCCAAAGAGCATGAACAAGAAGATGAACGAAAGCATTCGGCTGCTGAAACTCACAATAGGCACCAGGGCAGATCGCATCTGCAGCCAAGCATAAGCCGTAGCATGTTGTACAGCGTGACCTACTTCGTGAGCAGCCACTGCTGCTGCTGCCACAGAACGGCCGTGATAAACATCGGGAGATAGGTTAACTGTTTTGTCCAGTGGGTTGTAGTGATCAGTGAGTTTACCGGGCACACTGATAATACGTACATCGAAAATTCCGTGGTCGTGAAGCATTTTTTCAGCTACTTCAGCACCGGTAAGACCAGCAGCTACAGGCACTTTGCTGTATTTTTCAAATTTAGATTTCAATCGCGCTTGTACAATGAAGCCAACAATCGCAAAAACAATTAGAATAAGAATCATATCCTTTTAGAATTTTAGTACAAAAATAACAAATCACATGCCTCCGCAAAGAAGGGTCATTTTGGCAGAAGCTATTTTTGCAAGGTATTAAGTAAGGTAATGAAGAGACCTCTCATATTGGTTTGCAATGACGATGGAATCACAGCCCCGGGGATAAGAAATTTGATACAAGCTGTACGCGATATTGGCGATGTGGTAGTAGTAGCCCCCGACAAGCCTCAGTCGGGCATGGGGCATGCGATTACGATTAACTCCACTCTGCGTTGCGACCCTATCAAGATTGATGACGGACCACAAACTGAATATGCTTGCAGCGGAACTCCTGTAGATTGTGTTAAGCTCGCTGTATCATATATTCTGCCGCGCAAACCTGATCTGATCGTTTCTGGCATAAATCACGGATCTAACTCGTCGATCAACGTGATTTACAGCGGTACAATGTCAGCAGCAGTAGAAGGTGCTTTAGAAAACATTCCTTCTATTGGATTTTCACTGCTCGACTACGCATGGGAAGCCGACTTCTCAAAAGCCAGGCGTTGGGTACGCGTCATATCCAAAATGGTGTTGAAACACGGTCTACCAAAGGGAATATGCCTGAATGTTAATATTCCTAAAGTCATCAACGGCGAAGACTACAGAGGGGTGCGCATCTGTCGCCAGGCCGATGCCGTATGGGAAGAAGAAATCGACGTGCGCACTGACCCGAGAGGCCGAAAGTATTACTGGCTTTCAGGCCAATTTGTAAACCATGATACCGGAACTGACACTGATGAGTATGCCTTAAAAAATTATTTCATATCGATAGTGCCAATAAATGTCGATTTTACAGCTTATGAACAACTGAAAACCATGTCTAAATGGAATTTCGAAATCAACAAAACCATACCTCGGGAAGTTTAGTTCAAGGAATTTTAATTGCCTTAATAGCACCTGTGGGTGGCCTGGTTTTGTTGTTTCTAAAGTTTCCTGTCTTGCTCTCAGACGAATCTAGCTTAACGAAACTTCAGTTTAAAACTCTTATTTTTCAAATAACGAGCTTAGGACTTTTAATTAATGTAGGTCTGTTTTTTTTATTTCTGCGATTTAAAAAAGAATCTACATCACAAGGCATTCTGGCTGCCACTCTGATCGTACTTTTAGCAGCAGTTATTCACAAATTCCTGTTATAAAAAAGGGAAGAAGCAATTGATCCGATCATAGAATTTCTTTTTCTTTGATATGTACTCCTAAACTATGAAATTTCTTCTGCTCGCTGGTGAATCTTCAGGAGATTTACATGGCGCCAATCTATTAAAAAATTTGAAAAAATTATTCCCAGAAAGCAATTTTTATTGTTTCGGAGGAAATAAAATGGAAAGCGAAGGTGGAATCCTTCTGCTGCACTATCGAGAAATGGCTTTCATGGGCTTTTATGAAGTACTAAAAAACCTTCGAAAAATTTTAAAAAACCTCGAATTTTGTAAAAATTGGATCGTAGAAAATAAGCCTGATGTCATCGTTTACATTGACTTCCCCGGATTTAATATGCGAATAGCCAAATTTGCTAAAGAAAAGGGATTTAAAAACATTTACTACATCAGTCCTCAAATATGGGCCTGGAAAGAAGGGAGAGTGCATCAAATCAAGAGAGATATTGACCTGATGATTACCATTCTGCCTTTTGAAAAAGCTTTTTATGAAAAATACGGATACAAAGTAGAATATGTAGGTCACCCCCTACTCGATGCTATTGACATGGGTTGTACAGAAAATATTCCAGAAAAATCAACTGAATTCGATATAGCTCTATTGCCAGGTAGCCGACAACAAGAGATAGAAAATATTTTGCCAGTAATGATTGAATTCGCTTTAAAAAATCCAAACTTAAAATTTGCTCTTGCTGCTGCACCTTCCATTGAAAAATCTTTTTATGAAAAATACATCTTAGGAGTAGAAAACGTTAAAGTTATTGAAGGAAAAACCTATGATGTAATTCGCTACTCGCGAGCAGCAATTGTAGCTTCCGGAACAGCCACTCTTGAAACGGCTTTACTTAATACTCCCTTAGTAGTAGTGTATAAAGGCAATAAGTTGAGTTATTTAATAGCTAAAAAACTTGTCAGAGTGAAGTATATTTCACTTGTAAACTTGATTCTTGACAGAAAAGCTGTGCCTGAATTAATACAAGATGAACTGAATACTGCAAACCTGGATATAGAAATAAAAAAACTTTTGGAAGACAATTCCGCAATAAAAGCTCAAAAGAATGCATTTGCGGAACTTCGCAAGAAATTAGGTGGGAAAGGCGCATCAGAACGTACTGCTTTGTGCATTAATAATTTTTTAAAAAATGAAGCAATTACACAATAAATTATTGGTTTTATTTTGTTTGCTTTTATTCACCATTCATCTGAAAGCAATTCCTTCAGACATTAAAGTTCGTATTTTTAGCAATGAGAATTTTTCCGAATGTCTTTTTAGAATAAAAAATGGCGAATACTTTTTAATAGCTCTTGACAAAAATGGTGGACTTATTGATACAATTTATTATGCACATTCAAAATCACTAGAAACACTTTTTTCCATCCAAAGAATTGGACCCTTTGTTTCCTTAAAAAACGGGAGAAAACACTTGGGAAATTTTTATGCAATTTCCTTTTTAGCCGCAGATACTTCTTCGAATTTTTTGATACATGTAAACAAGAAAGAACGCTGGTATGATGGTTCATTAATTTTATTCGCTAACAACCAAAATTTACAAGCAATAAACCAAGTAAATCTTGAACAATATGTAGCAGGTGTTGTAGAATCTGAAGGAGGCAATTTTCCGCAGCTGGAATATTTCAAAGCCCAAGCAATATTAGCAAGAACATTTGCAATTAGAAACTACAATAAACACATTCGTGAAGGCTACAACTTAAAAGACGATATTTCTTCACAAGTGTATCTGAGCAGAGCCTATTACCGAAATTCAGATCTAATCCGGCAAGCTGTTTTAGAAACCCGCGATACAATCGTGGTAGATAGTGCTTCAGGTGCACCCATTTTCGCTGCCTTTCACGCTAATAGTGGCGGGCATACCGTATGTGCCGAGGATGCATGGCACAAGAAATTGCCTAACCTTGTCGCAAAACCAGATCCATATTCGGAGGGAATGAACTCGTATGAATGGACGAAAAAGCTGCCAAAAAAGGACGTTCAAGAATACATTGCGCGCAAGCTGCATACAAAACTAACTCCTGAGCTCATTGCTGCCATCGATACTTTTAAGCAGCCAGAAAGGCTGAATCATTTTCGGTATCAAAATAAATCTTTTCCTCTCAGAGATTTTCGCTTTCATTTTCAGTTGCGCTCCACTTTTTTCGACATTGAGCCAGATGGAAATTATTATCTATTGAAAGGCAGAGGTAATGGTCATGGGGTAGGAATGTCTCAAGAAGGAGCTATAAATATGGCGTCACAAGGCTTTACATATCGTGAAATTATTTACTTTTACTACGAAAATGTGAAGCTTGAAAGCCTTAGTTCGTACAGACAACTCATGGCCGAAGCCCCACAATTGGCTTTTTAAAATCACATTTTCGTTTATTCTTGGTATTCTTACAGCTCGATTTGTTTTTGATGCAAGTGATTTAAATCATTTTCTATTCATTTTTATCGCTTCTTTTTCTCTCTATCTTTTTTTTATTGCACTCAGGGGCTTTCTGATCTTTTTTATGTTTTTTAGTTTAGGAACTATTCTCTACACTTTAGAAGTTAAAAAAATCAATGAATATGACAAGAATTATAGGGGAATAAGCACTATAAAAATAGAACGAATACTCAAGCAGAAGGACCATCTGCTACATGCTAAAGGTCTCTGTATTGATAGTGTTGGAAGGTATTTGTTTAAAGCGATCTTATATATCAAGAAAGATAGCATTACAGAATCATTTTTACCTGGCGACTTCATCGTTTGCAATTCTTCTGTGAATCTGATTGAAAATACCACTTTTCCCTATGCTTTTTCTGCAAAAAAATATTATGAAACTAAAGGCATTTCTCATGCGATATTCTTGAGTTCAAAAAAGGTAATTCATCACTATTCAAACAGCCAAATAAACTTGTATAGAATTGCTTATCTAGTAAATAAAAAAATGATTAAAGCGATAATCAGATGGCCCTTGAAAAAGGAAGCAAAAGAAGTATTAATAGCCTTGTTAACAGGATCAAAAGATTTTTTAACGGATGAAACCCGAGAGATTTACGCTGATACTGGTACCATTCATGTACTTGCGGTATCTGGTCTCCACACGGGATTAATTTACATATTGTTTCTTAATTTCTTCTCTTTGATTTTTGGAAACAGATTTAAAACAATTCGGGTCATTTTTTTGGTTGGAATTTTATGGTTTTATGCCTTGTTTACAGGATTAAGCCCATCGGTGATAAGAGCTGCTACAATGTTTACTTTTATAGAGTTAGGCAATAATTTGAAGCGCAAAACAGGCATTTATCACTCTTTGTGTTTATCTGCTCTTTTGTTGCTTTCAACTTCGCCTTTATTGCTTTTCGACATCGGATTTCAACTAAGCTATGCTGCAGTCTATGGCATAGTTAGTACTTCGAAATTTTTTAATCAGATTTTATCGATTTCTGATAATTTTTTATTAAGAAAAATTTCAGAAATTTTATCTGTATCAATCGCGGCTCAACTTTTTACCTTCCCATTTACAATGTATTACTTCTCAAAATTTCCAACATGGTTTTTTGTGGCTAATCTGTATGCCATACCGCTTATCACTCTTACACTGTACTTAGGTTTTCCGATTGCTATTTTTTCATTCATTTCTGAAGATTTTGATTTCTTAGGTATCATTCCTGCCTTTTTCATTACAATAAATAATTTCCTCAACAGCTTAATAATTAAATTACCATTTTCAATTCTCGATAAACAATTTATTGATGCTGTTCAATTCGCATTTTTATTATTGACAGTAGTCTTATTGCTACATGGCTTAGTAAACAAGAAGAAATGGATATTTATATCAGGATGTACTTTCTTATTTTTATTCAAAATATATTCAGCCCATCAATCTTATAAAATCTTACATTCTTTTACAGAAATTCACTTGTCTTTTATTCAGAATAAACCTCTCCTAATGATAAACCTCAAAGGCAAAAAGATTTGGATGTTTTCAGACGAATTTCAAAAACTAAAATCAAAGGAGAAAACAATTTTTTCTAAATACTTAAACAAATGGCAAATAGAAGAATCGGATGTCATCTGGAGTGGGATTCCTGAAAAAGAAAAAATAGAATTTAAAAATAATTCAAATTCATCTTTAAGAATTCAGATAAAAAATGTAAGATTAGATGAAACACCTAAAACGATAAACAGCCCTCTTAATCTGGAGGTGAAAATTGAAAGCACTGATGGAAGAAAATATATATTAAATCGTAACGGTGATCGGGTTCTTATACTTTGAGCTTCCATACAATACCCGCATGATGTGGTGCATTAAAGCGCGATTTTCGATAGGGCGCTGCAACAACACATTGATGCCGTGGTAAATAGCCCGCCCTCTATAATCTTTTGTTGATAATCCAATTACGGGAATATTAGATTTTAGATCTTTACGAATCACATCTATGATTTCGAAGGACGATGGATTTTTATTTTCCATATCTAACAAGAGAAGCTCGTAAGAATGACTTTCAATTTTTTTGTAAAGGTCAGCAGTGTCGGTTATGATTTCTGGTTGCAGTTCGTTGTTTTCCAGCATTATTTTTAGAAGGAGCTGATTCACTTCATCGTTTTCGAAAATCAAAACTTTGTTTCCCGACAAGGTATTTGAATTTTCAATTTCGTATTGTACCATAAGTGTACTATTTACACTATTGCAAATATCGGTAGTAAATTGAGATTTCTTTATCAATAAACAATAAAATTTCCATTTTGGTTGCCTTGAATTTTAATTTGTCGCAAAAAAGTCGTTGAAAAACCATCGAATTCCTCTTTGGATAGCCCTTCTTCCTGTACTTTTACTCATTGTACTGCTATCAATCAACGTCTTGTTTGTGAGCGGAGACGACGCTCTTAGCGGAAGCAATCAACTCATACTTATCACCTGCACCTTTGTGACGTTTGCACTGAGTTATTTTTACGGTACATCGTGGCCTATGATAATGGACAAAATTGCTGTGAACATACAGCAGAGCAGTGCCGCCATTTTCATTTTACTCTTAATTGGCTCATTAGCAGCCATTTGGACGTTCAGCGGCATTGTGCCTACGATGATCTATTTTGGTTTAAAGTTGCTCAATCCTGACTACTTTTTACCGCTTACCGTACTTGTTTCATCTGTGATATCGGTAGCTACTGGCAGCTCTTGGAGTACAACGGCTACTGTAGGCATTGCGATGATGGGTATAGGCAACTCTTTAGGAATAAACCCGGCAATTACAGCAGGTGCTATTCTTACTGGGGCCTATTTTGGCGATAAGATGAGCCCGCTGTCTGACACCACCAACTTAGCCCCTGCTGTGGCTGGTACTGACCTTGCCACACACATTCGATATATGACTATTACGACATTTCCATCGTATAGCATATCTATGTTGATTTTTATTGGCATTTCCCTCTTTCAAAACAGAAATGTAGTAGATATGTCGGTATCTCAAGAAATGATTCATACGCTAGAGACCACCTTTAATGTATCAGGGTGGACACTTTTGGTTCCAGCTCTTGTAATATTGCTAATTGCCTTGAGATTACCAAGCCTTCCTGCCATTTTTATAGGAATACTTGGAGGAATTGTTATTACTCTCATTTTCCAGAACGATCATGTGATGCGCAATTTAACTGCAATGGAAAGAGCCAAAACATTGATTCATGTGCTAACATCGAAAAACGAAATTTATACCGGTGTGCCAGCGCTCGACGATCTTCTGACCACTGGTGGAATGGCTGGAATGCTAAAAACAGTATGGCTGATCATTTCGGCAATGTGTTTTGGGGGTGCAATGGAGGCAAGTGGATTTTTAGGGCGAATTACAGACGCCATAATGTCGATGGCTCGCAGTGAATTTTCGCTCTTTACGGCTACAGTGAGTACTACACTCTTTGTAAATATAAGTGCCAGCGACCAGTATCTTTCGCTGGTAATACCAGGTAAGATGTATAACAAAGCCTTCAAAGACAAAGGATTAGCTCCAGAGAATTTGAGCCGAACGTTAGAAGACAGCGGTACAGTCACATCTGTATTAATTCCTTGGAATACATGTGGGGCATATCACTCGGGGATTTTGGGTGTATCTACCCTACATTATCTTCCCTTCACATTTTTCAGTTTGATTAGCCCTGTGATGACCTTAATAGTGGCCGGTTTTAAATACAAAATTCGCAAAATCAACAATCAATAACCGACCTTCTTGTTCTTTTGAATGTATTAAAAAAGATAAAAGTTGTTTTTTTGCAACTCTAATTCCATGCACATGTTGCTACCTGCTATAAGACCCTCGCGCGCAATAATTTCAATAGTTAAACCTTCCATTGATTGTGGTCAATATTTTATTAAGCGAGTCGTAGGAGAGAAAGTGGATGTTTATGCAGCTGTCTTTGCCGATGGACATGATGTAGTGGCTGCAGAAATTCTGTACAAACACGAGTCAGATGCTCAGTGGTCAATTTCCCGACTTAATCTGGCAGTTAATGATGACTGGTATGGAACTTTTGTGGTTGAAAAGCAGCGCTTTTATCACTACAAGGTACGCGCGTGGGTCGATTATGCTTTGAATTGGCAAAGCGGACTTATCAAAAAAGCTTTGGATGGACAGCACGTTCAAGTAGAGCTCAACGACGGACTGCCATTACTCGAGGAGACTATAAAACTCATCCCGAAATCGATCGACAGTACATCTTATGATTTTCTGAAATCTACTATAGAATATATCAAAGCATCTGACTATCTTAAGGCACTGGAAGCCTGTACAAGCAAAGAGCTTAAAACAATATTAGAAAAATATCCAACTCGGAAAAATTCAGTTGAGAGCGCAGAATACAGAATTTGGGTGGATCGGCCTAAGGCAGGTTTCAGTGCATGGTATGAGCTTTTTCCTCGCTCAGCATCGCCTGAAAAGGGCCGTCATGGCACTTTTAAAGACTGCGAAGCCCTCTTGCCGCGAATTGCCGACTTGGGTTTTGATGTACTTTATTTTCCACCAATTCACCCTATAGGCGAAATCAATCGAAAGGGCAAAAACAACTCTGTAATTTCGAAACCCGGGGAACCAGGTTCGCCCTGGGCGATTGGCTCCCGATTTGGCGGCCACGACGCCATACATCCAGAGCTCGGAACCCTCGAAGATTACAAAAACCTCATTGCCAGGGCCAAAGAATACGGCATCGAAATCGCCATGGACCTGGCCTTTCAATGTGCCCCCGATCATCCCTATGTGAAGGAGCATCCAGATTGGTTTGTGATAAAATCAGATGGTAGCATTCAATACGCAGAAAATCCACCGAAAAAATATCAGGACATCTATCCTTTTAATTTCGAATGTGACGACTGGCAGGGCCTGTGGAATGAGCTGCTGCGCGTAGTGAAGTATTGGGTGGAGCAAGGTGTGAGCATCTTTAGGGTGGATAATCCACACACAAAGCCCTTTAAATTTTGGCAATGGCTTATTTCTGAAGTACATAAAACGCATCCGGATATTATCTTTTTAAGCGAAGCTTTTACTCGACCGAAAATCATGCACGAACTGGCCAAGCTAGGTTTCACACAATCGTACACCTACTTCTGCTGGCGGAATACAAAAGCCGAACTTACTGAATACCTCACTGAGCTCACCACTACCGATCAGCGAGAATTTTTCAGGCCAAACTTTTGGCCCAATACTCCGGATATAAATCCATGGAGCCTGCAGGGCGGTAATGAGAGTTTATTTATGATCAGGCTTTTCTTGGCAGCCACACTTTCATCGAATTACGGAATTTACGGTCCAGTATATGAATATGGAATACACGAGCCTTATCCTGGCAAAGAAGAATATCTCAATAGCGAAAAATACGAGATTTACCACTGGGATTGGTCGCGCGAAACCCGGCTCACTGTATTATTACGATTGATCAATCAAATAAGAAAAACTTATAAAGCCTTTCAGACAACCTATAATCTAACCTTCTGTCCTGTAAACGACGATCATCTCTTAGCCTACTACAAGGGCAATACCGACAATGGTGAGCATTTTTTAATGGTGGTAAATCTCGACCACCTAAACACCCGACAGGGTATGGTACGTCCGCCCTTTGAAAAAATGGGACTTCCGGTAGGCACTCATTTGCTCATGCAAGACTTTATCACCGGCAATACTTGGACGTGGTATTCTGAATACAATTATGTAGCGTTGCATCCAAACGTTCCTTTTCATTTGTTTAAAATTTCAAAGGCGTAATGCAGTACATCAAAGCAATACACATCATTTTTGTAGTTACTTGGTTTGCTGGCCTTTTTTATTTGCCCAGACTATTTGTGTACATACGTGAAGCTGACGAGAAGAAACAATCAAACGACCTAAGAGCTCAACTCATTTTAATGGCACATCGACTTTTATACATTATTACGTGGCCATCGGCAGTTTTGACATTCATCTTCGGCAATTGGATGCTGATTAAAACAGGTTATTATAAAATTTTGCTTTCTTCCAGTGGCTCCTGGATGGGAATAAAATATCTTTTGGTCATTGCCTTGTATGCATACCAAATATCGCTCGATGTGATACTCCGAAGATTAAAAAGCAATGCATTGACTATGAATTCTTTTAAATTAAGATTGTACAATGAAGTTCCAACAGTGTTGTTGATTGCCATTGTAATGCTAGTAGTAGTAAAGTCAAATATTTCAGCCATTTATGGAGTTTTTGGTTTGTTGATTCTAGTGGCAGTATTACTTTCAGCCAGCTATTTGTATAGACAAGCTAGAAATCAATAAAGCGATGGGCAGAGTATTGATATTTATAGGGTTATTGATTTTAATTATCGGAATAATTTGGTATGCCGCTGAGAAGTATGGTTTAAAATTTCCGGGTAAGCTGCCCGGTGACATTCTCATCAAGCGCGGAAATACCACTATTTATATACCTATCCTTACATCAATTATTCTCTCCGTTGTCTTGTCCCTCATCATGTGGATTGCTTCAAGATTCAAATTTTGACAGTGTTAACGGTTAATAAATTTTTTACTGTTTCTTTTCTACTTTTATAAGGAATTTCGTGAAAAAAAAAAGCTATTTGATAAAGTCCAAAATTTATCCCAATGATTACTGAAAATACATTTGTACAAATACTAAAGCATGATTGAGTCCATTTTGACTAAGTTTTCAGATCGATTCATCTCAAAGTGGCTCATCCTTGTTTTTGATGTTTTTATCGTTCTATTAACCTATCCAATAGCTGTTTTCATCAAAAACAACTTTGACTTTCTCTTAATGCGGGATGCCTCATTTGGCATCGAAGTGGCACTTATTTTAGGTTTCACTTACCTTCTGAGTTTTTTATACAATGAATCGTACAAAGGTATTATTCGTCAAACAGGGCTTAGAGATGCCTTTCTTATTTTTAAAGCTTCTACATTTGGATTTGCAGCTTTACTACTAATTACATATCTCATTGATTCTTTTAAGGTTATTCAGGTCAATGTTTCAAGAAACACTCTAGTACTTCACTACCTGCTGACTTTATTATCGCTATTGGCTGTGCGATTCATGATCAAATCGGCGTATTTAAACTTTAAAAAATCCACCAATGGATTAAGGAGAATCCGAGTAATTATTTTTGGGTCAGGTTCTATGGGCGAGCTCACTCGTCAGACCCTTGCAAAAGAAGTTACCAAACACTATGAAGTAGTTGCTTTTTTAGACGATAACACTTCTAAAAATGGCAAGTTGCAAGATGGAATACCTGTTTTGAAGCCTGATTTGGCTCTGAACAAGGAATTTATTCAATCAAAGCGTATACACCAGCTCATCATTGCTGTTCAAAATCTCTCGCTCGAGCGCAAAAAGCAACTCATTGAAACTGGTATGGAGCTTGGCCTAAAGGTGAAAGTAGTACCTCCGGCAAAAACATGGATTCAGGGTGCTCTGACCTCCAAGCAAATAAAAAACGTTCGCATCGAAGACCTACTTGAGAGAGAACCTATTACTCTTGATTCCACCAATGTGAGAAAAGAATTAAACGGAAAAGTTATTCTAATTACCGGAGCGGCAGGTTCTATTGGAAGTGAAATACTCCGTCAAGTAATATACTACAAACCAAAAAAACTCATTGCACTCGATCAGGCAGAGAGCGCATTATACGATTTGAGCTACGAAATAAAAGCAACAGTCGAAAAACTTGGGGTGCAATTAGAATATATCATAGCGGACATTACGAATGAGCAGCGAATGAATTTACTCTTTTCGAAGTACAAACCTCAAATAGTTTTTCATGCAGCTGCTTATAAACACGTGCCACTCATGGAAGAGCACCCGTATGAAGCAGTGCGCGTAAATGTCTTTGGCACTAAACTGTTGGCAGATCTATCAGTAGAATATGTGGTTCACAAATTTGTGATGGTAAGTACTGACAAGGCGGTAAACCCGACCAATGTAATGGGCGCTACTAAGAGAATAGCTGAAATGTATGTACAATCGCTCAGTCAATGTTCAAATTGTGCTACGCACTTTGTTACTACCCGCTTTGGCAACGTACTCGGAAGCAATGGCAGTGTAATTCCACTCTTCAAAAAACAAATCGAAGCTGGAGGTCCAATTACCATTACTCATCCAGAAATCACCCGTTATTTTATGACCATTCCGGAGGCGTGTAATCTGGTACTCGAGGCAGGCGCTATGGGAAATGGAGGTGAAATCTTCGTTTTTGACATGGGCGAATCTGTAAAAATCCTCGATTTGGCTAAAAAAATGATTCAACTCAGCGGCTTGGTTCTGGGTAAAGACATTGAAATCGTGTTTACAGGCTTAAGACCTGGCGAAAAGCTTTACGAAGAACTCCTTGCCGATAAAGAAAACAACCTGCCTACCCACCATCACAAAATAATGAAAGCTATAAATGCGGAAATTGATTACGAAATGTTGACCTATCAGCTGAAAAATCTCGAAGAAAAATTTCATAATGGCGACGACTTTTCGCTTGTAGCAGCTATCAAACAAATAGTTCAGGAGTATAAGAGTAATAATTCTGTTTATTCGAAGTTAGACAAATAACCTTGCAAAGAAATATAAAACACTCTAACCATTTTCTTGTAGCATTACTCGTAATTTTTAATCTCGGTAGTAAGGTTAACGCTCAAAGCTCCACAGACGGAAGATACGAATTTCACCCTTTAAATCTGGAATCAAAGATTTTTATTTTCAACCATGCAGAGCCTTCAGAACACATTCACACATCTGTTTGGCCTCAGCGCAGAACATATTTTAAGGGCGATTTATCAACTTACAGAGAATGGTTTGGGATAAGTCAAACTGAACGCTCGGAAAGACCTGGAATTCTTCAGTGGATTAATAGAAAAATACTTAGGGAAGATCTGATTTTCGTTAAAACCAAAGATTATGCTTTTTACATCAATCCCGTTCTTAACCTACAGCTTGGTATGGATGCTTTTACTGCACGTAAAACTTATCTCAATTCCAGAGGAGTGACGGTGGATGGAAAAATAGGGGATAATCTTACATTCCAAACTTTTTTTATTGAAAATCAAGGATATTTTCCTGAATTCATGAACGAATATTTTCGTCAAAAAGGTTCTGCCTTAGGCTGGACACTTCACAGAGGATATAGTAGAAGTGGATTTGATTTTCCCTACTCTTTAGGCCAGGTTTCATATAACGCCGGTAGATTTTTTAACCTAAGTGCAGGGCACGGCAATCACTTTTTTGGCGAAGGTTACCGTTCAATGTTCCTCGATGACCACGCAATACCTTACGGTTTTTTTCGAATTGAAACCACCGTTTGGAAATTCAAGTACATCAACCTCTTCACAGCAATGAGCGACATAACCCGCTCGTACATGACCTCGGGCAGATTTCTGCCAAAATATGCCGCTATGCATTATCTGAGTTGGAATATTTCTAAAAAATTCAATCTGAGTTTTTTTGAAAGCATCGTGTTGGGCTCCGACACCTCAGGAGTACAGCGCGGCTTTGATGTGAACTTTTTTAATCCCATCATTCTCTATCGCGCCTTAGAGGCTAACCGTGGCTTTAATACTGGTAACGCAATGATCGGTGTTGGATCATCTTATAAAATTTTGAACCGCATTACAGCTTATTCTCAGATTGTTTTCGATGATTTTTCATTCGAAGGCTTTAATAAATTATCTCAAGGGCATTACATGAACTTTTTTGCATGGCAGTTGGGTCTGCGATACCCTAATGCCTTTGGAGTCAAGCATCTGTTTCTTTTAGCTGAAGTAAATCAAGCCAGGCCATTCATGTATGCGCATCGCAGTACACTTACTAACTACGAGCATTTGGGCCTACCGCTGGCACATCCTTGGGAAACAAATTTTAGGGAAACCATCTTGCTCGGACACTACTCCTATAAAAGATGGGAAGTACTTGCAAAACTCAACTTTGGTTTTAGAGGGTCTGATACCTCTTTAGCCAATTGGGGCAATGACATTCGCCGATCTTATGAAGACCTTGGCAACGGACAACTTGGATATTTTTTAGGCTCACCGGTAAAAAGAACCATTTTTCAAGGTTCCCTCCGAATCGGATATGTCCTCCAGCCTGTTGTCAATATGCGCATAGAGGCAAGCTATACGTTTAGAAGCGAATCTTTTAACAACACACATTCCATTTTATCAGCATATCCTATGCGTTGGTTTAATATTGGGGTGAGAACGGCTATCTTTGGTTGGAAAGACGACTTTGCCCTTATTCGATAAAGTTTCTTCGAATCTCTAAATACAACTCTCGCTGAATGAGACGCACAGCTTTGTTGTATGCATCGCGGGCGGCTGATTGCTCGTCTGTTTGTATTCCCCTGATGTTCTTCACATTACGAGTGTAAATTACGTTGAAGTTTCGATCGGTAATATGTATCCTGAAAGATAATTGTACATTGCTCATTCGATTGATGAAGCCAACGTCTTCTACATCTGAAGAAATCGACACGATAAAATCAGCATTGTCAGCAATTACTGTAGATTGAAACTGATCTTTAGCTAATTCCATTTTTAAGGCATCTGTAAGTACGGCCGAGGAGAATGGTCTTCCAAAAGCCCGCTCATCTGAAACAAAAAAGAAAGATGGACTTTGCACAATAACATCTAAGACAAAAGGCTTAAGGCGCAGTTGATTCATCAATGCAATAATTTGCTGATTTTGTGTGGCTTCTGAAGTCCAGGCTTCGACATTAATGACGGCTGTGATCCGTTCTCGTTGAGCGGTTGAAGTCACGCGACCCAAGTCAATAAATACTGCTCCTGCAGCATTGGTTTTCTGATTCGGATTTCGTAATCGCCCTCCTGAATACGACAATCTGACCGGGATGGACGGCTGACGAATGTTTTGGAAGGTTACAAAGATCTCGAATTGCTCATCATCTATAGATCTTCCCCTAGTTATCTGAATCTGTCTAATGGACGACTGAATCTGCATTTCATTTAATAAACCAATGATTCTGGATATCAAATGATTACCAAAAAAAATGCGATTTCCTTGATAGGTGTATTCAAGCGGTTCGGACCAGAAGCTTTTTATAGCTTCCATTGACTTGATGTAAAGTAAGTAAGCCTGGTATGCATCTCTTTTGTTTCTGAATTCCTCAGCTGCGGAAAGAAAATCAGCAGCTGCCGCTAATGCACGCTCTCTTTTAAGAGCCTTTCGGCGCTCGTGCTCTTCTTTTGAGAGGCGATAGAATACGTAATAATGCGTCGGCGTTTCATAGGTATCCACGAGTTCAAAGCCTTCCAAATCTTCAGTAGAGGTAACTTGTGTATTCGATACAAACGATTCACTAAACTGGCGATTTACCTCTACCTGACTTAAAAGAGAAGATGCATTTACTTTAACTGAAATTTCGCTAGCTAAGTCATTCAAGGCGTTGTTTTTAGCCACTTGCTTGTAGTCGTAATTAGCACTGTAGGCGTATTTCGGACTTACGCCAATTCCGTGATAATAGAATGGATCAGCGGGTTTTGTCGTAATCCAAGCAGGTGCAGGTCTTATTTCGCTTTTTGCTGTTTTCTTTTTGCTATTACAGCCTGTAAGAACAAATAATGTTGTAAAAATTAGAAAGTAAATAAATCTCATTTCTCCGGATTAAATGCTAAAATTGAATTTGCTACTCGAGAACTGATGTTTTGAAGAAGCCTCTCCTGTAAGGTTGATAAATCAGCAACTGTTTGTCTGGCTCTAAGCAATTGATCGAGCTCGCGCTTGGCGCGCGGACTGTTGTCAATGCGGTCAGAAGGATGAGGTTTGTTGATGCTTTGCCATGTGCCCGGATACAGCAATCTTGTATCGCCTTGATAAACAGCATATTCAACACGATCACTTTGCCGAGTTTCGATAACATCTGACACAAGCACCTCGCCGGTTTCAGCGCTTACAAGTTGGTAGCTGAAGGAGCATCTTACCTCATTTTCGCGACTGAATACTGTGTATTGCACCTTGCTGTATTCTACCGTTACTACTTCCACACCTTCCTGATTCCTGATTTTAATCTCTCTGCCGAGATAACCAGGTCTCACTTCGCGCTGGAGCGGCCCCTCTTTAGTACGCCAGTCGGTAATTTTACAGAAGAGCAAAGCGTTTGCTCCGAGCAGCTCTCCCGTTTCGCGCGAAGTACGCATAGCATTTAGTAATGTAAGGTTTCGTTCACGCATAAGGGTCTCTGTACGCCGGCGATCCACTACTTTTACAAAAGGGTTATTCGACCGGAGAATTTGATTTATAATAGCGTTTACAATTTGTTGGTCATATTCATTCAAGTTGACGGAAGTTTCAACGGGCATAATAGCAATTACAAAGAGTGCCTTTTCGAGCGAAAGATCCATCATGCGCTTTGCGTCTTTGTATCCGGATCTAATGGATTCCACTTCTTTGAATCCATAATAAGCAGTGCGAAATTTTCCTTCGTTATAGGCTCGCATGGCATTTCTGTAACGGGGTTCTGCCCGAGTTAAACTTTTCAAATTATTCAATTCCTCGTTGCGAATATTCAATTCATTAAGCTTATTTAGCTCAGCTTCAGCTTCTTCAAACTTTTCTTCAGCCAGTAGGTCTTCAGCCCGCTCCACCACTTTCTGCACAAAAATGCGCTCACTCTGAAGGTACATTTGCCTGTAATGATCAGATATAGAGGAATTTACTCCAAGATTTTTCATATCTCTGTCGAGCCTCATTGCGCTTTGATAGCGCATCACAGCTCTCTCATGGTCGCCTCCCGTATGTGCTACATAAAATTCTGACAGTATTTGCTCCAGATAAATCTTCCCTGCGTTAGAGAGTGCTATTTGCGCTTCGATGTTTGAGGGATTTCGACGAAGAGCCTCCATATAATTATTGACGGCCTCAGCAATAAGACCAGCGCTTTCAAGTTTTCTTCCGTATTTATAATAGCGCTTTGAGCCGCTGCAAGCTCCTATCACCAAGAAAGAAGAAAAAAGCGCCAGAAGTAAAGATTTATTCATTTCAATCAATAATTTCTTGATTGTGTTGACCAATAACACTTTGTACAATTGTCAAAATAAGTGCCTAAACTTGTGGGAGTGTACCTTTGTAAGCAAAAATTCTTATAGATTGAAAATCTTGCTTTCACCCTCTAAAAATTTGAATGCAAAAGTGAATCATAGGGCTAAATCTGTTCCACAATTTTTGGAACAAAGCCAAAAAATTCATGCAGAATTAAAGACAAAAACACCACCGGAACTGGCCAAACTGCACGACATCAATGCCAAATTAGCCGAGCTCAACTACCAGCGAAATCAGGCCTGGACAGTAGAAGGCATTAAAAAAGAAGGAACACCGGCTCTTTTTACTTTCTCGGGCGACGTCTACCGAGGGCTGGACGCCTCCACGCTCGACGAATCAGACTTGCAATTTGCAGAAGATAAAATTTGGATTTTGAGTGGATTATATGGTATACTTAAGCCTTTCGACGCAATGCTTCCATATCGGTTAGAAATGGGTACTGATTTGCCTGTAGGCACAAGTAAAAATCTTTATGAATTTTGGCGAGAAATACTTACGGCATATGTCGAAAAAAACGAATATGCATACATTATTAACCTGGCCTCAAAAGAATATTCTGATGTTATTGATTTTAAAAGACTTAAAATCCCCGTATATGAATGCACATTTTTAGACCGAGTGAAAAATAAGTATAAACCCGTTAACATCTTCCTTAAAAAAGCGCGCGGATTAATGGCGCGTTTCCTTATAAAAAATAAAATTGAAAAGGTGGAAAATTTGCAGTATTTTGACTATGAAAATTATACATTTGACCCTAAGCTTTCTAGTGAATTTCATTTCGTTTTTAAAAGAGACCGAATTTCTTAAATAAGTTTGCCTATCAGAATTTATAATTATGCATTTTAAAAAAATACTGTTTTTTTATTGGCTCTTAATCCCGTCGATTTTGGTAGCTCAAAAAACCAAATATTGGGAATGGGGCGTCGGTGCAGGCCTCTATCACTACCAAGGCGATTTAAATGAGAATTTTTCTGTTGGAAATTTTTTTAATGAAGCTGGACCTCGTTTGACTGGATTCGTTCGAAATAATCCGATTCCTTGGTTTAGTTACGGCATTGAAACCGGTTATGGAAACAGTACCGTAAAAGATATTGACTACGGAAGGACAGAGCGAAACTGGAATGTATATTCCGAAAGTTTTGATATTAATCTAAGCCTTGAGTGGAATTTCTTGCGGTACGGCAAATGGCACTGGGAGAACAAGTTAGCTCCATACTTCAAAGTGGGTGCAGGTGCACTTGTGGTAAGCAGCAGAGGTCAAAATACTGTAAATCTACCAGAATCAGTAGAACTTCACCCATATACTTATGGAACATATAATATCTTCTACGGATATGGTATAAAAACGCGAGTAGGATACCAAACTTCTCTCTTTTTTCAATTCACCAGACACTACACCGGTACTGACAAAATGGATGGATATATTGACAACAGCATCCAAAACCCCAAAAACGATCAATACATTTCCATCATTTTTGGTATTTCTAAACTGGTTTTTTGATATGAAAAAAATTTTCTTTTCATGCATTTTAATCAGTGTAATATTATTTACTTATGGACAAAAATCGGGATATAATTATGAGCAATTTGGAATAATGATCGGCACAATAAATTACTCAGGTGATGTAACTCCAAACTATTCGAATCCTACTAATATTATTAAGGAAATGCGGCCCACATTAGGAGTAGGATATTATAAAGGTTTATCGCCTTTTTACATCATTGGAACTGAAATTTCACATGGCATATTGTATGCAAATGAGGCAAATCACCGTAATGTTACGAGACCCTTTGAATTTACAAGTCATATTATTCAATTCAATATTATAAACGAAATTATTGCGAGAAGATTTGGCAAATATTATTACACTACAAAATGGGCACCTTATGGGAAATTAGGACTTGGATTTGGAATGGTAAATCCTACCCTGCATAAACCTGAAATACTCAATGAAAATGTCTTTGAAAGAAAAGACCAAATGTATTTTTTTGTAAATTATTTTATAGGCGGTGGTATTAAGCTACGAATCCGCTATAATTATTCGTTGAGCATAGAGGGAGTTTTTCACTTTACAAATCAAGACTTTTTAGATGGTTATTTAGATAAAAGAGTAAACAGCTTTAACGACACTTACGGCGGAATAAGATTAATTTTATCACGATATAATTTCGGTAAAAATTTAAATGTAAAATGATATTTAGAATTTTTCGAAATCTCTTACTTATTTTTTCTATATCTATTTATCACCTGACAGCCCAACCCAATTTAAAATATTGGACATCAGGGGTGTACATATCTTCTCAAATTCACTCGGGTTTTGCCAGCTCAGGCAATTACACATTTTCACCCTCTTTGGGATTTGGTGGTTCATTAAAAAATTCTTTTTTCAATAGAATACATCTTGGCATAGATGCGGGGTATATTCACCTAAAAAATGCTTATAAACGTGCAGAAAATAATACTTGGGATATATCTATTTCAAACATCGAAATTTTACCAAACGCCGAATTGCATTTGCGTTCTTTTGGCAAGTATATGCGAAAAAATAAGACAAGTCCATATATTAAAGTCGCTCCATCTCTTAATATCTTCCAATCAAAATTAGATAATGTACAAAACTTTACAAATGATTTTGAATTTTACCCTTACAGCTATCTTTCAATAGGTTGGTATATTGGGGTAGGGTACAAAATACGATTAAAAAACGACTACGTGCTCCAATTAGAGCTTTTCTCCAATTCAATGATGACTAATAAAGCATCAGGATTTTCTGTATTCGATACATACATTCAAGACAGATATTTGGGATTCAGGGCTTCATATTCATTTATCAAATTTTAATTTTTTTTAATGACACTCATAAAAAAGGAAGTTAAGTCTTACAATTATTTCTCAGGAAAAAGCCTTATTATTTTTTCAGATGAAGAATTCTTGAAATTTTTAATTCAACTCAAGGCAAGTAAGATTCTGGAAAATTCAAAAGTGTTTATAATTCCAACGAAAGAAAATATTTTAAATGTTGAAAACGAGCAAATAAAGGTTCATTTTCTCTATCGAATTATTCCAAAATCGCTCCTTAAAAGATTAAAGATCAATACAACTAAAATTGATGAAGTGCTCTACTTAGGAAATAATCCTACTATACTTCGTTTTGTGGAGAAGGTTTTTAGCACTTCTTCTATGATCTATGTCGGCAAATTGATATCAAAATCAGCCACCATAAAATTTACTCCTGAAGAAGATTTACAAAAATCCGCCATTACTTTTATCCACCTAATTAATAGAATTTACAAATGAATGCACTTAAAGGAACTGGTGTAGCGCTCGTTACTCCGTTCACTGCTACAGGTGATGTTGATTTTCAGGCCTTTAAAAGACTTTTGCATTATGTAATTGACGGAGGTGTGGAATATGTAGTGGTAAATGGAACCACCGGAGAAAGCGCAACTACGGATAGTGATGAGAAGAAGAAATTGCTCGAAATTGCCATAGAAGAGTGCGAAGGAAAAATTGGGGTAGTTTTTGGCATCGGAGGAAACAATACAAAACAGGCCATAAAACAGCTAAAAGCCTTTGAATACAAAGAGGTAATGGCCATATTAAGTGTTTCGCCCTACTACAATAAACCTACGCAAGAAGGCATTTATCAGCATTACAAAGCCCTATCAGAAGCAACTCCCCTACCCCTAATTGTGTATAATGTGCCCGGCCGAACTTCTTCGAATGTGTTGGCTGAAACTACACTACGCCTTCAGGCTGATTTTCAAAACATTGTAGCAGTTAAAGAAGCATCAGGCAATCTGGAGCAAATTATGGCCATCATTCGCGACAGGCGTAAGGAATTTTTGGTGCTCTCAGGCGATGACAACCTCACTTTGCCAATCATTGCACTTGGAGGTGATGGGGTAATCAGTGTTTCAGGACAAGGATTTCCGCACATCTTTTCACAAATGGTGCGCGATGCCTTGACAGGCAATATCACTGAAGCCCGCGAAAAACACTACAGGCTGTTTGAAATCACAAAATTGCTCTTTGCTGAGGGAAATCCAGGCGGAATAAAAGCCCTGCTTGCGCATTTGGGAATAATCAAAGAGTATTTGCGCTTGCCTCTTTGGCCAGTAAGTGAGGCCCTGAGAAATAAGATCATCAACGAAACCAAAAAAATTCTCGCCTGATAAACAAATTAATAAGCCAAGGATTTAAAAGGTATGTCGCGTACCATACTTGTAACAGGAGCCACCGGTTTGATTGGTAGGCATTTGATTCCAGAGCTTAGAAGATTTGGATATACCATTCGTACCCTATCCACCAGCGGCAAGGAAGACGATAACACCTTTTACTGGAACCCGGAGAAGGGTGAAATTAACAAAAAAGTTTTTACTAATATACACACAATCATTCACTTAGCTGGTAGCACGATAGCTCAGCGCTGGACGCCCAAAGCACGAAAGAGCATCATCGAGTCGCGCGTTAAGGGTGCACAGATGTTATTGCAACCGGCTATCGAAAGCGGGTTAAAAAAATTTATCACCGCTTCAGCTATTGGTATATATCCGCAAAATCCAGATGGATTATACGATGAATACTCCATGCAAACGGGGAGCGATTTTCCTGCGGAAGTGGTAAAAATCTGGGAAGCTGCTGCGGATGAATACGAGAAAAATGGGGTATCAGTAGTAAAAATCAGAACGGGAATAGTACTCGACCCGGAAGGTGGTGCCCTAAAAAAAATGCTGCTTCCAGTAAAATTAGGTGTTGGTTCGCCTATAGGTAGTGGCAAACAAATGGTAAGCTGGATTCATATTCGCGATTTAGTCAACATCTATGTGCAAGCGGTGGTAAAAGAAGAAATGAAAGGCATTTACAATGCGACGGCCCCAAGTCCGGTGACCAATAGAGAACTTATGCACGCAATTGCCAAAGTACTGCGGAAGCCTTTTTTCTTTCCTCCTGTTCCTGCTTTTGTACTTCATCTAATGCTGGGCGAAATGGCATCAATAACACTGGAGGGGAGTGCAGTAATTCCTAAGCGATTGCTGAATGAGGGCTTTTCATTCGAGTTTTCTGAGATTGAAGATGCTTTAAAAGACCTTTTAACCTAAATCTCTTTTACGCATCTGCATTGTAAGCCTGTATGGCCCCAATCGCCCATTAGCCGCTCATAGTCGTAGTAAATTTTTCCATTGCTTACTGAGAGGTAAATTGCATATTTACCAGCTGCATTAGGTGCAGCATTATCAGCTACCCAGAAGAAAGCATAACCAACCTCCTTCATCATACCATCGGCACTGCGATAGCCAACAGTTTTCAATCCGAATTTCCTGTGATCTAAAAGAACGTTAGGTGAAGAGGTGAGCGATTTAATCAAATTCTCCCAATCTGACTGAGTTGGCAATCGCCAGCCCTCCGGGCAAATCTTGCCTCCGTTTGTTGCAATACCATTATACAGGTAAGTACCATTGTGTAAAAAGTAGGCAGGCGCTAAAGTGCTGTTCCACTCCTCGTGATCGATGATTTGTCTTATCGGTGAACTGTTCCGAAGCACTGTGGGATTTGAACGAGTCACCATCCAATACAGACGGTCAACTTTCAAAGCTGTGATTGTCGCTCCCTTGTCATCAAAAAAGGTATTAATATCTGATGAAATCGCTGAAGCCGACGACTGTGAGGGTACTTTAGTACTACTGCCGGTTGAGGTGGTGGTGACAGCTGGTGCAGAAGTAGATTGTGCCGGAGTCGATGGTTTTAGAGTGGTGGCTGTGGTTGTCGATTCTGACTTTTGTCTGTTATTTCCAAACAGTTGTTCTGGGGGAGTCAAATTTTCAGGGGTATCGGTTGAAATATCGGCGAGTATTTTTTTGTATTTCTCAATGGTATCCTGATTAATGGTAAATTTCAATAAATCTTCCAGATGTTTCTTCATTTCCTCTTTGTTTTGTAAGATGTAACTCAATCTAAACAATACATGAGATTTATTAAAATTTTCAGCCATACTATCAAGAGCCTGTTGTCTGAGTGATTTAAGTTCATCTAAGTTACTGTAATTAGAAAGAGCCAATAAGGAATCTGTGTAGAAATAGGCATTTTTAAATTGCTTTGCAGCTAAAAGCTGATTAGCATTGGCCTTAAATGTTTCTATTTGTTCACTTTCTTTAGCTTTACTGTACTTAGTCCATCCGATCACACCTCCTACAAGAACCACAACTGCAGCAATTGCAGCCATCATGGCTTTGCGTCCTTTTGGTTTTGAGTGATTGGTTTGGATGTCTTGATATTTCTGATCGCCATGAGTAGAACGCTCTTCTGCAGCAATTTGCGATGAAATCACCGTCTTCTGAGCACTGGAGCCTGACGATTTCTGTGACATTGGAGAAGTGATTGGCTCAAATACACTGGTGGATCTTCCCAAATGCACCTGTTGACTGCCAGGTTGAGAAATTTTTAAAAAATCCTCCACATTCCAGATTCCATTCTCCAAATAGCGCGCAGCAGCAGCTTTAATCTGCTGAGCTGTTGGACGTTTTGATGGATAGTAGTTGAGCATTGCATTCATTAATGTGTTTAGACCGGCAGAATACCGATCGGGTAGAGTTGGCAACTCTGAATGGGGCATCAGGTGCATACCGCCCATACCCATCCAAGGAAGCGATGTAGTTGCCATTTCATATATCATTACTCCAAGTGAGAAGATATCGCCTTCAGGCACTATTTGTTGATTGCTGCCAAAGCGCTCAGGAGGAGCGAAAGATATGGTTTTACTGTTTTGTACTCCTGTTGCTCTGCGTAGCGTGCTTCGCATGCGACTGCTGATGCCAAAATCGGTAAGTAAATACCGACCTTTAGAATCGATCAATACATTATCAGGTTTTACATCTTGATGAATCACATCATTTTCGTGCAAATAGCTCAAACCATCGGCCACTTGATAGAGCACTTGAGCGATCTCATCTTCCGATAGTCCTTCGGAATTGAGTATCTTTTGATAGAGGCTTCCGCCCGTCATCAGCGGAAAGATGAGGAAAGGGCGATTTTCCCAGATATCGAAATGCTTGGCTGTTAAAAGATTTGGATGATGTAAATCCATTACCAATGTATATTCCTTCTGAAACTGAGCCAAAGCTGTATCGTCGAGTCCAGTCACATGGGCATAGATTTTTATAGCAACTTCTATATTGCCTGCTAGTCGGTCTGTGGCCTTCCATACTGCTCCAAAGCCTCCACTACCCAACTTAGAGACCAATTCATATCTATTGGCAATCACCTCCCCTACTTTCATCGATGCTGTTATTTTTCGATTGAAAATAATTCTTAAAAATCATCTGTGCCGGTGAGTTCTTTTTCCATTGCGTCGGCTATTCGAACAGCGAACGACAAAAGCTCTCTCATTACATCGTCTTTAATGTCTGAATTGATTTTAATCGAGTATTGTAAGATAAAAGGAGGCTCTCCACCGTGGATCTGCCAGTTGCCGATTTTGTAATCGTAATTTTTTTCAAGCATGTTGAAAAGAACACGCTGAGAAAAATCGGTCTTGTTTTGAAGTGTAGCTACGGGTGAAAATATTTCTCGAATCTGTAAACCACCTAATTCGTATGTCCAGCCATTTATAAAAACAACCTGAGAGCGACCTTCATTTAGATCAAAAATCAGTTTGTATCTTCTAGTATTGTTATCATAGCTGAATTTCAAGCCAGAACGGTTCAGCTGTTGTTCCAAGGCTTTATCTTGTGCAAACAGGCTTTGAACATTTACAAAGAGGAGCAAGATTAAAGTACCTAATGTCTTGAACGGCGTTTTCATTGTTTTATTGATTTTGTTCAAAAGTAGAGGGAGGTATCAGTGTACCTCCCTCACTCATTTGTATGATTTTAAAACGCCCGGAGTACTTACACTTCAAATACCGTATTTCTCCGATATCTGATTAATGCTATTAACCGTTGATTTCACAATCTGATCCATCTGATCTGCATATTTTCTCAGCTTACTAAGCACTATTTCTTTTAAATCAGGTTCTTCGATGTCGTTTATGTTTTCGCTTATTGCTAAAATTGTCGATAATGGACCACGCAATTCATGACTCTGCGACCACGCAAGCTTTTTGAGAAACTGTGCCTGTTCGATGATTTTTTTCTCATAGTTTTTAATGGCAGTGATATCTGAAATATGTATAGAAATGCCTAAATTGTTATTATTTTCATCCAGGATTGGAAAGATTTTAAATTTCCAAAACTCATCTCCGTCATTAAACTCAAAAATTACTGTTTCGCCTTGTAAAGCTTTATCAATTTGATTTTTAAAGTAATCCTGATTATCTAAATAGATAAATTCAAGGGCGAAATCACCTTGACGAATTTTCCTGCCAAACTTAATTTCTGTCAGCTCAAAAGCTCTTTTATTCGCATAAATCATTTTTAGATTTCTGTCAAAAATTGCAATTGCTGTATCGGTACTTTCATACATAGATTTTAGATAAAACTTTTGCCTTGTAAGTTCGGATTCGTATTGCTTTATATCGTTAATGTTTCGAGCTGAGTAAAGTACTGACCCGATTGTTCCATCGCTTGAACGCACAGGAACAAATTTTACAAAAAACCATAATCCATTACTGCCACCTACCGGTATATTTATTTCGTAAAAAATTTCTTTTCCAGATAGTGCATCGTTGAATTTTTCGTAGAAAAGCTCACGTAAATCAGGTATGATGTATTGATCAAAATCGTCCCCAACCTTTATTTCCTTTCCGAAAAATTGTCTTACTTCTTTGTACGCCTGAGCACTGAAGTATTCAACGCGATTATCTTTCGATAAAATGATGCTGCTTTCATTTGTAGAGGTTAGAATAGCCTCAAGTTTTTTTAAATTTTCAGTGAGTAGGATATGTTCATTTGTATACAATAAACTACCTATTAAAAAAACACAATTTTCTTCTTTACAATTTATTCTGTATAATTCCCAATTCACTCCTTGATTCTGGCCGAATGATTCGGAAGTAGTCCCAAATTTTAAATTGGTGTAATGCTCGTCGTTTTGAAGTACATTTAATACAATTTGTCTTAATTTTTCCTGTTCTTCAGCTACAAATAAATCCTGAATTTTTCCAAAAAAATTTTCATCTAATTGAAAATAATTTTTGAAAGCTTCATTACAGTGAATTATTTCATGAGCTTGATTTACAATAGCGTAGAGAGTACTTTTTGATCGCTTTAGAATATAATCATCCATTTGAAACACTGTTATTCATTACAAAAATAGAGTTTTATGTACATTTCAGAATTGAAATAAACACTGCAATGAATATGGAAATCAATATCGCCGAAGCACATCATCGAATAAAAAATTTTATTTTACGTACACCATTACTAACAGAAGATTACATCAATGGTTTTTTAGAAAATACTACTTTTTTTAAATGCGAAAACTTGCAGAAAATTCACGCCTTTAAAGCGCGAGGTGCAGCAAATGCTCTGAGCAAACTGGATAAAAGCCTTCTAAAAAACGGAGTAGCAACTCACAGCAGCGGCAATCATGGACAGGCTCTTGCCTGGGCAGCTAAAATTTTTAGCTCTTACGCCTACGTGGTAATGCCCAGTTCAGCTCCAAAGACCAAAATTGAAGCTGTGCATTACTGGGGCGGTGAGATCACCTTTTGCGAACCAACCCTTCAGGCTCGGGAGGAAACACTTCAACAAATAGTAGAGCGAACAGGAGCCATCTTTATACCCCCGTATAACCACTGGGACATCATCGAAGGGCAAGGGACTTGTGCTTATGAAATCTTTCAGGAAGACCTTGAGCCTGACTATTTATTGACGCCGGTGGGCGGAGGCGGACTGCTCTCAGGCACTGCACTCGCTGCGCGCCAATACTCACCAAAAACAAAAGTAATAGGCTGCGAACCTAAAAATGCTGACGACGCATACCAGTCTTTTAACGCCGGTAAGCTCATTCCAGTTGGAGCAGCTAATACAATTGCTGACGGACTTCGCACCTCACTCGGCGATATCACCTTCGAAGTCATTTGTAAGTATGTACACGACATCCTTACAGTGACTGAAGAAGAAATTATCGATGCCTGGCGCTGGATTACTTTCCATCTGAAAGTAATAATCGAACCAAGCTGTGCCGTACCGGTGGCAGTGTTGCTGAAGCACAAGGATATGTTTAAACAAAAACGTGTGGCCGTAATACTCACAGGCGGCAATGTGGACGCCGAGAAACTTCGGTTAATTTTGCCCTGATATGGAAAATTCTGACACAATACCTTTTAAAGCTGGATACGTCAATATCTTCGGCAATCCAAACGCCGGTAAATCGACCCTGCTCAACGCAATGCTGGGCGAGCGACTTGCTATTGTTACTCCCAAAGCCCAGACTACACGCGTGCGCATGCTGGGCATACTTAACGAACCCGGCTATCAAATGATCTTTTCCGATACACCCGGCATCATTGAGCCAAAATATGCCTTGCAGGAATCAATGATGAACGCTGTAAAAGAAGCACTAGAAGATGCCGACATAGCTCTGTACCTTGCTGTGCCTGGTGAAAGAGAAGCCAAAAACAAAGAGCTCTTTGATGCCATCGTGCACAGCGAAGTACCCTTAATAGTAGCCATTAACAAGGTGGACACCATTGCCCAGGAAGAGGCCCTTGCCGAAGTTGAATACTGGAAGTCAACCGTACCAAAAGCCGAAATATGGCTTATATCGGCCCTGCACGGATTTAATGTAATTGAACTTAAAAACCGGCTGCTTGAACTGCTCCCCCTACATCCACCCTACTTCGATACCGATCAGCTCACTGATAAAACTGAGCGCTTCATCGTATCGGAAGTCATTCGCGAAAAAATACTGCTGCACTACAAAGAAGAAATTCCATACGCCTGTGAGGTGGTTGTTGAGGAGTTTAAAGAAGAAGAAAACATTATACGCATCAGAGCGGTAATCATTGTAGAGCGCGAAACACAAAAGGCGATCATCATTGGTAAAGGGGGTAGCGCTCTCAAGCGAGTAGGTACCGACGCGCGAATGGCACTTGAGCACTTTTTTATGAAAAAAATCTATTTAGAACTTTACGTTAAGGTCGATCCCAATTGGCGCTATGACTCAAGAAAACTTAAGCGCTATGGCTATAGATAATTTGTATCCAAAAGCCAAAAAAACAAATACTTCACTAGCTTGCAATTGTCCGAATGAAAGATCTTTTTGTCGATTTTAAACCCCTAAACCTCAATTCTCCTCCACCACACGTCTTCAGGAGTGTTGCCGTCGGATGGCAAGTGTATGATGTCATTCGCCGTCGTTGGCTTCAGCTCACACCAGAAGAGTGGGTGCGACAACATTTAGTAGCTGAACTTCTTTCACGCGGATACCCCCCAATGACTCTTGCTCTCGAAAAAGCCTTTACACTTTACGGTCTCACTAAGCGATTTGACTTAGCCGTATTCGGTGCTCAGGGCATCATGCTTCTGGCCGAATGCAAAAGCCCCGAAGTTTCTCTTGACGATGAAGTTCTTGCCCAGGCCTTGCGCTACAATAAGTGGTTTAAAAGTCCATCCATATTGATCACTAATGGCATCGATCACCATATTTACACCTATTCCAGCGATACCTGCTACCTCATAAGCAAGACCATTCCTGATTTTGTGCAACTTAAAAAAATCGCCTCACAACTTTGAAACCCTTACAACTAAACTATCCTGTTGTACATATTAAACCGGAAAAAGAAAAAATTTTCTTTCAACGTCATCCGTGGATCTTCAGTGGCGCCTTGCGCAGCATCCCAAAATCAGCCGACGATGGCACACCCGTATTCGTGGCCGATGCCAAAGGAACTATCAGAGGTATCGGATTCCTCTCTTCAGGCAGCATCGCCGTTCGAATGCTAAGCTGGACTGCAGAAAAACTGCCCGTAGAGCACTACATTAATCAAAAGATCAAAGCAGCCATTCATACGCGAGAGCAACTCGGCTTTTTCTCCTCAGCCCACACCGATTGCTTTCGCCTCATCTTTGGCGAAGGCGACGGATTGCCCGGACTTGTAGTGGACTACTACGCCGGCTACTGCATTGTGCAGTGCCATCACCTGGGCATGTATCACATACGCGAAACTATTTACAATGCTCTTCGATGCCACTTAGGAAGCCGCCTTACTGCCATCTACGACAAGAGTGCCGATGCCTTGCACGACTCCACCCTTCAAAATCAATGGTCAGCAGGCGAACCAGCAGTTCAAATCATCGCTCGTGAAAATGGCCACAAGTTTTTCATCGACTTTCAGCAAGGTCAAAAAACAGGATTCTTTATCGACCAACGGGAGAATCGCAAACTCCTGTCGGACCTATGCCCTGGCAAGTCAGTGCTTAACACCTTTTCTTACACCGGTGGCTTCAGCATCTATGCCTTGGCAGCGGGAGCCCGCGAAGTAGTATCGCTCGATATTAGCCAACGCGCCATTGACCTCTTAGAAAATAATCTGGAAATCAACCAACTTGATCGCAGTAAGCACACCTCACTCACTGCTGATACCTTCGAATACCTCACCCACCTCGATCGCACCTTTGACATCATCGTGCTTGATCCGCCTGCCTTTGCAAAAAGCCACCGAGTCACGCACAATGCCGTGATCGGCTACAAGCGCCTGAATGCCCTTGCCATGAACAAACTTGCTCCCGGTGGCTTGCTGATGACCTACTCGTGTTCCCAAAACATCTCCGAAGAACTTTTCGTCAACACCATCACATCAGCCGCTATGGACACAGGCATTGATTTTCAAATATTGTATCGCCTTCATCAGCCCGCCGATCACCCTGTAAGCATCTATCACCCCGAAGGTCGCTACCTCAAAGGCCTCGTCCTTAAAAAATCTACCTAAATACGGTTGATAATTATCATATAATCCATATTTTCAGCTGCACTACTTTCGTCTTAAGATAATCAACCTGTATGAAAACAATCATCTTCCCAACGGACTATTCCGCTAATGCCGACAAGGCACTCAATTTTGCCATTGACTTTGCAAAAAAAACTGGAGCCAAAATAATCGCCCTGAATGCCTACGACCTCCCCTACGCCGAAACAGTGATGACCCACTCCCTGCTCGAAATAATGAAAGAAAACTCAGAAGCAGGTATGAAAAAAGTGGAAGAAAAACTCCAAGCAGCTGGTATTCCATTTGAAACCCGTTGCCTTGTTGGTAACCCCATCCGACTCGTCAAAAAGGCTGTAGAGGAAGAAGGAGCTGATATGGTAATACTCGGCACCAAGGGAGCTAGTGGCATCGAAGAAATCCTCATTGGCTCAAATGCAGCCTCCATACTCCAGAGCGTTACTGTACCTGTTATTACTATACCTGCAGGCTCTCACTTCTCAAACATCCGTAAGATCGTCTTCGGTGCCGATTTCAAATCTAAGCGCAACGGCACTGCCCTCACCCAGCTCGCCGAAATTGCTTCTATCTTCAATGCCGAAGTCGTAATCGCCCACGTAATTGTAAATTATGGCATTGATAACCAGACTGTAATCGAAGCCAAACAACGTATCTCCGAATACCTCAAAGGCATACCCCACCGCTTCGAAGTACTCAGTGGCGAAAACGTAGAAGACACCCTGCTACAGTTTGCCGCTGAAGACCGCGCAGATATGATTGCCCTGATGAGCCGCAACTACAGCTTCTTTGAGTCCATCTTCCACAAGTCAGTTACCACCAAGGTAGCATACCATTCAAAGCTACCCTATCTCGCCTTGCATGAGGATGTAAATTAGCGACTTACACCTTTAGATACATGAGCACTCGACCACCGATGGCCGGGTGCTTTTTCATTTTTTACCAGGGCGCGCACCTTGCATACTGATCTATCGGGCAGCTTCTGAAGCTTGTGCTGACTACGAAACAACGACCTAAGACAATATTTTAAAACTGAAACTTTTACGAAAAACAGAATCTTTTCTACCTCCTTCAAAAATTATTTCAGAAAAAACAAATTTTTCCATTTTTATTGCACATAAGGGCGTGGATAGTTGCTTGAACGGATAATGCTTGTTGAAGCTTTCTTAAGTAGGAGGTGGGGAGAAAATGTTAAAAATCTTGATGAGTTTTATATAAATTATCAAAGATCTTCTTCTAAAAGTTCGTTTTTAAGGCAGCCTTTTATTCGTGCTAATCATTCCAATTCCTTTCACGCTTACATTTTATTTTCCGTTTACCGAACTTTCAGCAGATAAATGTCGAAAATCAAAACACTGTTTGGCGGAATGTTGCCAACCGATTGCTTACCGTATCCCAGTCTCGATGGGATGAATAACTTTCCCTTGCCACCCTCTCTGAAGTAGGTAAGCCCTTCCTGCCATCCGGCAATAACAGCACGCAAGTCAAACTCCAAACCAGCAGGATCAGTTTCGTCAAACACAGTTCCGTTGAGCAAGTAGCCTTTGTACACCACACGCACACGACTGTCGATCGTCGGAAATTGCCCTGTGCCCTGTTCAGAAATCAAGTAATACAGTCCGCTACTGGTACGTGTGGCCTCCAGGCCATTCTGGGCCAGATAGTTGCGAATCAATTCATCATCCTTTTCCGCCTGATCGTCTTTCTTGCTGCAGCCTATTGCTGATACTACAAAGCTTAAGAAAAACGCGAAAAACCGATACGAAGAAGTCATTTTTTTATACTTTTTAAATCCTTAATCAATGTGTAAAAATACTCAGCTGCTGGAATCATCCTGTAGCCATACCAGCTGAAAGCCTCTCCATCGACCAGCCGAACGTTTGCTGAAGGTGCTATTTCTATTAACTCACTGAGGTGTTTCTCCCGAAAAGGATAAGGCTCTGAAGATAAGAAAACTACATCAGGTTGTAAATCTCTAATGGCCTGAGCTTCAAGCTGAGGATACCTGCTCTCCTGAACCACATTCGTAAAACCTAAGTACTGCAAAACGGAATGGATGTAAGTATCAGTACCTGCAACCATATACGGCTTTCGCCAAATCAGGTATAGAACTCTGATACCATCAGCACTGCCTTGCAGTGGTTTCCAAAGTTCAGCGATGCTGTGCACTAGGCAATTGGCAGCATGTGCTGCATTGCACTCTTTGCCGATTAGGCGTATAACTGTAAGTGCATCTTTTATATTGGTAATATCTGTAACAAGTACCCGGCTTAGTTTGCTGAGCTGCTCAACGTCTTCCTTCCGATTCTCCTCTTTATTCGCAATGATTAGGTCAGGACTGAGCTCTTTTATACGTTGGATATCAGGATTTTTCGTTCCCCCAACGCGAGGCTTAGTTCGATACCACTCCGCCGGATGGATGCAAAACTTCGTAATTCCAACCACATTTACACTGAGGTGGTAGAGTAGTTCTGTCAACGATGGTACTAAGCTTACGACACGCATGGGCTATTGCCTCCTATGCTCGAAGTAGACCTTATCTCCAACCTTTACATTATGACGGTCACAAAATCCGCCATTAACCTCGAGCACATACAGTGCCGGCTCAAAGCTCGGAAGCGAAGTTTCACTAAGTGGCTCAGCGTTTTTCTGAATGCTTACAATGCGAAATTGAGAATTGATGTAAATGATATCAAGCGGTATGTAGGTGTTTTTCATCCAAAATGACTGAGGACGCTCGTTTTTCATCAAAAAGAGCATCCCCTTCAGTTCATCCATTGATTTTCGGTACATCATGCCGTACTGAATCTCCTCGTCTGTCATTGCTACCTCTACAGCGATACGTAGATTGGTGTCTTTACCGCTTTCGTCGAGAAACCACAGCTGTCCATCTTCTCTGAACTTGGGTTCGTACGTAGTACTTATTGGATCCACGGTTTTCGAATCATTTTCACAAGTGCACGATATAACAACTCCGATGAGCAGAGCTACTGCAATAAGTCGATGTACCATGTCTTTACGCCTTCCTTTTTACAAAAGAATACACTATCGAAGCTACACCAGCTATCACTAGCGGAATGCTGAGATATTGCCCCATGTTAAGCGTTAAATTGTCTTCAAAAGCCACTTGATTGGCTTTGAAAAATTCGATCACAAAGCGAAAGCCAAATACCAAAACCAAAAAAGCTCCGAACAAAAATCCCTCTTGGTACCTGAACTTCGTGAAGAAAAACAGCCACCAGAGAATTAAAAAAATCAGAAAATACGCCACAGCTTCAATGATTTGACTTGGAATACGCGGTATGGCCAGCAGTTCAAATTTTACAAAAGTTGCATTAGCTTCCTTTATTACTTCGGGATTACTGGTAGCAGCTGGTACCAAATTTTGATCGTCAGCATCGATCATACTTAAATACGGGAAGAGTCTATTTTTCACCAGCATTGCCACTTGAGTACCATCTACGCGCTGATCAATTTTCATTTTCACCTCGTACACGGGCAAGTTCAGCGAATCTGTTTTTATGACTTTGTCTGTCTTTTTAAAAGTGATTTCCTGCACCTCATTCCCAAAAAATCGCTCGAAAATGTCGCGTACCGGACTCACATATACAAAGGCTGATTCGCTATTTGAAGGACTGCCGTATATTTCGGAATTCATCAAATTACCCAATCTGATAAAACTGCCCCCTAAAGCCACCGTAATCACAACGCGGTCGATAATCCAAAAGAAAGAGCGTTTGGAAACTTTTTTTGAAAAAATGATAAGTGCAATGATGATAGCTATGGCAGCACCATGACTGGCCAAACCGCCTTCCCACACCATCAGAATCTCTTCAGGGTGCTGACTGTAATAGTCCCACTGGTAGAAAAACACATGACCTAAGCGGGCACCAATGATGGTGGCTATTACTACGTATGTAAGCAAAGTATCGAGTTGCTCTAGTGGTACATTTTCTTCCTTGAAAATGCGTTTCATGATGAAATATCCGAGCACAAAACCCAGGGCAAAGAGCAAACTGTAATATCGAATCTCGATTATGCCAAGGTCCAGTAGTATCCTCGACACATCCCAGGTGATAACGTGAAAATTCATACAGTAATGTTGAAAAAACAATTGCAAACTTACTCTGTTAGATTGTTACCACGGTGTAAAGATTTCAATCCGGAATTTTTCATCCTATTTTAATATTAATCTCTATTCTTTAGCAAACTCTTTACCTTTTGATAAGTTACTTTGCAAAAAAAGGAAAAAGATGAAACACCTCAATTGGATACTTGCAGCAACTACTTTGTCAATTTTTACTGTTGGGCAGGAGCTGCCTCAGCCGAGTCCTAAGGCTGTGGTTCAACAGCGAGTCGGACTCACGGACATTACAATTGACTACTCGCGCCCAAGTGCCAGAGGCCGTAAAATTTTTGGGGAATTGGTGCCTTTCAACCAAATCTGGCGCACCGGTGCTAACAGAATCACACTCATCTCATTAAGCACAGAAGTCATTGTGGAAGGACAGAAACTACCAGCTGGTAAATACGGATTGCTCACTATTCCTCGCGAAGATCGTTGGACAGTGATTTTCAATTCAGACACCACCTTATGGGGCTCTGATGGCTATGACCAAAAAAAGGATGTGCTTCGTGTAGATGTGGTTCCAAACGTTTTTGAAGGCGATATCATAGAGACCTTTACAATTTCGGTAGATGCCTTGCGCGAAAATGGCGCCACAATAGTACTCGCATGGGAAAATGTAAAAGTGCCCGTAAACATTGATGTAGAGGTGGATAAGATGGCTATGGCCAACATCGAACGCGCTGTAAAGGAAAACCACCGCGACTGGCGAGTGTTCCGAAACTCAGCTCAATACTTCTTGACGAAGAACATTCAGATAGATCGCGCCCTTGAATACATCAATCGCTCCATTGAGCTAAATCCTGACAACTGGTACAGCCACTATCTGAAAGGAGAAATCTTAGCCCGGAAAGGTAACTTCGCTGAGGCTGTGAATGCCGGAAATACAGCACTAAAAATGGGAAATGAGCAGGCTAAGGCAGCAGGTCGTCCCTTCGGATATGCGGATATGATTCAGAATTCACTAAAAGATTGGCGAGAAAAAGCCGGTATAAACACCAAAACTGGTAAGAAAAAGAAGTAATTCGCTAATTAGAAAACGCATTAAAAGACCGCTGTGATGAGTTTACAATTACTCATTTCTGCGGTTTTTTTATTTTAGAAAACAGTTTATTCAAATTTTTTTAAATTTAAAAATGGTCAACATAATTTAAAGCATAGCCAAACCTCTAACACTAAACTCTTAACCTTAAACCAGTTTACCCGTAGAACCCGAAGGCTATCGAAAAAGAAGAAGATTCCGTTTTAGTTATTGTAAGAGTTTAAGCTTCTTAACCATTTAATTTTTTACTCAAAAATCACTCTCCCAAAGCCCCTTTCTAAATCGGTTGGATTTAAAGAGGAGCATTCCGCAGATCATGCAGTAAAGCGAAGAAAATTTTTGGTTACAATTTTCTTTAATGTTTATGTATTAAAAACAAACTGAGTCTACTGCCGCGTGATGTGCAGACGAAAGTTTTATAAACTCAGTCAACATTCATAGACCTGTAGAGCGAAGGCGAAACCGGCAGTGCGAAGCGCAGCTAAGCACCCATCGAACAATGAGCTCCCAAGAGATTCACCGTGGCAAAGGCAGCTAGCTCTGCCGTTCATGAAGCTAACCCAAAATTTACTGATTTAATTTATAGTGGTCGAATCAAAAAGAATACCTTGCTTCAAAGGGTTAGAGTATCTTTTTGGAAATCGTGCTCAAAAGCCTATGGATACCTTTGTCGGGTGAATAAGATTTTTATACGAATCGTTCTCCTGCTCGGATTTTAACTTCGTTTACATAGTTTTTGATGAGTTGTTCGTTTTCGCGCCGGCAAATGAGCAAGGCATGTGGAGTATCTACGATGATGTAATTCTCGAGGCCGTCGATTACGGCTACCTTGTCACCTTCGATGCGAATGATGTTTGAACGGGAGTCAAAGCTGAGAATGTGTGCGCCTACCTTGGCATTACCGTGTTCGTCCCATTTCAGGTGTTCGTAGAGTGAGCCCCAAGTGCCGAGGTCGCTCCAGCCGAGATCAGCGGGGATGACATGAACATTGTCGGCTTTTTCCATTATGCCATAATCGACACTTTGATTCTCGCATGAGGGATAGACTTTTTGGATGTAGGCTTTTTCCTGGTCAGTGTTAAATAGTGGAAGACCGCGCTCAAAGGTTTGATGGATTTCGGGGAGGTACATTTCGAAAGCCCGTCGACAAGACTGTACAGACCAGATAAAGATGCCAGCATTCCATAGAAAATCACCGCTCTCGAGAAACATTTTGGCGAGTTCGAGATTAGGTTTTTCGGTGAAGGTTTTTACTTTCCGAGTTTCAGGGTGAAGAGATGGGCCTGGTAAGTACTGTATATACCCATATCCGGTATCCGGGCGGGTAGGTTTGATACCGAGGGTAAAGAGTACGTCGTTAGTTTGCGACAGGGTGAGTCCGAGGGTGGCGATGCGGTGAAATTCGGATTCTTTCAATATGAGGTGATCGCTCGGACAGATCAGGACTGAGGCATTGGGATTTTTTGCGAAGATTTTGTAAACGGCATAAGCTATGGCAGGAGCAGTATTTCGGCGAGCTGGCTCTGCCATAATGTTATTTTGAGGTATATCGGGCAGTTGCTGTTTTACATCGTCAATATATTCTACGCTTGTTGAAACCAGAATGTTTTCGGGAGGGCAAATGAGAGAAATGCGTTGATAGGTTTGTTGGATGAGTGTACTGCCAGTGCCAAGTATGTCGTGAAATTGTTTCGGATGGGCCTGAGTACTAGCAGGCCAGAAACGAGAGCCTACTCCGCCTGCGAGAATTACTGCAAAGAAGTTTGGATTCATCAATTCAGATTCTGTTGCAGGCAAAGGTATCCAGATTTTGTATGAATGTAGTGAAATTTACCTAAGGCAATGATATTTCTCTAAAAAAAAAAAAAAAATCCCTTTTAGCAATTATAGTGCTAAAGGGATTAAAGTAATTAAGGTGGATAATAGATTACATTTGACTTAGCATCTGAATACTGCGGTGAATAAAGTTTGAAAGGGCTTCACCTTTGAGCAGGTTCTGATGCAGCATGGCCAGCTCAGTGCAGTGCTGAATCAGTTGTTTTTGCTTATCGGCATCAGAAGTATCGAGTATGCGCTGTGCGATAGGGTGATTGGCATTTACGATGAGGTCGTAGCTCTCAGGCAGATTACCGGAACCGTAGAAGCCACCGCCCATCATGTTCATCTCCTTCATTCGGCGCATAAACTCGGGCTGTGTAATAATAATCGGCTCGTCGGAAGAAGAGAGGTCTTCAACACGCACAGAGAATTTTTCTTTATCTACCGCCTTAGCTATAATATCGCGAAGGTCGTCTTTTTGCTTTTGTGAGAGTATTGATAGCTTTGCTGAATCTTTCTTAGGGATGAGTTGATCAAGTGGACCAGCATCAACTCGAGCAAAGCGTAGCTTTTCATCCTGGCTGTATTCCAGGCGATTGATCAGATGTGAAGTAAGAGGGCTATCCAGCACAAGTACTGTGTAGCCAGCGTTGTTGGCTTTTTGGATATAGGTATGCTGAGCATCTTTGTCAGAAGTGTAGAGCAATACGAGCTGTCCATCTTTGTCGGTATGAATGTCCATTAAATTTTTGCGCAGCTCGTCAAGGGTGTAATACTTACCTTCAGTAGTTGGGAAAAGGGCAAATTTGCGGGCTCGCTCGTAAAATTTTTCTTCAGAGAGCATACCGTACTCGATGAAGATCTTAACGTCGTTCCATTTTTGTTCGAAGTCAGTGCGATTGTTTTTAAACATTTCCTCGAGCTTATCAGCTACTTTTTTAGTGATGTGCGCGCTGATTTTCTTTACATTGGCATCACTCTGTAGGTATGAGCGCGATACGTTAAGAGGGATGTCGCGGCTATCGATTACACCGTGCAACAGAGTGAGAAACTCAGGAACTACCCCTTCCAGTGAATCGGTCACAAATACTTGATTTTGATAGAGCTGAATTTTATTTCTAGTAGGCTCCATCATAGGCTTAATGCGCGGGAAGTAGAGAATTCCGGTGAGATTGAAGGGGTAATCGACGTTGAGGTGAATGTAGAAAAGAGGCTCTTCGAAGGTGAGAGGGTACAACTCGTGGTAGAAAGCCATGTAATCCTCATGGGTGAGGTCGGCTGGTTTTTTAATCCAGGCAGGATTGGGGTTGTTTACAATGTCGGGAACTGTCTTTTTAACCTCTTTGCCCTTTTCGTCCTTCTCGGTAATTTCTTTGGTGCCAAATTGAATGGGTACAGGTAAGAAGCGGCAATATTTCTTCAGCAAGTCGCGTATGCGATAGTCTTCGAGAAACTCAGTACTATCGTCAGCAATGTGAAGGACGATATCAGTACCGCGGTCAGTGCGTGGAATTGATTTCATCACAAAGTCGGGTGAACCAGTACATTCCCAGTGGGTACCTTCTTCTTCAGTACCTTGAGTCCACGACTTGGTGTAGATTTCTACCTTATCAGCCACCATGAAGGCGGAATAGAAACCAAGACCAAAATGGCCGATGATTCCGGCATCGCCTGCCTTGTCTTTGTATTTATTTACAAACTCTTCAGCACCTGAGAAGGCTACTTCATTAATATACCGACGGATTTCATCGGCTGTCATACCCACCCCGCGGTCTGAAATGGTAATGGTCTTTTTGTTTTTGTCGATTTTGACCTGGATGGTTAGATCGCCGAGTTCGCCTTTGAATTCGCCTATGGAAGCTAGAGTTTTCAGTTTTGTAGTAGCATCTACAGCGTTGGATATTAGCTCTCTTAAAAAAATTTCGTGATCAGAATAGAGGAATTTTTTGATAATCGGGAAGATGTTTTCGGCTGTTACACTTATTCTACCGGTTGTACTCATACTATTTTTTTTGGTTTTCGAATGCCGTAAAATTGACGAATAAAGTGCCAAATACTGAACGAAAGACATTCTGTCAGCCATATGACAGATGCTTCAAGTAGAAAATAGAAATCCCCATCAGATTTGACAATTTCTGATGGGGATATAAAGCCTACTAATGGGAGTTAAGCGATGTATAGAATTTCTTTTACGGCCTTGATCACATCTCTTGGCTGAGGCAGGTAGGCTTCTACCAATGTTGGAGCATAAGCCATAGGGGTATCTTTACTTGTGATGCGACGTATGGGCGCATCGAGATAGTCGAAAGCAAGCCGTTGAACAGCGAAAGCTACTTCAGTGGCGATGCTTCCGAGAGGCCATGCTTCTTCAACAATAACAAGGCGATTGGTCTTTTTAACACTGTTTATCACACAATCGTAGTCGATTGGACGAACCGTGCGAAGATCGATGATCTCACACGAGATACCTTCTTTAGCCAATTCATCAGCAGCTGCATAAGCCACTTTAATGATCTTGCCAAAGGAAACGATAGTAACATCAGTGCCCTGACGCTTAATATCAGCTTTTCCAATAGGGATTAAATATTCTTCTTCAGGCACTTCTCCTTTGTCTCCATACATCTGTTCGCTTTCCATGAAGATCACAGGGTCATCATCGCGAATGGCTGATTTGAGTAGTCCTTTTGCATCGTAAGGGTTAGATGGTACCACCACCTTGAGTCCGGGGCAGTTGGCATACCAGCTCTCAAATGCCTGGCTGTGCGTAGCAGCAAGCTGACCAGCTGAACCCGTTGGACCCCTAAAAACGATGGGAATGCTAAACTGTCCGCCCGACATCTGGCGAATTTTAGCGGCATTGTTGATAATCTGATCAATGGCCACCAGCGAGAAATTAAACGTCATGAATTCGATGATGGGTCGCAGGCCATTCATGGCAGCGCCTACACCTATGCCGGCAAAACCTAGTTCGGAAATAGGAGTATCAATCACTCGTTTTGGCCCAAATTCATCAAGCATGCCTTTGGAGGCTTTGTATGCGCCATTGTATTCAGCCACCTCTTCGCCCATGAGAAATACGCGCTCATCTCTGCGCATTTCTTCACTCATGGCTTCGGCTACGGCTTCTCTGAATTGAATGAGTCTCATTTTGATTCGCTAATGAATTTTTTAAAAAATCAAAGGAGCAAAAATAGGCTTCATTGGCAAGCTGTCGAAGAAATCAATATGCTCTCGCAAAAAGCACTCTTTTAGAAGAAGGTTTACCGGTTAATATGCACTTGCCCTCTTCAGGCTGTGCGTCGAGTGGAATGCATCGAATGGTTGCTTTCGTCAGCTCCTTTATTTTTTCCTCCGTTTCAGATGTTCCATCCCAGTGAGCACTTATGAATCCACCCTTGGTTTCGAGTATTTGTACAAACTCATCCCAAGTATCCGCTTTAGTGATCATTGAATCTCTGAATTTTCTGGCCTTTTCGTAGATGTTTTGCTGTATTTCGTCGAGTAAGTTTTTAATAAAATCGGTCAGTCCAATTTGTGAAACGGTAATTTTTTGCAACGTATCGCGACGTGCAATTTCTACTTGATTGTTTTCCACATCTTTCGGGCCAATGGCTATGCGTATAGGAACACCCTTCAATTCATATTCGTTAAATTTCCAACCCGGTTTATGGGTATCGCGGTCGTCATATTTTACTGTAATACCAGCCTTTTTTAAATTTTCAAAAATTCCTCTTGCCACTAAATCGACATTCTCAAAGTCTTCTTTGCCTCTGTAAATCGGAACTATGACTACCTGAATGGGAGCAAGTTTTGGAGGCAATACAAGTCCGTTGTCGTCACTATGCGTCATTATGAGAGCGCCAATCAATCGGGTAGATACACCCCAACTGGTAGCCCATACATACTCTTCACGGCCCTCTCTATTGGCAAATTTTACATCAAATGCTTTAGCGAAATTCTGCCCCAGAAAGTGTGACGTACCAGCCTGCAACGCCTTGCCATCTTGCATCATAGCTTCAATGCAGTAGGTCTCCTCAGCACCAGCAAAGCGTTCATTTGGCGATTTTACTCCTTTGATTACAGGTATCGCCATAAAATTTTCCACAAAATCAGCGTACACATTGAGCATTTGCTCTGCCTCTGCCATGGCCTCTTCGCGAGTTGCATGGGCAGTGTGCCCTTCTTGCCACAAAAACTCAGCAGTGCGTAAGAATAAGCGGGTTCGCATTTCCCAGCGTACCACATTAGCCCACTGATTGATTAATAAAGGAAGATCTCTGTAGGACTGAATCCAATTTCGATAGGTATCCCAGATGATTGTTTCGGAGGTGGGCCGAACGATGAGCTCTTCTTCAAGTTTAGCCTCTTCGTCCACCACTACTCCTTTTTTATCGGGCGAATTTTTTAATCGGTAATGTGTCACCACAGCACACTCTTTAGCAAAGCCTTCTACATGAGCTGCTTCTTTACTTAAATAAGATTTAGGTATAAACAAAGGAAAATATGCATTCACGTGGCCTGTCTCTTTAAACTTTCGGTCGAGTTCGGCCTGAATTTTCTCCCATATCGAATAGCCGTATGGCTTTATGACCATACAGCCTCTTACTCCACTGTTTTCAGCCAGGTCTGCTTTGATTACCAGATCGTTATACCACTTGGCATAATCTGATTCTCGCGATGTAAGTTCTTTTGCCATAGAATTTTGTTGGTACAGTTATTGCGCTATATTTGGTGTGCGAAATTAACTATTAACCCTAAACACCAACGCCATGAAACGGATTTTGATTTTAGGAGCAATTGTGGGTTTGATAGTATCCTCATGTAATACTTCGAATAGGATAGTATCAAACTTTTACGAAGATGGCATTTATTACAACCCTGCCATTGGTAACATTCCCACAGGTAGCTTAGCTCAATCAGACAATAACAACGAAAGTACAGCATCTGCTGTAGATGATTATTTTGATCCGAATTACAAATCTCAAGGTCAAACTATTGTAAATAATAACTTTTACGGTGGGTTTAACCCTATGTGGGGTATGGGTTTCTACCCCATGTGGATGAGACCAGGCCTTAACTTGGGCTTTGGATGGGGAATGGGTTGGAGCCGCTGGGGAATGGGTTGGGGTCCATCTTGGGCATACAATCCTTGGTACTGGGATCCCTGGATGATGAACCGCATGTGGATGTGGGATCCCTGGATGTACAACACCATGATGTGGGATCCTTTCTGGGGTCATCCTATGGCTTGGAGTAATCCCTGGATAAATCCCTGGTATCCCGGATTTGGCTGGGGTTGGAACCCCGGATGGATTGTAGTTCAACCTCCCCGTTTAGTTACACCTCTTCAAGGCATACGTACAGGCAGCTATGCAAGTACTGGTGCTGGAGTGGGTAGAAAATCTACAGCTGCCGAAGCTCCTGCCAATCGCGTTAGTCAACTTCGCTCAGGCAGAGAATACGTGGCTACCGAACCTATTTCATCGAATTACAGACTAACAACTAACAATGTAAGTCAGGAAAACTTACCAGTAAGCCGTCTCAGAGTTTCTGATTTAAGCAGGACTCGCGATGTATCCTCAGCTACTATTTCTAGAGGTGATTACGCTGAACGCATAAATGCTAACACCCTTCAGGCTGATCGCATTCAAAGAGGCATTCAATCAGAAATGCCAGCAACTCGTGGCTATCAGCTGCCTCAGAGAATAGAAAGAAGACCAACTGAATACACTGCGCCTGCTACAAGACAATACAACCGCGGTCAGATGGAAACAATTCCCGTTAGACCCATCCAGCGTCAGAACTCTTACGAATCAGCACCTCTTCAAAGACAGAACCACTCTTCACCTAGCAGCGGTGCACGCCAGTTCAATTCAACACCATCTTTTAATGGAAACTCAGGAGGAGCAGTAAGAGGCGGAGGCTCTTCGGGAGGCAGATTGCGATAAAATTTTGCTCCTTTCTTTTTCATGGCTTGGTTTCACAAAAAGGCAGATTCTTCTGCCTTTTTTTTTAAAAGAGAAAAAATGCAATTAAAATGTACAAAAAAATAATTATCTTTTTAATATTAATAAGTGCTTCTACAATCCAATTATTTGCTCAAAACGCCACTGATGCTCTGAGATTTAGCTTTTTACTACCCTATGGCACAGCACGCTATAATGGAATAGCCGGAGCATTTGGCGCATTGGGAAACGATATATCAGGCATTCACGACAATCCGGCAGGTATTGGTGTTTACCGAATGGATGAAACTACTTTGTCTTTTGGATTTCTGTTTAGCAATGTGAATTCAACTTTTCAAGGTGTCTCAACGCCCAGCTCTTACGACAGATTACTTCTAGGTAATTTAGGTCTTGTACGAAGGGTCGAGAGCAAAAAACAAACAAAAAATAAGCAGGTTTTTGGATTAACCTTTAACAGATTGGCAAACCTCAACAGTGAGCATCAAATCGACGGGGTTCATTCTAGCTCCATTGGTCAAGTTTGGTTTGATAGAGCTCAAGGCAAAACTGATGTTCAACTCTTAAACTCTGATCCTTACCTGTATTATGTAGCTTTCTTCCCCTATTTGATTGACTATACAGATCAAAACACTAAAATAATCGATAAACTGTGGGCATATGGCGACAACATTTTACATCGCCATCGGAGGCAGACACAAGGTACGATTTCAGAGTTTGCGTTCACTTATGGCGGTAATTATTTGAACAAAATTCAGTGGGGTGTGCAATTAGGCGTTCCTTTTATCAATTATCAAGAAGAAGTTTTTTACACAGAATCGAATTACGACATTTCATCTATCCTGCGCTCCTATCAACTGCGTGAATTTTTAAACTTAACAGGATCGGGCATTAATCTTAAAGCCGGAGTTATTTACCGAATCGAGCAAAATATTCGTGTATCGGCTGCACTGCATACACCTACCCTGTACTCTATAAGAGGAAATTTCGAAGTAGCGCCCTCAAGCCGCACCTTCGACAATGTAGAGCACAGGCCAAATCCTCTGGTTGATGACAATATTCGCTTTCAACTGACTACACCACTCCGGATTCAATTAGGCGGTTCCTACATTTTTGACAATATCGGACTTGTTTCAGCTGAATATCATTTCACTGACTTTAGTACAAACCGACTAAGATCATCCTTGTACAGCCTATCAGAAGACAACAGGCAAATCAAAGAACTCTACCAAGTGTCGCATCAATTCAGAATCGGCACTGAGTGGAGGGTCGAAAAACTTTCGCTGCGGGGTGGCTATAGCCTGGTGACTTCACCTTTTAACAGAGACTCTAAATCAGGTCGTTATAATGGAATACACACCGGTTTTGGCTTCAGAAGCAACGAATTTCAAGCGGATGTTTCATATACTTTATTTCTAAACAGCCAAGAATTCTTTATATATGATGCTAACTACATACCGGCAGCTACTCTGAAAAACAATAGAAATATTTTGATGCTCTCTCTAATATTCAGAGGATTCTGATATTTGCCGAATGAGTGATTGGTTTAAAATCTGGTTTGATACAGAATATTATCATATTTTATATAACCATCGAGACGAACAAGAAGCAAAAGAATTCATCACAAATCTGTGTAAGCGCATAAAATTGCCCCCTTATGCACACGTGCTTGATTTAGCTTGTGGCAGGGGGCGCCATGCTCGCATATTAGCTGAGCATGCATGGCTTGTAACTGGTCTCGATATCTCAACTTCGTCAATACAATTTGCAGTAGAACAAGGAACACCAAAAATTCAATATTTCGTACACGACATGCGTCAGCCATACGGTCATCAGGTGTACGATGCTGTCTTCAACTTGTTTACATCTTTTGGATATTTTGATACACTAGATGATCATATTTTGACTTTAAAAAACATTGAAAAGTCTTTGAAGTCGGGTGGTTATTTTGTTTTTGACTTTTTGAATGCAAGGGCTGTAAAGGAAGGTGTGATTCCAAATCAAACTATCGAAATATCAGGTATCCGATTCGAAATCAGCCGATTTATCGAAAATGAAAAAGTCGTAAAACAAATTGTAGTGAACGACTCTGGTAGAATTTACACTTTTTTTGAACGTGTTCAACTTTTTGATGCAACTTTGTTGCAAAATTTAATCACCCAAGTTGGGCTTGAAATAAAAGCGCTATATGGTAATATTAAGCTTCATTCCTTTGATGAAACTACTTCGCCAAGGGTGATCATAATAGCCAAAAAACCTTGATAGTCAATTTACTAATATTATTTTTCAGTACATTCTCAGGAGCGTGGTTGGCACGATGGTTTACCTCAAGAAACCATTCGGGTCTAAAAATCTTGTTGGCATTTTCTGGCTCATTCATCCTTGCCATTACGGCACTTCACATATTGCCTGACATTTATGAACGAAGTGGTCACAACCACATTGTTGGGCTTTTCATTATATTAGGCATTTTGCTTCAAATCGTTTTAGAATTTTTCACACAGGGTATAGAGCATGGACATCACCATCATCACGATCACGTGCTATCTTTATCAAAAGGAGCTGTAGTTGGTCTCTATCTACACAGCATTCTAGAGAGTTTACCATTGGGCGTACAGTGGATACTCGATGAAGGCAATTTACTCTTTTGGGGGGTGGTCTTTCATCATTTGCCTATCGGCATAATTCTATATATGATTTTAAAATCCAAAGGATTAAAGCGAAATAAAATTTTATTATATCTCGCGCTTTTTGCCATGAGCTCACCGGCAGGTGCCTTGGCCGGTTATTACATACCAGCATTTCAGAAAATTTTTGTATATCTCTTAGCCTTAGTGGCGGGTATTTTCATGCATATCTCAACAACGATCATTTTTGAAAGCAGCCACAATCACCGTTTTAATATGATGAAATTAGTCACCATCGCCTTAGCATCGGGCCTCGCATTTGCAATGGTCGAATTCCTCCATTGATATAGGTATACTCTATCAAAAATTCAGAAAAATATATTGAATTGATAATGATGAGGTAGTTGGTTCGTTCTACCTTTGCGACGGTCAATTAAAAATCAAAACAGCAATGGGAGTATTAGTAGGAAAAAAAGCACCCGACTTCAGTGTAAATGCCGTAATCAACGGCGAGGAAATTGTGGAAAATTTCACTCTTAGCCAGTTCGAAGGCAAAAAATATGTGATCCTCTTCTTCTATCCAAAGGATTTCACTTTCGTATGCCCCACAGAGCTCCACGCTTTTCAAGAGAAGCTTGCTGAATTTGAGGCTCGGAATGTACAAGTAATAGCTGCCTCTACCGATACCGAGCAGTCACACTGGGGCTGGTTGCAAGTACCCAAAGAACAAGGTGGTATTAAGGGCATAACATATCCTATCTTGGCTGATACGAACAAGACCATCGCTAGCAACTACGATGTATTGGCTGGAACATATTATTACAACGACAAGGATGAACTCTGCGCTGAAGGCGAATTAGTTGCTTACAGAGGCTTATTCCTGATCGATAAAAATGGCATCGTACGCCATCAGTTAGTAAATGATATGCCGCTCGGCCGTAGCGTTGATGAAGCACTCAGAATGGTAGATGCCCTTCAGTACTTCGAAGAAAAAGGCGAAGTATGCCCAGCAAATTGGAGCAAAGGAAAAGAAGGTATGAGCGCTTCTCACAGCGGTGTGGCCGAATACCTCAGTAAGCACTAAAAATCAAATATCTAAATCTCAAAGCCCTGTATATCAGGGCTTTTTCTTTTTTAAGAAATCGCATATCAACTCATTTTGGTAACTTTTAGTGTAATTGTAGTTTTTTTGCACCAGAAACTTATTAAATCCGAGGCCATTAAGTGAGCATCAGCATTCCAATAGCAGCAGCATTAAGCTCCTTTTTAATTACTTATTTCAGTATTCCACCCATCATCAGGCTGAGTTTAGTAAAAAAATTATACGATAAACCTGATGAGAGAAAGAATCATCAGGAACGCATTTCTGCTCTTGGAGGTATTGGTATTTTCGGCGGAATGATCTTTAGTTTTTTATTTTTTTCTGCGGGTATTCCTTATCAAGAACTTAACAGTATTTTATGTGCACTCATTGTACTTTTTGTCACGGGTGTAAAAGACGATTTGTATCCAATGGTTCCCTACAAAAAACTACTCGGTCAATTATTAGCAGCTTTAATTATTTCTGTCCATGGAGGGGTTCGAATTAAAAGCATTTATGGAATTTTTGGAATATTCGAAGTTCCATATATATCAAGTGTTTTGCTAACCATTTTTGTATTTTTATTTTTGATTAATGCTTTTAACTTTATTGATGGAATCAATGGACTATCAGCAGGAATAGGTATAATAGTAAGTTTGACCTATTCCTGGTGGTTTTGGGTGATGAAAGAGCCATTATTTTTAATACTATCTTTGTGTATTTCCGGTGCATTGACGGCTTTTAGTATTTATAATTTTAAAGGGAAAATATTTATGGGCGATTCCGGATCAATGGTAATCGGATTTTTAGTAACTGTTCTCACTGTATATTTCATAAAAATAAGTGAGGATTTTAAACCGAATATTTTTTATAATATATCGGCTGTATCGTATTCATTGGCTGTTTTAATAGTACCTGTATTTGATACGATGAGAATTGTATTTATTCGAATTTTTATCCATAAAAAATCTCCATTTAAAGCTGATAGAAATCACATTCATCATATGCTTACTGATCTGGGATTAAAACATTATCAGGCCGCACTTATCTTATATTTTTTCAACATATTTTTCATTGCTTTAGCATGGTATTTTAATGGTAAAGTACTACCCAAATTTCAAGTAGTAATTTACCTTTTCATCGCATTATTTTTCAGCGGAACAATTTTTTACTTAAAACAAAAAAAACATTCACTTGCTTCTGAGTAAAGAAAATATTTTTCTTTTCTTTGGCATTTTGATTCCAGCCAGTATGATTCTTCCAGAGAATACGACCGCGCTCGTACTTGTATTGTTTTTACTTACTACATTCTGGTTGTTCATCAATAAAAAGATTTTATTTTCTTTTGACCGTTATCATATTCCGTTTATAGCTCTTTATTTAGTGTATTTTATATCATCATTTTACAGTGAAAATGTAGAAGAAGCAAAGCAAAAATTAGCTATAAAAGTCCCATTAGTATTTTTGCCTTTTGTAATGAATCTTTATTTAAAAAACGTAGATCAAAATGTGAAATTCAAAATACTGAGAAATCTTGTAATACTTTTTGCTCTATCTACACCATATTTTCTTTCTGTTGGATTGTATAGAAGTCTCAAATCTGGAAGTTTGTATTACACCTATCCGGAAACTGGAGAGATAATAAGCACTTATTTCACCTATGTAGGTTTGAGCGAGTGGGTAATCCATCCGGCTTATTTATCGATCTGGGTGGGAAGTGTATTTATACTATCTCTATTTCTCTTATTAAATAATTATAAGAAAATTTTCTATGTAATAGCTTCACTCAGTCTTTTTACTCTATTAATTTTGCTTCAGAGCCGAATGAATATTTTAGCTTTTCTTGCATTATTTTTTATAACTTTTGTGTTTTACTTGATCCGCAAGTATTCTTTTAAACTAAACTTATTTATTTTACTTGGAATAGCGATGCTTGGTAGTACGCTGTATAGAATTGCTCCAGAATCGATAAAGGGCAGATTTTCTGATTTATCTTCGTTGAAATATAACATTGAAGCTGAAACTTTTCAAGAAGGATTTAACGGCATTACTATTCGCCTGGCTGAATGGAAATGTGCCTTGCAAGAGATCGCAAAACGTCCGTTTTTTGGTAGTGGAATTGGCGATGCGCGTTTTGATTTAGAAAACAGTTATTTGCGAAATAATTTTAAGTATGGATATCGCGAAAAATTTAATGCACACAATCAATTTATCGAAACAACCATAGCAACAGGCTTATTGGGATTAACAGCACTTCTTGGAATATTTGTTTATTCAATTTTCTATTCCTATCATTGCAAAAAGTGGCACGCACTGTTAGTTTTATTGTATATCTTTTTGTGTTTTTTAACAGAGAGTTATCTCGAGCGACAGTGGGGAGTGGTCTTTTTTAGTTTTATAATTCCCTTACTTCTTGAAAGTGAATTAGCTTTACCAATAATTAAAAACAAAAGTCAAAAAATATGAACAAAATTCTACATTATTTTTTTGTTTTTAATAGTCTTTTTATTTTAATTCCAGCGATCAGTTTTGCCCAAAAAGACGGCAAAGAAAAGATTGTATATTTTACCGACTCTCAGACAAAAAAATCAAACATATCGCTTGCCTTTAACGTAAATCCTTATATTACAAATAGGCGTATAATGAGTGATTCAATAGGTCTGGGTGGTTTGCCGATAGGAAGCAGCAACGAATCGCGTACATCACCTGTTTTAGCCTATAGCTTTGGCGGAGATTTTGTCTTTCGCCTGGCATCATCGCTTGAGCTCTGGACTGGAGTGCAATACGGAACTTTGGGGTATCGAGACAGAAATTATGAATTTAATCAACAGACATATGATTTGACGAGCAAATTGTCTTTTATCAATTTGCCGATTCAATTTTCATTTCGCGGCACCATTACTGAAGTTTTTGATTTAGAATTTATTCCTATAATTCAAATAAACCTTTTGCGCAGCTATACCGGAAAAATTTCTGACAAACAAAGCGGAAGTCAGATCGATCAATTTGATGTAACTAACGAAGCCCGAAAGATCAACTACACAGTGGGTATATCTCTGAGTGGCAACTTTCGACTGGCTGAAGAATACTCTATCTTTGTGCGACCATTCTTTCACTATATGCTCAATCCTATGTTTGAAAACAATGCTTTCTTCCCGCGTGAACGGTATTTTTCAACAGGTTTAACAGTCGGATTGAGGTATTATTTTTACTAAAATGCTTGAAGATAAAAACAAAAAATTCACCCCCCTCAGCGAGTTAGGCGAGTTTGGCTTAATTGACCATTTGTCAAAACTGCTGACCATAAAGCGAGAAGATACCATTAGAGGCATAGGCGACGATGCGGCCATTATTGATAACAGAGGTTATGAGACGCTGATTTCTAAAGATTTACTGACTGAGGGTGTACATTTTGACTTTTTTTATACGCCTTTAAAACATTTAGGTTACAAAGCCATAGTCGTAAACATATCAGACATAGCCGCGATGGGGGGAGAGCCTACTCATGCCATTGTAGGTATTGCCGTATCAGCCCGAAGCTCCGTGGAAGCCTTAGAAGAAATTTACGAAGGTATGCAAATGGCTTGCAGCCGCTATGGAATCGACCTAGTGGGTGGCGATACTACAACTTCAACCTCTGGAATGACTATTAGTGTAACAGCCATCGGGCGGGTAAAAAAAGGCGAAGCCATACTCCGCAGTACAGCCAAACCAAACGATTTAATCGTAGTAACAGGCGATTTGGGAGGGGCTTATTGCGGGCTATTGGTGCTAGAACGCGAAAAAGAAGTATTTAAAGCCAATCCGTATGTGCAACCTGACCTCTCGCCTTACGACTATGTGGTACGCCGACTATTAAGGCCCGAAGCGCGTACAGATGCTCTCGAGCAATTAAGAGCTCTCGGCATAAGGCCGACGAGCATGATCGACATAAGTGACGGCCTTTCAAGCGAATTATTACACATAACTACCAAAAGTGGTGTAGGTGCCCGCATTTATGAAAATAAGTTACCGATCGACCAACAGACCTTTAAGGTTTGTGAAGAAATGCAGCTGAATGCGACAACCGTTGCCCTTAACGGGGGTGAAGACTACGAATTGCTGTTTACCATTCCTCTTAGCGACTATGAAAAAATAAAAAACCACCCAGACTTCACAGTTATTGGCCATATGACAGAGCCTAATTTACCGGCTACGCTTGTTACTAATCTAAACGAAGAAATTCCCATAACAGCCCAGGGGTGGAACTCTTTTAAAAAGCAAAATTCACAGCCATGAAAGCAAATAGAATAGCCAGAGTTGAATCCTTCTTACAAGAAGAGTTTGGCAATCTTATCCAAAAGATCGGAAAGAATACTTTTCCGGGTGTCTTAATCAGCGTGACAGCCGTAAAAATAACTCCCGATCTTTCCATCGCCCGAATCTACCTCAGTGTTTTTCCATTTGAAAAACACAAGGAAGTGAAGCTTTATCTCGATGAAAACTATGTAGCTATAAAACAAGAGGCAGCCAAACTTGTGGGAAAACACCTAAGAATAATGCCAGAGCTTCATTTTCTCATCGACGATGCCTTTGAAAAAGAAGCTGAAATCGATAAACTTTTGAAAGAGGGCGGTGAGAATCCCATCAAATAAACTGCATGAGGGTAGTTACTTGGTTCATTGCATTCAGATATTTCGGCAGCAGATCTGCCAAGAGTGCTGTAAGTATTCTTGGTTTTATTTCAATACTTGGCATAGTGGCATGTACTGTAGCCCTTGTAGTAGTTTTGAGTGCGTTTAATGGGCTAGAAAACTTCTCGAGAGAATTATACAATACTTTTGATCCAGATTTAAAAATACTGCCCGCAAAAGGAAAATATGCCTCTGGTAGTGACTCGCTCTACCATTTGCTGAAACAATTACCAAGTGTACAGAACCTATCTTTTGTACTGGAAGAAAAAGCGTACTTGCGTAAAGGCGTTCGCGAATTCGTAGCTGTGCTGAAAGGAGTAGATTCAAGTTTTCAAAGCGTGGCACAGCTTGGCAAAAGTGTTTTGTATGGAACGATCAATTACAATCCCGGGCAAGCAATTTTAGGAATAGGCGTTGCGTATCATCTTGGAGTTTCTGCCGGCTTAGATAATGAACTTTTTCAAGTATATGTGCCAAGGGCTGATGCACGCAATCTGAATCGACCTGACAAGGCCTTTAGTCAAGCTATGTTGATGACCAGTGGCATCTTCTCCATTCAGCCTGAGGTAGATGAAAAATACTGTATTATAAATATCGAACAGTTAAAAGAGTGGATGAACTTAATCGATGGATTCTCAGCCATTGAAGTCAAGGTTAAAAATGGACACAGCGTAAAAGATGCTCAGTTCTATTTGCAAAAGACACTGAAAGGATTTCGGATTTTGAACAGAGAAGAACAGCAGGAAGCCTTTTTTAAAATTATGCAGGCTGAAAAACTTGTGGTTTATCTAATATTTTCATTTATTGCTCTTTTGGCTAGCTTTGGCTTGATGGGCTCTATGCGCATGTTAATCTACGAAAAGCGTTCAAACATTTTTCTTTTCCGGGCGCTTGGACTTACACTATCAGATATTTCATCAATTTTTAGATTTACAGGTATGTTGATCGTTTCGACCGGTGTAGCAGCCGGACTGCTGATCGGCATTGGAATTGTATGGCTTCAGGACATATTTGGATTGGTAAAACTCGGCGAAGGATATTTAGTTGAAGCTTACCCGGTGGAGCTTAGACCGATGCAGCTGTTGTTTATTGCCATCACTGTACTTGCCATAGGCTATGGCACCAACTTTGCCGCCGTACTCGGACTTCCGAAGATTGTGAAAGTTTCGGGTCGGTTACTTTAAGTTCACCTGGCATGAAGCTGCGCTATACCATTATTTTAGCGATACTGGCTGTAACCCTTTTGTCTTTTGTACTTACGGGAGTTTATTTTTTATACCACTATAAAAAAGAAAGTGAAATTTATCACTTAGAGCGGTTGAGGCGAAAGGAGTATTCTATTACAGCCTCAATATCTCACCACCTAAACTCCAGTAAAATCCCCAAAAACCCCATTGCCATAGCTCGTGGTTTTAGCCAAAAAATTTGTGAAATAAGCGATGTGCACAATGTGGATATTGCTTTTTACGATTTAAACGGACGATTGCTCACAAGCTCTACGCGCATATCCGATCAAGACAGAAAGCTCTTTCCCTTACAGCTCGACTCAGCCCTTATCACTACAATTAAAATGAGCTTCGGCGACCGATATACATTGCAAACAATAATTGACAATCACAAGTATCTCTACGATTTTTTCTTTTTGTACGACGAAAACGGCAATGAGCTGTTGATCATCAATATTCCTTATCTGCTCGATCAACACTTTTTCAATAGGGAAATGAAAAATTTCTTTATCAATTTAATACAGATTTACACAATTCTCTTTTTAATTGCCATTGGAGCAGCCATTTTTCTGGCCCACACCATCACAAGACCTCTCGATAAACTTAGAGCACAGGTGCTGGCTAACGATAAAATTCAAGATTCAAAACCCATCACAGGAAAATATCCCTCTGAAATACAACAACTTGTAGATGATTACAACCGCGTGCTCCTCGAGCTAAAACACAGTGCTGAAAAATTAGCTGACAGCGAGCGCGACTCTGCTTGGCGCGATGTGGCCCGGCAAGTGGCACATGAAATTAAAAATCCGCTCACGCCCATGCGGCTAAATGTGCAGTGGATTGAGCGCTCTCTTAAAACATCGGAGCCAGAAAAGCTAAAGGAATTCTGCGACAGTATGATCACCCAGATCGATACCCTTTCGCGCATTGCTGACACCTTCTCCAGATACAGCAAGCTGCCTGAAATATCCCTTGAGCGTATTGACCTTTGCGAAATCGCCCGCCAAACCGGCAGTCTTATTACAGATCATCAAATTCAGATAGAAACGCCGGATAATCCCATATTTATAACGGGTGATAGAGGTCAAATAACACAAGCTTTAAATAACCTTTTAAAAAATGCAATTCACGCTACTGAAGGCCGGGAAAATCCAAAAATTACAATTCAGGTTACTGAAAATGAAGATGAAGCGCTGATTTCTGTGCACGATAATGGCTGTGGAATTGACGATGAATTAAAAGAAAAAATCTTTATCCCTCGCTTCACTACCAAAACTTCAGGTATGGGGCTTGGATTGGCCATAGTAAAAAATATTGTAGATGCTCACGGTGGGCGTATAGATTTGCAAACAACTAAAAATGTAGGATCTACCTTCACATTACACTTTTTAAAAAAATTACAAAAAAATGAATTACGCCAACCTACTTATTCAAAAATCGATTAACCGAGCAGTTATCACAATTAATCGCCCTGAAAAGCTCAATGCACTGAATAAGCCTACTATTGAAGAATTACACAATGCCCTCGCTACTCTGAAAAATGACAGAGAGGTGCGGGTAATCATCATTACCGGCGCCGGACAGAAGGCCTTTGTCGCGGGAGCAGACATCTCAGAATTTGCCTCTTATGGTGTAGAGGAAGGAAAACAACTTGCAGCTCAGGGTCAGAAGTTGCTGTTTGATTATATCGAAAATTATCCTAAACCTATTATAGCCGCCATCAATGGATACGCATTAGGTGGTGGATTAGAGCTGGCTATGGCATGCCATGTGCGCATTGCATCAAACAACGCCCGACTTGGACTACCCGAAGTTACCCTCGGACTTATCCCAGGCTATGGTGGCACGCAGCGTCTTGCTCAATTGATAGGTAAGGGAAAAGCACTGGAAATGATCCTTACAGCCGGCATGATTCAAGCCGAAGAAGCTTTACAATGGGGTCTGGTGAACAAAGTGACAAGCCAAGAAGAGCTGATGGACAATGCTGCTGCATTGGCTGATGCCATGTCAAAAAATTCATCAACTGCTTTAGCGGCTGCCATACGAGCCGTGAATGCAGGCTACGCTTACCAGCGCAGTGGCCTTGACACAGAAATTGAAGAATTTGGTAAGTGCTTTGGAACAGCTGATTTCAAAGAAGGGACATCTGCTTTTCTCGAAAAGCGCAAACCAAAATTTTCTTAAACTACGCTACATCAAATGGTAAATAATTTGATAATCATATACCACAAAATATTTTCGCCCCGCCAAATCATTGCACTTCACTCAAAATGAAAAATAGAGGTCCGGTTTCTAAATTTATAGAATACAATTTCAGACATTTCAATGCTGCAGCCTTGATGGATGCAGCCAAAGCCTATGAAAAACACCTCGATGAAGGTGGAAAAATGATGATTACTCTGGCGGGTGCTATGAGTACAGCAGAACTGGGGGTAAGCCTGGCAGAAATGATCCGTCAAGACAAAGTGCACATCATTTCTTGTACAGGTGCTAACCTCGAAGAAGACCTAATGAACTTAGTAGCGCACAATCACTACAAGCGCATACCCAATTACCGAGACCTCAGTCCGCAAGATGAATGGGAGTTGCTTGAAAACGGCTTTAATCGTGTAACCGACACCTGCATACCTGAAGAAGAAGCCTTCCGCCGTCTGCAAAAGCACATCTATAAACTCTGGAAAGAAGCTGACACCGAAGGTAAGCGCTATTTTCCGCATGAATACATGTATGAGCTCATTCGCAGTGGAGTTCTCGAACAGTACTACCAAATCGACCCTAAAGACTCTTGGATGGTGGCTGCGGCAGAAAAAAATCTGCCCATTGTAGTACCCGGCTGGGAAGATTCGACTATGGGAAACATCTTTGCCTCCTACTGTATAAAAGGAGATGTTAAACCCAGTGTAGTAAAATCAGGCATTGAGTACATGGTATGGCTGGCTGATTATTACATTAAAAACAGCAGTGGCAAGGGAATAGGTTTCTTCCAAATCGGAGGAGGTATAGCCGGTGATTTTCCGATCTGCGTAGTACCAATGCTCTACCAAGACCTCGAAATGGAAAACATCCCCTTCTGGAGCTACTTCTGCCAGATCAGTGACTCAACCACCAGCTACGGCAGCTATTCAGGAGCCGTTCCCAATGAAAAAATCACTTGGGGAAAACTTGGAATTGATACTCCAAAATTTGTCATCGAATCAGATGCTGCCATCGTAGCACCCCTCATATTCGCCTGGATTCTCGGTCAGTAATTGAAAGGTTTATGGAAAAAAAGAGAGTAATAGTCGATTACAAAAATATCACCAACAAGCTCCTCAGCCTGCTTTTGGAAACTTATCCCAATGGGTATGAGGATGCAATCATAAAATTTAAAAATGCCAAGAACGAATGGGTATCAGCTGTGCCCCTCGAAACCGAAGATACAAAATACCTTGTAAAAGTGAGCGTAGAACTCGCCGAGAAAGTGGAGAACTATTTGCTCACTGAAGAGGACGAGGAAGATGTACTTACCCCACCGATCATCGATGTGCCTCCTATAAGCGAAGTAGATGATAACGAATCAGAATCGGATGAAGAAGAGGATGTAAAGCCTCGCAAGAAAAAGCGCAGCACCGAAGATCGATTTATGGAAGCAGGCTTTGACCCGGAAGATGATTATGAAGACGATGATGAAGAGGAATACACCGATGAGGAAGACGAAGAGGATGAAGATTACTGATAATCAGATATTTTAAAAGACTTTTGAGCAGTAAAAGGGCATGAATCGCACATCATGCCCTTTTTTATTGCATCTTTGGGACAACAATTTTTTTCCGATGTTATGAAGGTATTTAAAATATTTGGATTATTTGTCTCAATTCTGGTACATATTTCTGCAGTAGCTCAGCTACATATACTTGTACAGCAGGTTCCTGCGAACACCCCGCTTTCAGCATCTATCTACATAGCTGGTAATTTTAACAATTGGAACCCTTCGGATACCACCACCATCATGACTAAGATCGGCTCACAATACTTTAAAACACTGTCAATCACGACGAATCCGATACAGTTTAAATTCACAAGAGGAAGTTGGCAGACAGTAGAAGGCAATCAGAACGGCGGCTATTTACCCAATAGAGTGCACATTTGGTCGCCTGGCGATACATTGAAGTTGACCATTTTGAGTTGGGAAGATCTGGGTAGCACAAATTCAACAGCAGCACACAATGTGTCAATCTTAAGCAATGCCTTTTTTATGCCACCACTGAACCGAAGCCGACGTATTTGGCTGTATTTACCTCCGAATTATGCCACGAGTACTGACAGTTTTCCGGTACTCTACATGCACGACGGGCAAAATTTGTTTGACCAATCTACCTCATTTGCCGGAGAATGGCAGGTAGATGAAACGCTCAACAGCTTGTATAGTTCGATGGGCAAATCCATCATCGTGGTGGGAATCGACAACGGAGGAACTCAGCGAATCAATGAATACAGTCCTTGGGTAAATAGTCAATACGGCGGTGGTCAGGGAGACCAGTACATCGACTTCATTGTGCAGTATCTCAAGCCGTACATCGACAGTGCGTATCGCACCCAAAAAAGCCGGAACAGCACCGGAATGATGGGCAGCAGTATGGGAGGACTAATAACCTTTTATGGAGGTCTGCGCAATCAAGAAGTATTTTCAAAGCTTGGCATTTTTTCGCCGAGTTATTGGTTTTCGAATCAAGTATGGAGCTATCCGGCTTCGGTTGGAAAAAAACATCCCATGCGTATCTATCAGCTTGCAGGTGGTTTAGAAAGCAATGGCTCTGTAGCTCAACAAATAGCTCAAATGAAACAAACCCTGATAGCAGCAGGCTTTGCTGAGCAAGGAATTCAGAATAAAGTTGTGCCAAACGGACAACACAACGAAGCATTTTGGCGTCAAGAGTTTGGAGAGGCTGTACTGTGGCTGTTTGCTGATCACTACTTTATGTCGAGTGATGAAGTGTCATCAGGTAAGCAAATTTCTATTTTTCCTAATCCTTTTAAAGATACGGTTTTTATACAGGTAAAAGATCAAAAAAACTATGAAATTATGGTTACCGATCTAACGGGAAGAGTTTACTATTTAGCCCGCCTTTCTGACCAACAATTAATAAATGGCCTTGACCTATCATGGCTAAAATCAGGGGCTTATGTTCTACATATAAAAAGTATTGAATGGAACATATCAAAAGTGCTGATACGGAACTGAGCAAAACTCAGCGATATGATCATGCATACCTTCGAATGGCCCAACAATGGGCACAGCTCTCGCACTGCACCCGAAAAAAGGTAGGGGCACTAATCGTAAAAGATCGAATGATCATTTCAGATGGATACAATGGCACCCCTTCGGGTTTTGAAAACGAATGTGAAGATGAGGCTGGTGAAACAAAATGGTATGTTTTACATGCAGAGGCCAATGCCATTCTTAAAGTAGCAGGAAGCACACAGTCGTGCCGTGGAGCTACGCTATACCTTACGCTATCGCCATGTCGCGATTGTGCCAAGCTGATTCATCAGGCCGGTATTTGCAGGCTTGTGTATATACGCAAATACAGCGACACCTCCGGATTAGAATTTCTTGAAAGAGCCGGCGTTGAGATTGTTCAATATCCTGAATTGGATAATACGACTGGTTAAAAAACAACTTTTGACTCTTTTCGTTAAAAAAATGTTTCGAAGTCCGATATGAAATCAAAACGCTCGACCTTTTGGCCTTTATATGCAGCCTTATCTGCAATTGCGGGGGTTTGGTTGGGCATTTTTATTTCTGAAAATCAAGCTCCCACCCAAAATAAATTTTCCTTATCTGAAAATCGCCTCAATAAGCTTCAGCGAATTTTTGCATTAATAGAAAACAACTATGTCGAGCGTGTGAATGTAGATTCTCTGATGGATTATGCTATTAATGACATCTTGCATAGGCTCGATCCGCACTCGTCCTTCATCGACTCAGCACAGTCTGGCGACATTGAGGAAGAGATCACAGGTAGGTATTACGGTGCCGGAATGGAATTTACAATAGTAAAAGATACAGCAGTGGTACTCACCGTATTTCCAGGCTCACCAGCTGCAAGTGCTGCAATTAAAGCCGGCGACAAACTGCTGACCATCGATGGCGAAAACCTTACAATAGCCCCTTATGTCGGTAACTTACAAAAAATTATCGAGCTTATACGAAATCCTAAGCGCAATAAAATTCGAATTACGTTGCTACGAGAAAACTCGAAATTTACCAAAACACTTGAAAAAGAGTGGATTGCAGTGCCATCGGTCAATGAAGGTTTTTACCTGCCCGGCGGTATTGCTGTGATTGGTATCGAGCGATTTGCAGAAAACACCTATCAAAACTTTTTACGAGAAGCGAAGAAACTGCGTATTGATACGGCAAAAGGAGTGATCCTAGACCTTAGAGACAATCCGGGAGGGCTCATGATTGAAGCTGTACGCGTGGCCAGAGAATTTCTGTCGGCGAACGATACGGTGGTGATCGTAGAAGATCGCTCCAAAGCCAGGGAGGCGGTAAAAGCAGTGAGCGATGGGCGCTTCAGAAAGTTGCCGCTTGTAGTGCTTGTAAATGAAGGTACGGCCTCTGCAGCCGAAGTATTGGCAGGAGCTATTCAAGACAATTCGAGAGGGCTCATTGCCGGCTCACCTACCTTTGGCAAAGGGCTGGTACAAGAAGAAAGCCTTCTGCCCGACGGTAGCCGTGTGCGGATTACTACGGCTAGATATTTTACCCCGTCTGGGCGTTCCATTCAATCACCTTATTTGCCCGAAATTCACAAACAAAACAGCGGTGATAGAAAAATTCACACGTCGAAAAACGGAAAAACCCTGCTGGAAAGAGGTGGAATACAACCTGATATAAACTTGAAATACAAAGAGCTACATCACTTTGCCCACAGCATGCAGTACATGATAAATCCGAGTGAAATAATGTTTGAGTACGTCAGTAAAAATGGAGAATCTTGGAAGAATATGGGCTTTGAACGTTTTTTAAAAGATTTTAAACCAACTTTTGAAGAGGCACTGCAGCTGATGGGTATGCGAAAAAATGCCTCGACCGAGGCTGCCTCTCAAGAAATGAAAGACTTCAGCATTTTACACGTAAAGGCTACCTTGGCCTACATGCTCTATGGGCCTCAAGCGGGAAAAAAAGTGATTAAAATGAATGACCCGATTGTACTGACTATTGCAGAGCAGTTCAACTCACAACTAACAAAAGAACGTACACGTGCAGATTAATCACTTAAGCTTTAAATCGCTTAATAAAGTGCAATACTGTGCTTTTATTGTAAATGGTTTACGATTTAGAAGTTTTTTAATGGCCATCAATCTTGATTGAAAATTTGATTTTTTCGCCTGCATTAAGGATACTTAAAGCGTGAGCCCGCGAAAGGTCATTGGCGGAAAGCGATGCTAAGCTGAAATAAAGTAGCGAAGCATTCCTAGTCAAAATATTTCAGTTTTACCAGCAATTTCGACTCCATCAGAGTCCCCTCACATCAACTTTTTAACTTTTGATAGTTCGGCCGGTGCACCCATTGAAAGTGCGCGTAAGAGAAAAAAATTTTTTACGCACTATTGCGACTGGCGTTGATATTGCCAAAGAAGCATCGCACTATAAGTTTTTGATAAACAGAGCGCTGAGGGTCTGACTCAGAAAGTTTTCGCACCTGCATTAGGGCGTACTGCTGAATGATGAGCAGGGGTAAAATCATCTCTTCGCGCATGGTAATGGATTTGCGATTGGTAGGGGCCTCTTCGAGCAGCTCATTGTAGCCGCTGATATACAAAAGCATAGAGCGCGTGAGGTCGGCTTCGTTTTTTAAATCAAACCAGATTTCGGCAAATTGTTGATCATTCCTGAGGTAGGCAGTTAATTCAAAACGAGTTTTGGCCAAAGACTGCATACTGTTTAAGACAAGTGCACGAAAATATCTGGAATGGCGAAAAATATCTTTAAGGCGAGGACCGTGACCGGCCTCAACTGCTGTTTGAAGGGCTGTACCGAAGCCGTAATAGCCAGGAACATTTTGCTTCATCTGTGCCCATGTTCCAACGAAGGGAATGGCGCGAAGGTCGTCGAGTGAAAGTTTATCGGTACGACCGCGTTTGGCAGGGCGACTACTGATGTTGGTTTCAGCATAGTATGGCAAAGGGGTGGCTTTGAGTAAATAGTCAGAGAAAGCAGGGTGATTTTTCAGGCTTTCGTATTTGCTGTAAGCTTTGTCAGCAAGTTGGTAGAGAAACTGGGCATCTTCGTCTGAGAGGGTGGGTGTAGAATTTCTGAAGAGATAGCGACCAACTCCGGCGGTAAGGAGTTGCTCAAGATTATATCGTGCAGCTTGATGGTTGCCAAATTTGGAAGAAATGGTTTGACCCTGGATGGTAAGCTGAATTTCACTGCAAGCGATATCAGCTCCTTGGGCGGCATAATAGAGATGCGTGTCGCCACCGCCACGGGCAGGCGGACCCCCGCGACCGTCGAAAAAGATGGGTTCAATGCCGTAAGTGCGGCAGAGTCGAGTGATGACGACTTTGGCCTGGTAAATTGCGAGGTTAGCTTTTAGGTAACCACCATCTTTGGTGCCATCGCTGAAGCCAAGCATAATGGTTTGGCGATTGCCGTGTGCAGCAATCCATTGCCGGTAACCGCGGTGATTAAACAGTGTAGTTAAAATTTGCTCAGAATTGTCTAGATCTTTTACCGTTTCGAAGAGAGGTATGGGCTGTATGCGAAGGTAGAAGTCGCTGCCTGCTGCTGTAAGTAGAAATTTTAGGATGGCGAGGTCTTCTGCGTTTTGGGTATTTGAGATGATGTAGCGCTCGATGGCCATTGGACCGTTTTTGATGTGGATCATAGGCAATGCCCTGATGAGTCTTACAACGTCGGCCAGATCTGGTGATAAATAGAGCAGTTCGTCAGAAAGGAGGTTGCACTCCAGGTTCCACCAGAACTCGAGCTTTTGCTCTATGGAAGAGAGCGCTTTATAATTTTGTTCAAGACCTCTATACGATAAGAACTCAAATGCCCACGATCGATGTACCCGTGAGTCTTGACGAATGTCAAGGGGAGCGAAGTGAAAGCCAAAAGTTAGAATTTGACGGATGAGGGCATCTACATCGTCACAATAGAGATTCATGAATTTCTGCCGAAGTTCTTCCCGAATGTATTGCAGATCGGCGATTACTTCATCTGGGCGATTGTAGTAATTGTCGTCATGACGATAAATGGTTGATTGAAGGCGAAGCTCGATTTCCCGAATTTTGAGGTCAATACCAGGAAATGTGAGCTTGCGCTTAAGAGTGCGCACATCGCGCAAATAGCATCTCAGTATACTCTCTTTCAGTCGTTTACAAGTGTCGATGGTGGTGTCTGATTTTACAGTCGGGTTTCCATCGCGGTCGCCTCCGGGCCAAAAGCCTGTCGTAATGAGTTTAGGATTGAATGTATAGGTTGGCACTTTTTCAAGAAGCAATTGATGAATTTGAGCGTTAACGTCGTAGAAAATGTTTTCCAGATACCAAATGAGCGAAATGGCTTCTTCCAGTGGAGTGGGTTTATTGCGACGATACATAGCACTGAGACCGAGCTGCCGCATTAACGTTGTTACATCTGAAGGACTGCCTTTGCGAATGGCCTGCTCCATATCGGTAATGATGCTGAGTATATGCCCCGGATAAAACTGCGTAGGATGTGCAGTAAGAACCACCCGAACACCAAAAGTGGATAAAACTCTGCCCAAAGCGCTCAGTGAATTTTCGGCCTTTGCCTCTTCGATAAGAAATGATAAAGTGCCTTTGCCCTGTAAATCGTGAAGTTTTTCAAAAGCTGCATCTTCAACGGCATCAAATAATACCACTTGCCGCTCTATGTACTGAACAACTCTGAAAAGAAAATCAATTTTCTCTTCCTCACTATCTGTAGGATAGTGATCATCAAAAAAGTACTGTAATATTTCTTCAGGTGACTTACCCGCTGCAAGACCCTCTAACGATTTTTTGTACAAAATGGGCACATAAGGACCGGCAGCCTGTATACCGGGATAAGGTAATGTTAGAAAAAGGCTATTGTATAGGTGGTATGTCAGAGAGACGTATTTATCATACACTTCTGAAAAATCCATAGAAAGGCTCGATTTGGTCAAAAATACTATTTAAAAGCTTTTTTGACCAATTTTGATGAATCTCAAGGATCAAAACTCTCTTTTTTGATCGTCTGAAAGAGTGCCTTTAAAGGATACCTAATGTGCAGATATTTAATAGATACAAATTTGATCTAGCAATTCAAAGAGCTTCTTACTTTTCGAATGCCCTCCACCACCTTGAGGTATGGTGACTGTTGCCTTCTGGCTTCCTGTGGCATCTGCTATTGTAATAGCGTAATAATTGCTGCCATCTTCATTTTCAAAAGAATCGTCGCTAAGGTCAGCGACCAGTTTTACCAACTTTTTGTGCTCAGTTGAATTTTTTGAAAGTACTGTTGAGCAGTCGAGATAAGGCTCAAAATCCTGAATGGAATAATTAATTACGTACACTGTAAGGGTATCCCCATCCTCTACACTGATGGCTGGTGCGCAACTTAAAAGTGATAAAGCCAGGGCAAAAGCCCCGGCATATAAGAAATTTTTCATACAGTCATGATATCAGCCTCTTTTTTCTCAAGCATCTGATCGACTTTTGAGATGTAGAGGTTAGTGAGTTTTTGAACTTTTTCTTCAGCGTCTTTTATGGCATCTTCTGCAATTCCCTGATTTTGGAGTTTTTTAAGTTCGTCATTAGCTTCTTTACGAGCAGCACGTATGCCCACTCGGGCATGTTCTGCTTCAGCTCGGCTTTGTTTTACAAGTTCTTTACGACGCTCCTCTGTCAGGGGTGGAATATTAATAATGACCATTTCGCCATTGTTTTGCGGATTTAGGCCGAGACCGGCATTCATGATGGCGCGCTCGATTTCGGGAATCATTTTCTTTTCCCAAGGTTGAATGGTGATGGTGCGAGCATCGGGTACCATTATGTTGGCCACACTGTTTAATGGGCTCATCACACCGTAATATTCAAGTTTTATACTTTCGAGTAAAGCGGGATTTGCCTTACCAGCTCGAATTTTTACAAGTTCTTTTTCCAAATGATGGAGAGCTTTTTTCATGCTCTCTTCGGCTGTTTCGAGTACGAGTTGTATTTCGTCCATTTTACAAGTATTAATTTTTGACAATTGTACCAATATTCTCGCCAAAAATTACCTTTCTAAGGTTACCTGGCTTATTCATGTCGAAGACAATTATGGGCAGATTGTTTTCACGGCTAAGGGTAAAGGCTGTCATGTCCATTACATTCAGGCCTTTTTCGTAAACTTCTTTAAAAGAAAGTGCGTCGAATTTTACTGCGTTTGCGTCCTTTTCAGGATCAGCAGAGTAAATTCCATCTACTCGAGTACCTTTTAAAATAGCTTCGGCATCAATTTCAATGGCCCGAAGAGTAGCGGCTGTATCTGTTGTAAAGTAGGGATTACCTGTGCCGCCAGCGAAAATCACTACCCTACCCTTTTCCAGGTGGCGGATGGCACGCCGACGAATAAAGGGTTCGGCGATTTTATTCATCTCAATGGCCGACATGCAACGGGTATAGATGCCTTCATTTTCGAGGGCTGATTGAAGCGCTAAAGAATTAATTACTGTGGCTAACATACCCATGTGGTCGGCTTGCACACGGTCCATACCGGTAGCCGCCCCTGAGACACCTCTAAAAATATTGCCTCCACCGATGACGATGGCCAACTGAAGACCTTGAGAAACAACGTCTTTTATTTCATTTGCGTATTCTTTAAGTCGTTTAGGGTCTATACCGTAGTTCTGACTTCCCATCAGAGCCTCACCGCTCAATTTTAGTAGTACACGTTTATATCTCATTCGTTTTGTGTGATTAAAAATTAGCCACTTTTAAATAAGGAGTGATCGAGGTTCTCACCAAAAATGCTCCGTTGAATGTTCCCATCAGGCTTTCACGTACGCCCTCGGCTTCAATTCGGTCTCTGAAATCGCCTACCTGAATTTTGTAATTTGGCATTTCAAAAACCAAATAGACTGGGTAAGGTAAATTTTGTGCTAAATACTGAGCTCTAATGCGGTCAGCCGATTGCTTGTTTCCGGTAAAAAGCTGAATTCTATACCCTGTAACTCGACTTTTATTTTCAAATCTCCTTTTATAGTTAATAAAAATTTGCCGTGTCGTCTCGCTCATTTCTTCTTTTACTTGAGCATTTGCTGTAAAAAGGGACAAAAGGGTAAGAAAAAATGCGAAGAATAATTTTTTCATGACGCGGTGTAGCATAAAAAAGCCCGCTCAATGAGCGGGCCAAAGTTATATCAAATTTTATCTAATTACTGTAAAAGTACCTCGTTCTTCCTGCTCGTTATCGCCAGGGGTCGCATATTTAATAAGGTATGTGTACACTCCGGCAGGTGCTTCTTTTCCCTCGTAAGTGGCATCCCAACCTTTGTCTGGGTCGTCGGTTTCAAACATCAGTTGGCCCCACCGGTTGAAAATCTGCATGCTAAATCTTGTGATATCGAGGTATTTAAATTGAACTCTGAAAATCCTGTTATCCAATATTGGCGAACCTGGTCTTATAGCGTTTGGAACAAAGAGCTTAACTTTTTGATTGACGCAGGTTTCGTTTGAAGTACTTACAAAAGGACCAAATCCCGGAGGTATGGGCAATGTGTTAGTGCCTTCGACGGCAATTACTTTATAACAATAAAGATTTTCTGAACCTTCAAACGACTTTATGTCGTCAAGATACATTGTATCGGTGCCTGTTATTACAACGGGCAATAATTGCCAAGCACCGAATTCACCCACTTTACGCAATATTTGATATTGGAATACTCCTCCATTGAATTCAGTGTATGGATTCCAATGAACTCTGTTTACATCGCTCCTCAAGGCTTTGGCTTTTACCACAATGTTGCGAGCGTGATTTGATACTGCGCCGATGGTGTCACAATTATTTACCCCTACGACTCGGTAGAAATACGATTGATTGATATCCACCTTGTTATCAGTAAATGTATGTCTGAAGGGAGGTACAGTATTATGCGGGAATCTGACGATTTCGTAGAAGGGTCCATTGGCTGAATGACCTCTTTGGAGCACGTACTCTCGAATGTCGGCGTTACCATCGTAGAAGAATTCAAGGTGAATTGCATTATTTTTTACCTCAGTATAAGGAATATACATTAGACTTGACGGAATAAGTACACCAGGATTCATACAGGTAATTTGTGAAACTGACCTTAGTCCATTCGAATGTATGGCTTCGACCCGATAGCAATAATCAGCTCCTTCTTCAAAACTTGTTTGAACGTAGAAAGTATCGTTTGGTGTACCAGTAAAGAGCAACTGATTGGGCAAGTTTCCAAGAATGGGTGAATTTATGTCGGCATACACTTCGTAACCGACCAGGTCATTGCCCCAGCCGTTATAACGATTCCAGAAAAGGGTATTTGTACCATCACAAACCCTAAGTATATAATTTATTAGCAGGGTATTGTGCCATTGAACTACCTGGTCGTCCGAGAAGTTTCCGCAGCTATCTGCTGATATCACACGGAAATACTCAATCTGATTGCCTGCATTTGAAGCCTGCCATACATGCGGCAGTGGGTCATTTAAGTCAAGTGTATCGACTATTGACCAGGTATTTGTAAAAGGATTTCCGCTTAGGATGTAGTATTTTACCACATCTCCCGATTTACTGGGTAGAAAGTCGATTTGTGCCTTGTTATTATTTACCGTCACATAGACGATGTTCATTGTATCGGTATTCGATATATCTGTAAAGTAACCGTCGCTGATATTGGAAAAGGCAAAACAAGTAGATCCGCTATCAGGCTGAGCGCGTATTTGAAATGCGACTGTATCTCCGCAGGCGTTAACTGTATCGGTGTAGGTAAAGAGCTTGGTAGAATCGAGTTTTACCCAATTGTTCGAACCTTTGGGTACTTCAGCCCAAATGGAAAAGAACTTGTCAGAACTTCCATTTACTTTGATGTCGTTCCAGGTCATTTGGCCAAACTGACCGTTGTTTGGCGGGAATACATTCAAATTGAGTTCAATGGCTCGAAGAGTATCGGAATTTGAGCTGTAGTTACATCCCATGTTCGAAGCCACATAAAAGCTCCATCCAATTGCCGGTGTAAGTGGCTGTGTTGTGTATGTGTTGGTAGCCCATCCATATAAGGTATCGAGCGGAACATAAGGGCCAGCAGGATTAGGACTACCGTAAACGATGTAGTAATTAAAATTATAACCTGTATCTTGAGGAGGCGTCCAGTTCAGTTGATACACCCCATTGTTGTTCAGTCGGTTTACACAGTGTAAACGAGCTGAATCAGCGGATGAAGCATTGATGATTACCCTTACTGTAGCGATGGCAATTGCCGGCGACGGGCAATAATTGTCGGACATTCGAAGGGTAAAGACATATTCATTTAGTCCTGTAATACCACATATCGAATTACTACTGAGGTGATTACAATCAGTTCTCCAGAAAAATTTAATCGCGTTGTTAACCGGATTTGTATAGCCGGTTTGACCTGGTCCGGGATGCATCACAGCGCAAGGTGGAAAATCACAACTATTCGTATCCGTAAAATTAGCACCTACCTGACCACCGGCAGCGAAAAAACGTACCTGCTGTGGTATGGCAGGAATGTTGGTCGGAGGTAAGGGATTCAGATCAACGTCCTGAGCTAGCAGGTTAAACTGAATGGTATCTTTAGCTTTTGCATATACCGTCAGATTATTACCTGAAAGTGTGTAATTTAAATTTCCGATGGGTGAAATGGTAAGCGTGGGGGCATTGTTAGGAGGATTGCCTGGTATTTTCTGACAATTCACAATCGAGATCTGAACATCCCTGTATACCTCTGCGATTGGCACTCCTCCACAAAATGATGTAACCCTGATTACAAGCAAATAGTTACCTTCTGTGATGTTGCCTATCTGATTGATTGTAATACTTCCTGTATTTGGATCTATTGTAGTGGGTCCGTTTGGAGCATTTGTGGGAAATGGCTGATTAGCTGAGTACCCAGTAGCCCATGCCATAGGAGTACCGTTATTACCAAGTCCGTTTGCGAAGGAATACTGTACGGGATCAAGGTCTTTATCGAAAGACAATGGGCTGTATATCTGAGGATTGCCGGCACAGATTACAACAACAGGAGGCTCAAGAAACTGTGGTGAATTGTCGTAACAAGTAGAAGCGTTCATAAATCCTGTGCCCGTAAGATTAGGTTTGGGAAGCATAACACTGCGAAACCAGGCACTCTGGGATGAAGCACCAACAATGTTTATCGAATTGTTTCTGCAGCATACATTCCAGCTTACAATCCATCCTTGTGAAGGAGGGGTTCCTGTCAGCATTATGGGAGCGGATTCGTAAACAAATTCTGCCACGGCACCGTATGATTGTCCATTCCAGTTGCAAGGCGTAAATTGAGGAGGACATTGTGGATTCTGTCCATTGTAGGGAGGTTGATTATTTGGTGTACAGCGCCATTCCCAGTTTGGATTCCAGCACTTTGGTGAAATATCTTGTCTGCTGATGCGGTTTACTGTAAAATTCGTGACGCCACCTAATGTTGGATAATTCTGGATCTGAAGCTGCTGAGTAAGGCTAGTTTCAAACTGATTTATTACAGTACTACCACATTCTCCGTAGATTTTAAAAGTGAAAATCCAACCACCATTGGGTGCACAGCGCCATGTGATTTCTCCACCTCGAATATGACTTGCATTAATTTGTTGGGTAAAAAAAGAAGAGAGAGATAGGATTATGAATACGAGTAAAATTTTGCGCATCCTCATTTGATAGACCTTATTTGATACAAATTAAAAGTAGATACAATAAACCGCAAAAACTTGATGCAAATACTGGAATTAATTTCCAATTTTTATTAATTAGCGATTGCCTATGAGTTTCTAATCGCAGCTTTTAATTCATTGTATTCCGAAATAATTTCCTGAAGTATCTGAGCTGCTGGTTTTATCTCGTCTATTAAGGCGGAAATTTGACCTATTTCGAGCTCGCCTTCGTCCAGATCGCCTTCAAACATACCTTTTTTTGCACGAGCTCTGCCGAGAATTTGTTTTAGCTCCGCCACAGTGGCACCGCGTTCATATGCAGCCTTCACCTGTTCGTAAAACTTGTTTTTTATCAGACGTACCGGAGCTAATTCTTTAAGCGTCAGTATGGTGTCTCCTTCTTTGGCATTTACAATCGCTTTTTTAAAGGCTTGATGAGCGGAACTTTCTTCAGATGCGGCAAATCGGGAACCTACCTGCACCCCTTCAGCGCCTAAAACCATAGCAGCCATCATGGAGGCTCCGGACCCGATACCTCCTGCAGCAATCAACGGAATGTCAACCTCACGTCTGACTGCCGGAATTAAAACCATTGTCGTAGTTTCCTCTCTGCCATTGTGGCCACCTGCCTCAAAGCCTTCAGCCACCACGGCATCTACACCTGCTGCTTGTGCCTTAAGGGCAAATTTTACACTACTCACTACATGAACTACCTTAAGACCATTGTCTTTAAACTTTGGGGTATAGGTAGCTGGATTACCGGCTGAAGTAAAGACAATGGGAACTCTTTCTTCAATGATGATATCCACAATTTTGTCTAAATCAGGATACAGCATTGGCACATTTACGGCAAAAGGCTTGTCAGAGTGGGCTTTAAATTTTTGGATATGTTCTCTCAAAACGTCAGGATACATGCTGCCTGCTCCTATAATCCCCAATCCTCCGGCATCGCTTACTGCCCGAGCTAGCTTCCAGCCACTTACCCAGATCATACCAGCCTGAATCAACGGATATCGAATTCCAAAGAGGGAACAAACTCTGTTTTGTGAAAAATCAAATCTCTTTTCTATCAAAGCTTTAAAAATTTTTTCGTGATTTTTTGGCCGTTAAAAATAAAAGTGATAAAGTATATCCCTGAAGTAAGGGATGATACATTTATACCACCACCATAATCGTCATTAAAATACTTCAAAAGCCGACCATATCCATCGTAAATCCTAATATCGCTGATTTCAGTAGATTCTGGAATTTTTATTTGAAGCATATCTTTTACTGGATTAGGAAATATGCTAATTTTTTGGTTATGGTCTTCCATTTCGGATTGAGACAGTAGCAACTGAGCTGCAAGCTGAAAGTCAGGAATTCCAAAACCCAACAATGTATCTGGATTTGACGCCTTGTGACCGCTGAGCATAATGGCATTTCGAATGTCGAAAAACGACTTGTTCGGATACATCTGCCAAAGACAAGCTGCAAGGCCACTGATCAAGGGTGCTGAAAAGGAAGTTCCGTTGGCAGTTGTTGCATTCCCGCTGCTGTTGATTGTAAATACCTGAAAGGCCTGAGCTGCGACATCAGGTTTTATGCGCTGATCCGCCGTTGGTCCCATACTGCTGAAATTGACTCGCTGTCCGGCGCTGTTTACTCCACCTACAGCCAGTATTGAGTCAGCATCTGCCGGGAAAAGGATTTTCTGCCAGCTACTATTGCCTTCATTGCCAGCTGAATTCACAACAAGCATTCCCTTTCGCGCAGCCCAAAGAGCCGCTTGGGTTACTATAGCAGTCTGTCCATTGAGCTGTGCAACTGTGTAGTTATCTGCAGGATTATCGAATGTGCTGTAGCCCAATGAAGAATTGATAACATCTACCCCTAACGAATCACTTAATTCAGCTCCAGCGAGCCAGTTGTATTCTTCCTGTCGAGTTTCGGTCGGTTCGAATTCTGTTTGGAGCAAAATGTAATCTGCCTTTGGCGCAGTACCTACCATTTGTCCCGGTGCATAAGAGGCCAAGACACCTAATACAGAAGTGCCATGCGAACCGGGAAAGTACACGTTTGTGCTGTTGTTATTAAAATTATACGTGAATTTTAATCGACCAGATTGGTAGAGTGAATCAAATACAGAAGCATTATCTGTATTAAAAAATCCGCCATCGAAAACGGCTATGAGCATACCCTGACCTAAATAGCCTTGATTGTGAAGATATTGCCCTTTCAGCATTTCTATCTGAGGCTTGCTGAGGCCATGATTAACAATTTGCGTACGTGCAGTAACAGAAATTTTGGGTGCATAGGGTACTACATGAGATACAAAAGGCAATTGAGCTATTTGATTGATTTTGTGCTCAGATGTACTCAAAAAAAGCGCATTGAGCCACTTGCTTTTTTGTAAAATTTTACCTTCCGTTCCGACGACATCCGAAACCGCACTTATATAATGGTTACAAACAGGAAGATCAGTAGCATCGATGGGTATATTGTGCGCCTGTTTTCTCAATATTGCGCGTGCACTTAAAAACTTTTGAGGATCTGTAAGCAAATGATCATTACTGCCTTTATCTTTTAAATAAACAATGTAATGCTGCTGGGCATAAGCTATCGACTCCAGTGCGAAAAGAATGATAATAATTACTTTTTTCATGTTTCTAATGAATTACACCGCTACCCACTAAATACTCACCTTCATACCACACAGCAAATTGGCCGGGAGTAATGGCCTTTTGAGGCTTATCGAAAAGTAGATAACTGTATTCTTCGAAAACATAAAGTGTGGCAGGTTCAAGCTCTTGACGATAACGGATTCTACACATGTACTTTTTACGCTCGCCGGGTAGTAATTGTTCTTCCGGAACTATCCAGTTAAGCGTTTCATTTTTCATTTTCAAGGCGCTGCGGTATAGTCCAGGATGATCTTCGCCTTCGCCTACAAACAAGATGTTTTCATGCACATCGGTTCCTATCACAAAAGGCGGCAATTTCATACCTCCTAAGCCAAGCCCTTTGCGTTGGCCTATGGTAAAGTAATGTGCTCCACTGTGCTCGCCTATTGTTTGACCCATTGAGGCTGTGAGTAAAGGAGGAGTAGCCCACCCTTCCAGATTTTCAAGGGTGATTTCCTCTGTACCCGTATAATGTGCAACGTGCAGAGCTTGTGGAGGAATTAGAATGATTTTTCCTTTTTTGGGTTTTAACTGTTGTTGTAAAAATTCTGGAAGGCTAACCTTTCCTATAAAACACAATCCCTGTGAATCTTTTTTATTTGCCGTAATCAGACCGTGCTGCTGAGCAATTTTTCGAACTTCCGATTTTTGTAGGTGGCCAATGGGAAAAAGAGCTTTAGCTAATTGTGATTGCCTCACTTGGCAGAGAAAATAGCTTTGATCCTTGGTATGGTCTGCACCTTTTAAAAGGCGATGAATTTCAGTTCCACTTGCTGATGTCTCTACTTCCTTTCGACAATAATGGCCCGTTGCTACGAAATCTGCACCTAGTTTTAAAGCCTCTTCGAGAAACACATCAAACTTTATTTCTCGATTGCAGAGCACATCGGGATTGGGTGTACGGCCAGCCTCGTACTCGGCAAACATATAGTCGACGATCCTCTTTTTATACGTTTCGCTAAAATCGATCACTCTGAAAGGAATTCCGAGCGATTCGGCAACCATCAGTGCATCCTGGCTGTCGTCTACCCACGGGCATTCGTTGTTGAGAGTCACGGATTCATCGTTCCAATTGCGCATGAAAATACCGATGACTTCGTGCCCTTGTTGCTGGAGTAGCAAAGCAGCTACACTGCTGTCTACACCGCCCGACATGCCTACTACTACACGAGCCATTATTGGGCTGATTTTTTAGAATATTCAACCATGCGCACTAAAAATCCGTTCTGATAGGTCTCTTTGCGCTCCGGGCGACCTTCGTCGTTGTAAAAAAACCAATCGCCGTGACGCACTCCGTCAAGGTAAGTACCCTTTGCCCGCACTGAGCCAAATACAGAATAATACGTTGCCTCTCCGTGCAATTTACCTGCCTTGTAGGTGGCTGAAATACTGCGATTGCCATCTTCAAAAAATTGCTCCCAAATGCCCTGGCGGACACCATTAAAATATTCAATACGCTCTGCCACTTTTCCGTTGAGAAAATAAGTAATTACAGGACCATGAAGTTTTCCATTTGCATAAGATTCTTGAGAAATCTTTACCCCTTGTTCGTTGTAATATGTCCAAACACTGTCTTTTTGGCGTTTGTTGTAGATTCCTTCGGCCAAAAGACGGCCGTTTTGGTCATATTGTTTTGAATAACAAATTCCCGTTTTACCTCTAAAGGTGTTTTCTGTCTTTAATTTTCCGTTTTCGTGATAATATTTAAAAACCCCAACTTCGATATCGTTTTCAAAGCGGCCTTCGAATTTTAATTGCTTGTTTGGGTAATATTTTTTCCAATATCCGGTTTTACGTCCTTTGGCATCATGAAATACCTCATCCGTTTGGGCAATTCCTAACCTTGATAATATTAATGCCACAAGAATAAGCAAGTATCTCAATTGGCGAACGAATTTTTTATGGATTCAGGAATTTTACAAACGGGTATTGGAACCATTTTATGCTTGTTGCGACGATGATGTGACAGGAAAACTTCTATGACCCTGCGTTCTTCTCCTTTGAAGTCTTCAGGCGATTTTCCGGCTTCTACCATTTGCATAGCCCACTCGAGCTGTGCATAAGTGGCACCGAGCTGCTGTTCGTCGGTGCGATTGTCGTGCCAAAGTCCATCGGTGGGAGGTGCATTCAGGATGTCATCAATGATGCCCAAATACCGGCCTAAGGCATACACTTCAGACTTCATGAGGTCAGCGATAGGACTCAGATCAACACCTCCATCGCCATATTTTGTGTAAAAACCTACTCCAAAATCCTCAACCTTATTGCCCGTACCGGCCACAAGTAATCCATTGACCTGAGCATAGAAATAGAGGGTAACCATGCGGAGTCGCGAACGTGTATTGGCCAAAGAATGATTTACAAGGTGGTTAGTTGTATCAGCCTGGTAGGTTGCCACAAGGTCATCAAATACTTTGGTTAGATCCACTTTTATGGATCTAACATTGGGATAGTGCGATTTTAACCAATCGATGTGCTTCGAAGCGCGTTCAAGCTGGCTTGCCTCCTGGTGGATGGGCATAGTAATGACCAAAACTTCTAAACCTGTGCGAGCACACAGAGCAGATACTGTGGCAGAGTCTATTCCGCCTGAAATACCGACCACAAATCCCTTACTGCCCGCCGTTAGAGCATACTCTTTAAGCCAATCGGCTATGTACTTTGCTACTCTTTCTGCATTCATATTCCTAAAACAACAATCCTGCCTTGACTGTGATAAATGAAAAACGAGGTTGCTCACCTCTAAGTTGTGGAACAGATGTTTCTTTTATGTTGTTTAACAGGCTTCTGTTAAATAAAACTTCGAAAAACAGGTCGGTAGATTCTGCTATTTCGTAGGTAGTTCCTACACCTATGAGAAGATTAAATAAAATTCCATTGTTGATGTTTCGATTAAAACTTTCGTAGTTGGGTACATATTCGACCGTTTGCCGGCGACGAAATCCGAGGTTAAACCCAAAGTTGACAAAAGGATTGTAATAGCCCAGCTGGCCCCAAAACATTCGGTAGGAAACGGGAAATGAAAAAAATTGAAAGTCGTTTTTAATGCGAACATTAATAAGGGGATTGCCGACGATCATGCTGTCGTACGCCGGATAAGTGATGTGGTGATATAAGGAGCCAATGTCAAGTCCAGCTGCAAAGGCATTTTTGCTGTTCAGAAAGCGATTAAACAAAAATCCAAATCCCCATCCCATTCGCGCTGGACCTCGATAAAGGTCGTTGTCAAAGGGTATCCAGGTAATAGTTGAGGCTCCATAAATACCTAATCTGTAGGTATTAGTTACTTGAGAAAACGCTGTAAATGAGCTTAAAAACAAAAAAATGTACAAAGCGTAACGGAACTTTGAAAAACTCATCGATCGAATGGATTTTTGTTGCACAAAAGTATTTTCAAATTCTCAGATGACTCGTATAATCAAATATTGTACTCTTTTATCGGTGTCCTTTTTGTTATTTTTCAACCGCTGTGCCAAAGAGGAAGATTTCAGGGAAAAAGTTGAATTAATAGTAGGGAGATTTGAGGAGGATTTTTTCAAACTTTCGCCAGAAAATGTATTTGATAGCCTGCCAAAATTAAAAGAGGTATATGCCCCCTTTTTTACTAACACAGACGACGAATTTTGGAGGAATGTTCTCATGGATTCTGTTCATCTTGTACTTTATTCCCATGTGGGAGATTCGTTTAAAGATATCAAAAAAGAAATAGAGCAAATAGTACCTATTTTAGAGCGATATAAATACCACTTTAATCCTCCATTCAAAAAATTTTATTTGTTCACATACATATCGCATTTAGACTACGATTACCCTGTAATTTTTAGTGACTCTCTACTGTTTATTGCTCTCGATTTGTATTTAGGTGAAGAGCATCCAGCTTATAGCAATCAGCCGAGATATCTAGCTCGAGAGCACGACAGAAAGTTTATTCCCATAGATGTAGCCTATGCCATTACTGAATCTCTGATAAGTGAGAATAAGCAAACTTCAGAAACGCTGCTTTCACACATGATTCGCGAAGGAATCAAACTGTACATTACTCGAAAATTGCTGCCAAAAGAAAAGGAATACACCATTTTTAAATACACAAAAGAACAACTTGATTTTTGTGAAGAAAACGAGAGAAATATTTGGTTGTATTTTGTTAATAATAAGATACTTTTTGATGTAAATTACATGACAAAAAAGAATTTTATTGACCCTGCTCCATTTACTAAGATGGGAACGGAATTCGATAATCAAATACCTGGAAGACTTGGGAGATGGGTTGGATATAGAATTGTGAGCCAATATATGCGAAAAAATAAAAAAGTTACTCTGAAAGACTTGATAAATACAACTGACTATAATACCATTTTTTACCAAGCAAATTATAAACCTTAGCGAATGAAAAAACAAGCAAAAATCACCCTCGATGTCTGGCTCGACGAAAATCAGATACCTGAACGCATCGAATGGAATGCACCTGACGGAGGAGTGTTTCACGCCGATGCAAAAGCCGCATTTTTGACCCTTTGGGACGATTCGAAGCAAGAAACCTTACGCCTTGACTTGTGGACTAAAGACATGAGCGTAGATGCTATGAAAAAATTTATCCATCAAAACATTGTGACTTCTGCTACTATACTGCGCAGGGCTACCAGCGATGACGAAGCCGCCGAGGTGATAGAAGAATTTGGAAAAAGACTGCTTAAAATTCTCAAATTGTCTGATAAAGAATGATTGATCTCAGAGATTTAGTAAAAAAAGTAGAGGCCGTAGCCCAAAGAGCAGCGCAATTCATTCAAAACGAGCAAAGAAATTTTTCGGAAAAAAGCGTTGAAATAAAGGAGTTAAACTCCTTTGTGAGCTATGTAGATAAAACATCAGAAGAGCTGATTGTCAATGAATTAAAGCACATTCTGCCGGAGGCTGGTTTTATCACAGAAGAGGCCACTGTAAGCCAATCAGGTGATTATGAATATGTGTGGATTATTGATCCCTTAGATGGAACCACCAATTTTATTCACGGTCTTCCGTTTTATTCCGTTAGCATCGGGCTGGCACATCGTAAGACACCTATTGTCGGTGTAATCTACGACTGTGGATTAAATGACCTTTACTCGGCAATAAAAGGCGAAGGTGCATATAAAAATGGTCGGCCAATACAGGTTAGAACTCAACCCGGACTCGATAAGGCACTGCTCGCCACGGGATTCCCCTATCGCGACTATGGGCGAATGCCTGCATTTATGAAGTTGATAAACAGCACATTTTATTGCACGCGAGGGGTACGCAGGATTGGTTCTGCCGCTATCGACTTAGCCTATGTGGCTGCAGGTAGATTTGATGTGTTTTTTGAATATGGCCTGAGTGCATGGGATGTAGCAGCGGGAATCGTGATCGTATTAGAGGCTGGAGGTAGAGTAACCGATTTTTCGGGAGGTGAAAACTTTTTGTTTGGTGGTGAAATAGTGGCCGGGCAGCCGTGGGTATATGATGACTTTATGGAACTAGTGCGAGATAGCGGATTGGTAAAGTAGATTAAAAAACGGTCAACGTTATTTTGGCATTGACAATTGACAACCCTTAACCCTTAACCAAATTTTCCTGCTGAATAGCAGTAGGGCGAAGGAAAGGTTTTTTAGTTTTAGTCTTAGTTAAAGTTCAAACACCTGAACCTTTATCCTTTGACCTTTAACTCGATGATTACTCCCCCCCCTGCCCCCTCTCTAGTTCCATTGGATTAAAAGAGGAAGAGTTGTTTTCAGCAGAACTCGAAGAAGGGCACAGAAAAAGTTTTAATATTAGTTAAAGTTAAAGTTTAAAAAAGGCGGCTGAAGGCCGCTGCTGCGTGAGGGATAGAAGCGGATATGAGCCGATGCGGATGGGGCACTGCGGCACCTGGGCGAGGCTGGCTAGCCGTAAGGACAGACAACGCAGCCCAGACGAATTCGGGGGCTGAATTTTCTGGAAGAGTCTAATGTGCCGCCCCCACCCGCGAGGCGAATATGAGCGGATAGCCCGACCCGAACGACTGAGCGCAGCGAAGGAAGTGAGGGGCACGCCCAAATGACAATCAGAAAAAAGAATTATTTTATCAATCCAGCTCGGCGAAGGAGGGCGGCTGGATCTGGTTCGCGGCCTTTGAATCGGATGTATAGCTCCATGGGCTCGACTGTGCCCCCGGCACTAAGTAACTGGCGAAAGCGCTTGGCTACATGTGGATTGAAAAGCCCTTCTTGCTCAAAGGACTCAAAGGCGTCGGCATCAAGCACCTCAGCCCACTTGTAACTGTAGTATCCGGCTGCATATGCTCCGTGGAAGATGTGGCTGAAGGAAGTGGAGATGGCTGTGCCTGGTACAGGTGGCAGGAGGTCGACATCGGCTATTGCATATGTCTCAAAAGATTTTAAATCTTCAGGAGGAGTAGAAAGTGTGTGATGCCAATGCATGTCGAGTATGCCAAAGGAGAGCTGACGGAAGGTGGCATAGCCTTCCATAAAGGTCTTCATGCGCTTGAGGCGATCGATGATTCCAACTGGGAGTGGCTCGCCAGTGAGGTAATGGCGCGCCATAGACGATAGCACAGGCTCGGTGTAGCACCAGTTTTCGAGGATTTGGGAGGGCAGCTCAACAAAGTCCCAGTAAACATTAGTGCCGCTGAGCGATGGATAGGTGGTATCAGCCAGAATGCCGTGGAGGGCGTGACCAAACTCGTGAAAAAGTGTGAGTACTTCGTCGAAGGTTAGCAGTGAGGGTTTGGTGGATGTGGGCTTGCTGAAATTACAGACGATGCTGATAATAGGGCGTACCTCGCGGCCTTGGTAACGGTACTGACCTCGGTACTGCGTCATCCATGCACCAGCACGCTTACCCGGACGTGGGAAGTAATCGGCCATAAAGATGGCCAGATGGCGGCCATTCGCGTCAGTAACTTCGTAGGTTTGTACGTCGGGATGGTACTTTGGAAGGTCGCTGCGCAGGGTGAAGTGTAGGCCATAAAGTCGTTGAGCAAGCTGAAAAATTCCTTGTTCTACAACTTGCTGAAGGGGAAAATAGGGTTTTAGCTGCTCGTCATCGATTCCGACTTCCTCTTTTTTGATTTTTTCCATAATGTAGGCCACATCCCAGCGCTGTAGAGAGTCGAGCCCTTCCGCAAGGGCGCGTTTACTAAGCTTTTCGGTATCGGAGAGGGCGGCTGGTCGCGAATGGGTTTTCAGAAAGTCTAGAAACTTCCAGACGCGCTCGGGTGTGCCAGCCATACGCTCTACGAGCACGAAGTGTGCATGGCTTTCGAAGCCCAATAATTGGGCTCGCCTAAGACGGAGGTCAGCTATTTGGCAAACGATATCGCTATTGTCGTGCTCGGTATGATAGGCTCGGGCACCGTAAGCTCGGAACAATCGCTCGCGCAAATCGCGCCGAGCGCTGTAGGTCATAAAGGGTATATAGTTGTCAGCCTGAAGTGTAATGAGCCATAGGTCAGGCTTTCCCTTTTGGATAGCTGCTTCTTTAGCAGCCTCGCGAAGGAAATCTGGTAAGCCTTCGAGGTCTGATTCCAAAAGCCAAAGTTCGAAAGCATTGGTATCGGCCAGTACATTTTGAGCAAATTTTTGAGTGAGCACAGCGAGCTGCTGGTCGATTTGGCGCAGTTGTTTTTTCTTTTCATCGTCGAGTAGAGCACCATTTCGAGTGAAAGCGCGGTAAGTCTTGCGCAAAAGCATTCGTTGTTCTGGTGTGAGAGCATCCTGATCTGTGTTTTGATACACGGCCCGGATACGTGCGAAGAGGCGTTCATTAAGCAGAACATCGTTGCTGTACTCAGCCAGTAAGGGGCTTATTTCTTGGGCCAGTTGTTGAATTTGATCATTTGTCTCAGCACTGTTTAGGTTAAAGAAGATTTCTGAAAGTTCATTCAATCGAAGCCCAGCATATTCGAGGGCCTCTATGGTATTTTGGAAGGTGGGTTCTGAGTTATCCTCGGCGATGGACTGAACTTCAACGCGAGCTTCCTCAAGGGCCTGATCGAAGGCGGGTTTAAAGTGCTCAGGTTGAATGCGTTCAAAAGGTGGTATCTGAAAAGGAGCTTCAAATGGTTGAAGTAGAGGATTCTGAAAATCGTTCATTCGCATTATAAATTTTTTAGGCGTTGGGCGGCAAGTTGCAACGTTTCATTGCGTTTGGCAAAGCAGAAACGCACAAGTCGCTGGTTTTTTGGGGGATTTTTATAAAAAACTGAAATAGGAATCAGAGCTACTCCTACTTCTTTGACAAGCCATTCGGTAAAATGAATGTCGTCGAGTTCAGATATTTCTGAATAATCGTAAAGCTGGAAGTAACTGCCTTGTGAAGGTATGGGTTTAAACCGGGTATCGGCGAGCTGTGCCAGAAGGTAATCGCGTGCTGCCTGCAGCTGTGCAACTAAGGCAAACGGGTCGAAATCAGGTAAATACTCTGCGAGGGCCGCTTGCATAAAGCTGTTTACAGCAAAGACTTCGTATTGATGGATCTTTCGGATCTCGCGTGTTAAGTGTTCGTTGGCAACAATGTAGCCAATTTTCCAGCCGGTAGCGTTCAGGCTTTTTCCAAAGGAATAGACGCAGGCAGCCCTTTTTCTCAATTCGGGATAGGAAAGGGCAGTAAGATGTTGAAATCCGTCAAATACAATATGCTGATATACTTCGTCGAAGAGGAAGATGAGATGAGGATTTTCATTCGCGATATTTTCGAGGAAGTGCATTTCGACCGGCGTGAGTACTTTGCCAGTCGGGTTGTGAGGATTATTTACTATCAGAAGCCGAGTTTTAGGCGAGATGACTTTTGCTATTTCAAATGTGGGAAGACTGAAATCAGGATTTAGGGGTATTTCAACTATTCTTCCCCCCATGAGCTCTACAGCAGGAGCATAGCTGTCGTACGAAGGTGCCAGTACAACGACTTCGTCACCTGGATATACCACTGTAGCTATTAAAGCAAATAGAGCCTGGGTAGCACCGGCAGTAATGGTAATTTCAGTATCTGGATCAATCAGTGTGTCATGGGTTCGACGATGCATTTCTGCAATAGCCTGGCGAAGCGCCGGCAGGCCTGGCATGGGAGCATACTGATGTGAATGCGTATTAATATGACGCTGAATGCAGCTAAGCAGTTCTTCTGGCGGGCGGAAGTCAGGAAACCCTTGGGAGAGATTTACCGCTCCATACTCTGCAGCCATAGCTGACATTTTGGAGAAAATCGTGGTAGCAAGTGTCGGAAACTTAGATGGAAAAAACATGCAATAACACCAGTTTCAAACAAAATAAAGCTTCAACAAGCAGAAAGTTTACACATTAAACTTCTAATTAATAATTGGTACCTGTATTTGGTTAAAAAAATGAATATGGCAAAGACGATGTAGGCTTACCACTTTGCATCGGGATACATCCGGGGCAGATGCTGCATTTCTGCCAGAATGTAACCTAAATATTCTGTGTGACGGCCTTGTTTACCGCCTTTTTGAAACCACGTACATTGAGGCACAGTAAGTGTAGCAATGGAGAGTATTTCGTTGACTTTTGACTCCCAGGCTGGTTTTAAACTTTCGGGATTTACGCCGACCCCTATATCAGCCATATTCATATCTACCTCATCTGCCATAAAAAACTCACCTGTCCACATCCAAAGGTCGTCAAGTGATTTTTGAATTTTTTGATGGCTCTCTTCGGTACCGTCGCCGAGTCTTATGACCCACTCGGCACTCCACTGGGCATGGTAGGTAATTTCTTTAATGGCTTTTAGTGCAATTGCTTTAATGTCTTCGTCGGTTGATTTGCAAAGTGCCGAATACAAATAGAAGTTATAGGTATCGAATAAAAACTGGCGTGCTAGGGTATCGCCCCAGTGACCATTGGGCAGTTCTGTTATCAGCAGATTGTGAAATGAACTGGCATCGCGAAAGAAAACAAGATCATCTTCCGTAACACCAGAACCGAGCTGACGGGCCGCATATTGATAGAGCATGCGTGCATGCCCCAGCTGGTCGAGCGCAATATTGCTCAGAGCGATATCGAGTTCCAGTTCAGGTCCGTGTCCGCACCATTCACTTAATCTTTGTCCTAGAATTAAGGCAGAATCGGCTAATCGCAATGTGTAAATAAGACGATGATCAGCTCCTTGGGTATGGATATTTTTTTTCATTAAAACAACAAATTACATATGACCTACTTCATCGGGAATGTCGTAAAAAGTAGGATGGCGATACACCTTGTCGTCGGCAGGAGTAAAAAGTGGTTCTTTCGCATCGGGGGCTGAGGCGTGTATATGACGCGCTTCGACTACCCAAATGCTTGTGCCTTCACTCCGACGAGTATAAACATCGCGCGCATTGAGTATCGCTGTTTGTGCATCAGGGGCATGAAGGCTTCCCACATGCTTATGGCTCAATCCATTTTTACTCCGCACAAATACTTCCCAGAGAGGCCATTGATCAGTGGACATATGTTGGCTACAGTTTCTCGCAAAGATACCGGAAGCAATCGAAATGGTAAAAGAATGGTTGAAATAGATAGATTTTTAGTGAAGTAAAGGTTCTCTTGAGACCATGAGAATTTGTGTAAATTGAATAAAAAAAGCCGCCAATCCGGGGCGGCTTTCTGCAAAAGTTTGTAAAAAAAAACTGATTAACCTCCTAAATAGGATTTCAAAATTCGGCTGCGTGAAGTATGCTTGAGTCGGCGAATGGCTTTTTCTTTTATCTGACGCACGCGTTCACGTGTCAAGTCAAACTTATCGCCGATTTCTTCGAGCGTTAGCGGATGCTGACCATTTAAGCCGAAAAATAGTCTGATTACATCTGCCTCACGAGGAGTGAGCGTTGACAGAGCGCGCTCGATCTCAATACGAAGAGATTCGTGCATGAGGTCTTCCTCAGGGTTTGGGCTTTCGCCATAGCTGAGTACGTCATAGAGGTTAGAATCTTCACCTTCTACCAGCGGAGCATCCATTGACACATGGCGGCCGCTGTTTTTGAGGCTTTCTTTTACGTCCTCTTCTGACATATCGAGCAGGCTGGCGATTTCTTCGGCTGATGGTGCACGTTCGTGCTCTTGTTCGAGCTGGGCATAAGCTTTATTGATTTTGTTAATTGCGCCAATTTTGTTAAGCGGTAAGCGAACAATGCGGCTCTGTTCGGCCAGAGCTTGAAGGATGGATTGTCGAATCCACCAAACGGCGTAGGAAATAAATTTAAAACCTCTTGTTTCGTCAAAGCGCTGAGCAGCCTTTATAAGGCCAAGATTTCCCTCGTTAATGAGGTCTGGTAAAGTAAGACCTTGATTTTGATACTGTTTAGCTACTGATACCACAAAACGCAGGTTGGCCTTTGTAAGTTGTTCCAGAGCTTTCTGGTCACCAGCCTTTATGCGCTGGGCTAGTTCTACCTCTTGTTCGGCACTGATGAGTTCTACTTTGCCGATTTCTTGTAGGTATTTGTCCAGCGAAGCAGTTTCGCGGTTCGTAACCTGTTTTACAATTTTTAGTTGCCTCATTTGTCAACTGGTGTTTTCAAAGGGGATTTAGAAGTTGAATTCTTGAATCAATAAGCAGCAGCGCGATGTATCGCGCGGAGGGGGTAATTAACCAGAAACTTCCGGTTTGGGCAGCAGTACCTTTCTCGACAGTTTGAGTTTGCCTTTTTCGTCAATGGCGATCAGTTTTACATCAATTTTGTCGCCTTCTTTCAGCACGTCTGACACGTTGGCAATTCTCTTGTGATCAATTTCAGATACATGCAGCAATCCGTCGGTTCCTTTCCCTATCTCAATAAATGCACCGTATGTTTGAATGGATTTTACAGTTCCTGTGTACACCTCACCTACAGTGGGCACAAAAGCGATGTCTAAAATTCGCTTTTTAGCTTCATTGATGCCCTCAGGGTCGGTTCCTGATATTTCAACCACACCTTTGTCGTTAACCTCTTCTATTACAATTACAGTGCCGGTTTCGCTTTGGATTGACTGAATAATTTTACCACCCGGACCTATAACTGCGCCGATGAGGTCTTTTGGTATGCTTAGTTTAATGATTTTAGGTGCGTGAGGCTTGAGTTCTGGGCGAGGCTTGTCAATAGTTTTGAGCATTTCGTTGAGGATATGCAGGCGTCCTTCTCTTGCTTGCATAAGCGCCTTTTCCATAATTTCAAACGAAAGCCCTTGAATTTTAATATCCATTTGACAAGCAGTGAGACCTTTTGCCGTACCTGTAACTTTAAAATCCATGTCACCCAAATGGTCTTCATCGCCCAAAATGTCACTTAATACAGCCCATTTTCCTGTCTTTTCGTCAGTAATTAATCCCATTGCGATGCCTGATACTGGCGCTGAAATCGGAATACCCGAATCCATTAGGGCAAGCGTTCCGGCGCAAACGGTTGCCATCGATGAAGACCCATTTGACTCGAGAATGTCGCTCACTACACGAATGGTGTATGGGATATCTTCACTAATTACAGGTTTGAGAGCTCGTTGAGCCAAGTTACCGTGCCCAATCTCTCTACGGCCTACACCGCGTAATGGCTTAGCCTCGCCGGTAGAAAATGGAGGGAAGTTATAATGCAAATAGAAGCGCTCAGAGCCAACGAATGTGGCTGAGTCTATTTTGTTTTCATCGAGCTTAGATCCCAAGGTGACAGTTGTGAGCGATTGTGTCTCACCACGTGTAAAAATGGCTGAACCATGAGCACCGGGTAGATAGTCAACTTCACACCATATGGGTCGGATATCGGCTGGGCCACGACCATCGAGACGAATGGATTCGTTGAGGATCATATTGCGCATGGCGTGGTATTGCACCAGGCCATAATATTTTTCAGCGAGTTTTACGGTTTGCTCATCAACACCTTCGCCAAGAGTTTCAATGAATTCTTTAAAAATTTCTTTGAAGCGCGAGTTGCGAACTTTTTTTGGAAGGGCGCTTTTAGCTACTTCATATACCTTGACGTAAGTAGCTTCCTCTACTTTCTTTTTGAGCTCTTCGTCATTGGACTCGTGGCAATATTCGCGCTTGGGAAATGCACCCGGTACTTTAGCGGCTAATTCGAGCTGTGCCTGGCAAAGAATTTTTATGGCTTCATGAGCCACTTTGAGGGCTTCGAGCATTTCAGATTCCGAAACCTCCTTCATTTCGCCCTCTACCATGATGATGCTGTCCATCGTACCCCCTACCATCAGGTCGATATCAGCAGTGGGGATTTCAGATGGCGATGGGTTAATTTTAAATTGCCCGTTGATGCGGGCCACTCGTACCTCTCCGATCGGGCCATTAAACGGGATGTTTGACACAGCAATAGCAGCTGAAGCTGCCAAACCTGCTAAGGAGTCGGCAGCTACGTTTTTGTCATAGGAGATTAGATTTATAATTACTTGTGTATCTGAGTGATAGTCTTCCGGAAATAGCGGTCGCAGAGCACGGTCAACCAGGCGGGCAACCAAAATTTCTTCGTCACTCGGCTTTGCTTCCCGTTTTATAAATCCTCCGGGAACACGACCTGACGAAGAAAATTTTTCACGATATTCTACGGTGAGAGGCATGAAGTCGATGCCCTCCATCGGTTCTTCGTTAGAAACTACGGTGGCCAGCAGCATGGTAGCCCCTGACTTTACTACCACTGCTCCATGTGCCTGACGTGCAAGTTTGCCGGTCTCAATTGTAATTATTTGACCGTCAGGCAGTTTTATCTCTTGTATGATGGGTGTTGGAGCCATATTTACATGTATCTTTTTAAAAACGAAAAAAGGCCATCAATAGTTGATGCCCTTTTTAAACAAAAGAACTTTAAAAGAAAGATTACTTGCGAATATTGAGTTCGTTAATGATCTTTCTATAGCGCTCAATATCTACTTCTTTTAAATAATTCAACAATTTCTTTCTCTTACCCACAAGCATCACGAGTGCTCTTTCAGTACTTTTGTCCTTTTTATGCTTGCGCAGGTGTTCAGTAAGGTGATTGATTCTGTAGGTAAACAGTGCTATTTGGCTTTCAGGTGAGCCTGTATCGGTAGCTGATGTACCATATTTAGCGAAAATACTCTGCTTAATTTCCGGTGTCAGATACATAATTTGTCTGTCTAAATTTTATTTTCTTTAATGGCCGGCAAAGATAGTAGAAAAGCGCAAAATTCAAAGTTAAATTTACATCACACATTGGAGGAAAAAATCAACTTTTTCACGGATGTTTTTGCGCTCTACGATGAAGTCGATAAATCCGTGTTCGAGCAGAAATTCAGAGGTTTGAAAACCTTCAGGTAAATCTTTTCCAATAGTTTCTTTTACCACGCGTGGACCTGCAAAACCGATCAAAGCGCCGGGCTCGGCAATGTTGATATCGCCTAACATAGCAAACGATGCAGTAACACCTCCCGTAGTGGGATCAGTCAAAAGCGAAATATAGGGAATTCCTGCCTCGCGCATGCGTGCAATCATAGCTGCGGTTTTGGCCATTTGCATTAAGCTGTACGCGGCCTCCATCATTCGCGCGCCACCTGATTTCGAAATTGTCATTACAGGCACACGGTGTTCTATTCCATATTTCATAGCGCGAGCTATTTTTTCGCCCACCACACTTCCCATAGAGCCACCTATGAAATTAAAGTTCATGGCTGCGATCACGATATCACGGCCATTCAACTTGCCGACACCAGTAGTGACGGCTTCATTTACTTTTACTTTTTTAATGGCCTCTGCAAGACGGTCAGAGTACTTTTTCGTATCCACAAAGTTCAGTGGATCAACAGATCTCATGTTGGGATCTAATTCGGTGAATTCGCCATTGTCGAAGAGTATTTTAAAATATTCTTTGGCGTTGATTTTTTCGTGATAGTTGCAGTTGGCACATACCCAAAGATTAACTTGGTGATCTTCAACTGCGGTAATTACTTTACACTTCGGACATTTATACCAAAGACCCTCAGGAGTCTCCTTTTTTTCAGATGTACTAGTAGTAATACCCTCTTTATTTCGTTTAAACCATGCCATGAAATTCTGCGCGTTTAATCGGTGCAAAGAAAGGAAAAAAATCTCAGTGCGCTTTTTCTCTGGTAGTGTTTGGAGAAATTCTCTATAACTGCAGCAGGCATTAAAAATCAAAGTTACCTTTTAAAAAAAGAAAACATTACAAACGGAAAGAAATTAGAAAACAACTTTTAGTCTTCTGTTCAATAAATATTTTTTTAAGCTGATTTACTGAATTTTAAAATTATTTGTAATTCTATTTTTCAGTATAGTCATTTAAAAAGGGACTCCAATAACTTATTCAATAAAACTTTATTAGCTTAGTTCGCAAAAAAATGATTTTATGGAGCTTAATTGGTCGAAAAAGTGGAACATCTACACACCTTATAAGCTAGCCGTTATTGAAGTTGAAACTAATCGATCATTCACATTTAAAAAACTGAACGATTTTGCAGAGGAAATTAGAAATTATCTTACGACTGAAGGAATAAAAAAAGGGGATCGCATCGGGGTGCTTTCGGCTTTTTGTGCAGAATATGTTGCCCTGTTTTTTGCAGCACAAAAAGCCGGATTTGTCCTTGTACCACTAAACTACAGGCTCGCACCACGCGAAATAAATTATATTGTGACAAATGCTGAATGTTCGCTGGTTTTTGTATCCAATGAATACATCCAACTATGGAATCAAACAGACCTTGCAGTAGTTCACAAACCACTTGAAGATCTCTTCAACCTGAAAGTAGCTAAGATGTCGGATTTTAAAGATGGTGAAGTTGTGTCAGAAGACGACCCCATTTTTATTCTTTACACTAGCGGTACAACAGGCACTCCTAAAGGTGCAATTTACACGCACAAAATGCTCTTTTGGAACAGCATAAATACTGCGCTTAGGCTCAAGGTGCATTCCGACGACAGCACATTGATAGTAACACCGCCTTTTCACACGGGTGGCTGGAACGTGCTGCTCACTCCCCTGCTCCACTTTGGTGGCACTGTTTATCTGATGAAGAAGTTTGACCCTGATAAGTGCCTCGAGGTATTGGTTGAAAAGAATATCACCCTTTTCATGCTCGTGCCCACAATGGTACGCATGCTGGCAGAAACCCCAAAGTTCAAAGATGCTACCTTCAGGCATTTAAAGTACTTTATTGTGGGGGGTGAACCGCTGCCCATCCCTCTGATACAAATATGGGCAGAAAAGGGTGTACCCATTCGACAAGGCTATGGATTGACAGAATGCGGACCAAACATCACATCTCTTCCTGAGACTGACGCCATTCGAAAGCGCGGCTCTATCGGCTTTGTCAATTTTTATGTGGAGTACAAACTAGTAGATAGCGAAGGCAACGCGGTAGATGGCGAAGGCATAGGCGAACTGTGGCTCAAAGGCCCCATCGTAACACCAGGATATTGGAAAAATGAAGAAGCCACCCAAAACAGCATATCTGAGGGCTGGTTTAAGACGGGCGATATCCTTCGACGGGATGGAGAAGGCTATCTATATGTAGTTGATCGGATTAAAAACTTGTACATCTCTGGTGGTGAGAATGTATATCCTGCTGAAGTGGAGAAGTACATACTAACGCACGAAGCTGTGGCTGAAGTGGCAGTAATAGGTGTGCCCGACGAAAAATGGGGCGAAACCGGTAAAGCATTTATATCACTAAAACCTGGCTATTCATTTGATTATCAAGAACTTAAATCTTTTTGTGAAAAAGGATTAGCTAAATACAAAATACCAAAGCACCTGGTAATACTCGATTCATTACCCAAAAGCGACACGGGAAAAATCGACCGAAAAAAGCTCAAATCCATGTAAGAAGCGCCATAAAGGTCACTTCTCGCTTATACTACGGTCGATACACGTCGTGCATCCAGCCGTATTTATCAGCAGTACGTCCTAAGCGAATATCTGAAAGTGCCTTTTTGATCGTAGCAGACAATCCGTCTGCAGGCGTGGGAACTTCTATGATCTCACCGCGATAGCCGATATGAGAAATCGGGCTGATTACTGCCGCCGTGCCCATGCCAAACATTTCGGTGAGTCTGCCCTCGCGAGCGGCAGAGAGTAGCTCATCCACCGTTACGGGACCCTCCTGCACGGGGTAGCCTTGGTCGCGTAGCATAGTGAGAATACTATCTCGTGTTATTCCCGCCAATATGCGATCGCTCAATGCCGGCGTGCGAAATACTCCATCGATCACCATTGCCACGTTCATTGTGCCTGACTCCTCGATGAGTTGATGATTCTTGTGATCGGTCCAAATGATTTGAGTAAAGCCAGCTTCTTGTGCAAGGCGTGTTGGGTAAAAGGCAGCTCCGTAATTCCCGGCAGCTTTAGCAAAACCCACTCCTCCATCGGCCGAACGCACGTACTTTTCTTCAATTTTTACCTTTACTGCTCCGCTGTAGTAAGGTCCAGATGGGCTGAGCAAGATGCAGAAAACGTAGGATTCAGAGGGTCTGGCGGCAATGAACTCAGAAGAAGCATACAGAAATGGCCTGATATACAGAGAAATATCTTCACCAGCCGGCACCCAGTCGTAGTCAAGTTGAATCAGTTGGATGAGACCGTCCATAAAAATTTCTCTAGGTACCTGCGGGATGGTCATACGCTCAGCACTCCGATTAAGCCTTTGAAAATTTGCTTCCGGTCGAAAAATACTCACAATTCCATTGTCTTTTCGGTAGGCTTTCATCCCTTCAAATACAGCTTGACCGTAGTGCAAAGCGTGAGTGGCAGGCGACATTGGAATCGGTCCATATGGACGTATTATGGGTTCTCCCCATTGGCCATTTTCGTATGTGCAAACGAGCATGTGATCCGTAAAGACTTTTCCAAACGGAAGATTGGAAAAATCAATTTCATTAATCCTTGATTGATATACTTTTGAAATCTTCATCTTATAGAATAGTATTACAAAAAGTTCGTTTTCCCCTCGACAAAGGTAAGTTGGGAAGCTTTTTGTGGAGGTAACTGTTTATTAATTTAGACAATCGGCATAAGTTTGCAGAAATTTAAAAAGATGAAAATGCTAAAGCACCTCGCTTTATTATTGATTTTTGGACTAACTACAGCTTGCAAAAACAATACTGATACTGCTGGGAATGCAGAAGCTGATACAACAGAAGATTCACCTACAGGATATTTCGGAGAAAAAATTACGGAAGATGGTGCAATCGATGCCTCAGAACTCCTAACTCTACTTCAAGAAGGCGATTCTGTATTTGTAAAAGTACGCGGAAAGATCAATGAATGCTGCCAAAAGAAGGGCTGCTGGATGGACGTAGATCTAGGAAATGGCAAAAGCATGGTTGTTCGTTTTAAGGATTACGAATTCTTTGTGCCAAAAAACTCTGCCGGTTACACAGCCATAATGGAAGGATATGCTAAGCTTGAAGTACAAGATGTAGAGTGGCTACGCCACAAAGCTCAAGATGCCGGCAAGTCGGCTGAAGAAATTGCAGCCATCACCCAGCCTGACACAAGCATAACTTTTATGGCCAATGGCGTCATTATTAAATAAAAAATTCATCTTTTTTACCGCGCTCATAGCAGGAGCGCTTTTTGATTCGTGCAGCTCTGAGTCTAAAAAAGCTGTCAGCGAAGAGGATGCTGACTTGCACAAGAGACCTCATATGTCAGAGCTTGCCCTTTTGATGCGACGCATGGACAAGATCACCGCACAATGGAAAAAAGCCATAGAGGCCGGTAATTATTCGTCGATCGAAGTGCCTGACTGGCTCGATCAGCTACACACTGCCGAGGCTACCGACCCGGAAGAAATCACCGAAGTGTTTCACCCAATGGCTACAGCTTGGATTGAATCAGTAAAAAATTTCAAAGAAGCGCCAGAGGCCGAAAAGCCTGCTGCATTCAATACACTTGTGAGCAACTGTGTGAATTGCCATCAGCAGTTTTGCCAAGGACCGATACCACGCATCAAAAAACTATATGTCGATCTACCGCAGCATGTTTCAACTCGCGGAAACTAAAGACGGTTCTTCCACCTTAATTAATACACAACTTCAGCAATCCTATCACAGCATGCATGGCGCCATTCAGGAGTCAATGCATGTTTTTATCAAAGAAGGTCTGTTGTATTATCTTGAAAAATTTCCAAATCAGAACATAGAAATCTTCGAAATGGGCTACGGCACAGGGCTCAATGCGATGCTTACGTATGTAGAGACTTCGAAACACCAAGTATATGTTGTATACAAGGCAGCTGAACTGTTTCCAATTCAATCGGAATTAGCAAAAAAACTAAATTACATTGACTTGCTGGGCTTAACTGAATCACAATTTACTTCCTTTCACACCTTTGATACCAAGTCATTTTCATATGTTTCAGCAAATTTTAAAATTGAGCTTTTAAAAACTCCCTTCGAAATATATCAACCTACGGAAAACAGTATAGATCTGATATATTTTGATGCCTTTAGCCCATCTGCACAGCCTGAATTATGGACCATTGAAGCGATGGATAAATGCTACAAAATGCTGCGCTCGCCCGGAGTTTGGGTTACATATTCTGCCAAAGGAGCTGTGCGTCGCGCATTGAGAGAAGTAGGTTTTCAAGTACAAAAAATTCCCGGCCCACCGGGAAAAAGAGAGATGCTGCGGGCATTAAAGATTTAACTTATTAACAATATCCTGAAAAGTATTCATTTTCAAAGGTTTACCAATGAAGCCCTTCACCAAAGGGTGATCATTTGACCGCTGCATATCTAAAGGATCAATAGAAGAAGTTACCATCAGAACGATAGGCACCTTCAATTTCAAAATCGGAGATTCTCGGAGCTTTTCTAAAAATTCAAAGCCATCCATAATGGGCATGCGGATATCGAGCAAAATGATATCCGGCAATTTTTCAACTTCATCATTTGTATGAAGTTGCTCTATATGCTTGAGAGCGTCAATGGCAGAAATACAGGATTTTATCTCAGCCTCCGGCATTAAATTCTTTACAACTCGCTGGTTGATTAGTAAGTCGATTTGATTATCGTCAACGATCAATACATTCATTTGCTCAAATTCATAGGCAAATATGAATACAATTTGTAATTAACAAAATAACTTATTAATTTTTATCCTGAAAGTCAAGTTTTTTGACGCCAAGAAACTTCAAAGCACGCTTTGTATTAATTTTAATAGTTTCTTTCACATTGGTAATCAACTTTTTACCAAGGCTTTCGTCAGGTCGAGGCAAGAATTTGGAATCGCGGTACGTAAAACCTTCACCAATCGGCGTATAATAATAGGTATAAAAAGACTTTCTGCTCTCGTGCTCTGGCACATGAATACGACTATATCCGTGTGGTGAATTATCGTCGGTGTAAAAAATAACTGCTACATTGTGGTAAGGGGGTATTTTTTTAATACAATTCTTCATATCCACATCCCAGAGTTCTAAGTCTCCACCGTATTCAGGTTTCCAATATTTATTGAGGTAAATCAATAGATTAATTCGTCTCCAAAGACCTTTTTCCGGATTCATGTTTACATCTACATGCACATCTACAAAACTGCCATTTTTACCCTGATGTAATCCACTTCCTAAGCTGTCGTCGGTCGATCTTAGGCCTTCAACTCCGGTCATCTCACTCAGCCAGGTACAGAATTCTTCGCTTTGGACGGCATCTCTCACCTGAGAAAATATAGGGTGCCAACGCTCAAAGTGGTAGTCTTCGGCTTTGTCTTCGTTTATACTCTTGCGTTTAACGTTTAAAGTTTCAAAGGGAGGAAAGTTTTCAAAAAGTTGGTCCGCAACTTCGGGATTTAAAAAATTTTCGATAGCTACATGTTTACAGGGTTGAGCCTCTTTGAAGAGTCTAGAAAATTTTTCTTTATGGCTTAAAACCTCAGGATTAATAATGTATGTAATAGGTTGCATTACTGAGTAGCATTTTTGCAAATATAGCTTATTGAGCCACCAAGCGTGTGTGAGTTGCAATCATTTTAAAATTTTGACAGTAAAACTTGACTTAAATAAAAAATACAACATTTGTAAAAATGAACCTTCAAAAATGCACAAATAAAATTGTTTAAATTGCGACAAAAAATTTAAATGAAAAGAACATCTAATCGTATTTGCTCCCTCTTCACTTTTTTCCTTTTTATGTTACTCAATTCGTATGGACAATCTAATATTCGCACAATTTCATTTGATATTGGAAAAAATGAGCTTTTTGGAGGAGCCGAACTACCAGCCGAAGAGCCAATTAAAATTGTTGGTCTCTTACCACAAGAGGTGTATAGAGTGGAGTTGTTTTTATACGAAAAATCTGAAAGTAATAAACCATATTTTACGGGATTCTATCAGCGACCTTTCGATATGAATGTAGATCGGTTTGAAATTCAGCTCGATCCCTTACGCAGCGGTAAGCAGTACGTTTTTAGCTTTAAATACTATACAAAAGCTACTCCCGTACAATTAAGAGCTTTACAACTCTCACTCAATGCCAATTTAGAGGCAGCAATTAGATCAAATTACATGTACAGACGAAACAGCATTGTAGGGCTGCAATCGCCCTCTCAAATCCGAAAAACCCTCAATGCTTTGATGACCGAAGGATTGCAAAACTTCAGACATGCTACTGGTCGAACCTTCGACGGATTCAGTGAACTTGTACTGGCCAAAATCCGTCAAATTGAAAGTGAAAGCCTGAGCAATGCGCGCTTTAACATAGTAAAAAGAAGCAAAGAAGAATCACAACGTGTAGCTTATGCCGAAAAACTTATCCAAGAGCTCGTTGAACTGGTTCAAAGTGAAGCTACTCAATTTTTAAGTGACAACATGCTTATTCTGAGAGAAGAACGAACAACCAAAGCTATGACTGAGCAACTACCCGGTTCCATTCCAATAAACTTGGGTTATGGGTTTGTGTATTGGGAAGGCGATTTTAGCAACCTGGTGTACGATGCAGCCCCATATGTAGGAATTTCCATTCCACTGGCTAACAAGACGTTTGCGCGCTATTTGGGCAATGCTTCCCTTTCTATAGGTGTTTTACTGCGCAATCTCGAATTTTCTCAGATCAAATACTCCGGCCCATTCATCAACTTGCCAATCTATGCCGGTTTAGGTTATAAAACCTTTCGAATAGCTCGTTTTCACATTGGCGGTACACTACTTTCGTCTGACCCTAACTCGGATGGCCAAATACAACTTGATGCAGCTGTATTTGGCGGTGTAAGTATCGAATTTAATGTGTGGGCTGGTTTCGACAAAAAGCGAAAAAGATGATGCGATTCACTACGCTCCTACTTCTATTTCCTGTGTTGGTGAGTAGCCAACTGTTTCCCTACAAATGGCGTTTTGGTGTCCAAACAGGCTATTCGACCTACTATGGCGATCTTACACCATACCGCTTTGAGGGCGGTGATCCCTTAAAAGCATTAAGACATTTATATACCTACAATTCTGTATATATTCCTTTACCTTCATGGCAGGTAAGCCTTGAACGTAATATTAGCCCATCATGGGCCCTGAAAATGGCCATTGGAAATGTGAGTTTCAGCGCGAATGACCGCTTTGTAAAACCCGATGGCACTCTCTGGACAGAAGCGCCTTACTTCGACCGCGGGCTCAACGCCGAAACTTCCATCTACGATGCTTCCTTTGGTATTATTCTAAAGACCGATAACTTGAAGTGGTTGTCTCACAGGTCTTTCATTGCTCCATACTTAGGCGTGCATGCTGTAGTACTCAACTTTGAGACCTACGCTGATTTGCGCGATAGCGAGGGAAATTTTTATAACCTTTCAAACCCGACCTTGCGGCAAAACGGCGATTACGAGACGCTGCTCACTGGCCTAAAGACAGAAGGGGTTGATTATCAGACAATAGCCTTCGGAGGTCGATTTGAATTGGGAGTGCGCTTCCGATTGTCCCGGCAACTCAATCTAAATATATCAACCCAATTAACAGTTACGACCACAGACTATTTAGACGATGTGAGTCTGAATTATCCCACTCAATTCAACAGCCAACTACAACAGCGAGCATCTGACCCCACTAACCGCCGACAAACCACATCTAAAAGAGGCGACGATTTAGTATCTGATAGTTATCTTTTTCATTCTATTGGCATTCAGTGGAGTTTTGGCAGTCATAAAAAGTTAAAAAAATTTCCAACCATCGGTGGCTATGCTCCCCCACCTACATTAGAAAAAGCACCAAGCAAATTCGACCCCGCAATTAAAGCTCAAAGGCAGTTACATGCACTAAATTCATCAGATACGTTAATTTATCTCCTAGAAAATCAACAGAGAGAAATAATCGATATTCGAACAAATCTAAACAAAGCAACTTTTGAAATTCGACTATTAAAAAGTCGACAAAAAATAAGCGAAATACATAGTGAAACTACTACTATAGAAAGCAAACTTTCTGAAATAAACGATAGTATTCTCATTTTAAATAAGTACAAAAGGGAAATAGCAATAGATACTATATTGCCAAAAAATGTGCGCGACAGTCTTTTTATTGTTTATTCGAATAATTTGAAACAACTTGAGCTTCAAAAAGACTCACTTGAAATTTTATTAAAAACCCTTCATAGCCGGAAGGACAGCCTCCAACTTTGGATAAGTAATCAAGAAAAAAATTTAGAAGAATGGCCAACATCAGATAGTATATATCAGCCAAACATTTATATACAAAAATCTATAAAATATCATGAAGATGATCAAACAATTGCTCAACAAAATTTAGAAATTAAATCACTAAGTCGTCACACCTTAATACCGTCAGATACCATTGATCCATCTTCAATAGAACTACAATTTTCAATGGATGAAAAGCCATCTGAAAATAAGGATAAAGTAGTAGAAACAAGTGAATCATCTCCTCCACAAAAGAGAACTGAAAATACATTCAATACCAGAAGTTCAACCTCTACCCAACGCCAAAAAAATGAGAGTAAAAATCCAAATAGAGTTACCTTTTCACCCACAGAAGTACCGAATCTATCTTTAGAAAGCATTAACAATACAAATCAAAATATTACGGATACTACACGTCCAACATCCATTATCGAAATTTTAGAAAGACAAACAAAAATCTTGGAACTATTAGCTCAAAAGATTCAAACTATTGAAATAAGTCAAAATACGGAAAAACTGGCTCAAAATGATCAAAATACACAAGAAAAGACCAATAATATTTCAGCAGAAACAAGCGAAATTATTGATCAGGATTACTCCCCTTTATTTGATCTAAAAGTAACGGCAGGATTTAAGACCCGGACAGCCATCTATTTTGAATCAGGCAAAACCAAACTCTCAGACGCTGAAGAATCGCATTTGCGAGAAATCGCCAGGTATTTAGCTGATTCTACGTCTTCTACCATTATTCTTAGAGGATATGCTGATAATACTGGAACCAAATCATTGAATTTCAAATTAATAAAAGAAAGACTCGGCTATGTGAAAACTATTTTAGTAGAGGAAGGTGTGCAACCCTCAAGGATCAAATTAGATAATGGTGGCGTGATTGTAAAGCCTGTGCAAAGAGCACAACCGAGAGACCGTCGCGTGGAAATACTTCTTCAGTCATTTCAGTGATATGACTTGTGAAGCGAAGGCAATAAATCACGCGCGGTATGAAGTTTTAAAAAATGAATGTTCCAAAAAATACTATTCACCAAAAGATAGAAACTTGTATAATCCCTGTTTTAGGTCATAAAACTGAATGATTTACAATTCTACTTTTACAAAGTGTAAAACGTACACTTTTTATGACTTCTGAAAAGAAAAGCCGGCTCAAATTTTCAAACGTTGTAAAAGACGCTATTTACATCGGCACATATCCGACGCGCAAGATTGAAGAAGTGCTCGATTACATTAAAACTCACACCAAAATAGCTGGTACCAATCCGAAATGGGACTCTCACGCCATCAGTGTTTTTCTCACTTTGCTCTTTTTATCGCTCGGGGTCTATTTCTACGCAAAACATCAAAACATTCCCAAAGAAGCATCCCTGATGATTTTCATATTTGTATTTGCATGCCTTCTCTGGATTACCGAAGCAATACCCTTATTTGCCACATCACTCTTAATCATTGGATTACAAGTTCTGTTGCTTGCTAATCCAGGCAATTGGCCCAACTTGGGATTTGAAAATCCTGAGAATCAACAAGATTTTAAGCATTATTTTCAACCCTTAGCTGAGCCTGTAATCTATTTGTTTTTAGGTGGTTTTATTCTCGCTCAAGCCTGCGTAAAACGTGGCGTTGACCAAACATTAGCTACCTGGATGATTCGCTATTTCGGATCAACTCCCATTCAATTGATCATCGGCATTATGGTATTTACAGCGCTTTTTTCAATGTGGATGAGCAATACTGCCACCACAGCTATGATGCTCACTCTCTTAGGACCCATTTTGTCGCAAATGAGCGATGAGAAAAAATTTCAGAAAGCCTTGATCCTTTCCGTACCGTTTGCAGCAAACATAGGCGGCATGGGCACTCCGATAGGTTCGCCTCCAAATGCGATAGCTCTTGGCTTTTTACAAAATAAGGGTTTAAACATCGGTTTTACAGATTGGATGCTCATAGCCATTCCCATTTGTATTGTCCTTCTGGCATTTACAGTATTCCTATTGATCACAATTTTTCCACCAAAGAGTAAAAAACTTTCTTTATCTATTGAAACAGCTGATTTAGACCCAAAAAAGGTATTTGTCATGTCCATTTTTTCCATCACCGTATTGCTCTGGATGACAGAGAAAATTCACGGCCTGCCTACAAGCGTGGTGGCATTGCTGCCTGCCGTTGTTTTTTCAGTTACTGGTTTAATAAAAAAGAACGATATCAATAGTCTTGAGTGGAATGTGCTGATACTCATTGCCGGAGGTATTGCCTTGGGTAGGGGTATGTCAGATACGGGCCTCGACAGAATGGTTTTACAATTCTTGCCTGAGAATAGAAACATTCTATTGGCATCACTGATGGCAGCCACATTACTCCTTTCAACCGTAATCTCTAACACAGCCGCTGCTAACCTATTGATTCCCATTGGAATATCTGCTGCATTTGCCTTCGGGCAATCAGATGTCGTTTTCGCAAAGGAACTCGCCTTTTCGATTGCTCTATCAGCATCTTTAGCAATGGCATTGCCTGTAAGCACTCCACCTAATGCGCTCGCATATGCCTCAGGAATGCTGAAAAGTCAGGATTTCATTAAGCTTGGTATTATCATAGGTTTCATAGGGCTTTTGACTGTGTATCTGCTCAGCATCTTCCTGTTTCCAATTTTATCTTGATTTTTTTTGGATAAAATAATAATAAAAAATGCCGCCGAAGGTATAACATAAAATATCGAAAAAATCGCGGTGATGATAAGGGTATTTTTCAGGAAGATACCATTCAAAATACACTGAAAACATACACACTACTATAAAAATCTGAAAGGGTGAATACAAGCGTTCATAGGTATATCTATGAATAAAATACATTAGAAACTTAGTAAGACCCAGTGTGACAGGAACTGCAATCAAATCATCGAAGTAAGAGTGAATTAAAGGTATAAATATTCCAAGTTTTTCTAGGAATTGATTAAGCATGAATAATAGAATCAATAAAGCTTCTTTTTCACCTAAGATATATAAATATTTTTGAAGTAATTTCAGCACAAAAAACAATCATTAATGTACCACAGAGGATGCTAAATACATAATCAAGGAAACAATCCCGTAAACGATGATTTGAAAAAAGAGTACAACACCTTTTCCCGCCTTTACGAAAATTGTATCTGTTTGTTGAATTTTTATGAAAGGAAAGCCGGTATCAAGAGGTTTTTTCAAAAATTCGCGTTCAATTTTCTGCTGTTTATGATGCTCGTACCCACAGAAGAGGCAATACTTATGGTCGTTGTCCGTCCACTGATGGCAGTTCGAGCACTTTAGTACATTCATTCTTTAACGATACCTTCAGATTTGTAATACTAACAGCGATAAAATACCCGTAAACATGGAGATTTTCATCCAACGCTGAGCCATTTTGTACTTATTATCTTTATCAGATATCAATAAGTAGAAGACAATCGTCCAGGGCATAAGTAGAAATATTCCAGAATATACATACAGATAGAACGCATTCACTTTTACCACTGAAAAAAGGGAAAAAGCAAAGAGGCTGATTAATGTGAATATTGAAAGAATTATGGTCTTTTTTTCTCCTATTTTCAGTGGTAAAGTTGCATATCCTGCACGCCAATCTCCAGCCATATCTTCCAATGTTTTTATCAGTTCACGAACAAGGGTAGTCAGAAAGGCAAATACGGCGATAAATACATGCACTATCAGTACAAAATAGCGCAATTCTACAGAAGTAGTAGGCATTGAAATAAGAGGCATTATATCAAAGAATAAAACAGTAATTATACTGAGCGCTGCGAGTAGAGAAATGATAAGATTTCCGATGAGAGGTTTGCGCTTAAAATCTGTGGCATATAAAAAGAGCAGGACAACAGTAATTACAGGAATTGAAAAGTACTTAAAACGATTAATAATCAACGACAATGAAAAGGAAATAATAAGGCCAATTGCATTAAACAAATAATAGAGTATCCATGCGTTTTTTTCAGAAACTTTATTCTGTATAATTAGTCGGTCTGGTTTATTGATCTTATCTGTATCTACATCGTAAATATCGTTAATAATATAACCCGCAGCCATCAGCAGCATAGTAGCTAAGACACCAGCGGCAAATTGCCAATGATCGAGCGCGGGATCTATACCAAATGGTATGTAAAATCCATACCTCAAAAAAAGCTGAATGAATGCTGCCAAGAGCAGATTCTTCCAGCGCACGAGCTTGAGATAATCAAAAAAAGTAGCTACCATGAGCGCGAATGTGCATCGTTCCACCAGCCTTTTACTCTGAGTGTCTGCTCCAGTATGTCACGCACACATCCATTTCCACCTGTTTTAGGTGAAACGTAGTGCGATATAGCGCGAATTTCAGGAGCAGCGTCGTGAGGACACGCGGCAAGGCGAACCTTGCACATCACTTCATAATCGGGCAGGTCATCGCCCATATAGCAAATTTCGCTGTCGCTGAGCCCGTAGCATGCTTTAAGGTCTTCGAATGCTTCAATTTTGTATGAAGCATTCAGATATAAATCCACTACACCCAGATTGCGAAGTATTTCAGAAATTCCTAATCCAGAGCCCCCGCTGATGATCGCCACGCGTAAGCCCTTTTTTAGTGCTAATTGAATAGCAAAACTATCGTGTGTAGTCATATTTCGCACAGCTCGTCCGTCGGGCAACACGTGGATGCGTCCATCCGTCAGTACTCCATCAATATCAAATATAAAGGTCGTTATTTCTGGAAGTATTTGCTTGTAGTTCAGCGGCATAATATGTTAGAATGCTTTGAGTTAACGTCTTGTAAAGGTGTAAAAGTTTTTCGTTGTGTAAGGTTTTAAGGTGTTTTTCAATAGTCTTTTGATCGCCTCTGCGCGCCGGACCTGTCTGACTACTCTTTAGTTCACCTACGAGAATGCGCTGAGAGGTTTGCTCAATGATAGGTTGCAGTAATTGTCTTGAAATTCCTTGATGTTCAAGTTCTTCTTCGAGCAAAGCGTGCAGGTGATGAACAAAATTATTGCTTACCACTGCTGCCATATGGGTGGCAAGACGTTTCTGATATGGCATTTCGATGGCATTTGTAAATTTTTGTTTAAGCAAGACTACGAAATCATCTTTGGTAGCTGTCTCTATCACAAGAGGTACCTGTTGAATGTCGTAGGGCGAGGCTAATGAGATTACAGGCCAAATCACCATACCATTATCGGTATGAGGTTTAAGGGCTTCAAGAGAGGTAGCCCCCGATAGGTGAATCCACCTTTTGCCTACTGCCTTAATTGATTGAGCATAAGTCGAGATATACGCATCAGGCACAGAAAGCCAAATGGCTTCGTATGCATCTGAATGGAATTGGGAATTTGAAATGGTGACATTTTTCCAATCCCTGAATTTTTCTCGACACGCGTCGGGTGTGCGCGATACAAGCGTTGCTTTGAAATCGCAGTTAAAAAGAACTTCCAGCAGTTTCAATACGAAACGAGCTGCATTTCCTGATCCTACTATTAAATGTCTTCCTCCGGTCATTCGATCCATTGATTGATGGCGTCAAAAGATACCGGCAGATTTTTTACGAACTGAATGGCTGCTTCGATATCGTTGTGCAATTCGCGGTCGTTTTCAATCACGGGCACAGTGTCTCTAAAAAGTGCCAGGAATTCCTCCAGCGATGAATTTAGCCTGCCTTTTCTGAAGTACAAAGCTTGAGAGGCGTGTAGGAGCTCTATGGCCAGTACTTTTTCGGCCAGATCAAGCACATCGTGAAGCTTGTTTACTGCATTGGCACCCATGCTCACGTGGTCTTCCTGCCCATTAGAAGAGGGAATACTGTCAACTGAAGCCGGGGTACAAAGCTGCTTAGAGGCACTGACAAGTGCTGCAGCACTGTATTGTGCGATCATTAAGCCACTATTTAATCCGGGATTCATTACCAAAAAGGGCGGTAAGCCCCTTTGACCAGATAGCAGCAGATACATGCGCCTTTCTGAAATATTGGCCAACTCATGAACGGCAATAGCGGCAAAATCAGCTACATATGCTAATGGCTGCCCGTGGAAATTACCCCCCGATAAAATGACTTCTTCGTCGTCGAAGTAGAGCGGATTATCAGTCACAGAATTCACTTCGGTGATCAGAACTCGCAATGCGTAATTCAGGGTGTCGAGTGATGCCCCATGCACCTGAGGGATGCAACGGAAAGAATACGGATCTTGTACCCAGGAGCGCTCGACTATATGCAACTCGCTGTCGATCAGATGTCTATACATAAATTCAGCCACCTTTTGCTGCCCGGCATGCGGCCTTACTGAGTGAATGAGTGGATCAAAGGGTTCACGCCGACCCAGAAAAGCCTCAATCGAAAGGGCTGATATCCAACTGGCAAGCTGATGAAGTCTAAATGCCCTAATGAGTGCTGCTGCCAGAGTAGCCGACATATATTGGGTGCCATTGAGCAGAGCAAGACCTTCTTTAGAGCGCAGTTGTACTGGTAGTTGCATGCCTTCGAGTGCCTTGCATTGAGAAGTAGGCATCTTCTCGCCCGATACAGCCACATATCCCAACCCTAACAAAGGCAAGGAAAGATGCGCAAGGGGTGCCAGGTCACCACTTGCCCCGAGAGAGCCCTGCTTAGGCACATATGGTAATACTGAACGATTGAAAAATTCTGTCAATGCATTCAGAGTTTCGACTGAAATAGCACTATAACCGCGAACGAGTGATACTATTTTGAAAAAAAGCATAAGACGCACTACCTCATCGCCGGCATAACTCCCCGTGCCGCAGGCATGCGACATCACGATGTTTTTCTGAAGTTCTGTGAGCTGGCTTTCGTCGATTTTTACGTTGCAGAGAGAGCCAAAACCTGTGTTTACACCATATACAGGCGAATGCGATGATTTTAAAAGATTTTCAAAGCGCTCCCGAGAATTTTTTACGCGGTAAAGTACCTCTTCAGATAGGGTAATTTTTGAGTTTTTATGAAAATATACATCATAAATCAGCTTAAAATCAATTGTATGTGATGGTGTAATATGTATGATCATTTACAAAAACATTGAAGCGTTGCAAAAGTACGGCACTATACACCTCAAGGAGCCTGCTGAAAGTAAATATTGAGTCTGGAAGGTCTTTTTAAACCGTTTTTAAACGGTCTGTAAAACCTTTTTCAAAAGCTCAAGGATTAAAAGCAAAAGGAAAATGCCGGATTAACGGAGAGCAATTTGGAATTAACCACACCACGATAAAATCAAAACGCACTTCTAAATCCAGGTCTTTCCATTCTAAATAAGCCTCAGCTGCATCAGCATAATGGGCTATTTTATACTCATCGAGGGTTTCGTAAGCTTCGGGCACGGGATACCCGGTGCGCGTTTTTACCTCTGTGAATACCAGGAAATCTCCATCTCTTGAAATAATGTCAACTTCTGCCTTATCCCACCGCCAGTTGCGCTCCAGAATCTGATGGCCTTTCTGTTCCAAAAATTCAGTAGCCAGCTGTTCACCCCCGCGGCCGGTTTCTAAGTGAGTTGCCATCTTAATTGCCAATTGCCGATCGAATCTACTTCCAAAACAGCATCAGCACCGTGAATAAATGCCCGCTGATCGGTGTGATGTCCAATATTAGCCTCAAAAGCTACCGGGATACCTCTGTGAGCAAAGTGGTGTAGTAATATGTCACTAACCGAGTAACCAAATGGTACCTGGTTATCGTGCATGTTTGTAAAAGAACCAACAACCAAGCCTGCTAAACCCTCGAAAACCCCTGCCCGCTTAAGGGCATACAGCATTCGATCAATGTGGTAGAGATATTCATCCAGGTCTTCTAACATCAAGATTGCACCTCGTAAATCGGGAAAGGATTTCGAACCCAGCAGGGAGTACAACACCGATAAATTTCCACCAATTAGTGGCCCTTGAGCAACTCCAGGCAATCCAACAGTACCGCTTAGGCTTCCCTTCCCGGTTAAGAGCTGGTGAAAAATGGATTGGATGCTTTCTTCGGTGTTTTCTTTAAAGTTGATAATCATTGGAGCGTGCAAACTGACAATGCGAAAATTCGACCACAAGTGAGCGTGAAAAACAGTAACGTCACTAAATCCCACAATCCACTTGGGGTACTTGTGCAAAGGAGAAAAATCTAACTCATCGATGATCCGCACACATCCGTATCCGCCCCGAGCCATAAACAGGGCTTTAACTTCCGGATTGTTCAAAGCAGTTTGAACATCAGCAGCACGTGCCCAGTCAGCAGATGACCATTGATGGAAAGAGGTACCAATTGTGCTGCCCACGACTGCTTTAAAACCAAATTTTTCAATCGATCGAATGGCATGTTGAACCTCGTCGATTGGCAAAGCCCTTGCCGGTGCAGTGATATAAATGGTATCGCCAGAACAGAGTAGTGGGGGGTGAGACATTTCCACTAAAATGTATCAGAGAGCAATAATACCCTCAATTTCAGAGGCTTTTTTGTAGCGCTCCACTACACTCTCAGCGGTGAGCATCATTTCTTTTGCCGAAATAGTGACATAATTACCTTTTGCCGAACGGCGCATACTGATGTTGGCTTCGTTTGAATTAAACAGACTCTGAACTCTGGCAATGAGGTGGTTATCAGCTCTTACAATGAATTTGAAGTAGTACACCTGTGGCCAACTCTCTCTGCTCAATACTTCAAACAGTTTGTCAAAATTGTACTCGCCTTTGTTCATTATCTTGTGTTGAAATTACAAAAATAAAAAGCCTCCGATATCCGGAGGCTTAATTCAAAGACAATTTCCTGAAGATTATTTCTTTTTCCCTTTAGAGGGAGAGGTCTGTTGCTGTTGAGCCGGAGCCGGGGTTTGAGTATTTGTTTTTGGAGGCTCTGTTGAGCCTTTGTTCGATTTAATGTCGACCGAAGGCATAGATTCCAGTTGCTTTCTTACAAGAGCAATAATATCCTCTCCGTTTTTGAAGAAGAGAAGCCCATTTCCCTGGCTTGAGTCGAATACATAGGTGTATCCATTTTTAGTGGCGACTTCCTCAATAGCTTTTTGAGCTTTCTGCGTGAGAGGTTGAAGTAGCTCTTGCTGACGACGAGCGAGGTTTTCCTGATTTTCTTCGGCATACTCCTGAATTTTCTGCTGCATCTCTTGCAGTTCGCGTATTTTTCTCTGGCGTACTAATTCTGTATAGCCGGGAGCTTCTTTTTCAAATTTCTGGGCCTTTTCACGCAACTCGTTTTGCAGCTCGAGGAGTTCATCTTCCATCTCTTTGCGCATTTTCTCCATTTCTTCCTGAGCTTGTTTGTACTCAGGCATGGTGCGCACTAATTCGGTAAAATCGAGATGTGCAAATTTTTGTGCATAGGTGCCTACTGAAGTAAATAGAGCTACTATGGCAGCTAACAGGGTTTTTCTAAACATATTTGATGGTATTAAAGGTTTATATTTATTCGTCATCGGTATCCCAATTTATTGAGTACATCATCGCTAATGTCCATTTTATCGCTTACATACAAGATAGATAGCGAGTTAGCCTTATCGATCACGAGGTCAATGCGCTTTTGGCGACTCACCTCCTGTATGGCGTTATATACTTGGTCTTGAATGGGTTTTACCAAACTTTTCCGCTTTTTAAACAACTCACCTTCTGGTCCGAAATATTTTCTCTGCGTTTCGAAAATCTGTTTTTCTTTTTTAGCAATTATTTCCTCTCGCTCCTTAATCATTTCATCGGTTAAGAGAACTTTTTCAGCATTCAATGCGCGTTGTAGAGCCAGCAGTTCGCTTTTTAGCGCTTCAATCTCTCCCTCAAATTGGGAAGATAGTCTGTCAAGCTCTAATTGAGCCTGGTTGTATTCAGGTACTTTTTTCAGGATGTATTCGGTATCAACTATGGCAATGCGCTGATTCTGGGCATTTAGCAAAGTGCTAAATACGCTGAAAAGTAACCCTGCCAAAATACGCGGTAATAGTTTCATGCTTTCTGCGGGCGAAAATACTTTCATTAGAATTGCTGACCAATAATGAAATGTGTGCGCCACCCTGAAGGAGCTGAAAAGCCAGGCACAGGGTCGAAACCATAGCCAACATCTATGCCAAGCAACCCAAACATGGGCATAAAAATGCGAATACCTGCACCTGAGCTGCGATAGAGCTGAAAGGGGCGATACTCTTTAAACGACCCAAAGTTGTTTCCTGCTTCTACAAAGAGCAGAGGCCATATCTGAGCATTTGGATTCGGAGAAATCAAAAAACGCAATTCAGCCGTATATTTTGAATAAAGAACCCCACCATTGCCCAACTGACTTTGGCCGGTAGGAGTTGCCCCTGGCACAATGGAATTGTTAGGATATCCTCTTAAACCAATGATTTCCCGTCCGTCAAGAATAAAGTTCTGAATACCATCACCACCCACAAAGAACCTTTCGAAAGGCGATAGGCCTATCACCCGGTTGTAAGTGCCCATGAATCCCATCTCGGCGTGCGATGAGATCACGATGTTTTTATAGACCTCAGTGTACCAGGTAGTGTTGAATTTAAACTTGTAATATTCGAGCAGATAATACTTCTCTTGCGGTGTGGCATCACTGTAATCGCGCCCTGTTAATAAAGAATACGGGGGTGTAAGCTTTAGGGTAAAAATGGTATTGGAGCCTCGGGTGGGGAAGATGGGTACATCGGTATTATTTCTTGTGAGTACGAATCGGAAAGAAAAGTTGTTAGAAAATCCGTTTCTGAAATTAGGAATGCCGAGCTCAAAGTTATCGAGCCTGTAATGTTGAAATTCTAAAGCCTGATAAAGGGTAAAATAATCGTCAGGCCATCGAAGGCGCTTGCCCAGGCCGATAGTAAGACCAGTGATGTTCAGCGCCTGGCGCAAGGGATCACCGATCCTTCTTCCTCCGAAATTCTGAACGGAATGGTATCCTGAGATGGTAAGTGAATTGGGCTTTTTACCGCCCAACCAGGGCTCTGTAAAAGAGATAGAATAGTTCTGAAAGAATCGACCGGTGCTCTGTGCTCTGAGGTTTAGCGTCTGTCCATCGCCTGAAGGCAGTGGAGTCCAAGCTTTTTTGTTAAAGATGTTTCGAGCCGAAAAGTTGTTGAAACTCAAACCGAGAGTACCCACTATACCTAAGCCACCACCCCAACCGCCTTGAAGCTCCAGCTGGCTGGTACTGCGTTCTACAACGGTGTATTCGATGTCCACAGTTCCGGTTTCAGGATTAGGAACGGGATTAACGTTGAGCTGTTGAGGGTCGAAAAATCCGAGCTGAGAAAGCTCGCGCATGGTGCGTTGAATGTCGCTCTTGCGGAAGAGATCGCCTGGGCGGGTGCGTACTTCACGCATAATCACATGGTCGTTTGTGCGATCGTTACCGGTTACAGTCACTCTGTTAATGGTGGCTTGCCTACCCTCGCGGATACGCATTTCTAAATCGATTGAGTCGTTTTCAATTAATACTTCTACGGGGGTTAGATTAAAGAAAAGGTATCCATTGTCCATGTAGAGGGAGTTTACGTCGTTGCCATTGGGGTCGGCATAAAGGCGCTCGCTCAATCGCTTTGCGTCATAGGGATCACCTTTTTTAATTTTCAGGACGGCATTTAAAACTTCATCCGGATATTTCGTATTTCCAATCCAGGTGATGTTTCTGAAGTAAAACTTATTGCCTTCTTCGATGGTGATGTAGAGGTTAATAAAATTCTCTCCAGGTATTCGATATATGGAATCTTTGAGTATCCGAGCATCGCGGTAGCCGTTTTCCTGGTATTTATCTATCACTTTTTCGAGGTCTTCTCTGAATTTTTCATCGATGTATTTCGATGTGCGAAAGATGTTGTACCACCTGTGGCGTTTTGTTTCTTTCATAGCCTTTCTAAGCTTGGCATCGCTGATGTTTTTATTGCCGATGAATTCAATTTCTTTGATTTTTATTCTATCCCCTTCTTTAATGCGAAAACCTAAGATTAAAGCATTGTTTTCAGCAGTATCTCTTTCGGTCACTACTTCTACTTCAGCATCGAAGTAGCCTTTGTCCTCATAATATTTTAATATTTTATTTTTTGCCGTGATGATGAGGTTATCAGTTACAATGTTTCCGCGATTCAATTTGATTTCGTCGCGCAATTCATCTCTACGGCTCTTTTTAACTCCGGTGATGTAATATTTACTGAGTCGAGGAAGGTCTTTGAGATAAATTTCAAGGTAAATAATTCGGCCACTTTTTCCGGTCACATAGATTTGGATGTCTTCAAAAAGTTTTTGCTTCCAAAGGTTTTTTATGGCTCTAGTAATTTTATCGCTTGGAAAAACGATGCGATCACCAACATTGAGACCTGAAATGAGTAATACCAGGTTGTAATCTAAATTCTCAGCGCCTGCAAGGGTTATTCCACCTATTTCGTACTCAAGCCCTTCGGTAACCTCTACATTGTTTTGAACCTGGCTGTGAATCTGGCCGGGTATAAAAAAAAATAAAACTATTAGATAAACGACAAAACGGGCTGGTATTTTAAAAATTTTCATTGAGTTGTTCTGAAATTAAACCAAACCTTCTTTCGCGCTTTTGATATTCAGCTATGGCCAAGAGTAGGTCTTCTTTTGTAAAGTCAGGCCAGAGCTTAGGTGAAAAATACAGTTCGGTATAAGCTAATTGCCATAGCAGGTAATTGCTTATTCGATATTCACCACTGGTGCGAATGAGCAGGTCTGGATGAGGCATTCCACGTGTATATAAGTAGTTTTCGAAGACTTGTTCGGTTATATTTTCCGGTAACAGAAGCCCTTTGCGCACATCTTCAGCGAGCAGTCTGGTAGCGCGCAGAATTTCTTCTTTAGAGGAGTAGCTAAGCGCTAAGGTTAGGGCCATGCGTGTACCTTTAGAAGTAAGGGCTATAACCTCAGTAAGCTGTTTTTGGATGTCTTCAGGCAAGAGCGAGATGTCACCAATCGCTTGCAGACGGATATTGTTGTCGAGCAGTGTTGAGAGTTCTTTGCGCAGAGCCTTCACTAAAATAGACATTAAAGCCTTTACTTCAGTTTTTGGGCGTTTCCAATTTTCAGTGCTGAAGGCATACACAGTGAGGTATTCGATACCTAGCTCAGCTGAGGCTGTAGCTATTCTGCGAAGAGCATCAACGCCATTTTCATGACCAAGCGAACGAATATATCCTTTGGCCCGAGCCCAACGGCCATTGCCGTCCATAATAATAGCAATGTGTTTGGGGAGTCGGGTGAGGTCTACTTCTATTGTTGCTTGATTAAGAGCTGCGTTATCTGAGTTTGTTACCAACCGGTTCTGCATTTTTCGCGCGACGAAGATAATTTGAATATTATTTTAAAATTAGTAAATACGTACCAATCTTTGTTTGTGGGATTTCCTCTAAGCCTATCAGTGGTATCAAATCGCACAATCGATCGATTGCTGAGGGCAGCTGCCACGGGCCCTCGAATTTCGGCCAGCTCAACAGCATCTACATAGTAACCGCTTACGTCGTCTAAATAATCTGTGTCTGTGCGTCGAAATCCAGTTTCGAAATAGACATTTACAATTTGAGATATTGTTATTGAATAGCCTAAACCAAAGAGTATAAAACTGCTTGTTTCCGGGTAGATTCCCTTGTCGCTCAATCGAGTACCTTGTCCTTCAGTTCCCAGAGGCCTTAGCTTTACCCATCGATTTTGATACCAGGTCTCCGGATAAAAAGCAAACAAACCGTATCCTAAAAAGATGAAAGGACTGTTGTTTTCACCTCTGCGGCCAGTCACCGGAAAAAAGTTAAAATTCACCCTTCCGTGCGTTTCATATACAAAAGATCGAAAACTTAAATTACGATTCCTTCGCCAATCAATTGAGCTCAGGGCGTCATCATTGGCTACTACACCGTAATACCCCCCGGCTTCAATGGAATAATGTGGATTCAGTGCATAAATTGCTGCTAATCCAAAGTTGTAACCCTGTGGCATGTGAATGCCGTAATTACCCACATCGCCGATAAAATGTGAGACACCTCCGGTAATGCCGGCACCTATAAATTGGCCTATTGCGCGCTCGGTCAATAGTAATAAGACAACCAAATAGTTGATTTGCACCTTTTGAATTTCGCCTTTAAAACGCATGTACAGTTTATTTATTTCAATTGCAAGCATCAATTTCTTTTATCAGCTCCCCAATAAAGCTTTTCTCTGAGTATCTTGTAGTAGGGATAACCCTCTAATTGAACCAACGAAAAAGTCACTTTAGCTTTTTGAATCAGCAGATCTTTTCCGCATTCGATGTTCTGAGTCTTAGAATCCGTTGCCACTAAAAAGTATTTCTCCCGAGCTTCGATTTGAAGGCGAATCTGGCTGCTGTCGGATATAACAACCGGGCGTACATTTAAGTTATGAGGTGCAATCGGAGTTATAATCATTACCCCACTCGTAGGCGAAACGATTGGTCCACCGCAGCTCAGATTGTAACCTGTACTTCCGGTAGGTGTACTGATGATGAGCCCGTCAGCCCAGTAACTGGCTAAGAATTGATCGTCGATCCATGCGTGGATGGTGATCATAGAGGCAGAGTCTTTCCTACTGACGGTCACCTCGTTGAGCGCCAGAAAGTCAGCTCCCAGCGGACTCGATGAATTGCGCAGAGAGAGCATCGATCGCTCTGAAACACTGAACCTTCCCTCTCTAAGCATCGTTATCGCCAAATCGATGTCGTTTCTCGAGACATTAGATAGAAAGCCAAGCCGTCCGAGGTTAATCCCCATTACAGGTATTCCAGTCCCAGCTGTGAGCGTTGAAGCCTCTAAAATGGTACCATCTCCCCCCAGGCAAATTAGAAAGTCCGGATTTTTGAAATACAAATCCTCTTCATTCTCAAATATATCTATTGCTGAGAAAGAAATGTTTTGCTCTTTTAGAACTGTGACAAGCGGTAAGTACACTGAATACTCAACGCCAGCTGCGCTTAGCACATTTAATAAATGTTGAACATAGGCGCTGCCGTCGGTAGGTATGCTTATGCCAAATATTCCAACCTTCAATAAGTAAAATTTTGATGGGATGCGAAGGTAAGAAAACGACAAAGAAGTGGTTGAAAGAAATTTTTATAAGATTTTTTAAAAATATTTCTGTAATACTTGTATTACTTTATTAGGACATCTGATTGGCTTTCCAGTCGCAGCATTTAAAAACACCAGTTCAACCGAACCAATATTCAGTAAAGTTTCTGCTTCGTTGTAGATTTCGTGATGAAAGATGATTCGACTTGCAGGCATTTCCCGAATCTCGGTTTTTATTGTTAATAAGTCGTCATAAAAAGCTGGTCTTATGTATTTGATTTGGAGGGATAAGACTGGCATCAATATGCCATTCTCTTCCAAATCTTTGTAAGAAATATCTAAATTTCTTAAAGCCTCTACCCTACCTACCTCATAATAAAGAGGATAATTGCCATAATACACATACCCCATGCGGTCCGTTTCGCCGTAGCGCACCCTAACTTGAATTTTATGCAGATACATAATGCTGTTTTTCAGATATTTATATTTTTAAATTAAGGAATTGTTAAGTTTGTGCGTTTCGCAAGTTAGACAAAAATTTCAAATAAAAAAACGCAAAAAAGAGTTTTTTATTAAAAATATTGTCCACATTTTTGCCCCCCAATTTTTGAAAAGTCTTTAAAATTTTTTTAAAGAATTTAAAATCACCTCGCTATGGAAAGAAACCCGGAAAAAGTGTGGGAAGCCTGTCTTAACTATATTAAAGACAATATAACTCCACAAAATTTTAAAACTTGGTTTTTACCAATTCGACCGCTCAAACTCCGGGATAATGTGTTAACAATTCAAGTTCCGTCTAAGTTTTTTTACGAATGGCTCGAGGAGCATTACCTGCCTTTGATTCGCTCAGCCATTACCAGAGAACTTGGAGAAAATGCTAAGTTAGTGTACTCCATTATTATGGAAAATACTTACGGAAATCAAAATCCTGCAAGTATCAATTTACCCTCTAATCAAAGAAGCCCGGTTAAAGAACAAAAAGTAAATATCCCGGCTGAGATCAGTGCTCATGGGGTAAAAAATCCTTTTGTTATACCGGGCCTGAGAAAAGTACATGTTGATTCACAACTAAATCCGAACTACAATTTTGACAACTACATTGAAGGTGATTTTAATCGTTTAGCGCGTTCGGCCGGGTTTGCAGTGGCAAAAAAACCTGGGGGCACTTCTTTTAACCCCCTGCTCATTTATGGCGGAACAGGCTTAGGTAAAACACATTTAGCCAATGCTGTCGGCATTGAGATCAAAGAAAATTATCCGGACAAAATCGTTTTGTACGTACGCTGTGACACGTTTGCTCAACAATTCTACGAATCTACCAGAAACAATTCCACTAACGATTTTGTGCACTTTTACCGAATGATCGATGTGCTCATCATCGACGATATACACAATTTGGCAGGCAAGATCAAAACCCAGGATGTATTTTTTGAAATTTTCAACCATCTCCATCAAAACAACAAACAAATCATTCTAACTTCTGACCGATCACCTGTTGATCTTCAGGGAATTGAACAAAGACTCCTGTCTCGTTTTAAATGGGGTTTGTCTGCCGATCTTCAAATGCCTGATTTAGAATCTCGTATTGCTATTTTGGAAAGCAAGCTGTACAAAGACGGCATTGAAATGCCCCGAGATGTAGTCGAATATCTGGCTTATAGCATTAATACCAACATACGCGAACTGGAAGGTGCCCTAATATCGCTGCTTGCACAAGCCTCGTTAAACAAAAAACAAATCACTATAGACCTGGCTCGCCAGATGATCGATAAGTTCGTAAAAAACATCACTCGCGAACTTTCCATCGACTACATTCAAAAAGTGGTTTGTGACTACTTCGACCTACCAATTGATGTAATGAAGTCAAAAACCAGAAAACGTGAAGTAGTGCAAGCCCGTCAACTCAGTATGTACTTTGCAAAAATGCTGACGAAGAACTCGTTGGCGAGCATTGGTGCCCAATGTGGCAACAAAGACCACGCTACTGTGCTCCATGCCTGTAAAACAGTCGCAAACTTGATGGATACTGATAAAAAATTTAAAGGATATGTAGAAGATTTGAAGAAAAAACTTACACTTAATAACTAATAAATTTTATCGTAACATTTTTCTACATCCCGTTAACCAAAAGCCAACGGGATTTTTTATTAACATTCTCATTTGTTTCACAAAATTTTAATAGATGAGTAACAATTTATTGTACTTTTGAAAGTGTAAAAACTACACTTTCTCAAAATGAAAAATCTTTATTTACTTTTTTTATCCTTTTTTGTTTTTTTACAAAGTATTGTATCTCAATCAATAAAAACATCCTTTCGACTTCGTATTCCAAACGGTATTCCATCGAATGCTGATGTACGAATTACAGGGAATGTTTTTGGTCAGAATGGGCAACCAATGCTTCACTTGGGAGGAGGCATCTATGAATACGAATTACAATCTTCATGTGGAAAAAGAGTTTCTTATTCTTTTTTAATAAACGGTATAGGTGAAAATATCACTGCCGGTTGTTGTATTAATCTCATTCAAAAAAGGCAAATAGTCATTCCAGACAGTGACACCATTTTACCAATCACCTGTTTTGGATCTTGTGATAGTTGTGAATCAGGTGTTTTGGTAACTTTTAGGGTTTCATTGGGAACAACTACCCCAGCTCCTCAAGGAGTTTTTCTTACGGGTTCTTTTAATAATTGGTCCACCACATCTCTACCAATGACTTTTGACTCGATTAATGGATTTTACATTGTTCAAATAACATTAAGTCCTAATTCTTTTATCGAATACAAATTCTTGAACGGCTCTTCTTATGAACAACTCTCCGGTCCCTGTGCTTCCGGACCTTTTGGCAACCGAACCCTCACCGTACCTCAAAACGACACCATCCTGCCCGCCGTCTGCTTTGGCAGCTGCAACCCCTGTCCCGCTCCTCCACCTCCTGCGCCTACAAGCCAGGTGACCTTCCGCGTGAACCTCGGTTCCACTCCTGCCTCGCCTGCCGGAGTCCACATCGCAGGCAACTTCCAGGGATGGAATCCCGCTGCAACGCCGATGACCTTCGATTCTGCCGGTGGCTTCTGGAAATACACCGCTACCCTCAACGAAGGCGATACCATTCAGTACAAATTCATCAACGGCAACGCCTGGGGAGCCGATGAAACCGTACCTGCTGCCTGTGGCATTGGCAATCCATCCAACCGCTTCCTCATAGTGCCCGTCAACGACACTACCCTGCCTGCCGTTTGCTTTGGCAGCTGCAATCCATGCCCTTCACTTCCTCCTGCTCCATCGACATCTGATGTTACTTTCCAAGTAAACATGAAGGGTAAAAATGTTTCGCCTGAAGGTGTGCATGTGGCGGGTACCTTCAATCAGTGGAACTACAGTCAATACAAAATGACACAAATTCAGCCCAATATTTATCGAATTACCATACCGATTGACACAGGTGCTTTCATATTGTACAAGTTTTCGAATGGAAGTTCATTCACCACACAAGAACTCATCACCGGAAGTTGCACGCAGTTTGGAAACAGATTTCTCACAATACCTGCAAATGATACCACACTGCCGGCAGTGTGTTTTGGAGCTTGTGACACTATCACTTGCGCCACCATTAGTATCGATAACTTTGACCCCGACCGCATTCAGGCAGGATTTTCAGGCGACAAGCTTTTTATCCATGGCATGCCTCCTGGAGGTGCTCCCGTGCGAATTTCTCTGTACGACCTATTAGGCAAAACCATATTTAAACTCCAGGATTTTTCCCAACCTGAATGGACACGAACAGTGTATTTGCCGGCTGCGCCTTATATGCTACGTATTGAACTCGAAGGTTTTGAAAAGGTATTTAAGTTATTAAAAGTTCATTGATGTGTTATTCAGTTAGTTATCTGACACACAAAAACGAAGTGTATGCCCGTAGGCTGGGAGTAACGGCTGACTCTCAGCCTACCTTTTTTAACCAACTCAATCAGACCAAAGATTTTCTCGGCATTGGTTGGTTTAAGTATGGATTTGATCATCCAGGGCTACCGGTTTTAATTCATTACAACTCCCCATTTTCTATCATTCCTGCCTTTTGGGGCCTTATACCTAAGTGGGCACGAACTATTGAGCAGCAAAAGAAAATTATCAACAATACGCTGAATGCACGAATTGAAACTCTGAGCGAAAAACCCTCCTTTCGAAATTCAATAAACAATCGATGTATTGTCGTATTGGATGGTTTTTTTGAATATCAACAAGTGAATAAGATAAAACAACCACATTTTATTCGATACTCCGATCATCGCCCAATGTTTGTGGCTGGTATATTTGAAAATTCACCAGAAACACTTCCATATGCCCTAAGCGTAAGTATTTTGACTCGCCCCGCCAATTCTTTTATGCAAAAAATTCACAATACAGAAGAACCGAGAATGCCTGTTATTATGGAGCTTGAAGACGTTGATGTCTGGCTGCATGAAAATTTTAAAACAGCCGTTAACCACCTTCTTGCAATACAGGTTAATGATCTTTATTCTGTTCAAGTCAGAAAATTAATTGGAAAAGAAGGAGTTGGCAACTCACCAGAAGCACAAATGCCTCTTTAAACTTTGTTTTGGTTATCCAATGAAATAATTACAGACATTGAACAGTGTATAAATTGATAATTAATACCCCTATCAAGGCAATGTATTGAATTCTAAAGAGATAAGTAAATTATTGAATGTATGTTTTTACATTTTATTGCAAAGAAAAAACAAATTAAGTGTAGAAAATTCTTATAATTTTTATATTTGAAATATTTTCTTTCAAAACTCCTAATTATTCCGCTACTTCGCGCATAGAACAATTAAACAACGCGAGGGAAAAATCAAATTGCTCTAATGAACGCGGTATATTTTAAGAAAATTTCACCTGCATTTTTTTTAATCGTTGAAACTATAGCTCTTAATATTTCGTTTTTTACAGCAATTTTTTTGCGATTTGATGATTCGACGCCTCTAAAAAATATTTATTACGACTACTACCTACAATTGTACATTCTACTACATGCAGTTTGGATCGCTTTGTACTTTTACATGGCCCAGAGAAACACAGGCACAAATTTTACTACTATTTCCGATACTTTCAACAGAAGATGGTTTGTGCTCATTTTGCTTTATTCATTATTACTGGTAAGTCTTAAAGGCTATTATTATTCCCGTATTTTTGCCTTGATATTTTTTACTTTGTTATTGATTATTGGCAATCTTCTTATTTTGATGATTTCAATATATTACAATCGGTACTTCAAAAAGATTTATCCTGCAAAATATTTGGTAATAGGTAATGATAATATAGTTTCAGAAATAGCAAAAATATTGCGTTCTTCAATACCTCAATTCACAGAAATTATTGATATAAAAACTGAAGATCCAGAAGAATTCTTATCAAATAAAACTACTGAGAAAATCTCAACAGTCATTAGTACTTACAGAGACGGAAAAAAACTAGTATCCGTTCAAAACTGGTGCGACCGAATGTTTGTCGAACATTATATTTCATTACACGAGATTTCTGCTGTATCGCTATCAGCTTTTGTTACTCAGATTGGCAGATTAAATGTACTCAAAATGCGTGATGAACCTCTTTCTTCACCTTTCAACCGAGCTTTGAAAAGAGGCATGGATCTCCTTATCACTTTTCTCATCTTCATATTTCTATTCATACCATTTCTTCTTGTTTATATACTACTTTTTATTGTATGGAAAAAATCGCCGATTTATACACAAAAAAGATTTGGGCAAACTGGGAAAATTTTTACTCTTTATAAATTTAGAACAATAGATAATAATAAAATGCCAAAAATTTGCGCTTATCTTCGCAAGTACAGCATCGATGAATGGCCACAATTTATGAATGTTTTTAAGGGTGATATGTCGATCATTGGCCCACGTCCTTACCACTTAAAAGACATTGAACTTTTTAAACAAAAAAGTGCCCGTTTTATGGTAAGGCATTGGATAAAACCTGGCATTACTGGGCTAGCCCAAGTTCGTGGTTTACGTGGAGAAATAACTGATGAAAAACACTTTAACGAACGTCTCGAAAACGACGTATGGTATATCGAAAATTGGAGTTTAACTCTTGACATTAAAATTCTTTTTCTCTCCTTATTACACGTGTTAAAAGGTGAAGGAAAATAGAAAAAATATCCTATTTCAATGAGTGATTTTTTGAGAAAAATTTACTATCAACTTAGACCGGAGCATCGCCTTTTGGTTCGCAAAGTACTATTTTCTCCCTTGGATATTTTTGACCATATTTCTGGAAAAAGACATCCTTTACGGCCTCCACGAGGACTGATCTTTACCGGTAGAGGAGATTTCATAGAAACTGGCCGACATTTTGTGCAATTGCTCCAGACATACTCAGGCCTTTCCTCATCATCTAAGGTATTAGACATCGGTTCAGGAATTGGTCGCTTGGCAGTGGCCCTCACCGAAGTAATCTCTGCAGAAGGCTGTTATGAAGGCTTTGATATTGTAAAAACTGGCATTAAATGGTGTCAGAAAAACATCTCTCCCAAATACCCTAATTTCACTTTTATACACCTGCCTGCTCGAAACCATCTTTATAATCTCAACACCGAAATACAAAGCACTTCTATACGTTTTCCCTATCAAAACGACCGATTCGACATTGCCGTAGCCACATCCGTTTTCACCCACATGTTACATGACGAGGTAGCTCATTATTTACAAGAAGTTTCGCGCACACTCGTGCCAGGAGGCAGGGCCATGTTTACCTTTTTTTGCATTGACGAACGCAGTAGGCCATACATGAATTCGGCCGAAATTCGCTTTCCGTATCGCCATCACAAGTGCTACATCATGAGCGAAAAGGTACCTGAAGCAAACGTCGCCTATGAATTTGAAGAAATTCAAAATCTCTTCAAAAACGCACAACTCACACTGCTTCACCGCATACCAGGCCGGTGGAGTGGAGCACCGGAATATGCTGACAGTTTAGAATTTCAAGATACTTTCTTTGTTTGCAAAACAATTATCTAACAATCCGCTTTTTTAAGATTTAATATTTATTTTCCAAAAAAATCGCCTTATACTTGCAGGCCGAAATCTTAAGAACTAAAATAACCTCAACTCACTGATACTCAACCTCTGGCAAAAATTGTGTACGTTGGTATCGGTTAACGTTTAAACCAAAAAAAATGGACTTAATCAAGTACGTACAAGAGAAGTACATCGAGCAAAAAAAGTGGCCTGACTTCAAAGCAGGTGACACTATCACAGTTACCTATATGATCAAAGAAGGTGACAAAACCCGTCCGCAGTCCTTTAAAGGAGTAGTGATTCAGCGCAGAGGCACTGGTGCCACCGAAACATTCACCATCCGCAAGATGAGTGGCGAAATCGGTGTAGAGAGAATTTTCCCGATTAATGCTCCTTCTATTTCTTCAATTGAAGTAAACAAGCGCGGTAAAGTACGTAGAGCGAGAATTTTCTACCAACGTCAGCGCATGGGTAAAGCTGCTCGAATTAAAGAAAAAAGAATGTAAACTTCACTTCATTTTAATACGAAATCCGCTACTTTGTAGCGGATTTTTTGTTTATGGACTCTTCTCAAAATCTGACATATCCCCTCGTCAAAGAGTACAATTCCTTTCAAAAAAAAATTACATTAATCAAAATCAGTGAAAAGCTTTATGTAGTAAACGTTCATAAAAAAATACTCGGATTGCCAGTCTTTTCTGTTTCCAAAGAATTCCGATCAGAAGCCGATGCTCAGGAGTTTTTTCTCCGGATTACCAATATTAAGAAATAAAGAATACTTCGTTCAATTTTTAATCAAAAACACAAGCCGCTTCTCGATATGTAGTGACATGCGCATTAACGATATCAGCTAATTTTGGAGAGTATCCTCCCCCCATGCTTACAGCCACAGGTAGGTAATGCCTTTTGCAAAATTCAAAAACCAATCGATCGCGACGAGCACAACCCAGCTCCGATAGTGCTAACCTTCCCAACTTATCAGTAGCTAAAACATCTACTCCACTTTGGTAAAAAATAAAATCAGGCTGAAAGCGATCGGCAATTTCGTTTAAATGATGGTCGAGCAATTTCAAATAAGGCTCATCCGTTATTCCGTCGGGCAGGGCCACATCGCAATCCGAAAGTTCTTTGTGCAGCGGATAGTTGTTTGCCCCATGCATTGAGAAGGTGTAAACTTCGGGTACATTTCTAAAAATAGACGCTGTGCCATTCCCTTGATGTACATCGAGATCTACCACCAGAATTCTTTTTACAAGTTGGTGCCTCAGCAAGTAAGAGGCTGCTATAGCGATATCATTTAACAGACAAAAACCCTCTCCTCTATCGGAATAGGCGTGATGCGTACCACCGGCTACATTTAAACTACAGCCGTGCTTCAGTGCGTATAGTGCGTTCTGGATACTGCCTTGTGCAATACATTTCTCTCGGAATATCAATCGCTTATCGTGCGGAAAGCCTATACGCCTCTCTTCTGACCGGGTAAGTTTCAGCCTCTCTAACCTGTACACGTATTCGCTCTGGTGCACGGCTAAGATATCTTCATCGGCAACTGGCTCCGGATTGAAGATTTGACTTTCAGAAATTACTCCTTCCCTTATAAGTTGCTCGGGTATGAGCTCATACTTCAGCATCGGGAATCGATGTCCCTCAGGCAAGGGTTGAACGTACTCCGGTCTCCAGGCTACAGTCAGCATGTATTATAATCTAGTACTTTGATTAAACAATCCTTGTAACCCTAGGATTTTAAAACTGTTAACGGGGTAATGAAGTTCTCGCATTACAACAAGCCGTTGCACTCCATTTCTTTCAGCACAAAGGAAGAGTGCACCGTCATAATATTGGGAATTTTTGATAGCTTTTTCACCACAAAACTGTGGTAGGTCTCAATGTCTTGACAAACCACCATTAATATATAGTCGTATTCACCCGTCACATGAAAAAACCATTTCACCTCCTCAAGATTCTTCACATGTTCTTCAAACTCGTGAATTACCGCCTCATAGTGTTCCTTGATTTTCACATGCGTAAGCACTGACACCTTGAAGCCGAGCGCATTTTTATTCAGCTTCGTCTCGTATTCCATTATTATGTTGCGCTCCTCCAGCTTTTTAAGTCGCTCAAGCACCCCCGACGGACTTTGATAGCCCGCGTGAATTGCAAGCTCTTTAAGAGTAGCACGAGCGTTTTTTTGCAAGTACTTCAAGAGCATTAGGTCGCTGGCGGTAATTTTTTGGCTTTTATCGCTTTCAGTGCTCATCAGATTTAATTTTTTACCAAAATTACTTCATAAACTGCTTATTTTTTCAATTAAAATCCAAATTAATTGAATATTTTTAAGAGTTACCTATTTTTGTTTAAATTTTTTTCATCATGCACCCAGAGTCACTTATGATGTCGTATGGCTACCGCCCTGAATGGAGCGAGGGAGCCATCAAATGTCCTATCTTTCAGACGTCTACCTTCGTATTCAAAACAGCAGAAGAAGGCAAAGCCTTTTTTGAATTAGCCTATGGAAAGCGCTACGCGCGGCCGGGAGAAATTCCGGGCCTGATCTACTCCCGGCTCAACAATCCAAACATGCAAATCCTCGAAGAGCGTCTATGCCTCTGGGATCAAGCCGAAGAAGCTGCCGCCTTCGAAAGTGGTATGAGTGCCATTGCCACTACCATGCTTGCATTCCTCAAACCAGGCGACGCAATCGTGTACGGCAATCCTGTGTACGGCGGCACACATCACTTCATCAACCATTACCTCATCTCCATCGGAGTAAAAGTGCTCGAAATCCATCCAAAGCAGAAGGAAAGCGAAATTCTGGAGCTGATTGAATCTTCCGGATTTAAAGACCACATACGCATGCTCTACATTGAGACTCCCGCTAACCCTACCAACGACCTCTTCGACATTCATATGGTGCGTCGCATAGCCGTTGACCTTCAGCAGCACTCCGGACACACCGTAAAGGTGGTTGTTGACAATACTTACCTCGGGCCGGTGTTTCAGCACCCCTTGCTGCACGGAGCTGATTTGGTACTTTACTCAGCTACCAAATACCTTGGAGGCCACAGCGACCTCATAGCCGGCGTGGTGCTCGGCCGCCATGCAGACCTTGAGCAAATCAAGCACCTGCGCACTTTTCTCGGCAATATGATCAGTCCAAATACCGCTTGGCTGCTCATGCGTAGCATCGAAACCCTCAAAATCCGCATGGAGCGCCAACAGAACAATGCCCTCCGCGTAGTCGATTGGCTTATGAAACACCCCAAAATCACCCGCGTCTACTATCCGGGCCTCCCCACCCAAGGCGACCACCAGGTAGAAATCTATCACAGGCAATGCGTAGGATCAGGAGCCATGATTTCCTTCGACATAGCCGGAGGTGAAAGCGAAGCCTTCCGTTTTCTCAATCGCCTGAAGCTCATTCATCTTGCCGTCAGCCTCGGTTCTAATGAGTCGCTCGCCCAGCATCCCTACACCATGACCCACAGCGATGTACCCGAAACAGACAAGAAGCTGCACAACATTACCCCTTCCATGATCCGACTAAGCATAGGCATAGAGCATTACGAAGACCTCATAGCCGACCTCGATCAAGCCCTGAATTTTTAATTTTTTTCTTTTTTTACTTGGGCGTGCCCCATAAAAAAATACTCTAGTATAAGGGTACGCTTAAATATAAACTATTCGCGCCAATGACAAAAGGCCAGCCCATGCAAGGCGCTTTTGCACTTTATTACAGTGCTTTCGCGTACCATTCGCCTTACGCACACGACAATTATTCCACCATTTGCTTATTCATGGATACCCCTCTCGATAGTCACTTTTTTTTTTGAAAACATCTGAATAAACACCTAACCGACGATCATCCAATGCAAAAATTCAAAAAAACGCCATCCTATTCCGACTTAAAAAAAAAAACAGCCTCCTGCCGGTAAAAACTTTGAAATTCACATTCCGCTAGAATCAATTAATAAAAAAGCCCCGGACTAGTGTACACTTATCTTATGTGTCCGGGGCTTTATAAATGTATAAGAATCAGGCTTTACCTAAGAAGCCTTTTCAGTTGCATAGAGCAAGATCATCCACGATTCTATGGGGTCACCGTCCTGATCTTGCAAGTAGTCTTTCGCCAGCCGAAAGAGCTCATCCTTGCTCCACTGGTGGATGTTTGCGTATGTGGGATTTTCATTCTTCAACTGTTCGATAAAGGAATAAATCTCATCTGTTGCAGGCAACTTCTCTACATTTCCCAGTCTTCCGAGGTCATTTCCAGTGAAAATACCTGATTCCTTTGCTTCTGCCGGTATAGCATCTACTCCTACACCGAGTTTTTCAAGAGGTTTGTCTACTTCAAAAAGAGCGCTACCACTATTGCGAGAATACCAGTTTTTACCCAGTCGGGCTACCAAGTCAATCTTGTGCTGATCGATCATACCTTCTGCATTCAATATATCGGGCGATACATGAACCAGCAATACCTCGCTGATGACCAAATGACCTGCCCCACCCTGATTGCCAAGAGCAATTACATCGTTAACCCGGCACTCAAACTGTACGGGCGATTCCTTTACGCGAAAAGGCTTAACAATTTCTGACTCAATCGGTGTAAAACCAGATTTAATAAATTCATTTACTCCTGTGGGGTATTCTGATGATGCCAGTGAGGCCTGGTAAACCATTGCGTAGGTTACCACATTGATCACTACTTCTCTGGTAGCAAGCACATTTTCCAGCGTGTCTTTAGTCGTGTTGTTTCTTACTCTGCGCGCAGGCGAAAAAACCAAAATCGGAGGATTGGCGCTGAATACGTTGAAAAAGCTAAAGGGACTCAAATTCGGATTGCCATTGGCATCCACAGTACTTGCCAATGCGATGGGTCTGGGTGCCACAGCATGCTGTAGCAATCCCTGAAACTTCGGAACGGGAATATCACCCGGTTTTATCTTGAGCATCTCGTGTAAAAATTTGGTCGGCAAAATAACGGCGAACGGAAAATACACGACGGTTAATAAAATTGCATTGTCATATGAAATATTTGTGTACTTTTGCAGCCGTTTTTAGCTATCCAAAAGCGGATGTGGCGTAATTGGTAGCCGCGCCAGACTTAGGATCTGGTGCCGTGAGGCGTGGGGGTTCGAGTCCCTCCATCCGCACTGAAGTGTAGAGCACCTCTCCCCCTATGGAGAGGTGTTTTTTGTTTATACCAGTAAATATGTCGCTTCCTTATTTTATTCTTGCGCTTATTCTTGGCTACTTTAGCCTGCTCTTTATCATCAGTCGTTGGAAGAGTAGGACCGATAACTATTTCTTTTTCACCGGAGGTCGAAATGCTCACTGGCTTATGATTTCGGTGGGAATGATTGGCGCCTCCTTATCGGGAGTCACTTTTATATCCATTCCCGGATGGGTGAAGACCCAAAATATGGCTTACATGCAGATGGTACTGGGCTATTTGGCAGGTTATGCAGTTATTGCTGTCATTTTATTACCTCTGTATTATCGACTACGACTTATTTCCATTTACCAATATTTAAAAGACCGATTTGGCCCGGTGGGATATAAGACTGGGGCATCTTTTTTTATCCTTTCCCGACTGTTTGGTGCCGGATTTCGATTATATTTAGTGGCACTCATCCTACACACGCTTGTATTCGAGCACTTTGGTTGGCCGTTTTGGGCTACAGTTTCGCTCAGCATCGGTATGATTTACCTGTACACGCAGCGCGGTGGCATCGGCACCATTATTTACACTGATGTAGTTCAAACCATTTTTATGCTCGGCGCCCTTATAGCTGCAGTTACCTTTATTTGGAGAGATTTAAACATTTCCAACGAAAGTTTAATCGGTTATATTCATTCTAATCCACTTTCGAATGTCTGGTTTTTCGATCATTTTTTGACTGACGGCAGACACTTCATCAAACAATTTCTGGGAGGCATGTTTATCGCCATCACCATGACTGGCCTCGACCAAGACATGATGCAGAAAAATCTGGCTTGCAGGAATTTAAAAGACGCTCAAAAAAACATGATGCTCTTTTCTGTAATGCTCCTACCGGTAAATTTAATCTTTTTGTCTCTCGGTGTACTACTATACGACTGGGCTGCCCTTCATGGAATCGAGGCCACAGGCGACCGCCTGTTTGCAGCAGTGGCTTTCAGCCCCGAAGCGCCACAGATATTGGGCATTCTTTTTATTCTCGGCGTGATTGCTGCTGCCTACAGCAGTGCCGACAGCGCGCTCACAGCTCTTACCACCTCTTTTACTGTTGATATTTTAGGCTTAGATCTCATTGAAAACCAGCGAACTCGACGCATTCGCATACTTACCCACCTGGCTATGTCAACAGCTATGCTCGCTTTAATCGTGATATTCAAATATTTTGTAAGCGAGAGCGTCATCAATGAAATTTTTACCATTGCCGGTTTTACCTATGGTCCACTGCTCGGGTTGTATGTTGTAGGTATGTTTACGCGCTGGCAAGTGCGCGATAGATGGATACCTCTAGCGGCCATTGCTGCGCCTTGTCTTACCTATTTGCTTAAGAAAAACAGTCTTGCATGGTTTGGCTATTCCTTTAGCTTTGAATTGATTCTGATCAATGGTGCGCTAATGGTATTTGGTCTTTGGCTGTTACAAGATCGCAAGTTAAAAGGTTTGGTTTTTTAAAGTTCGTTTAATAAAGCGGGCCATGTATATTTGCAGCCCGTTTGACAACTGTGGTTAGGGCCTATAGCTCAGCTGGTCAGAGCACCTGACTCATAATCAGGGGGTCCCAGGTTCAAGCCCTGGTGGGCCCACTCAAAATCAAGAGGTTACAGCGAAAAAGTTGTAACCTTTTTTATTTCGACGGAAAGAACACGGAAAAAAATCCACTTACAAACCCTCTTTCGGCTGAACGATCAATTCTTGCTTTAAAAGCGTTAGAGTTTTTTTCATTTAAAAATTGTCGCCTTCAGTGAGCTCGACTTCGGCTTTGTCGCCTTCAACAGCTACTAACTCCAGAGCCTCCAAGATCGATTTATCTGAAGAATTAACTGGAATTTCCACCTCAAAGAAAACAACTTCCCTGTTAAGTTTAAATTTTCCATTCTTTATTCTTTTATTGACAGAAGTTACCCAGTTTTCGAGCTCTGTTCCCTTGAGCGTAGTACTTCTTACCATCGTCGATATAGTCATGGTTGATATACTTCCAATCGTATGATAAGCTGTAATTTTTACAATCTGCGCTCTACCCTTTTTAAGTGGATACCCCACGATATAACGCACGTTCTCTTGGTCGTATTGATATGGAAGTTTTTGGTTGTTTAAGATTTTTTCAAGTCGCGCATCCTGAGCATTGATGTTGAGAACTGCCAGAACTGATAAAGATGTTAAAAGCGTTTTAAGAATCGATTTCATTTTTTTAAAATTTATGATCAAAAATTCACATTAAATCTCTGGCAAATCATAATGCATCTGTTGTATATAATCCAGATTGAACGTTAAATATCCAGAAAGCGATCAGGTTGATCTTTATAGCTGAAAAATGTAAATATTAAAACAAAAGATAAACCCCATATACAAGCGCCCAAAGGCCATAGACACCTTTGATGACAATACCGCCCACTAAGCCTGCAAAACTGGCAAAGGCGCTTTTTAATGATTTTTGAACGTCGTTTGAAAAAATGAGTTCGCCCAAAAAAGCGCCAAGTATCGGAAAAATCAAAATTCCAACCGGAGGTAGAACAAAGAGCCCGAGAAGGCTGCCGATAAATGTACCTCTAACCGCAGCAGGCGAAGCCTTTAATTTCTGTGTGAAATAAGTAGGTATCACGTAGTCTAAAACGGTGATTAGTACTGCCACAATTGCCGAAACGACGAGAAAGGTAACTGAAAAGTGAACTTTGGAAGTGAAATTCAGCACAAGCAGACCTAAAAAACTCAGTGGAGGCCCCGGTAAGACGGGCAAAACAGCACCTGCAAGCCCAGCGATCAGCAATAGAAATGCAAGAAAAAAGAAAAACCAGTCCATTCTTAAGACTTTATAAATTGAGCGTCAGATTCGAAGGCGTATAACTCCAACTCTGTACCTGTCCAAACGGCATATGTTTGGTAGTGCAACCATTCACCTAAGTTGATGTACCTGCTTTTGCTGCCAACCTGTAAATCGAGGGGTAAGTGTCTGTGACCGAATATGAAATAATCCACATGCTCGCTTTCGAGCACTTCCAGACAGTATTGATATAGCCACTCTTGCTCTTTTGTTGAAAAAACGGCATCAGCCCCGCCCGTATGTCTTCGGCTTGCACGGCTCGAGCCTTGTGCAATCCGAATGCCCACATCGGGATGAACTTGCCTGAATAGCCACTGTGCCAACGGATTGGTAAAAACCTTTTTCAAAAATTTATACCCATAATCACCCGGACCTAAGCCATCGCCGTGCCCAATGTAAAATATTTTCCCGTTAATAATCCGGGTTATCGGTTTGCGATGCAACATGCATCCAATTTCGTTCGGCAAATAGTCAAAAATCCACAGATCGTGATTTCCGGTGAAAAGGTGAATTTTTACACCGCTGTCGGCCAGGAGAGCCAAAGATCCAATGGCGCGCGTAAAGCCTCTCGGAACTGCCTTTTTGTACTCAAACCAAAAATCAAACAAATCGCCTACGATGAACAACTCGTCCATCTCTGCCCCATAAGTCTCAAGCCATTTGACAAAGAGACGCTCGCGCTGAATTGAGGCGTATTTGGCATCGACACCGAGATGGAGGTCTGAAATGAAAAAAATTTTTGAAGTTGCCGACATGGTCAATATGCCCTATTTGGATTGCCCTCCATATAGTGAACAAAGGCTTTGTTTACTACGCGCATACCGCCTGGCGTAGGATAATCGCCCGTAAAGTACCAATCGCCCGTATGCATTGGGGCACTCTGGTGCAGCGACTCGATGCTCTGAAATACAAAGGAAACCTTCGCCTTCATACCCGGCGGGGAGAGTAGTTCGGCCATTTTATCTGAAATTTCTTGCACTGTAAAGGGTTTGTAAATAGCCTTAACGAGATTTTTAGGCTCTGGATCTTCCTGGGCCAAATAGGCTTTGCACTGTTGATATACTTCGTTTAGGATGTAATGTGTACCGCGCTCCCAATGCAGGGCTACCGCAGCTTGAAAGGCAGCGAAATCACCCAACCGAGCCATATCGATGCCATAGCAATCGGGGTAGCGTATCTGCGGAGCCGATGAAGCCACTACAATATGCTTTGGATTAAGCCGATCCAATATTTTCAAAATACTATCTCTCAAAGTGGTACCACGCACAATGGAATCGTCGAGCACCACAAGCGTATCTGTTGGGCGAATGATGCCATAGGTGACGTCGTACACATGGCTTACCAAATCAGCCCGTGAGGCATCTTCGGTGATAAAGGTGCGCAGCTTGGCATCTTTCCAGGCAACCTTTTCCATCCGAATTTTTTGATTGAGAATGGTCAAAATCTGTTCTTTGGTCAGGGCTGTACCAGCTTTGGCCAGTTGCTCGGCTTTTTTGGTATTTAGATATTCATTTAAGCCCTGAATTAATCCATAATACGCTACTTCTGCCGTATTTGGAATGTAGGAGAAAACCGTGTTTTCGAGGTCGCAATTTATAGTTTTGAGAATGGGTTCGAGGAGCGATTTGCCCAAAGCAATGCGTTCCTGGTAAATACTCGCATCATTGCCACGGCTGAAGTAAATGCGCTCAAAGGAACAGCTTCGCCGTTCGGCGTCTTTTTTAATTTTTTTGATGAAATACTGGCCGCTTCGCTTGATAATGAGTGCGTGGCCTGGCTCTAATTCCTGAACCGATTCGAGTGGTACGTTAAAGGTGGTTTGCAATACAGGTCGTTCACTGGCAACGGCGATTATTTCATTATCTATGTAGTAAAATGCTGGTCTGATCCCATGAGGGTCGCGCAACACAAAGGCGTCGCCATGACCGAGTAAGCCGGCCATTACGTAGCCACCGTCCCAGTGTTTGCTTGCCTTCTTTAAGATATTTGCCACATCGAGCTCTTGAGCTATTAAGGGTGAAATGTCCTTCTTGCTGTAGCCGGCCTTTCTGTACTTCTGGTAAATTTCTTCGTTTTCCTTGTCGAGGAAGTGACCGATTTTTTCCAGTATGGTTACAGTATCGGCTTTTTCTTTTGGGTGCTGACCTAGGCTTATGAGTTTATTAAAGAGTTGGTCAACGTTTGTCATGTTAAAATTGCCTGCCAGCAGCAGGTTGCGCGTCATCCAGTTGTTTTGGCGCAAGAAGGGATGGCATTGTTCGATGCTGTTGCCACCATATGTACCATAGCGCAAATGGCCGAGATAAACTTCGCCGATGTAGGGCAACAGTTCTTTTAACTCCTGAGAAGTGAGATCTTCTGGATTTTTAGAACCAAGGGTCTCGGAAAATCGAATTTTGATACGCGCGAAGATGTCTTTGATCGGAGTTGGTTCGTTCGAGCGAATACGACTAATGTATCGTTGGCCGGGCTGCATGTCAAATTTGATCGATGCCAAACCGGCGCCATCCTGGCCTCTATTGTGCTGCTTTTCCATTAGCAGATACATCTTGTTGAGGCCGTAGAAAGCTGTTTTGTACTTTTCGCGGTAGTAGTCCAGGGGTTTTAAGAGACGGAGCAGGGCTATGCCGCACTCATGCTGTAGGCTATCGCTCATCGGAGGTGCAAAGCGTTGTGGTTCAGAAAGAAATATTTGAACAATGAGCGCACAAAGGTAAAGTTTTTCATCTGGTTATGAAATCAAAAAAGCCCATTAAAACGGGCTTTTTTGAAAGTCTTTGAGAAGTATTATTCTTTAATCTCGAGTTCTTTTCTCCATATCTTGTCAATCAGAACTTCGAGCTTTACCAATTGCGGAGGAGGATTGTATCGATTTTTAATGGACTTAACTTGCTTTCCCTCAATAGTAAGGGTGGTAATGACCGAAGGTAAATCACTGATATACATATTGTCATATGTATCAGCCAGATTTACAAAATTGGCCTCAATTATTGCCTTTCGGAGAACTTCTACATCTGTGAGTGGAATGTAAGTTTCATATTCGCCCTTAGGGTTTGAGAAGTCTTTTCCACTGTATTCTATTTTACCATCTGAGTGTATGCTCACTTTGTACACGGGACAGGTGCCAAAACAAGAAGTACGCTCAAGAGATATTACAAATGGCTTGTTTCCTTTAAGTACTCGGGCAGTGGTATTTGATGTGCTCTTACAAGCTGTAAAAACAGCTGGAAGAGCAACTACAATTAGTATTTGAAGAATTTTCATAATTAGATCTTTCTTCTGCGAATGGTTCTATTGCCTTTGGCTTGTTGCTCTTTAGCCAACTGCTCAAAGGTCTGCATAAATTTCGATGGTTTTACCTCACGCGATTGATTTTCTTTGATTTTAGCGTGGAGCTTCTCTTCGTCAATGAAAGCCTTAATGGCGTATTGCTGACCGAAGGTAATGATGTTTGAGATGAAGTAGTAATATGTAAGTCCTGAAGCATAGTTATTGAAAACGCCTAAGAAAACGATAGGCATTAGGTACATCATGTATTTGAGCTGCGGGTATTGGTTATTTTGAGGAGTGAGTTGTTGATTCATCCAGGTGTAGATGATGGTAGATATGGTCATTAACAGCGTAAAGAGGCTAACATGTGAGCCATATCCTGGAATTCTGAAGGGCAAATCGAGAACAGAGTCGTACGTAGATAAATCTTCAGCCCACAAAAAGGACTGACCTCTCAACTCAAAGGATGCAGGGAAGAATTGGAACACGGCAAACAGTATGGGCAACTGAAAGAGCAAGGGAATACAACCGCCAAGAGGATTTACACCGCTTTTGCGGTATAGCTCCATCAGAGCCTGCTGCTTTTTGAGCTGGTCTTTTTCGTCCTTGTACTTTTCGTTAATCTCATCCATTTCAGGCTTTAAGATGCGCATCTTGGCCATGCTGCGGTATGAACCGTAAGTGAAGGGAAAAATGACAATTTTTATCAAGATGGCCATTATGAGGATAATTATGCCGTAATTGAGGTTGTACGACTCTAGCCAGTTGAATATAGGAATAACTACTCCGCGATTGATCCAGCCAAAAATGGCCCATCCCAGAGGAATAAGCTTTTCGTAGTCGTTTTTGTATTTTTTGAGAATGTTAAACTTATTAGGGCCTAGGTACATGTGGAGTTTTACAGTAGTGGTAGTTGCCGGCAGTTCGGCACGCAAGGCCATAAGTTTAGTGTACTTTTCTTCGGCCAGAGGCTCTACGGTCATTTCTGCAGAGCTGAAATCGCTTTCGCTGCTAAGTATAACAGAGAAAAACTGCTGGCGGAAGGCGATCCAATCGAGCTGTTCGGCGCGCTCGTTGTCAGATCGGGTTTCACTGAGGTTCTTTAGTTTGCCTTTGGCCAGGTGGTAGTACACGGAGGTTCGATTGCTCTCGAAGTCGCGGTTTTTCTCAAGTCTGAAGGCCTTCATACGCATATCTATATAGCCACCATTGCTAAGCATGGGCGATTCGATGTCGATATTTATGCGATAACTGCCTGGTTCAAGGCTGTAAGTGATGTTCAGGTCTTTGCCTTCGTATTGAGTTGTGAACGTTATGTGGCGCTCTGATTTATCTTTTATTTGAAATAAGAGCTTACTGGTAGGTATGGCTACTACCTTGCCAAGCAGCAGTTTCCATTCAAGGTTGTCGTTAATGAGCTGCAGTGGTTCTTTTTTCCAGTTAAATTGCTTTTTAATCTCCACGAGCTTCAAAACCGCGCCTTTACTGCTGAAAGTAAGGTTCAGCAGATCGTTTTCCATCGTGTAAAATTCTTCTGAAACTGTTTGCATCATTGCGATGCCGTTGTCGATTGGTTGCGACAGATCTACAGACTCGACTACCTCCTCTTCAGGTTGTTCTTTAGGGGTGTTTTGAGAGTTTTCCTGTGATTGTTTCGGAGGTGTGGTAGTAAAACCTATCCACATCATAATGATGCCTATTAGTATAAGACCTATGATGGTATTGTTGTCTAGTTTGTTCATAAGTATCTCAGAAACTTTTTTAAAGGTTATTCATTATCAACGGCATATTGATTGGCTGCCTTTACAAAGTGTATGAAAAGCGGATGCGGGTTGTAAACGGTACTTTTATATTCTGGGTGAAACTGTACACCGATAAAGAAGGGATGATCGTCGAGTTCAATAATTTCGACTAAATCCTTATCGGGATTAATACCTGAAAGTCGAAGACCAGCGGCCTGCAGCTGTGACCGATAGGTATTGTTGAGTTCGTAGCGGTGGCGGTGCCGCTCAGAGATCTCGAGCCTGCGGTAGATGCGGTGGGCAAGCGAATCAGGTTCGAGCTTGCAGGGCCAAGCACCTAAGCGCATAGTCCCGCCTTTTTCGGTAATTTTCTTCTGTTCTTCCATTAAGTCAATCACAGGGTAGGGGGTATTCGGATGAAATTCGGAGGAGCTGGCCTCGTGCAAGCCCAGCACATTTCGCGCAAATTCGATGACAGCAATCTGCATACCGAGACAAATGCCAAAAAAGGGTATTTTGTTTTCGCGAGCATAACGCACTGCTTCGAGCTTGCCTTCGAAACCACGCTCGCCAAAGCCCGGAGCTACCAATACTCCATGCAGACCTTTCAGCGCCTCGACCACTGTTTCAGGTCGTAGCGATTCGGCGTGAATCCACCGGATATTTACCTTTACTTCGGTATGAGCACCGGCATGTATGAAACTTTCGGCAATCGATTTATAGGAATCTCTGAGTTCAACGTATTTGCCGATCAAACCGATATTTACCTCTGTTTTTGGAAACTTTAGACGGTATAAAAATTCTTTCCAGCGCACTAAATCAGGTTCTTGACTCACCGGCAGATTAAGGCGCTTCAGTACCGCTTCATCGAGTTTTTCATTGCGCATGAGGATGGGCACTGCATAGATGGTCTCTGCGTCAATTGATTCTATGACGGCATCTTTCTTCACGTTACAGAAGAGTGCCAGTTTTTTACGCAGATCTTCTCCAAGTGGGTGCTCGGTGCGGCACACCAAGATGTCAGGTTGTACTCCGCTCTCCTGGAGCATTTTCACTGAGTGCTGGGTGGGCTTTGTCTTTAGCTCACCTGTGGCTGATAAATATGGGATCAGAGTAAGGTGAACCACAAGAGCGTCTTGTCCTAGCTCCCATTTGAGCTGGCGAACTGCTTCGATGTATGGCAGCGCCTCTATATCGCCTACAGTACCGCCTATTTCGGTTATTACAATTTCATACTCTCCTGATTGTCCGAGAATTTTGATGTGATTTTTGATTTCGTCGGTAATGTGAGGGATTACCTGCACAGTTTTGCCCAAAAATTCACCTCTTCGCTCTTTTTCAATCACATTAAGGTAGATGCGACCTGTGGTCACATTGTTGGCTTTAGAGGTTGGACGATTCAGGAAGCGCTCGTAATGGCCAAGGTCGAGATCAGTCTCAGCGCCGTCTTCGGTCACATAGCACTCGCCGTGTTCGTAAGGATTGAGCGTACCTGGATCAACATTGATGTAAGGATCGAGTTTTTGGATAGTTACGGAATATCCCCTTGACTGCAGAAGTGTTGCCAGTGAAGCTGAGATGATGCCTTTACCCAATGACGAGGTAACCCCTCCGGTGACGAAGATGTATTTAGTAGGATGTGACATGATGTGTAGTGCGCCCGTTTAATGTTGTTTAAACGGGCGACAAAGCTAATATTTTATCACCATCTCGATTCACAAGAGAGTACTAAGATTTTGTGTACAGAAAATAGACAGATTCGATTAGTCAAGTGATTATATAAAGCAAAATAGTGATCAGGTTTTTGTAGTAAACATGGCCAAAGGCCTTACCACGCGAAGTGTACAGGCGAAAGTATATTAAATTTTGTATCAATAGACCTGGAGAGTGCCGGCTAAACCGGCTGCTGTGTGCAGCGCAGCGAAAAACCGAGCGAACAGATAGCCCGAAAGAGCCCATCAAAAATTAAAAGTTAGAGTAACATCCCTTCAGAAAAAAATCAGCTACAACTGATGATTCTTTTTAGAATTTCAATAAGCAATCAAGACCGCCTATTGGTGTGTTATTTGAACAGAAAAGGCCCTTTAGGCCATTGTATATTTGCACAAAAATTTTTATGGTTTTGAAAAAGAATTGGTGGAAGGTGCTGGGGTCAATGCTGGTGGTGTACACCATAGTAATGGGTTTTCTCTCAGAAGTACCTCGGCTGCCAATTTTAAATGAGTCGATTCGCAATCTGTACTTTCACGTCACAATGTGGATGACCATGCTGGTAATGCTAACGGTCAGCCTGGTGTACAGCGTGCGCTACTTACTGAAATTAGATCTCAAATACGATACTGTAGCCTTAGCTGCTGCTCAAGTGGGCGTATTGGTGTCGATAATTGGCATAGTAACAGGAATGATTTGGGCGCGATACACGTGGGGAGCCTTTTGGGTAAATGACCCTAAGCTCAACGGCGCGGCCATTACTTTGCTGGCATATTTGGCCTATTTTGTACTCAGAGGCGCAGTAGAAGACGGTGAGAAAAAAGCGCGTATATCAGCCGTGTACAATGTGTTTGCCTTTGTGATAATGATCGTATTCATTCAAATCTTGCCTCGGTTGACCGACAGCTTGCACCCTGGTAATGGGGGAAATCCCGCCTTCAGCTCTTATGATCTGGACAATCGGATGCGAATGGTGTTTTATCCGGCAGTGATTGGCTGGTCACTCATTGGCACATGGATACTGGAATTAAAAGTGCGACTCTATCGACTGGAACAAAAGAAATGCGAGCTTCAGGAGCTCTCCACTGAAAATTTTGGAAGAAAGACGATTGAATTGAAAAAATGAACAAATACATCTATTCCCTTTTGATGGCTGTGTTATCTGCCGGACGAGTAGCCAGTCAGCAAGTAGAACCCGAAATGGCCGACGCCTTCAGAGCTGAAGGCAAAATCTATGTAGTAGTTGTAGTGTGCCTGATCGTACTGTTTGGACTGATCGGCTACCTAACCTATCTCGATCGAAGGATTAAGAAGTTGGAAGACTCATCGAAATAAATCGCAAGGATAGCTCTATGAAAAAATCTTATATCGTATTGCTTATTGTTATCGCCATAGCTATTGGTGCCGTGATGGCTACGCTCAGCGATGCGAGCACTTATGTAAATTTTGCAAAGGCTGAGCAGAATCCAGGCAAGGTGTACACTGTGATCGGGCAGCTCGACCGCGAAAAGCCGATGGACTTCGACGCAAGAGCAGGCGTTTTTTCCTTTTATGCTGTGGATAAAGAAGGCAACAGTCGCAAGGTGCTGTATTTCAAACCTAAACCAACTGACTTTGAGCGCAGCGAAGACATTACCATGAAGGGCTATTCGACTGACTCCGCCTTTGTAGCTGACGAGATTTTACTGAAATGTCCATCCAAATACAACGAACAAAACAAACTGAAAGAAGGTAAAACCGACGGCGAATGAATTACATTGGAGAGGCAACATGGATAGGGGAAGCCGGTCGCATATTTACGTCCCTGGCTTTTGTTACTGCACTGGCATCAGCGTTATTCTACTATTTGACTTTAAAAAGTCAGAATGCTGATTATCAAAAAACAGGAAGAATTCTTTTTTATCTCCACACCTTTTCGGTAGTGGCTGTTGTGGCTCTAATGCTCGTGATGCTCACGGGCCACTACTTCGAGTACGATTACGCATGGAAGCACACTAGCCGAAATCTCGAGAACAAGTACATCTTTTCAGCCTTTTGGGAGGGTCAAGAGGGTAGTTTCATTCTTTGGATTTTCTGGCATGCGGTTCTGTTTTTGATATTTCCTTTAGCAAGACACCGCTTCGAAGCGCCCGTGCTGATGATTGGCTTACTGGTGCAAGCTTTCCTTGTAAGCATGATTCTGGGCATTTATCCCTTTGGAGTAAAAATTGGAAGTTCGCCCTTTGTACTTATAAGAGAATTGCCGGAAAATATTGGTCTGCCCTGGACTAAGATGGAAGACTACCTGCAGAAACTTCCCGGATTTATGGACGGAAGAGGATTGAATCCACTGCTACAGAATTACTGGATGACCATACATCCCCCTACATTATTCCTTGGTTTTGCTTCTACAGTTATTCCCTTTGCATTTGCACTCGGTTCACTTGTACAGCGCGACTATAAAGGGTGGTTAAAGCCGGCCTTGCCCTGGACGTATTTTGCACTGGGAGTATTAGGTGCAGGAATTTTGATGGGCGGAGCATGGGCATATGAATCGCTGAGTTTTGGAGGGTTCTGGGCATGGGACCCTGTCGAAAACGCTTCACTCGTACCCTGGCTTACCCTTGCTGCTTCAGCACACCTGATGATGATCGCCATTAACAAGGGCACTGCTCTGCGCACAAGTTATTGGATGCTGTTTCTGACCTATTTCTTTATCCTCTACTCGACTTTTCTGACGCGCAGTGGTGTGCTAGGCGATGCATCGGTGCATTCATTTGTCGATCTGGGGCTCAATGGTCAACTTTTAGCGCTTTTGTTTTTCTTTTTATTGCTCCCCTTCGGACTTTTTGCGGTCCGTTACAAAGCCATTCTCGATAAAACCGAAGACGAAACCCTTTACAGCCGGGAATTTTGGATGTTTGTCGGCGCGTTGATTCTGTTGGTTTCAGGCTTTCAAATCATTTTCAGCACTTCGATACCAGTAATCAATAAGCTGATAGGACCAGAAGGTTTGGTAAAGCTCTTGCCCGAGAAGCTCGCCCCACCCGTGGATGCCGTGAAGCACTACAATTCTTTTCAGCTGCCCTTCGCTGTTATCATCACGCTCTTTATGGCTTTTGGACAATTTTTGTCGTACCGGCAGAAGAAGGCAAATCAGTTTTGGAAGAACATCTCTCTGAGTATAGCAGTCAGCGTGCTGGTAAGCCTTCCCTTCATTCTCATTTTTAAGATGTGGAAGTATCCGCTTTACAGTCTGCTTACGTTTACATCAGCCCTCGCTCTGGTATCGAATATGGATTTTTGGTTGCGCATTGTTCGCGGCAATTGGGCAGTTTCGGGTGCATCCATTGCGCATGCTGGCTTTGGGCTAATGATGCTCGGCACCGTAGTGAGTCAAGCCAATCAAAAAATCATCACAAAAAACAAGACTTACATTGCCGAAAATATACCTGCAAGCGAAAACATCCTGATGGAAAGAGGCGATACCCTCTCCATGGAACCATATCTTGTAACCTGGAGCGATACCTGGCAAGAAAATCACCGCAGATATTACAAAGTGGATTTTCTAAAAGAGAAAAATGGCCAGTTAGCTCACGCCTTTTCAGTAGTTCCTCATATACAAATCAACGATCGCATGGGTTTAGTGGCCGAACCCGGTACTAAGCACTACCTGCACAAAGACATATACACTTTCCTGTCTTATGCCTCTGATGTACAAAACCGCAACTCCCCCGACGGCTATGGAGATGAAATGGAATTTATGATGGCAAAGGGCGATACATTTATCGTCGACCGATATTTTATGGTGCTCGACAGCATCATAGCCAATACCAGTCGCGATCCCCGCACAAAAGAGATTAAGACTATTGAAATTGAGGCTGTTTTAAAATTGATGTCTTCCACCGGAAATCGCTACGAAGTGCGGCCAAAATATTACCTCGACGAGTCGAACATCGTAAATCATGTCGATGCAATTTCGGAAGAAGCTGGTATTAAAGTACGCTTTAAAGACATTAACCAGGAACAAAACAAACTGGTCTTTACCACCTGGAAGAAGTTAAACGACGGACCTGACTTCATCATTATGAAAGCCATCGTCTTTCCTGCCATTAATTTGCTCTGGACAGGAATTGTGATGATGACCCTTGGAATATTTTTGTCGGTCTATCAACGTTACAAAACCCAACGCCGTTGAGCATTCTGATACGTGCAAATGCACTTAGCAAGTCGTATGGCCAACTTAAGGTAATCGATAACGTAAGCGTCGAAATCGAAGCCGGTAAGCTCATAGCCATTGTGGGCCCCTCAGGTGCAGGAAAAAGTACACTGCTTAACTTACTCGGCTCACTCGATAAGCCAGATTCAGGTGAAGTATTCTTCGAAGGTGTTTCTTACAAAAGTCTTTCGGAGAAAAAACTTGCTGAGCTCAAAAACCGAAATATCGGTTTTGTATTTCAGTTTCACCATTTACTGCCAGAGTTCACTGCCGTTGAAAATGTAGCTATACCAGCTATGATTGCCGGTACAAGCAGAAAAAAAGCCGAAGAGCTCGCTGAAAATTTACTAGACAAAGTAGGAATGGCACATCGCCTCAGCCATAAACCATCGGAGCTGAGTGGCGGAGAGCAACAGAGAGTAGCCATTGCAAGAGCACTGATCAACAGTCCTAAAATCGTCATGGCCGACGAGCCCACCGGCAACCTGGATTCAAAAAATGCCGGGCAAATAAGTCAGCTATTTCAAGACCTTTGTTCAGAACTGGGAATAACCTTTCTGATAGTAACCCATAACGACAATCTGGCTGCATTGGCATCACGCGTGATATCTTTACGCGACGGAAAAATCGTGTAGCATGAAGAGTTTGCAACACTTTCTTACACTTTTTTTGATTTTAAACACATCCCTATTGTATGGCCAGTCGCTTAAAATTGCTGTACTGAAATACGCCGGAGGAGGCGATTGGTACGCAAATCCCACATCGCTACCGAATCTGATTCGCTTCTGCAATGATCACCTGCCCGCTCGCATTCATCCAGAGCCTGCCGTGGTAGAGCCTTCATCGCCTGATATCTTCAACTATCCTTTCATTCACGCCACCGGACACGGAAACATTTTTTTTACCGATCAAGATGTAAAAAACCTCCGAAAATACCTTCTAAACGGTGGTTTTTTGCACATAGATGACAACTACGGAATGGATCCCTACGCCAGAAGGGAAATACAAAAACTGTTTCCTGATAAGAAACTTGAACTACTTCCTGATTTTCACCCGATTTTTCAACAAAAATTTCCCTTTAAAAACATCCCGAAAATTCATGAGCACGACGGTAAACCCGCACAAGCCTTTGCAATCACCCACAATGGACGTATCGTATTGCTCTACACTTACGAAACAGACCTCGGTAATGGCTGGGAGGACCAGGAAGTTCATAACAACCCCGAAGAAGTGCGCCTGCGTGCCCTGAAGATGGGTTGCAACATCTTACAATATGTCTTCGAAAGAGCTCTTTGAGCAGGTATCTCTGAAACTGGAAAGAGGTGAATACACAAACCTATGCAACGAGGTACAGCACCTTGGAATTGAAAAAGCGGTTTTGAAATACAATTCCAATCCTTTATTAAAGGAAGCCTCTCAGCAGTGCCATGCCCGGCACAAGTACAAAAAAAAGTTCGAAGTATTGATCAGATCCTACCCCGGATGGCTATTTCCGCCCGGCTTACCACTTCAGCAAGCCTCTCATCACCTTACATCAACTTTTAAATCCAGAATATTAAGTTCATATAATACAGTAATTGACCTGACGGGAGGTCTGGGGATGGATACGGTTGCCTTCGCCTGTGCAGTATCGAAAACCATCTATCTTGAGCGAAACAAAAAAATCTTCGACTACAACGATTTTAATTTCTCAAAGTATTTACCCCACATAGAGCGATACAACCTCGACGCCTTTGAATGGCTGAGGAAGTTTCGTCCATCAAATGAAAAAACCCTAATTTATGCAGATCCTGCCCGACGCACTACCACGGGCAAGAAAACCTTTCACCCGGCAGACTATGACCCGAATCCGTCAGAACTATACAAAAGCATTAACGGGTTAGAAGTCGACCTCCTTCTGAAAGTAAGTCCGGTAGCTGATCTTGAATTTTTAAGTCGCTACATTGGCCCACCTGCAAAAGTGTATCTCCTGGCTGTAGAGGATGAGCTTAAAGAGGTATTGCTATTGTACGCGTCTGATACCTTACCTCCTCTGCTTGAGATATGGCTGTGTGGTGAGCCACCTCATTTGCTTTTTTCTTCAGACAGACTCACTCATCAAAACAAGGTGCCAGTAACAGCAAAGCCGGAAAACTTTATCTACATACCTCATGCAGCCTTGGTAAAAAATGGAGCAGATAAAGCTTTAGCCGAAAATTTGGGATTAACTACATTTCATCAAAATGCGCGCATTTACACGTCATCACAACTAATGAATATGCCGGGCTGGAGGGTCTATCGCACATTGCGTTTTTCAATGGCTCTGCCTGAACTTCAAGTTACTGAAGCAATGGTGATTACAGGCAAATTTCCGGATAGTGCCGAAAACATTCGTAAAAAGCACAAAATCGCTGAAAGCGATACCCGGGCTTTGATCGCAACAAAAACCGAAAAGAACAAAAATCTCTGGATTTTAGCTGAAAAACTGTAAAAATTCCTCAAAAGAGTATTCATTGAGACACAAAACGCAAAATTTTTTTACGTTTTTTTGTTATACATTAGTAACGATAAATTTGAAATCGGGTGAGGGGTATATTTCGAAATATGTTGCTAATGCTGTGGGCTGTAATGGTGAAGGCTCAGGATGCCCAATTTGTTTTTAACGCCGGACAATGGCCCGAACCATTCGAATACCTTTTAAAAATCAACAACGGAAGCATTTATTTCGAAGACGGCAAAGTCAAAGTTTTTCTGATACACCCGTACGACTGGGCACAGTTTAAGGGACCCCATCACAGCACAACCTCCCCCAGAACCTTTGGCGCCTCCTTGTTTGGCTACACCCCCGGCATCTTAAGGATGCATACCTATGAAATGCATTTTATCAATTCCAACACAAAAGCCGTAAAAAGAGGACTCAGGAAAAAACCGTTTTATCACAACTACTTTTTGGGTAAAGATCCGAAATATTGGCGTTCAGAAGTGCCCGTGTACAGCGGAGTATCGTATGAAAATCTATATCCCGGAATCAATGTGCACTTTTACGATTCCGATAATCAATTTAAATACGACTACCGCATAGCGCCAGGCGCTGACCCTTCGCTCATCAAAGTACGCTATGCCTATGCAGATAGTATTTATATCGACCGCGAAGGGAATCTGATCGTAAAGACTAACGCCGGTGACGTAGTGGAAAAAGCCCCTTACACGTATCAGATCATTGATGGGCAGCCTCGAAGAGTAGCATGCCACTACGTGGTTGACAAAAATGTGGTAACCTTGAAACTCGGCACCTACAATCCTCATTATGAATTAGTAATAGATCCCACAGTAGTTTTTTCTACTTTCACAGGTTCTACTTCCGACAACTGGGGATTCTCAGCAACGTTTGACAACAACGGAAATTTCTACGCCGGAGGAATCGTCTTTGGCAATGGCTATCCAACTACTTCAGGAGCTTTCCAGACTACCTTTAACTCTGGTGGAAATTTCTCTACCACCACGGATGTTTCGATTTCAAAATTCAACCCTGCAGGTACACAACTCATTTATTCCACCTATCTGGGAGGCAGCAACAGTGAGCAGGTGCACAGTATGGTGGTAAACAGCAACAATGAGCTCATCGTGTATGGCATTACAGGCTCAAGCAACTTTCCTATTACGCCAAATGCAGCTCAGACCAACTTTGCCGGTGGATCAAACTTCGTAGTAGCAAACTATGTGTATCCGAATGGCAGCGACATCTTTATTACTCGATTTAACGCATCAGGCTCAGCGCTCATCGCATCCACCTTTTTGGGTGGCAATGGAAACGACGGCCATAATGCCGCACTGGTGCGCAACTATGGTGACTATGCCCGCGGTGAAGTGATTGTCGATTCTTTAAACAACATCTACGTAACTTCATGTACAAACAGCAACAACCTCATTTTACCTAATCCAGCATTTACATATGCAGGCCAGCAAGATGCAATACTTGTAAAATTTACCCCAAACCTCAACCAAATTCTTTGGGGCACTTTCTACGGAGGCGCTCAAAACGATGCCGGATACTCTGTGAAAATTTTCAATCAACAAGTCTTTATATGCGGAGGCACTACCAGCACATCCATTCCTACACACAACGGATCGTTTCAAAACTCGTATTCAGGCAGCTCTGATGGATTTTTAGCCAGATTTTCAGCCGTTACTGGCGCCTTTCAGCGCGGAACATACTTTGGAACAGCGGCTTACGATCAAGTGTACTTCATCGATCACAATCGCAACGGCGAAGTGTATGGCATGGCTCAAACGCTTGGCTCAATCATCAAAACACCAATTAAATACGGACAATCGGGCCGCAGTCAAGTCATCTTTAAAATGAATGCCGAGCTGAGTAACATGCTCTGGATTACAACTTTCGGCAGCGGACCCAACACGATAAATATATCGCCAGCGGCTTTTAATGTAGATGAATGTTTTAACATCATGCTCTCTGGCTGGGGTGGAGCGGTAAACAGTCCACCTGCAAACCCGATTTCCAACGGTTCTACAACAGGACTACCCCTCTCGCCTGATGCTTATCAATCGAGCACCGATGGCAGCGACTTCTACTTCATGGTACTTGGTGCCGATGGCAACACGCTCAAATACGCCACCTATTTCGGAGGAAGTTCTAACGAGCATGTCGATGGTGGTACAAGCCGTTTCTCGCCTGAAGGAATTATTTATCAGGCAATATGTGCTGCCTGCCAGGGAGGTACATTTCCTACCACTCCGGGCGTTTTCAGTCCAACCCGCGGTGGGCCTAACTGTAATCTAGGCGCAGTAAAAATTGACTTTGACAATTTTGTAAAAGCCAATGCAAGTGTACAATTCACTGTAGAGGTTGACTCTGTATGCAATATGTACAAAGTCGTCTTTGACAACAAAAGCATAAATGCACAAAACTTTTTATGGATTTTAGGTAACGGACAAACCTCTACCTTACCAGCACCATCGGCCTTATATGTGGGACCAGACACTTTCCGTGTAAAACTCATAGCTCACGACACCCTTTGCAATCAATACGACACTATCGAAATAGCTTTCTTTATTCCAGAATTTCCAAGGCCTAAGGCCGAAATAAGCACCTTCTATCGCTCCTGTGACTCTGAATTTAAAATCACTGTGGAAAATCTATCTACATCCGGCCATCAGGTGATATGGAATATGGGCGATGGCACCATCTACTCAGGATTAAATAAACTCACTCATAAATATCCCTCAGAAGGCTCTTACAACGGTTTTTTTGTACTCATCGATACGATATGCAACAGAACAGACACGGTCTTTTTCTCAGCCACGTACAGCGATACTATCAGACGCCCTGAAATTTTGTCCGTAAAACCCAAGTGCCCCGAAGGTTCGTTTGAATTCGAAATATCAAATACAGAGCCCCACTACATTTATGTTTGGGACTTTGGAGGAGGCAATACCCGGATCGGGCGCTTTCCAATATTTAATTACACTGAATCAGGAAATTATATTATAAAGCTCACCATCATTGACACCCTTTGCAACCGCGAATACAAATTCCAAATACCAGTAACGGTTGATTACTACGGCGATTTCTTTTATATACCTAACACCTTTACACCCAACGGCGATGGAATAAACGACGTATTTTACCTTGCCGGAGCTGAATGTCTCGAACGCGCTCGCCTGGAAATTTACAACCGTTGGGGTCAATTGATCTTTGAAACTGACGATCCTTTCAATGAATTCTGGGACGGCACCTACAAGGGCAAAGAGGTACCACAAGGCGTATATCCGTACATCTTCTATCACTACCGCGGCCAACGTAAAGGCACAATTACTTTATTCCGTTAATATTATCAACACGTTGGTCCTAATAATTTTTAAGTTATTTACATGTTAATTTTTTGTTTTCATTTGCAGCGTGACGAAAGGTAAGGTATTTCTATTCATCATAGGTCAATTTTTCGCCAGCGGATTAAATGCACAGGATTGGTTACAATGGTTCGGTGTACGACCACTTGACGACACCATTTCCTCAGAAAAATCAGGATTTGCTGTTATACCCCTTTTATACTATACTCCCGATACACGCCTTGCTTTTGGAGCAGCTGGAGTGTATTACTTTTCTTTCAAAGCAAAAAAACCGGATCAGAAAGATGCCAGGCTTTCATATGTACAATTTCTAGCGGACTATACGCAGAATAAGCAGCTTGACATTTGGGCACTCTGGAATGTATTCACCCGTAATGAAGATTTCCTGCTGAAGGGAGAACTGCGTTACCGGAATTTTCCGGACAGATTTTATGGGATCGGAAACGCAACCTTAGTGACCAACGAAGAATTTTATGCCTATGACTTAAAATCGTTTAAATATTTAATGCTTAAAAGGTTGAAGGGTGAGCTTTTTATGGGATTTGATCTTATGCTGTCAAACGAATACAATTTTAAAGTTAAAGAAAACGGTTTACTAGATGCTGGTGATATAATCGGAAATAGAGGCGGAGTAACTTCGGGTCTCGGATTGGTAATGACGTATGACGACCGCGATAACATTGTAAATTCATACAAAGGTCATTTATTTGAAATCTCTACCTACTTCTACGATAAGATTATCGGCAGCAACTTTAATTACATAAATGTAAATCTCACGTACCAAACCTACTTTGAGCTGAAACCTAAAAATGTTTTGGCTGTACAATTAGTAGGGCGATATAACACCAGTGGTGTACCCATGCTCGACATGGCAACCGTGGGTGGTGAGGAAATCTTGCGCGGATATGCGCGCAATCGATTCAGAGATCGAAATTTCACGGGTTTTCAATTGGAATATCGCTTCCCGCTCTTTTGGCGACTGGGCATGGTCACCTTCGCCGGAGCAGGTGATGTTTTTAAAACGGTTAGCGACCTCTCGCTGCAGCGCATTAAATACTCTGTAGGCACAGGGCTCCGATTTGTGATCAATCCGGCTGAACGACTGAATCTACGCTTCGACGTAGGACTGGGACGCGAGGGGGCACATTATTATCTGATGGTTACTGAGGCATTTTAATTTAAAGAAAATAATAATAAGTGGAAATCAAATCTTACGTCGATTGGCTTTTAGACGCCTATCGTGACGCTGCTGATCCCATGAAGAAATCTTCTATGGAGGCTTATATGCGAAACCAATTTGCCTTTATGGGTGTGCCAGCTCCGGTGCGCAAGGCTATTCAAAAGCAGTGGTTAAAAGAAGTTGCATCAGTTGCGACACCCCAAGCTGCAATCGAGCTTGTGCAGCATTTGTACACTTTAAACGAAAGAGAGTTTCAATACACAGCCATTGACCTATTAGCAGCCAAGCGACGTCTATTCAGTGATGTTGAAATGCAGAATCTTTTAGAAAAGTGCATCACAACTAAACCTTGGTGGGATACGGTCGATTTTTTAGCCACCAACGTTGCAGGTAAATGGCTTTATAATAGAAAGGATTTGCTTGAAGAAATGGGCAGTCGATGGCTGCATTCCAATCATTTGTGGCTAATGCGATCAGCTTTACTTTTTCAGTTAAAATACAAGAATAAAACTGATTTTGATTTATTGAGTCAATACATCCTCTTTTTGGCAGATCGTCGAGATTTTTTCATTCAAAAAGCCATTGGATGGGCTTTGAGAGAATATTCTAAGTCGAATCCCAAGCAAGTTGATACCTTTGTGAATAAACACGACAATGTCTTGTCCAGTCTTGCTAAACGCGAAGCCCTAAAATGGATACAACGATTAAAATACGCTGATAATTAATGAACTACTGCTCCGTTTGCGGTTCTGCTTCGATTGTTCGAAAAATTCCCACAGGCGATCACTTCGAGCGTTACTGCTGTGAGGCCTGCGGCCAAATTCACTATCAAAATCCAAACATCATTGTTGGTACACTTTCGGTGTGGCAGAATAAAGTTTTGCTTGCAAAACGAGCCATAGAACCCCGAAAGGGATTGTGGAATTTGCCTTGTGGGTTTCTGGAAAACGGTGAAACCGTGGAAGAAGGAGCCCGACGGGAAACGTTCGAAGAAACAGCTGCATTTGTAATAATAAAGCGCCTGCACACGGTGTACAATTTGCCTCATGCCCGACAGGTGTACATGATTTTTTTAGCAGATATGCAGCATGAAAAGATGAACAAAACATCAGAAAGCAGCGAAGTAAGGCTTTTTACAGAAGAAGAAATTCCTTGGAGCGAGATTGCCTTTTCTTCCACTGCTTTTGCCTTAAAAAAATATTTCGAAAACCCAGACTATCCAGGTGTTCACATAGGTACTTATTGGCCAAAAAATTAGTATCTGATTAAATATCAGATAAGTACTATACTTTTTCGTTACTGTATCTTTGCACGATTTAAATTTGAGGAACCTTGAAAATTATTGAAACCGGAATTGAAGGGCTCTTTGTCATTGAGCCTAAAGTATTTTCAGACGCTCGCGGCCATTTTTTTGAATCGTATAATAAAGAAAAATTTTTCGAACTCGGTATCCGATATGAGTTTGTTCAGGATAATCAGAGTCTTTCGAATGCCGGGGTAGTTCGCGGCCTCCACTTTCAGCGACCACCACATGCTCAAGGCAAATTGGTACGCGTAGTAAAGGGAGCAGTGCTCGACGTAGCCGTTGACATACGTAAAGGTTCACCTACTTATGGCAAATTTTTTGCACATGAGCTGACCGAAGAAAATTTTAACCTCATGTGGATACCACCAGGGTTTGCACATGGGTTTAAAACATTGAGAGACAATACACTCTTTCAGTACAAATGTACTGACACCTACCACCCTGAAACTGAAGGTGCCATCCGCTGGAACGATCCTGATATTGGTATCGATTGGGGGATAGAAAATCCAATATTATCCGCTAAGGATCAAACGGCTCCATTTTTTAAAGATTTTGATAGTCCGTTCATTTATGGCAAGAATTGTTAGACTTTCGCGTTTTTTCAAAATACTCTCCATCACTCTATTAGTTCTGGCAGCGTTCAAGCTATTGATGTTTGCTTACAGCAATCATGATACAGACATCGAATTTCTGCGTCGGTTCAACGAAAAGTACAATGTATTTGCGCTTGTAATGCCGGATGATTTAAAGTTTGCCGGCGAGGAGGTTCCCTTCGACGACCCGGAAATTTTAGAGCGCTTCGACAGAGAACTGCTTTCTAACGTCTATTTTCAGTCGCAGGGTCTGCTCTACTTCAAAAGAGCAAACAAATACTTCCCGACGATTGAAAAAATTTTACAGAAGTACAATGTACCTGACGATTTAAAATTCATAGCTCTGATTGAGAGCGGCCTCACCAACATCGTAAGCCCTGCCGGTGCCACCGGACCCTGGCAACTCATGAAAGATGCCGCTATAAACTATGGCCTCGAAGTAAACGACGAAGTAGATGAGCGCTACCACCTGGAAAAAGCCACTGAAGCAGCCTGCAAATACTTGCTCGACGCTAAAAAGCGCTTTGGCTCCTGGGCTCTTGCTGCAGCCTCTTACAATCTGGGAGTAAATGGTATATCAAAACAGATTAATCGGCAAGGAGTTACCAATTATTTCGACTTACAGCTCAATCAGGAAACTTCTCGATACGTATTTCGCATTTTGGCCGTAAAAGAGATTTACAACAATCCGAAAAAGTACGGTTTTAATTTTCGCAAGAAGGACCTTTATCACCCGATACCGGTCAATTATGTAACCGTAGATACTGCTGTGAGCAGCTGGCCGGAATTTGCAGCACAGTTTGGCATTACTTACAAAATACTTCGCTACCACAATCCCTGGATACGAGATATAAAACTCACAAATCCAAACGGGAAAAAATATCGAATAGCCATTCCTAAGCAAGGATACCACCACATTATGTCAGACTTAAAAGGCGTAATTCCTGAGCTCCACGACGAAAAGGCCGAAAACCCGGAAGATATTTCCATTGTTGAAAACATTTAGGTAAGAGTTTGCAGACGAATGTTGGAGCAAGAAGTAATTGAAGTAACGGGTGCTCGCGTTCACAATCTGAAAAATGTAAGCATCAGTATTCCGAGGGAATCATTGGTCGTTTTTACCGGACTTTCAGGGAGCGGAAAGTCATCTTTGGCATTTGATACCATTTACGCTGAGGGCCAGAGGCGATTTATCGAAACCTTCAGTGCGTACGCGCGCCAGTTTCTCGGCAATCTCGAAAGACCCGATGTGGATAACATCTCCGGCCTTAGCCCTGTCATCAGCATAGAGCAGAAGACTACTGTAAAAAATCCGCGTTCGACCGTGGGCACCATTACGGAGATCTATGACTTTTTCCGATTGCTGTATGCCAAGGCTTCGGATGCCTACTCGCCGGTGACCGGCGAAAAGATGGTAAGCTATACCCCCGACGATATCGTTGAGCACGTTTTAAAAGATTATTCCAATCAAGGCATATTCATACTTGCACCTGTAGTGCGGGCACGCAAGGGACACTACCGCGAACTCTTTGAGCAAATCGCCCGAATGGGCTACCTGAAGGTACGTGTGGACGGTGAGGTTCGTGAAATCACGCGCGGCATGAAACTCGACCGCTACAAGACCCACGACATTGAGATCGTAGTAGATAAAGTAAAAGTAACTGAATCGATTAAACAGCGACTGAAAGAAAGCATTGAAACGGCCTTGTATCACGGCGATGGAATTTTAATGATATCTCTGGTTGATCAGCCTGACCAGGTGCGCTACTTTAGCCGGCATATGATGTGTCCGGTTTCGGGGATTTCGCTTCCTACGCCTGAGCCCAATACTTTTTCATTTAACAGTCCAAAAGGGAGTTGTCCGGTATGCAAAGGACTAGGTCGGATTAAGGTAACACACATGGAAAAGATTATCCCCGACCCATCCATATCCATCAAAAAAGGCGGCATTATTCCGCTCGGTCCCTACAAACACACATGGATCTTCAGTCAAATTGAAATCATCTCTGATATTTTCGGATTTTCGCTCGATACTCCCATAAAAGATATTCCAAAGGAAGCCCTCGACGTCATCCTGTATGGTGCCGATGAAGTAGTAGAAGCCGAAAACAAAGTGCTGGGTATCAGCCGCCGATTAAACAAGAGCTTTGAAGGAATCATCCATTTCATCGAATCATCGGCCAATGATGACAAGAGTGCTCACATCCGCCGGTGGGCCGATGAATTTATGCACGAAATCGATTGTACCGAGTGTGGCGGCACACGCTTGAAAAAGGAGTCTCTGCTCTTTAAAATCGACGGTAAAAGCATAGGAGATATTGCCGAAATGAACTTCACTCAATTGCACACTTGGTTGCAATCTGCACAGGAGAAATTCAGCGAACGTCAAAAGAAAATTTCGCAGGAAATTCTTAAAGAAATCAATGCTCGCATTGGCTTTTTACTCGATGTAGGATTGGGATATCTTACCATGAATCGACCAAGTGGTTCACTCTCTGGTGGTGAGTCACAACGCATTAGGTTAGCTACACAAATCGGTTCTCAACTCGTCGGAGTGCTCTATATACTCGATGAACCGTCGATTGGACTCCATCAGCGCGACAATCGCAAGCTCATCGAAAGCCTTCGCCAATTGCGCGATATCGGCAATACTGTGCTTGTGGTGGAGCACGACCGCGAAATGATCGAGAGTGCTGATTACGTGGTGGACATAGGCCCAGGTGCCGGTAAACATGGAGGCCGCATTGTATTTCATGGCACTTATCAAGAACTTCTGAAAGCCAATACAGATACAGCCCTTTACCTGAGAAATGAAAAAGTAATACCCATACCCACCCAAAGGCGCAAGGGAAATGGAAAAACCCTCACTCTAAAAGGAGCAAAAGGTCATAACCTAAAAAATGTCACCTTAAGTCTGCCACTGGGCACATTTATCTGCGTGACCGGTGTCAGCGGATCAGGTAAATCGAGCCTGATCACCGAAACACTGTTTCCAATCCTTAGTAATCATTTCTACCGGTCACTGGCCGAACCACTGCCTTACGATTCGATCGAAGGAATCGAAAACATCGACAAAGTCATCGACATCGACCAAAGCCCGATAGGGCGCACACCGCGTTCAAATCCAGCGACTTACACCAATGTATGGGCCGATATCCGCGATCTCTTTTCCCAACTGCCCGAGTCTCAAATCCGAGGCTACAAACCGGGTCGGTTCTCCTTTAATGTAAAAGGTGGACGATGTGAAACCTGCCAGGGAGCAGGTGTGCGTACGATTGAGATGAATTTTCTGCCCGATGTGTATGTACACTGCGAGACATGCCAGGGCCGGCGCTTCAACCGCGAAACGCTGGAAGTGCGCTACAAAGGCAAATCCATCTCCGATGTGCTGGATATGACTGTAGAGTCAGCCCTTAATTTTTTTGAAAACATTCCAAAAATTGTACAAAAACTCCAGGCACTCTACGATGTAGGACTGGGATACCTCAGCCTGGGTCAGCCCTCCACTACCCTATCGGGCGGTGAAGCCCAGCGCGTAAAGCTCGCCACCGAACTCTCCCGGCGCGATACAGGCAATACCCTGTACATCCTGGACGAGCCTACCACCGGTCTGCACTTCGAAGACGTGAAGATGCTCGTAGAAGTACTCCAGCGCCTGGTGGACAAGGGCAACACAGTGCTGGTCATCGAGCACAACCTCGATGTGATCAAAGTAGCTGACTACATCATCGATATCGGCCCTGAAGGCGGAGAAGCCGGTGGGCGCATCGTAGCACAAGGTACGCCTGAAGAAGTAGCTACTCATCCGGAAAGTATAACTGCTCCCTATATTGCGCAGGAATTATCCAGATTTCAGTAAAACCAGAAAGACACTTAAAAAATGACAGCAGAAGACGAAAAGATCATCAAAGCCTTTGAACCTAAAACCTGGAACGAAATAAAGACCAACGACTCATGGGCCATATTTAAGGTCATGAGCGAATTTGTAAACGGCTATGAGACCCTCAGCCGCATAGGCCCATGTGTGACCATCTTTGGGTCTGCGCGCACCAAAGAAGACCACATCATGTACAAGCATGCCGAGGAAATCGCTTTTCAGCTCACCCAGCGGGGATATGGAATCATCACCGGTGGTGGCCCGGGCATCATGGAGGCCGGTAACAGGGGCGCCAAGCGCGGGGGTGGTACTTCTGTAGGGCTCAATATAGAGCTGCCCTTCGAGCAAACTTCAAATCCCTATATTGACCACGACAAGAATCTGCAGTTTGATTACTTCTTTGTACGCAAGGTCATGTTTGTCAAATATTCGCAGGGCTTCATTGTAATGCCGGGTGGATTTGGCACACTTGACGAACTTTTTGAAGCGCTTACCCTGATTCAAACGGAAAAAATCGGGCGCTTTCCCATCGTATTGTTTGGCAAAGATTATTGGGGTGGCCTGGTCGATTGGCTGAAAAATACCGTAATAAAAGAGCGAAACATCAACCCCGAAGACCTCAACCTATTCCACCTGGTCGATGAGCCAAAAGACGCCATCAAAGTAATCGACGACTTCTATTCGAAATATCTGCTCCGACCAAACTTCTAAACCCATACATGAAACTCCAGGCCAGAAATATATCCAAAAGCTACAAGGGACGGCAAGTCGTAAAGAATGTCTCCTTTGAGCTGACACGGGGAGAAATCGTCGGCCTGCTGGGCCCAAACGGAGCCGGTAAGACGACCTCCTTTTACATGGTCGTAGGACTGATCAAACCCAATGCAGGCCAGATCCTGCTCGACGACCAGGACATTACCCAGGACCCTATGTACCGTCGTGCCCAGAAGGGAATCGGATATCTGGCACAGGAACCGAGTGTTTTCCGCAAGCTGAGCGTAGAAGACAACATCATGGCCGTACTTGAGTTGCGAAATCTATCGTATCGTGACCGAAAGCGTCAACTCGAAGATCTACTTGAGGAATTTTCGCTGAAGCACGTGCGCAAAAACCGCGGTGACTTACTCAGTGGCGGGGAACGTCGTCGTACCGAAATAGCCCGTGCTCTGGCAGCTGATCCAAAGTTTATCCTGCTTGATGAGCCTTTTGCCGGAGTGGACCCCATAGCCGTGGAAGACATTCAGCACATCGTGGTAAAACTCCGGCAAAAGAACATCGGCATCCTCATCACCGATCACAATGTACAGGAGACACTGGCCATCACTCATCGCACCTATCTGATGTTTGAGGGTGCAATCCTTCGCTATGGCACTGCCGAACAGCTGGCCGAAGACCCCGTAGTGCGCAAGGTATATCTCGGGCAGAGCTTTGAGCTGAAACGCCCAAAAGAATTGATGGAAAAGTTGCAATAATCGAGGCCTAAGGAGTGATAGTGATTAGAAATTAATAATCCCGGTCCTCAAAGAAAATCAATCCTTATGAGTACAGGCTTACACGAGTGAAGCACCTATAAACTGTTTTTTGATTTGAAAATAAACAACTTTAGATTACTGATACAACACCAATTTTTCACTTGCTGTAAATCCGCTCTGACCGATAAAGCGCACGATGTACATGCCAGCCGGGAGGTGACCTATAAGTACTTCGCTGGTATGGTCCCGAATTTCGGTCGTAAACACTACCTGCCCGGCAAGGTTTACGATTTGCAGTAGGCCATACTCACCAGTTTGGAGGGTAAAGCGGCCGCGGGCAGGATTGGGAAAGAGCAGCATATCCGCTCGCCTTCTCAGGTCGCCATATTCACAGTTGGATCGGGTATAGGTGATGCCATTTCGGCTTTCATACACTCGGCCGAATCTGTCAGTTTTCATCAAATGATAGGTTACACCTAACTGTTCCAAGACCATAAAAAAACCACCGTCCTGAGTTTTGATGATATCGCGGATAGTAACACGGAAGTCAGGCAACCAGTAGTCCATACACCAGTTGACCTGACCCTGCAAGTCAATGTTAATCAATCCTGTAAACACACGGTGACTTCCTTTTCGTCTGTAACGGTAACAAATGGAAAGTGTATGATCGCGTTCCCAGAATACATACTCCGGAAGAAAAGAAAATTCATCTGCCCAGTTAGCCAGAGAAAAAGAGAGAATACGCCGGTCGTTATCATCAAAAATGTCTAAGGTGCCATCGGCTTTTCCGTCGAATATGGACGACTGCTCGTAGATTACACGGCGTTTTACGGTAAAGCGTGGTTCGGGAAAATACCAATGGCGGTCGTAAGGGTGCTGCTCCATGTAGAGCTTCTCAAAACCCCTGTGCGAGAAGACCAGGCGGACTTTCTGAGAAGCGTCTTGACGGTGTACGTAAATGACATGAGCTGAATCCTGACGGATGAAGAATTCTTGATATGTGTAATCATCCGGATTTAACTGATGTGCATCAAAAAGCGGATAGATATACTCGATCCATTGAAACAATCCTGTCTTGCCTGAAATTACCGTAGCGTATATTTCATTGGAATTAATTGTATCAATGCCAAAAATTAAAGAATCATTCAGAAATTTTTGTACACCACAAAAGGAATTATGCCATTGTGCAATTGACAAATTATTTGAAATCGATAATGACAAATAGCAATCAAAGTCAGAGTTATTATAAGCTCGAATCTTCCTCGAATTTAAAAATTGACCGTTACGAACTGAATGTAAATAAATTTCTACACTAAAGTGGCCACCATACAAACTAGAAATGATATTACTACTTCCTTTTTCTTTGTTTTCGTCCGTAAAGAATGATGTAATTACTGCAGGCCGGCCAGCATATCTTACAAAAGTCAACCTCTCCCAAGTAGCGTAGTGAATCTGACCTTCACTGGCTAAACTACTTGGCTTAATCGTTAAAATATTTCCCCAGATAATATTTTGCAGATAAGTGTTTTTATTTGAAATTTCCTGAGAAAAGACAGATGTAAGAAAGAAATTGAATAATATTACACATATTGTATTAAATATTAACTTTTTCATTTCTTTACGAATTTAAATGAATAAACTTTGTGATCATCAGCTATGTACCTGAGCAGGTACAAGGCAGATGCCAGGTGGCGAATATTTATATTCTCTATCGATTCGGATACTTTTTTATCAAATATTATTCGGCCTCTCAGGTCGATGATCTGATAATAACCTTGACCATTGGTGTGTAAGTAAAAGATCCCATCGTTTGGATTGGGATAAATTGCCGGTGATTGATATGATATCTCAGGTTCAGGCTCATGAATGTAAGTGCAATAGTTTTTTGTAATTGTGATGCCAATATCGCTTTTGACTATTCTTCCGATATTATCTATTTTAATTATATATTTTTTGTTAAAATCCAAAGTCAGAAAACCTTTATCGGATAGCCGAATGGGTGTATTTTCATTGCCTGAAATTAAACTTCCTAGCGGTAAAGGCTTGTAATCTCTGCACCAATTGATCTTGCCATCAAGCGAAAAATTAAGCATTCCATGGTAATAATATTTTATAGTGTCCCAACTGTGAATGAAAAAAACGGTAAATGTAGAATCCTCTTCAAACCAAACCTTTTCAGGATGAAAGGAATAGCCTGCAGACAAGTCAGCCTTATCGAATGTCAAAAGCGTATCACCAGAGGTAGAGGTAATCACTAGCACACTTTGGAAGTCATACATAAACCGGTTGTTATCCAACGGATTAGGGATAGAATAAAGATTGTATCTTTTAACTTCCAAAGGAATTTTATCCGAAACCCACTTCACCTCATAACAATCCTCTTCCACTTTAAATCCGTCATATCCTTCTAAAGTGAAGGTAAATTGTATCTTTTCACAGCTGTTTTGTCTTTTGTGAAGTACGAGATGAGTTTTCCCGTTTGAATTGTAAATCTGTGAAAATCTGTAATACGACAGATTTACACCGTTTACATTTACTGTCTCACTTCTCAATGAATCAGGTATTGGGTAAGACCACATAGGCATACCATTGATCAGATTGATGCAATAGACTTCCAAAGCATTTTGACTGCCCGTTATTGAAAGCCCCAGAGCCAGGGTGTCAGTTACATACATCGGCACTAAATGCAAATCATTGACCCATTGCATCTGGTAATTCGGCCCGAGCATAATCCATCCTGCTATAGTGCGGAGATCGTTGCCTGAAAAGTGTCGCAACAGAATTCTTCCGTCCCGGAAGGTATGAACGATCCATGCCCTTGAATCTCTCAACAATAAAGACGTAAAATATTGCTGTACCGGAATAGCAAAAAAATTAAGTAAAAAACCCTCCTGATCATACAGCACGAAGTAAGGAAATTCACCATAAATTCCACCTCCTACCGTTTTGAAACCAAATGTGAAAAGTAGATTTTTATCTTTATCCTCACCTACTGAAATAGGACCCCCCGAATGAAATCCGAACCCCATATTAAATGAACGTATAAATGAAGAATCAAACTGCCCTTTCACCTCAGACAGCAAGCAGAGATAAGCTAATAATGCTGAGAATATTAGATGTACTTTTTTACCTCTCATGAGAAATGATTAGTTTAGTGATGTAGGTATCTGCCTTTTCACGAATTATAACCAAGTACATTCCGGAAGAAAGTTTTGGAAGTGTCACGGAGTTTGCTGACAACTTTTTGTCCTCCCATAGTTTTACACCGGATAGGGATACGATTTCAATCGAACTGGCGATTTCGTCAGAATGCCAATATATTTTATCGCTGGCAGGATTTGGATACAATACGATATTTTTGTTTTTGGTGCTATTTGTCCATTCTGTTAGACTGATATGGATATTTATGGTGTCGTCACAGCTCTGTAGATCATTGAATAAATTGGAGTAATTTTTATAACTAAGACATGAATGGGTAAACCATCCATAGCCCGCGATGCGAACATTAAAGAGATGGGGGAAAAGATTTTTTTGATACTTGTAGCACACATTGTATTGTTGTCTAAAAGTATCTTCCACTGCGCGAAATGTAATATTTGGAAAAAAATTGAAGAGAGGACCAGCCAGGAATCTTCCTAAAAAGTCATTACTTCCACACGTATCTTTTTTATTGTTTTTCACATAATAGTATTCTGCAGAAAAGAGCGGGATGATGGTGTGCCGCTTGGTACTATCAGCAAAGTCAGATAATCGCAATCTATAGCCATAATTCTGCCAATCAATTATTTGATTTTGATTATTAATCCAAGGAAACAAAAAGTTTTTTCCGTAATGACCATTCAGAGAGTCATACCATTTGTAATGTGATAATAATACAGCATCTACAAGATCAGCAATTTGGTGGGTTTTGTTTCTTCTTGGTATTGAATCTAATAATGTAAATGATTGACTAAGAGGGTCAGAATTCCAAAATTTGTCCACATAATCAAATACCCTCCAGATGTTGGGTTGAGTATTTTTTGCCTGAACCATTTTATTGAGTAAAATTAAATGATCGTTGTATATTCTGACGAAATGGGTATCCGTATTTTTTATGTAATTTGTATTAGAAAATATTGGTTTTTCGTACTTTTCATGATGTGCATTCCAGAATTCGTGCTCCAAATGGAGATAATTAAACTTACCGTGAAAGGTGTAATTGAAAAAGCGAATACTGCTGTTGTGACCCATTTCGTACTTCAAGACAGTATCCAGCGATTGGTATCTGTTTTCAGCTACATAACCCACAAAAATTCCGTTTTTTCGACATCTGTCCAGAAATTTTTTTAAGTTTACATATGCTTTGATTCTTTTAATTTTTTCCTCTTGAGTAATGATATCCAAATTAGGATAAAATAAGCATTCCAGATTGTATATAGATAGCATATTGAATTTGTTGTTTTTACAAAACTGGATGATCTGATCAAGAACTTGAATATTTGTAGCATGTGTATCCAATAGTCCAAATTCTATCCACTCACAAGACTCTCCCATATCATAGATTAAATCATCCAAATACAATATCCTCGGCACCACACATGAGTTATTTAACATAGTGCTTGGCTCCACAAAAAATGCTGCTCCCAGGTATGCTTGTCCGCTCTCCTGTATTCCGAAGCCGCTGCAGTAGCCTGCCAGCTGCACTACGGGGTCGGGCTGAGGGCGTATGGCTTTGCTGTTGGCACGTTCGTGCTCGGCTGTGCCCATGGTCTCTTCGAGGATGGGCTGATAGGATGCATCGAAATGGGCGAGGTATATATCGTCACCGCCTTCGCCTTGATTGTTGCGTATTCCAAGGCACACATAGCCTGTGGGGGTGACCACCACATCGCGCAGCTTTTCAGAGCCATCGGTTCCCCATTCGTATTCGTGTGTGATGGAGTGCACATTTATGTTGTAATGGCATATGTAGGAATTGGTGTCTCCGGAGTGCCAGGTATAGCCTGCCAGCACCACAGTACCGTCGGCCAGATAGTCAAGTCCGTACCAGAGGTGATCGTGGCGTATCTGGAAATATATGTCAAATATGGTACTGCCCGTGGTATTGATGGCCAGCAGGCCGGGGTATTTTGTTTGGTTTTCGTAGTTGTTGGTAGATATAAGGTAGGCATTATGGTGGGGCAGGTAGAGGATTTCGTGGGCAGTGCGCGATACGGAGGGATTCTGATACTCGGTGTAATAGACAGGATTGCCCGAAGGGTCGAGCATGATGATGCGAATGCCGTAGTGTCCAGCGGGGTCCACCGTATTGCAGACGACGATGGAATGGTCGTCGGGCGTGGTGACCACATCGGCTGCAGCTATGCCGAGATGGCGCTCACCATACACATAGCTCCAGTGGACGGCACCGGTGGCATCGGTGCGGATTACGCGCAGGCTGTCATTCAGCTCTACGTAGATACCGGGTCTGTAATCTGCCGAAGTAATGCGACCGGCCAGTACCCAATGGCCGGCAGAGAGGGGTGCAATAGCTGTGGCAATGGAATGGTTCACAGGGTGTGGATAATTGATTTCTCGAAGGAGTTTGCCTATTTCGCTGATATACCAGAGGGTGAAGTCTTTACGGTCTGTTTCGGGGCTTTCTTGCCATCCGCAGAGCACGGTGTGCCTGGATGGGGTGATCAGAATGTCAAGGGCTTCTTCATCGTATGCGCCTCCGTAGCCTTGCTCGAAAAACTGGCCGCGAAAATCGTTGAGGAAAAAGTGTTGGGCGTGGATTAAGTTACACACACACAAAGAGCTGGGAGAAGTAATTGTTGTTTCATGGTTTATAATTTTTTTGCTAAAATATTGGTTAAATTTTTAATTACAAAAAAAATTACATTTTTTTATCGCTGCGATTTGTGTCGTTTTATCTACATATTTTGATTTATTCTATAACATTTTGATTAAGTGTTCAGGCTACATAAAAAAGTAGCATCTCAGGAAAAAAGGATGATGCTTTGGCAATGCTGTCAAAGAGCACATTACATGACAATACAAAACCGGAAAAAGACGCAAACCAGCAAATATGTGACGGGACGTCGGAATGATGCATCTGCGTGAGGGATAGGAGCGGATATGAGCCGCAGCGGGTGGAGCATGCGGCACACAGGGCGAGGAGGCGACAGGCGAAGCCACCGCAGCCGGATGTGCCGCCTCCATGCGCAAGGCGAATATGAGCGGATAGCCCGACCCCTGACGAAGGCGCTGCAGGCGCCTTGTCAGGGGGCACGCCCAAAAGAAAAAAACTAAAATGTTTTAATTTATGCTTAGAAAGATAATGACATTCATAAAAAAAGCCGCCTGTGCGGGGCGGCTTTAAATCTGATTATGCGAAGCGCAAATTATTTATTGTCTTGCTTTTCGAGATCGGCTTTAAGCTGTGAGAGGGCTTCGATGTCGCCGAGTGTGGTCTTTTCCACTTTGCTTTGAATGCGTTTTACGGCATCCTTGGTGCTGCGTGCAGCTTTTTCGGCTGCTTCATTTTCGGCGGCTTTTACCAGGTCGGTATGTGAAAGCACAATCCGGCGGTTCTCTTTGCTGAATTCGATGACTTTGAAGTCGGCTACTTCATCTAGCTTGAGCTGGCTGCCGTCGGCTTTGGTGAGGTGACGTTTGGGGACGAATGCCTCCAGGCCAATGTTTTCGATGATGGCATTGGCACCTCCGTCGACCATTTCAACGATTCTGGCTGAGAGAACGCTGCCCTCTTCGAGCAGAGTTTCGTAGACGTCCCAGGGGTTTTCGGTCACCTGCTTATGGCCGAGGCTGAGGCGACGGTTTTCTTTGTCGATTTCGAGTACGGCTACTTTGAGGCGTGCGCCGATGTGGGTGAAATCAGAGGGGTGCTTGATTTTGCGGGTCCAGCTGAGATCTGAGATGTGGATGAGTCCGTCGATGCCTTCTTCGAGCTCTACGAATACGCCGAAGTTGGTGAAGTTGCGCACCTGACCTTCATGGATTGAGCCCACGGGGTACTTGGTTTCGATATCAGCCCAGGGATCGGGTGTGAGCTGCTTCATGCCGAGCGACATTTTGCGCTCTTCGCGATCGAGGGAGAGGATGACGGCTTCTACTTCGTCGCCGATTTTTACGAAGTCCTGGGCACTGCGCAGGTGGTTGCTCCAGCTCATTTCGCTTACGTGAATGAGGCCTTCTACGCCCGGGATGATTTCGATGAAGGCTCCGTAGTCAGCGAGTACCACTACTTTACCTTTCACCTTGTCGCCGGGCTTGAGGTTAGGATCGAGTGAATCCCATGGATGTGGTGTAAGCTGTTTGAGGCCGAGCTGTATGCGTGTTTTGGCTTCGTCGAAGTCGAGAATTACCACGTTGAGTTTCTGGTCCATCTCTACTACTTCGCTGGGGTGATTGATGCGGCTCCAGCTGAGATCAGTGATATGGATGAGACCATCTATGCCGCCCAAATCGATGAATACGCCGTAAGAAGTGATGTTTTTGACGACGCCTTCGAGCACCTGACCTTTTTCGAGCTTAGAGATGATTTCGCGCTTCTGCTCTTCGAGGTCGGCTTCGATAAGGGCTTTGTGCGATACGACCACGTTTTTAAACTCGTGATTGATTTTGACGATTTTAAAATCCATGGTCTTCTCGACATATATATCGTAATCTTTGATCGGACGAACGTCAATCTGCGAACCGGGCAGGAAGGCTTCGATGCCGAAGATGTCAACGATCATTCCACCGCGCGTCTTGCATTTGATGAAGCCTTGAACGATCTCGTCGTTGTTGTAAGCTTCGTTGACGCGGTCCCAGGCTTTTATGGCTCTGGCTTTGCGATGTGAGAGCACGAGCTGGCCGTTTTTGTCTTCACGGCGATCGACCATGACTTCTACTTCGTCGCCCACCTTGAGATCGGGGTTGTAGCGGAATTCGTTAAGTGAGATTACTCCTTCAGACTTACCGCCGATATCAACGATTACTTCGCGATCGGTTTTAGCTACAATTTTGCCTATTACTACTTCGTGCTCTTCGATTTTTCCGATGGTTTTTTCGTAGAGGGAAGTGATTTCGGCCTTTTTCTCCTGGCTGAACTTTTTCAGGCCTGTTTCGAATTCATCCCAGTCAAATTCTTCGCTTTCGGTTGAATCGGCTGAAGCTACCGGAGTTTCAACAGCTGTTTCGACTGGTGTTGCAGTTTCTTCAACTGTGTTGTGGAATTCTTCTGCTGTTGTAGTTGACTCAGCAGATACCTGAGCATGGGTATCCATTTCAGGATTTTCTTGGTTGGTTTTGTTTTCTTCGTTCATGAAGAAGTATTTGTATTCATTTTTTAAAAAAAACTCTTAGGCAGCATTTAAAAAATGAAGGTGTTAAACAATTCATTTTCACGTCCCTTTCTGAGTTTTTCGAGGCTGCCGGAAAGGGGCTGCAAATGTAACGAAATTTATGGCTTTAAAATCAGTTTACGAGGCTCGTTATTAAAGAAAATTTACCATTATATTTGCAACAAAGTTGCATTTATGAATTTCTTGGTAAAAATACTTTCCACTAGCATTCTAATACTCTTGTTTTCAGTCGCTTGCAAGAAAGAAAAACCAGAAGTTCCCAAAGAAAACGAACTGATTACCACGCTTGAATTTCTCTTAAAAAATAGTGAAAATCCATTAGACAGTGTTTTTCTTCGCTTCTTTGATGTAGATGGCATGGGAGGTATTCCACCTCAAGTGACGCAAGTAGGTGAAGTTAAGGCCAATCAAGCCTATCACGGTAGCCTTAGACTGTGGGACGAAACCCAAAACCCTCCCGGCAACGTGAATGTAGATATTTTGGCGACGGCTAATGACCATCAAATTTTTTTCATACCCCAAGGGATTGATGCTCAATTTATTTACAAAGATTTTGACCCTAATGGAAAACCCCTTGGCCTGCAGGTTGATGTAATCACAGGCAGCCCTTCAACGGGTAGCTTGCGAATTGTTTTGCGGCACTACCCTAATAAAAATGCGCCGGGTGTCGCACAGGGTAATATTGAAAATGCCGGGGGTTCAACGGACATAGAAGCTACTTTCCCCATTGAAATCAAGCCTTAGTCAGCTTTTCATACTGTTGCTTGTACTGCCTACCTGGACAATAGGGCAGTCAAACTGCCATTATTCGCTTGCCTTACAGGTTAATGATGCAGTAGGTAAAAAGCCTCTGAAGGATGCCCTTGTAACGCTTTCAAATGGCCGAAACCTGAGTAGGTCGGCTTCAACAGGAAGTGATGGAAAAGTCGAATTCAGCCAGCTGTGTATCGGCAGTTATCACTATACCATTTTACACGCCGGATGCCAACCCATTATTGGGTCTCTGCAGTTGAGGGGCGATACTACACTGATAGTTGGCCTGCAGCACTCCGTCATTGAACTTCCGGAAGTCTCAATCACCGAAAAAAGAGCGTTGCCCGGCAATGCCTCGCAAAAGCATCTATCAGCAGCTGAAATCGAACGGTTGCAATTTAAACCCATTGCCGATATCCTGTCATCAATACCCGGCATAAATGTGCTACGAACCGGCGGGCAAATAGCAAAGCCCGTAATCCGTGGCATGAATGCTCAGCGCATTGCCATTCTCAATCACGGAATGCCTCTGGCCGGGCAGCAGTGGGGCAACGATCATGCGCCGGAAATCAGTTCATGGATCTACGACAGCATATCAGTAGTAAGAGGCATAGCATCTGTGGAACTTGCTGCCGGTCAGATGGGCGGGGCAATTATAGCGGATAAAAAAGCCAATTTCATCGACGAACACCTGCATGGTAGCATCGGGACAGGAATTTTTACAAATGGCCGGGGCTTTTGGAATCACATCAAGCTAAACAAGGGTGACAAACACTCGGGGGGTATACGAGCTGATATCGCCTACAAAACATCCGGTGACCTTAAAACACCGGGCTATTATCTGCGCAATACCGGGATACGCGAATTTTCAACCGGGCTGCTTTGGCGTCATAACTTTTCTAAAAAAATAGAAAACACCCTCAATTACAACTACTTTCAAACCAAAATAGGTATACTCAGAGGTGCTCATATTGGCAATGTCTCTGATCTACAGGAAGCAATGAATCGCGACAGACCTTTCTTTACAGAAGAGCAGTTTTCAGCCAGAATCGACCTGCCCAGGCAGGAAGTAAATCATCATACGGTGAATAATCTGACGGAAGTAAAGCTGCCTTCCTCCTCAATACTTCGCTTCAGGATTGGATTTCAACACAACGACCGGCGGGAGTTCGACTTCCGCCGAAGTGGTGAAAACGATCGCCCGGCTCTTAACCTGAAACAGAACGACTTTTTTAATGAAATATCATATCGCTCTGCATTCCAAAAAACAGGTGTTCAGCTTAGAGTAACCGATAATACAAACAATCCGGAGACAGGCATTCTACCTCTCATACCCGACTTTTTAAGTTACAGGGTTGCTATTTTCCACTCGAATGTTAAAAAGATATACGCCCGAGAGGTTTCATATGGGCTGCGCTATGAACTCACTCGAATACAAGCTTTTCCGATCGAACGCAGTGTGCCATTAGTTGTACATGAGGAATTCAGAACCTTTCAGTCCTACACGGCTAATCTTGTCACTAACATTTTCAAGGACCCTCAAAAAGTCGTTACGTACGAAGGACAACTCACGTTAAGGGCTCCAGATGTGAACGAGCTGTACAGCTTTGGGTTACATCAGGGTGTGGCAGGCATAGAAGAGGGAAATCGCCTATTGCACAACGAATTCGGATTTCAACAACATGTAAATACCCTTTACCATTCCGGAGCCCTAACCGTTCAGGCTGATGCCTATATATACTTATTTCGCAATTTTATAAACCTTGAGCCTACCGGCGAACTTCGCTCCACGATACGCGGGGCTTTTCCTGTTTTCAAATACAAGCAGCACGGTTTGGTCATATTGACAGGCCTTGATGTAAATGCAGAAATAAACCCATTAGAATTCTTAACTTTTGAGGTAAAAGGTTCTTTTCTATACGCCCAAAATCTAAGCCTATCTCAGCCGATTGCCTGGATGCCTGCCAACCGCGCTCAAACAGCTTTAAAGATCGATTTATCTGACCTTAAAGAAATCAAAAACATCTACTGGCGCATTACTGGTTTGTTTGCAGCGCGACAATGGCGCTTACTGCCAGAGCAAGATTTTATGCCTGCTCCTGCCGGTTACGCTTTGCTAAATTCAGAAATATCCTTTGCCATACCTGCTAAGAAAAACCTTTTTCGATTTTCTATAGGGGTTGAAAATCTCCTGAACCAGAAATACCGCGACTATCTGAATCGCTGGAAATATTTCGCTGATGAGATAGGCAGAAATCTGATTATTAGTACTGTCTGGAGTTTCTGAAATAAGTAACAGAGAAGGGAAGAAATAAGAATTAAAACAATTAAAAGAATGTTGAAATAAGGATTATTATAATGTGAGGAGGTTTTTAATACTTAAAACTATTTCGTATTCTGGCTGAAATTCGATTCTGTCATCTGTACGATCTTGTGAATGACTGTATCGAGGTCATATGCGGCTTGCTTAATGTGAAGGATAAATTGTTTCAGTTCGTCTTTGTCCTCGATTAAATCTGTGTAAATAGCATCGGCAAGACCAAGCAACCGAGCTAAAGGAGCTCGTACTTCATGCGACTGTAGCCAGGCTATCTGCTGAAATTTTTCGTGGTGTTTCTGTATTACTTCATCTTTCTGACGAAGCTCTTCGATATTCAGTATTACTCCTAAAATGTATTTTTCGCCCCCTTCTTCGATCACCGTTCCCCTACCGAGCGACCAGTTGTAGGAGCCATCAGCATTGACAGAACGAAATGCCACTAATGCTGAATCATTTGAATCTCTGAGTTGCGATAAACTTTGGAAAACCTCAGACAAATCATCGGGATGAATAAATTCCGAAATGTTTTTATCCTGAATAAATTCTGGTTTAAAGCCGGAAAATTTTGTTACTGTATCAGAGATATATCTGATTTTACCCTCTAAATCCAGAATCAACACGATTCCGTTTAATTGATTAATTAGTGTTTGAAACCTCAGATTCAATTTATTAATTTCTCTCTGATTTTTTCTGAGATTTGTTACATCCAGACAGTAATGTCCTATTCCAATAAGCTTATTTTTATCGTTGTAAATCGGTTTAAGATTGATCACAAAAAATTCGTCATTTTTTGTCACAAGTTCTAACTGGCACTCCTGACCGTTTAATGCCATATCAAAAGCTTTTTTCATTTCATCTTTATGCTCTTCTCCCACATACATCATTGCACTGTCGCCTCTCATTGGCTCAATACCAAATACCTTTTTTGCTATTTCGATAGCTTTTTGATTGCACGTCTTAAGCCTGAGTTCGGTATCATAAAACGCCCAGGACTCAGAAGTCAAACTGTTAATAAGATTTAAGTATTCATCTCTTTCTGATGATTTAAGAGGATGGTAATCTGTTACATTCTTTCCGATTGAAATTATACCGATCGGCTCATTTAATTCATTTGTAAAAGCCGAAAATTCCCATTCTGAAAAATAAAAATCTGGTTGATTCTTTTTGTGTTTTCTTATGAGTATTTTTTCAGGAATTCCGGGATTAACTAAACATTTTTTAACTGTTTCCAGAATAATATCTTCATCGCCAGAAAAAATTTGTGAGCGGTAGTTTTTACCAATTGTCTCTTCCAATGTAAATCTGAACGAATCAAGGTAAGCATTGTTTACATAAATAATATTCCCTTCCAGATCAGTAACCAATATCATTATCTCTCTACTGTTTCGCAGAAAAGCAGGCAGATATTGCTCAGCGCAAAACTCACTGTTCATCATATGAAAGGAAATGGGGACTTTTAATCAAACGTTTTGCTATTTCAAAAGTATCAAAAAATAATTTTGCAACTCCTTTAATATTTATTATGGACGAATTTTTAACCGTTACGATGGTTCTCTTTGCAGTGATTGATATACTTGGATCGATTCCGTTGATCATTTCACTGCGACAAAAGGTAGGGCATGTACAGTCTGAAAAAGCCACTTTGGTAGCTACTGTTATTATGATCGTTTTTCTTTTTACAGGTGAAAAATTTTTAGGATTATTGGGAGTGGATGTGAATAGTTTTGCCGTTGCTGGTTCTTTGGTTCTTTTTTTTCTGGCGATTGAGATGATACTGGGAATCCGCATTTACAAAGAGGAAAATCCCGATACTGCTTCCATAATTCCCATAGCTTTTCCACTGATTGCAGGCGCAGGTACCCTCACCACCATTATCTCCCTCAGGGCAGAATACGATTACAAAATCATTCTGGCAGGCATAATTGTTAATTCAATTATTGTTTACATCGTATTGAAAAATACTGAAAGACTCGAAAGACTTTTTGGCAACAGTGGACTGGGAATTTTACGTAAAACGTTTGGTATCGTTTTGCTGGCGATTTCAATCAAACTTTTTACTCAAAACATTAAACTACTTTTTTAATTTTTCAGAATAATTCTGAATGTAGTTCCTTCACCTACCTTGCTTTCTACCTCGATTTTTCCACCCATAGCCTCCACATGAGCTTTGGTTAAAAATAGGCCTAATCCTTTAGCATCAGGATTGCCGTGAAAAGTTTCAAATAAGTTGAAAATTTTACTGCCAAATTTCGTAAGGTCAATGCCCTTACCGTTGTCTGATACTTCAATGATTTTATTGCCTTTTTCTTCGCGGAACGAGTATTTCACAAAACTTCTGACATTTGTACGCCTGTATCGTATTGCATTTGTTGTGAGATTAAGTATCACGCTTTCAAGATACGCCGGATTAAACATCACTTTTGCATTATCAGGTACATTGTTTACTACGATTATTTGATTGTCTGTAATGTCTTTATTTACGACATTTAAAACTTTATCAATTAAGACCTTGAGTTCAACCGGTTGAATTTTTTCAGCCACTTTTTTCTCAATGCTAATGACTTCATTGAGCGTTGTAATTGTTTCCATCAGATTTGAGGAAGCTTGCTTGAGTAATTTAAGCATTTCAGGCTTTTCCCCTTCTGAAATCAGATGGCTGTTTATTAGATCAATGAGTCCGTCAATATTGGCTGCGTAAGAACGAATGTTATGGCTTACAATGTATGTAAAACTTCTAAGACGACGGTTTTGATCGGTTATTACATTGATGGTTTTTTGCAATTCCAGTTCTTTTTTCTTAATTTCAGTGATGTCAACACCAATACCGATTATGCCAACTATTTGGCCATTTACATCTCGGAATGGCAATTTTGAAATCATCATATATTTTTTCTCTGCCCAATTGTTTGTGTATTCCACTATTTTATTGAGAATCGGTTTACCAGTGGAGATAACTTCGTTGTCTTCAGCTATAATTCCATTGATAACTTCTTCGGTGTAAAACTCATCATCAGTTTTTCCTAGAACTTCTTCTTCAGAAGTTTTTCCCAGGTATAAGACTTCAGCTTTATTTACAAGAATTTTTCTAAAATTTAAATCTTTTACATAGATGGTATTCGGTAAATGATCAATGACAGTTTTGAAAAGCAATTTTTCATTAATCAGATCTTGTTCGAAAGTTTTTAATTTAGTAATATCCCTAATGAGAATAAGCACTGAATTTACGTCTTTCAGCACGCATCTTCCTTCGTAATATCTTCTTTTTTCTTTTACATCCAAATGAAAAATAAACTCCCTTAATTCGGCTGTTCTGAAAGTTTCATTTATGGCTGAAGAGACGATTTCACCTTGCTGTTTGGGCATTACTTCCATCACTGTTTTTCCAAGAAATTTTTCCGGAGGAATAAGTATTTGCGATGGATCATAAGCGTGAAAATCTATGTATCGTAAATTCTTGTCTATTATAAAGAGTAGATCTGGTAGCGCATGTAGAATAGCTCTGTTTTTGCGTTCACTTTCAATAATTTTTCGTTCATATTCCTTTCTTTGGGTTATATCGTCTTCAACAGCGATGTACATTGTATGATTACCTTTTTCATCAAAAATGGGTGTAATACTCATTTCAATCCAGTAGGGTCTTCCATCTTTTGTGTAATTCAGAATTTCCTGTTTGAAGGGTACCAGCTCTTTGAGTTTTTTGTGTATCGTTTTTACATGCATAGGATTGGTGTCTTTTCCCTGCAAAAACTCCCCTGGTCGTTTACCAAATACTTCATCAAAAGTGTAGCCGGTATTTTTTTCAAAACTTTTATTGACCCATATTATATGACCTGTATTATCAGTGATGATTACTATATTTTGAGTATGGGAAGCAACGAGTGATAATGTTTCGAATTTTTTGTTCAGCTCTTTAAGGCTTGTAATATCATTTTTTACAGCTACATAATTGGTAATCTTTCCATCTATTATTACTGGGGTAATACTTGCACTTTCCGAGTAAAGAGAACCATCTTTTTTCTTATTTATAAACTCACCATACCAACTTTTACCGCTTGTGATCAGTGACCAGAGTTTCTCGTATTCCTCTTCAGGTATTAATCCTGATTTCAAAATTCTCGGATTTTTGTTTTTGACTTCTTCGAATGTGTAACCCGTTATTTTGGTAAAAGCTTTGTTTACGAATTGAATATTTCCAGCACTATCTGTTATTACGATTGAGGAATCAGACTGATCAATTGCCGCCTCAAGGATTTTTAACTGCTGCAGCTGTTCTTTCTGTTCTGTAATATTCCTGGCAGTTACATAGAGCCTGTGTCTGTTTTCGTCAAGGTAAAGTATATTTACGCGGTCCTGTTGCCAGATGTATTTACCTTCAATATTTAGTATTCGGAATTCATACATCAGATTTGTTTCTTTATTGGCTAAGGCTCTTAATATAAGTTCCCGAACATTATCTCTATCTTCGGGGTGTATGTATTCAAAAATATTCTTTAAATCCTTCCATCTCGGGTCGGTTTTTGGAATAGAAGTGATTTTGAAGTAATTGTCTGTTGCATAAATTAATTTTCCGTTTTCGATAACGGCAAGTCCGTCAGGAGAATTTTCTACAATAGCCTTTAATTTGCGTTCATTTTCATATATTTTTGATTCTCCGATTATTTTAAAAAAAATATTTAATATTTCAAATCTGATGTAATCAATTAATTTATCATCTAACTTGTGTTTACATAAAATAAAAATACAACCGTTAATAACTTCTTTCTCCTGTAAAAATATTTTATGTAAATAAAATCCGCTTGCAAGGATTTTACTTTCAATGTTTTTAAATCTTAGATCACTATCAAAATTACCACTTTTTTTGCAAAGTAAGCAATCGATTTCATTCGTGAAATAATTTTCAATATCAACCCTTATTTTCAATCGCTCTGTTAGAAAGGAAGATTCAAATTTTAAGGTTCGATCACTTTGACTAAAATCGAATAAATAAATTTTTTCTACGGACAATATTTTTGCAAGACCATTGACTAATTTTTGACCTACATTTTGAATTATTGAATCTTCGTCTGTTTCTTCAAAATGTATTTTATTTATCTCAAAAAGAAGATTCTTTATATCGTTTTCTAACTTTATTTTTTGCTTACTTTCTTCTAATTCTGTAATATCAGTAAGATGTAGTAATATTAAGTTCTTTTCATTGAATAGTGTAGTGGAAGCATCAGCTAAATACAATCTGTTATTTATTCCTTTTAGCGTAACCCTTTGCTTAGTATTGTTTAGCAGATAATACAATTCGGACTGGGAATCATTAGCAATAATTTTCCTGAAATCATTGAGTAGCTCTCCATTTAGTTTAAATGAATTTTCAAATGCATTATTACGCTTAATTATGTTGTAATTTTCATCTACTAATAAAAGAATAGAAGGTATGATTCTGAATAAATTTTCTATGAATATGTTTTTGCTCTCAAGTTGTACGTTAATTCTTTTTAGCTCATTATTCTGATATTCCAGTTCCTGTTGGAATATATGCAAATTTTCACTAATTTTCTGGTCATTAGTTTGTTCTGTCTTTTTATTGGCATATTCCGACAAAAATTGATCGATAGACTTTTGTATATCCTTTTTATTATTTTCCATTTCCATGTGAGTTAATTAGCTGTAACATCCATTACTATTCCTACCATTTTCAGTGGTTTTCCATTTTCATCACGGCTCACTACTCCTCCGCGGTCATGATATTTTTTATAGCTGCCATCCTTGCACCTGATGCGATACACAATGTCCCATGCTGGTGTTTTCCCCTCCAGGTGATCCCGCATGGCCTGCATGGTGTTTTCATAGTCATCGGGGTGCAAATAATCGCAGATAGCATATACATCTTTGGGAAATTCTTCCAAAGTGTAACCGAGCATTGTTGCCTTCTTTTCGTGCATGCTTACCTGTCCCGTCTGAATATCCCATTCCCACCAGGCCATATTTCCCATTTCGAGAGCCATCTGCAGGCGATTGTTAGCTGTTTCAAGGGCTTTGCGCTGTTCGTAGATGTTTTTAAGGTTTGTGAGGGTCACCAATATTCCATCTACAGCCTGAAAATCAGTACGATAAGGAGCAATACGGAGTAAGTAATAGTTGTTTTCACCGATTTCTATTTCTTTTTCTATTATCTGCAGGTCCTTCTGAACGGATTTTATGTCGTTTAGAAATTCGGGATAGAGAATCGAATTTGAAAAGTGGTGAATCGGGCGACCAATATCGAAATCCATTACATGGCTTAGTTCGCTGAAAGAGGGTGTAATTTTCCGGATACACATTTTCCGGTCGAGGTACAGAGCAGCTATACCGGTATTGTTCAGCAGGTTCGTAATGTCGCTGTTGAGCTGCGTAAGCTCATCTATCTTTGATTGGAATTCACTGTTTACGGTGTAAAGTTCTTCGTTTACACTCTGTAACTCTTCATTGGTGCTTTGTAGCTCTTCATTGGCTGCTATCAGTTCTTCGTTTGATGATTGTAACTCTTCGTTTGAAGTTTCCAGTTCTTCTACAGTAGCCTGCAGACTTTCTTTTACAAACTGGAGTTCATATTCGAGTTCTTTGACGCGATCGTGGTAATGGTCTTCGAGTGAAAGTACCTCTTCGTTACTTTTCTGCTGCTTTTTAGCCTTTCCTTTGTTAAAACTGATCAGATAGATAGACTCTGTATCGGTGTCAGAAATTTTAGTTCCCTGTATATCATAACTGTCAGGTAAATGTTCGAATCGGATATTTTCAAACGATACGACATCGCCTTCATTTTTAAGCCGGCGTATTATGTTGTTAATCACAATTTGGAGGTCGGGATGAATGATCGTGCCAAGATTCTGATTAAACCTGCCGGATTGAATAGTAACGAAGGGGTTGATGTCATTAATTACCTGTAGGATCTGAAGTTTGTTGTTGATCACTATTGAGGGTGGGAGTACAGCATTTATGATTTTTTCGCTGAGTTCTGACTGGCGTTTTACTTCGCGAAGCAATCCTGTGCGGGGTTCTCTTGTAAAACGGTTGTTATTTTGAAATGAAAGACTACTTTCCGGGATGAATACCGGCTGGTAGCCTTCTTTTTTGCGGAAGATTTTGTATTTTACGTTTATCGGTTCGAATGCTTCGCTCAGTTCTCCAAGCGTTTCGCTGGTGCCTAGAAACAGGATTCCCTTATGAGCCAGTGACATGTAAAACTTGTTAAGTACTTTATACTGGCTATCGGGTTTGAGATATATGAAGAGATTGCGGCAGACGATGAGATTAATTTTCGAGAAAGGAGGATCTTTCAATACGTTGTGTGTTGCGAAGATCACCATTTTTCGGATGGATTCGGCGATCTGATAGGTATTGTCCTTCTTTATGAAGTATTTTGACAGCAGTACCGGGTCAATATCACTCACTACGCTTTCGGCATAGATTCCTTGGCCTGCTATTTCGATGGCGGTTTTATCGATATCTGTTGCAAAGATTTTTACTTCGGTTGTAAGATTAAAAGTGTCAATAAAATCACGTACCAGCAAAGCGATGGAATAAACTTCTTCGCCGGTAGAGCAGCCGACGGACCAAATGCGAACGGTTTTTTTGTCTTTTGAAAGCAACTCAGGGAGCACCTGGTCTTTCAAAAATTCAAATGCACCTTCATCTCTAAAAAATCGAGTGACTCCGATGAGAAACTCCCGATATAGGATATCCTTCTCCTGATCGTCGGTGCTGAGAAGAATGAGATACTCATCAATGGAATTGAGACGATTAATAGACATTCGGCGTTCAAGCCGGCGTATGATGGTATTTTCTTTATAATAGGAGAAGTCGGTACCGCTATATTCACGCAGAATGTGCATGATTTTAGCCAGCTGATCAATGTTTTGAGTCAGAATTTCTTCGATTGCATTTTTATTTTCGATAAATGGATGTTTTATATAATTGATAATAGCTTCCGGCATTTTGGAAGGTGGAAGAATGAAATCAACCACACCGGTCGCAATGGAAGACTTAGGCATGCCATCGAATTTGGCTGTTTTTTCGTCTTGTACCATTACCATTCCGCCGGCTTCTTTGATTGCCTTAATGCCAAGCGTACCATCGCTACCAGTACCTGAAAGGATGATACCGATAGCCTTCTTGCCATAGTCTGAAGCCAAAGAGCGGAAAAAGATATCTATGGGCAGATTGATTCCTTTGGATGGCTTGTGCTCCTCAAGTAGTAGCTTACCATGAAAAACGGTTAGATTTTTTTTAGGAGGTATCAGATAGATATGATTGGCCTCCAGGAGCATACCGTCTTCGATAATCTGGATGGGAATTGAAGTAAACCTTGCAAGTAACTCATTCATCAGCGACTTGTAGTCGGGAGATAAGTGCTGAACTACAACATAAGCAAGACCAGAATTGTTAGGTACATTTTTAAAAAACTCCTGAAGAGCCTCCAACCCGCCGGCCGATGCTCCTATTCCTACCACATATTCCGGCAGATTTTGTTTGCCATTTTTAGTTTTCATGGTGCCTGATAAATAAAAGATAAATCCACCTACACCGATCTATTCTTTAAAAGAATTTCAGATAGGTCGGTTTTTGAAATGGGTTTTATTAAAAACTCGTCGATTTCTGGATAGGTAAACGCCTTACGGCGGTCTTCCCCATCAATACTGGAAGTGACGATGGTTACGGTGATATCTTTTTCTATGTTCATGTTTCTCAATGCTTCGAGAAACTGCCATCCATTCACCTTGGGCATATTGATATCCAGCAGGATGTGATCGGGAAGCTGATCGGGCGATTCCTTTTTTTTCAAGGCCTCCAGTGCTTCAGATCCATCGAGATACTCTTCGAGTGAAAAGTCGATTTTGGCTGATTCAATGAGTTTCCGGGCAATGAAGTTGAAGACCGGATCATCATCTACTAACATGATTTTCATGATACAAAGCGTTTTAATTTTCTTTCAATAATACTACAACAGGCAAGTGATCGCTATAGCCTTTTGACCAAAAAGTGCCATATGATTCACGGATGTTACCTTTTCTATCGCGACGGGCTTTGCTGGGAGCACCGAAAGCTTTAGGCGAAGCATTCAAACCTGGAGTCATCAGGTCAGGGTGGTCGTAAATGCCGGCGCTGAGCACGGTGAATCCTTTGTTGAGAGCTACAGCGCGATTCACCATGATTTGATCTAATACACTCCACTTGCCTCTGTACAGGTAGGTACCTTTTCCATCTGCCATTTCATTCCAGAGGAGATTAAGCAGGTAAGGTGTATAAATGCCGTTACCATCTTTTCTGGCAGATTTAATCAGGCGAATATTCGGTGTAGAGAGAGCATATTCGGTGATAGAGCGGCTGAATGGTTCATCGTTGAAGTCGCCCATTACTAACACTGGCTGGTCATTTCCGCGTTTTTCAGCAATCTGATACAGCCAGTAGCTTAGTGTTTCTGCAGCCATTATGCGAAATGGCTCTGTCTCATACTGACCACCTGTGCGCGAGGGCCAGTGATTTCCGATTACGATTAATGACTGTCCTTTATTTGTGATAAATTCTGCTTGTAAAAGATCTCTTGTAGCTGAGCGTTTGTGTAGCCTTACGGTAAATAAAAGATTTTTTGGTACTTCAAAAAGAGTTGCGTCGTAAAGAAAAGCTATATCTATACCCCGTTTGTCGTTGCTATCGAAATGTATAAAGGAATATTTTCTTCCTGTAATTGAAAGGTTGTCGGCCAAAAGGTGCAAAAGTCGTTCATTCTCTACCTCACATACACCAATAATATCAGGGCCAGATCCGTTGTTCATTTCAGCTATGGCTGAAGCAATGTTTCTGATTTTTTTAAGTAGGATCTCTTCATTCCAACCGATGATGTATTTGCCAATTTTTTTCTTTCGCCATTCAGGTCTGTCGGCGTTTTCTACATCGAGTAAATTTTCAAGATTCCACCAGGCTAAATAGTAAACCGTGTCCACAGTTGGAGCAATTTTCTATCAAAGTAAATCATGAATATGTAATTTAATATATGATTTTTAAAATTTTTTTTTAACGTCCTAAAGAATCTTGATATAATTCTAAGTAAATAGGTGCTACTTTATTGATGTCGTAATTTTTTGCTTTGGCAAATGCCTTTTCACTTATGCTTTTGTATAGATTAGAATCGTTTAAAAGTTCTAAAACATATCCGGCCATTTTATCTACATCGCCCACATCAGCCAGGAAACCTGTTTCACCGTGAATGTTTACCTCCGGCAGTCCGCCTGTGTTGGTACTCACTACGGGTTTACCTGCTGCCATAGCTTCCAGTGCCACAAGACCAAAGCTTTCTTTTTCAGAGGGGAGCAATAAAACATCTGTACATTTAATAACCCTGTAGATATCCACTGCATTTCCCACAAAGATTACATCATCAACTACACCGAGGTCTTTGGCTAGTGCTCTTGCAGGCTCCTTCTCAGGGCCGTCGCCCACCATGAGCAGACGTGCGGATATGTGCGGGCGCACTCGAGCAAAAATTTCGATTACATCGCCCAAGCGCTTAACAGGGCGCATATTGCTGATGTGTGTGATGACCTTCTGTCCGTCAGGTGCAAACTGTTTTTTAATGCAAGGAATGTCGCGATTGAATTCGTCGAAATTCACAAAGTTTGGCACTACGACGATCTCTTTAGAGATGTTAAAATGTTGATACGACTCCTCTTTCAAGCTTTGCGAAACCGCAGTAACTACATCGCTGTGATTAATGGAATAGTTGACAGCTGCGTGATAGGCCGGATTACGACCTACAATTGTGATATCGGTACCATGCAGTGTGGTGATAACCGGCAGATGAACCCCGTGCTCTTTTAAGATTCTACTGGCATTAATTGCCGCATAGGCGTGAGGAATGGCATAATGCGCATGAATTATTTCGAGCTTCCACTTTAGAGCAGTTTGCACTACCTTGCTGGTCAGAGCAAGTTCGTAGGGTGGAAATTCGAAGAGCGGATACTCATGAACTTTGACCTCATGGTAATAAATGTTTTCCGCCAGAATATCGAGCCTTACAGGCTGAGCATAGGTTATAAAATGCACTTTATGACCTTTCGAAGCAAAATACATCCCCAGTTCAGTGGCTACTACACCGCTGCCTCCATAGGTTGGGTGGCAAAGAATTCCTACATTCATACAAAGCAAAAGTAGTTCTTTAAAAAAATCTTGTATGTAAACTTTAACTTTGTCCCAAATGTCATGTTTTTATAAACTTTATAAATTTTAAGCGGTTTCTGTGTTATACTTTTGCGTTGAAATTTAGATTAATTAAAAATTATGATCCAGGTATCTGACAGCGCAAAAAAACAACTGTTGCACCTGCTGGAGAGCGAAGGGCAAGGTACCTCACGATGTATTCGTGTAACCGTAACTTCAGGCGGTTGCAGCGGCCTGTCGTACAAGTTGGAGTTTGCTGACCCGGCACCCGACGACAAGGTATTCGAACACGGAGAAATAAAAGTAGCTGTAGATAAAAAATCCCTTCTATATTTGGTAGGTACTACCCTCGATTACTCCGGCGGACTCAACGGTAAAGGCTTCGTTTTCAACAACCCCAATGCAAAACGCACCTGCGGATGCGGTGAAAGTTTTGCCGTATAAAAACTTCCGGTTATGGAAATACTCGAAAAAGTAACGCAAAGCGACTACAAATACGGTTTTTACACTCCGATAGATGCTGACAAGGTTCCTCCAGGCCTCAACGAAGACATCATTCGATTGATATCGGCAAAGAAAAATGAGCCTGAATGGATGACTGAATGGAGGCTTGAGGCCTTCAGAATCTGGCAAACCATGAAGGAGCCGGAATGGGCAAACATAAAATACGAAAAACCTGATTTTCAGGCCATATCTTACTACTCAGCCCCAAAACCTAAAAAGCAGCTCAATAGCCTGGATGAAGTAGATCCTGAACTGCTTAAAACTTTTGAAAAGCTCGGCATCAGTCTCGAGGAGCAAAAACGCCTGGCAGGCGTAGCCATCGATGTAGTGGTCGATAGTGTTTCTGTAAAGACTACATTTAAAGAAAAACTCGCTGAGCTTGGCATAATCTTCTGTTCGATGAGCGAAGCCATACGCGAACACGGCGATTTGGTGCGCAAATACCTGGGCACTGTGGTTCCGCGTACCGATAATTTCTATGCAGCGCTGAATTCAGCCGTTTTCAGCGATGGATCCTTTTGCTACATACCAAAAGGCGTGCGCTGCCCTATGGAGTTAAGCACCTATTTCCGAATCAATGAAGCCGGTACCGGCCAGTTTGAGCGCACACTGGTAATAGCCGATGAGGGTAGCTATGTGAGCTATCTGGAAGGTTGCACAGCTCCAATGCGCGACGAGCACCAGCTCCATGCCGCTGTAGTAGAGCTCATAGCTCTGGAAGGCGCTGAGATTAAATATTCGACTGTGCAAAACTGGTATCCCGGTGACAAGGAAGGAAAAGGTGGCGTGTACAACTTTGTAACCAAGCGAGGGCTTTGTGAGCGCAATGCCAAAATCTCCTGGACACAAGTAGAAACAGGATCAGCCATCACCTGGAAATATCCCTCTTGCATCTTGAAGGGAGACAACAGCGTTGGTGAATTTTACTCTGTAGCTGTGACTAATCATCACCAACAAGCTGATACTGGAACCAAAATGATCCACCTCGGTCGAAATACCCGGAGCACCATTATTTCTAAGGGAATTTCAGCAGGCAAAAGCCAAAACAGCTATCGCGGACTAGTAAAAATAGGACCACGGGCTACAAACGCGCGCAACTTCTCACAGTGCGATAGCATGCTCATGGGCGACCAGTGTGGTGCACATACCTTCCCCTACATCGAAATTGAAAATCCTACTGCCAAAGTAGAGCACGAAGCTACCACCAGTAAAATTGGCGAAGATCAGATCTTCTACTGCAATCAACGCGGCATACCCACCGAAGAAGCAATCAACCTGATTGTAAACGGATTTGCCAAAGAAGTGATCAATCAGCTGCCAATGGAATTTGCCGTAGAGGCTCAGAAACTTCTCGCCATAAGTCTTGAAGGATCAGTAGGTTAAATTTAATTCTATAATCAAAATCAACATCAGGTTCTATGCTTACGATACGCAATCTTCATGTATCTGTAGATGATACCCCAATACTAAAAGGAATAAACCTCGAAATTCATAAAGGCGAAATTCACGCCATCATGGGCCCAAATGGCTCAGGAAAAAGTACACTGAGCAACGTAATCGCCGGTAAGGAAGATTACCAGATAACAGAGGGCTCCATTGAATTTGAAGGTGTCAACATTTTAGAACTTGCGCCTGAAGAACGTGCTCATCTCGGCATATTTCTGTCGTTTCAATATCCGGTAGAAATTCCGGGGGTTTCGGTTACCAATTTTATAAAAACTGCCATAAACGAAAATCGCAAAGCCCACGGCCTGGAACCCATGCCGGCTAAGGAAATGCTTAAGCTCATGCGCGAGCGAATGGAATTGCTCAGCATGGATAAGTCCTTCCTCAGCCGATCGCTGAACGAGGGCTTCTCAGGAGGCGAGAAGAAGCGCAATGAAATCTTCCAAATGGCCATGCTTCAACCCAAGCTCGCTATACTCGACGAAACCGATTCAGGCCTCGACATCGATGCTTTGCGCATCGTGGCTAATGGTGTTAATAAACTCCGCACCAGCGAAAACGCCTTCTTAGTCATAACCCACTACCAGCGCCTACTCGACTACATCGTGCCTGACTATGTACACGTGCTCTACAAAGGCAGAATTGTAAAAACAGGTACAAAAGAACTAGCTATCGAACTCGAAGAAAAGGGATACGACTGGATTAAGGAAGAAGCTGCAGTTTAATGCTCACATAAGCTCAACAATGGAACTATTGAAAGACACTTTGCTTTCGTCATTTATCGTTTTTGAAAACCAACTCAACGGACAGAAAAAATCCGAATTTCATAAACTCCGCCAAAAGGCTCTCGAGGTATTCGAACAAAAAGGTTTTCCGACCAAACGGGAAGAAGACTGGAAGTACACCAATCTAAAGCCAATTACCAAATACGATTACAGAGTCTTTCACCCAAAAGAAAAGAATTTAGACCTTAATTTTGTCAGAAAATACTTTCTTTCAGAAACCGATACCTACCGCATAGTGTTTGTGGATGGGTATTACGCCTCTTGGCTGAGCCACACTACCCATCAGCAGTATGATATCTGCACGTTTTCAGCCTTGCTCAATAGATTTGAAGAATTTGCACACGAGTATGTCGGAAAGCTCATCAATTACGGCGATAGCATCTCAGCACTTAACACTGCCTTTGCGCGCGAAGGGGCATTCGTATATGTACCCGACAATAAAGTGGTTGATAAACCTATTGAAATCCTTTACTTTTCTACCGATTGCGCTCAGCCAGTGCTTCACCAACCACGAAGCCTTCTGGTTTTGGGAAAAAATTCGAGGGCCACAGTCATTGAGAGTCACTATTCCCTCAGTGGTGCTCCTGTGCTCACCAATGCGGCAACTGAGGTATTTCTCCACAATGGAGCAATACTCGACCATTACAAATTACAGAACGACAACAACGAAGCTGCTCTGATAGACAATACAGTATATCAACTCCAGAGTTACGCTGTACTTAATCTCACAACTGTAAGCCTTGGCGGCAAATTTGTACGCAACAATCCAACTGTAAAGTTGATCGAAAACATGGCAGAAGCCCATTTATGGGGCTTCACTATGCTCACAGGCGATGAGTTTGTGGACCATCACACAGCCATCCACCACATTGCGCCCCACTGCCAAAGCAATGAGCTATACAAAGGCATATTCGACGGTAAATCTTCGGGCGTTTTCAATGGTAAAGTATACGTAGCTCCACATGCGCAAAAGACTAACGCTTTTCAGCAAAACAACAACATCGTACTCTCTGAAAAAGCTACTGTAGATACGAAGCCGCAATTAGAAATATTTGCAAACGACGTAAAGTGCTCACACGGATGTACAGTAGGCCAAATGGACGAAGAAGCCTTGTTTTACCTTCGTCAAAGAGGTATTGAGGAATCCAAAGCAAAGGCCCTCCTTTTACTGGCTTTTGCTGCTGAGATTGTCGATAAGGTACAACTACCTGAATTGAAGTCTAAAATTCGTTTTATACTCAATCAGAAGAACAATATTGACTTTGGATTTGAACTGTAAGCAAACTAGTATAGGAAATTATCGGATTAATGTAAAAAATCCTTGTCGTCGAATTTCTACCCGATCGCTGCGGTCGGGTAGTTCAAATTCGGCAATTATGTGATAAGTGTAGGTACCCTCCTTCATTCGATTGCCGTCAAAATTTCCATCCCACCAATAAGGCTCGCGATAGTCATTAGCGTCAAAGATCATTCTTCCCCAGCGGTCAAAAATTTTCATATTAAAACTGACCATAAAACAGTTGGGATTTATCTTAATTCCGAAACGATCGTTAATGCCGTCGCCATTGGGAGTAAAAGCATTTGGTATAAATAATACACATTCATTAATACGATCTTCCGGGGGTATGCGATCGTTACCACCTTGAGCAAAACCGGTGAGTGAAACTCCAAAAATGCTTGTGAAAAGTATGATGAGTTTTTTGAGCATATTCTGAAAATCCAAACAAAAATAGAAGAATACTGTATTAATCGCTACACATGCTTACAAAAATTCGCAATATTTCCACTAAAACCGTCGCAGTGAATTTTTATTACCAATTAATCAAAGTCTAAGGTAAGCCTGAAGCGCAAGATTCTTCCGTTTTCTGAGTCTGCTACATAGAGAATTTTCTTAAAAAAAGCCACTGACATTGGCGATCTGAATTGGGTATAATCGTTACCCCGGCCGCCAAAGCTGGCTTTTTGAAGCTTGGTAATACCCGTAGCTGCTGGTGGTTGAACCCCTTCGAGCCCATTACCCGAAAATTGATAGAGTGAATCTTTTGCTCTATCCACTACAAAGATGAAGTTAGATGCATCTCCACTCAATGTAATGCCCACGGGTTCTTGAAATTTAAAAGGCTCATGTAAGCCACCATCTGATTTGGATGTATCTCCATAAGGGAAGAATCTGGGCCTGTATTCTGCTCCGAATTCACTTTCAATGCGCTCGATGTATTGCACTTTGATTGCAGCATTAGGCTCAAGCATTGTAACCATAAAGCTCTGACCTGTGCGGGCTGTGATTTGTGGAGGTTTCGCAAAAGTGGTGATTCCGAAAGGCTTTTGAAAATAGTCATTAAAAGTACCTTGCGAGGTGGAAACCGTTACGGGAGTAACGTATTGATCGTTGTTGTTAAACAACAAGACGGCATCATCAGGGCCAAGGATAGGATTTTTAGCCGGACCTGTACGAGTGACAAAGTAAGAATTATTTTCTGCCGGATTGGTAGAAGCTATTACCCCGATTCTGTTAAACTGAACGTTTAAATCCGAGTTTGAATAGGTGGTTTTGTAATAAAAAGGGTGAACAATCTTACGAATTATCTGAGCGTTCGATGGATTGAGTCTATAGCCCTGAGGCCCTGTCATACGTATGCGGTAAATGCACGAAAAGGTAAAAGTAGAACCGGCAATTACGGTATCAGCAGTTCCAATGGCTAGCAGATCAAACCGGCGGTCTTGAGTTACAGCTCGCAAGCCAGGCACAGGGAAGCTACCCAATATGCGGCCTGTTTCGTCGATTTGCACAATTTCCTGTGCGCCTTCATCGGCCACATAAATTAACTGGTCAAAACCCACAACGATATCTACCGGCTTTACAAAGCCGCTGAATGCTGGTAAAATAGGTACATAGGCTATTTCTCTATTGGTAAATTGGGGAACATCGATAAAGCTTAGGTCTGTTTTTTCGCCAAAATACTTTCGACAGCCGCCAATCAATATAAAAGCAAACAAAATCAGCAAAAGTTTTTTCATCTTATTTTTTCGATTTTGACAACATAAAACGAACGCCAATCAGATGCTGTGAGCCAAAAAATCGGGTGGCAGTAAAAGCATAATCGATCATTACCAACTGCCCGCTTCCGTAAGGCACAGCTGCACCTACCCCAGCGGTGGGATAGACATGTCCTAAAACATTGATTTTATAGCCAAGGCGACCAAAAAACTGATCGTCGTATGAATACTCAGCCCCTAAGCGAATGTTTTCACTGTTGTCGTTTGGGTGACTGATCTGAAAGGCTGCCAGCAGAGCATGTTTGTCGGCTCTGTAAGGCTCGATCGACATACCAATGGAAAACACGGTGGGCACCGGATTTGTCTCGAGGGCAATACCTGTGGTTCTATTAAAAGTGACAGGGATGTCTTCGCGCGAAGCCAGAGAGCTACTTCCTCCGAAATTGTGCAGTACTGCTGCAAATTGCAATTTCTTAAAGTCAGTTTTGTAGAGAAAAGAAAGATCGACAGCGGCAGTGTGGTTGTTAAATCCAGCCACATGTTCATACACATACTTCATGGTAAGACCAAAAGAGAATTGTTCACTGAGCAGCTTAGCATATGTAGCACCGAAGGCCATATTGACTACGGAAAATTCACGACCGGTACCACCAGGCATGAACTCTGTTCGCTCTTTAATGTAACCGCTTGTAAGTGAATTAAGTGAAAAACCCCAGACAGATGTCTGATCACTCTGCGGATTCACAAACGATACAAAGCTTTGATTCACACCAGCCCCAATAAACTTGTTGGCAAGGGTAAAGCCTTTGTCTTTCAGTTGAACTAAAGCAGCCGGATTGGACAAAATTGAGAAAGCATCTCCATTTAAGGCAGAGGATGCTCCACCGATAGCCACAGAACGAGGATTGATGTCGTTTTTTAAAAACGTAAGAGCCGATAAACCGGCGCGCTCGCCACCATAGCTCGGAAATACCTGAGCTTTCAACAGATGCATCCAAAAAGGCAAGATGATTGCTAAAAGTATTTTCCTCATCTTCAGTTTAAAATCTAAAGGTTACACCATAGAGCAACTGGCGAGGTGGCAAATAGCGAGCAGGATTTCGGGGATCAAGTCCACGTTCCTGCGGACCGTTGTATTCCGGACGTGGGTCGCGCCAATCGTTGGGTACATCATCGCCATATTCATAAGCTCTTCCAGTCACAGGATTGATGATTTGAGCGTTTTTGTTGTTTAGCGCGTTGCGCATTTCAATTGAAAATGTAAAACCGGTATTTCGTTTTATGAAATAATCGTAGCTGATTTTAAGGTCCACATTATGCCAGGGTGTGGCAAGGCGTGCCAAAAATTTATCATTTTCAGGCATAAAGAGCGGTCGCTCTACACCTGGTCTAACTTCAAGCCCTCCTACGCGTTTCATTGGCGTGTATCTGAAACCACTGGTGTATTGATAAATAGCAAAAGCTCTGAATCCTGTAATCTTTCGGCCAAAGACTCTGAATGTAGAATCGGGATTAAACATTACGCCCACATTGATGTTCCAGGGCCTGTCGAATGCGAGAAACTGCTCACGGCTAAGCTGTACTTCGCCGTTTTGAGCGATTTGCAGGGCCGATTCACGCGCGGAGTTTGACTTACCACGCGCTACTTGATATGCCACATTACCAAAGAAATTGTAATGTGTATAGAGGCGATAATTGAAACCAAATTCTACACCAGCGATACGCGCATAGTCTTGATTGATAAACATGGTGCGCGTCACAAAACGCCCTGTCGGATCGCGTGTAATTACTGAGCGCGATACGATATAGTCGAAGCGATTGTTGTTAAAAGCTGTTAGCGTAAAGCCAAAATCCTTGTTGACCTTCGTTTTGATGCCTACTTCGTAGCTCACGTTGATCTCAGGGTCGATGTCAGGATTTCCTAAATTGGCCAGAAAAGATCTGTTTTGATATACCGGGTCGAGACCTGCGTACACAAATCGCGGATGAGGCATGCGCATGCTGTGACCGTAGTTGAAATAAAGCACATTGTTTTCAGTCACTGGAAATGAAACATTGATGCGTGGCATGAGCCGGGCTTTCCAGCGAAGCCCAAGCAATTTTGTTGTTTTATCCAAATAATCCTGACGCACTTGATTGATTACAGGACTGGCTGGATTTTCTACAGCTTCATCGGCAAAGCGTCCCATTGCCCAATAGTTAAGTCGAAGACCTAAAGTTGCTTGAATGCCTTTGTAAGTGATTTTGTCTTCAACAAACAGGCCTCCGTTATGGGGTTTTACCGACCAAATATCGTTTGAAGAACCGATGCTAATTGATGGAGTAAAAGTGCTGTCGTTGATCTTAATAGGCGCACCTACCCAGGGTCTGAGTACATCTACCCACTGATATTCGTTTGCTGAATGCTGGAAACCAAACGAAATAAAATTCACGTTGTCATTGGGATTGTAGGTAAACTTGGTGCGAATGGAATACTCCTGTGCATAGTGATCGTGCCAGATTGGGCTTATACCTCCGTTATTTACTAGTCCATTACCCGGCAAAACATAATATGTACCTGAAGGATCGCCTGGATTAAAAATTTCAACAGGGTCAGTAGTTATATGATCTTCATCAAAAATTTGATCCACGGTCTGCGTTCTGAAGGGGCGACCATTGGCATCAGCCCTCAGATTTGTAAAAAGCCTACCCAATGAAATATTAACTCCTAACTTTTTAGTAATCAAATGATTGATATTAATAGCATTCAAAATAGACTTGTGTGTGTAAGTGGTGGCATTGTCTAAGTTCTGACTGCGAGCGTATTGAAATCCCGGAACCAGGATGGCATCAAAACCTACAATCTGAAGCATGCGCGTATTTTGATTGATGGACAAGCTGAATTGATTAGTAAAGGTGATCTTGGTACCTGGCTTAAGCTGGTATGCAAGCTTCAGGGTATGAATGTGCGTATTGGAATAACGCGGGGCAAGCAGCTTGGACTGATCCGGTAAAAGCGATGAAATCAGTTGATTAGCCGTGGGACCGAAATATTCGTCGGTAAGGCGTGTAGTTAGGTTATTAAAGAGGGTCAGTTTTTTCTTAGTACCGGGAATAGGAGCAGCAAAAGTGACTTCGACAATATCTGTGTTAAAGGATGTTGGATTTTTACTATTTATCAAATAATCGCGCTGCCAGTTGCCTGAAATTTCAAATTTGTCTCCTCCTTCACGAATGGTCGTCGATATTACCCCCGATGAACCTCCGCCATATTCTGCACCTGCGCCACCGGTAATGAGGTTTAAACTATTGATGGCACTGGAGCTCACTTCGACACCAAAACCAGTGCCTGCCAGGGGGTCTTGGGCAGAAACTCCGTCGATGATGTATTCGGTCTCATACACACGGGCACCTCTGATTTGCAGACCATCCTGAGTTTTAACTACCCCAGCCTGCATAGCGACAAGCTCTTGAACGTTGCGCACGTTCATCTGCGAAATCTCTTCGAATTTAAAAGTTACCTCACTTTTCGCACTTTCGAGGTTCACCGTACTCTTGCGGCCTACTACGGTTACTTCGTTGAGTGATTCGGTTTGAGGCCGAAGGGCCACATTCAACGTCTTTGTCTCGCCCGGCTTGATGGTAATATCAGTTAGAATTTGCGTAGTATACCCGATATACTGTACGCGCACTACATAATCACCTGCCTTGATGTTTGGGATTATAAACATTCCGTTCACATCTGTAGATGCCCCCATGTAAGTACCTACGATAATTACGCTGGCACCAATTAATTCTTCACCATTGGTGGCATCGGTTACTTTTCCTTTAAGAGCACCGGTACCTGATTTGGGCTGGGCAAATGAAAGCAGTGCAAATACTAAACAGAGCGCGGTAAAAAATGCCTTTCGATTACCAGTTGAAATCATTGTTAATGATTTGATGGAGTAACACTTGTAAGTTGGTGCCGTCCTGAGCAAAGTGGTGTAGGTTTATGCCAAAAAATACCTGTTGCACATTTCCCTGGCCGTTTTTCCGGCGTACACCTACCAGGTTGTCGCCTTGCCAGCCTTGTAAGCGTGTAATTTGAGCGCGGTAAAAAGGTTCTGAGTCAGGTGATCGCACTATCGGAACCAGTCCAGTTAGTACAAACTGAGGTTTCATAGCAGGATATTGTTGAGGAGTACCTTGTACCGAAAAAATTGTACTGTCAGGCGTTAGTCGAGCCTGACCTCCTGAAATTACAAGCCCATCAATAGGATATGCAATAGAAAATGCACTTATGTCAGCATTGGCAGTAAGGGTCGTGGTGATAAGAGATTTACCTCCAATATTGTTGTACTCAGCCATAGCTGGAGCCATGAATACAAGCAGTGAAGCTGACTGACCGTTTATAGGGTTCTGATAGTTTGTCGGGTCAGTAAAAACAAAGACTTTCTGATACTGTGAAATGATGTGACGAAAAGTAGGATTCCAAAATTTCGGACGATACTTTCCCTGATTTCGAATTAGATCAATGTAATCATACCCGTTTGGCGTTATCTGGTTAAAAATCGGCCTGTAAATATCCCAGATGTTGGAAGGCTGCCCACCGAGAATAAGAAAGTCTTTTGAGGCAGGTACCATCACAAAGACATTCGACGTATCCAATTGGCTAACCGAATTGGCAATATCAAATGCCCTGATATAAAGCACATTAGGTTGATTGTAATGAATTTTATCCAAACCAGTGGAAAGCGGTGTCCGCTGGTTGTCTATAAAAACATCAGCCTGATGTGTACCAGATTGAAAGGGTTTCTTTAAAACTACGGTAAACAAATTCGAATTTCTCGGAATCTCAATCCATTGGCCGTCATTGGCTCGTATTTCCACTTTCGTTATGGTATTGTCGCCATCTGCATCGGTGGCTCTCCATCTGAAAGTAGCTGCTACGATCGCTGTATCAGCAGGCAAAGCTAATTTATCGAATAAAGCCACTGGTGGTGTATTTCGCAGTGGTATTTTCAAATAAGCCGGATTTGGGTCTTTAGCTCCCAGGTTATCGATTGCGCGAATCCAAAAGTTGATGTCATCAGTGTCTTTGCCAGCAGCTATCGAAAATCGGAAAACGCTGTCAGTACGAGTTGTGTAAAACCAGTTTTGATTGTCGATGCTAAATTCATAACCTATTACATATCCATCGGCATCTGTACCAATCCAAGAAAGAAACACAGTGGAGTTCAGCCTATTTTCTCCTACTCTATTTATTTCGTCGAGAAAAAGCTGTGTTTTAGGAGGTTGATTTTCTGTAAAACTTCCTCTTTTACAAGTAGTAAGCCCGACGAGTATAGCTGAGAGATACAACAGACTTCTGGAGCGCATATGTTTTAATTTATTAAAGCAAAGGCCGGCTGTCTGGCCGGCCTTTGTCTAAATCATTATTGTATTACAAGCTTAGAGTTTGAAATTATAGAACCCTTATTAGAGGTAAGAGTGACTATGTAAAGGCCGGGTTTGAAGCTTGTAATGTCATATGTATTAACTTCAAACGGGCGAAGCTCGATGCGCTTTACAACTCTACCTTGTACATCGGAAATCGTTACGGTAGCATTTTCTGAAAGCGAAGAGGTAATATTCAAAACATCCTTCGCCGGATTCGGATAAATAGCTACACGTACATTTTCGAACTCCTTGGTATTCAGAGGAGATTTCGGACGGTTTGTCACAGGCAACATCGGGAAGTTTGCACCGGTGAAGTCATCGTTAGCTCTTGGGTGCAGCTTGTAGTTTGAGAAGCTGAAGAATACGATTCCCTGCACGGCATTAAAGGTCATTGTATCGCTTGTTACTATTGGTGGAACGTTCATCGTACCATCAACGGTAGCATACATGGTATCGGTCACAAGCTGTACCCAAAGTGAGCTGAAAGCAGTACTGCTCTGACGACCGGCATGTACTCTGAAGGAGTTGTTCTGTGTAATATTTCCAGCCTGAGTACCAATTCTGTATTCCCCGAAAGTAAGTTTTGGTTCTGTAATTCGGATCTTCTGACCCTGAGTAGGATGCTGGAAGCGAACAAGCATACCTTCGTATTTCTCCATATTAAGAGGCTGAAGTGTAGCGCTGTCCGAAGGATTGAGAATAACAGGTTGTACGGCAGTGCTGTCGAGTATGCCGGTTTTTTGCACATTGACCACTTGAAGGCGGGTGTAGTTGAAAAACTCTTCAACCACTCCCGTTACTACAACTTCTTCATGTCTGAAGAGATCAAACAAGCCCACACCTACGCACCAAATGCCGGCCCATTCGTTGTAGTTGGGATCCTGAATATACACATATCCCAGGTCTTGATCTTTGGCAGTAGCAGTTACAATTCCCTTCACGGTAACCTGGCGTCCTACGTATGGCGAAGCACCACCATCTAAAACATATTGAATGTCAGGGATCACCATTCCGGCAGGTCGTACTGTATAGTGGAACACCCGCGGTTCATTGTTAAAAGTACCGACAGGTTGACGAGCTATGTTGCCTTGATTGTCAATTGCTCTGATGTAGTATCTTACAACAGTATTGAGCGGCTGAGGGGGCAGAGTTACCTCATATTCATCAGTAGTACCGGGCTTAAGGGTTGCTGTTATTGAGTCAAACTGGGCAACTGGAGTTGAGAGATTAGTGCTGTAGAATACTTTGGCGTTCGCCACAGTGCCGTCAGGATCATTAGCAGTGAAAGTAATTTTTACACTCTGAGTCGGATTAGGCACGGGAGGTATTCTCTGAATGTCGCTGATAACGGGAGGAGTAGCTCCAAGCACATAGTGTGTTGAGTCGAATGGGTTGAGCTCGTAACCACGACCATTCAGGCCGGTACATCCATTGGCTGAGTGCAAAATGATGCCTCTAATCTTCTGATAAAAAGCTCCAACTACAGGGGGCTGAAATTTACCTGTACCCGGTCCACCGTTAATAGTTGCGTATGGAGAGTTTGGGTTTGTAACCTGATATGTTGGAAGTTTCTGTGCAATGAACCGGTCTGAGATATTAATTCTGTTTCCGTTGCCATCTACCACGTCAAAGCTCACGCGAGTACCATTTGAGAAATAATCAACGCTTACAACAGTTACATTCTGAATTTCAACAAAAGCACCTTCCCACTGCTCTCCCGTTGTGAGCTGGTTCACTCGGTTATTGTCATTGAGCTGGCCAACACTGACGACCACAGGCTGTGGTACCGGAGCATTTGACGATATCAAATTGATGTGGCTAAATTGCTGAGGCTCAATTTGTGTTTGATGATTGAAATTTTTCACTATTCCTATCACCTCCACCACATCTCCAGCTACTACCTGCCATGCCACGGGATGCGGAATCAACTGATTGCCGCTCGGATACCACCCAGCTACCTCCACTGCCTTGAATGGACCCATCTGACCGGCAGCAGCAGTGTCTACAATGTACATAAATGGTCTGAAACCACCTTGCACTGCAGATGATGGCACTTCTACTCTACCACCGTCTACAATCACAATTCCACGTGTGCGAATAAGCTGATTCTCATACTGAGAAGAGTCAACGCAATTAGCCAAATTCGTTGGCGAAACATACTGAATGTTCTGAATGCTCACATATGGCACTGTGGTTTGTGCACCCACATTAAATGCCAGAGCGAGAGTCAAGAAAAAAGAATAAATGTGTTTCATAAGAATGAACGATTTATTTAATTATTACGAAATTTCCAGTGTATCGCTTATTGGTCTCAAGATCTTCAACTGTATAAAGATAGAGACCTCTTGAAATTATTTGCGTATTTTTCGAAAGCAAATCCCAGGCATGTTCGCCACCGCTGAAGCGGTTTCTGTCCGGATTTTCTGCAGCAAACGACCTAAACCAACGGATATCACTGCCATTGTAATTTTCGTCGTGTAAAATTTCATCAATTAAATCCCCCACAGGATTGTAAATGGAGATTTTACAACGTTTTGGTAAGTTAGCAAAGTAAATTTTTCGAGTTTCTTCCTGAAAATTGCTGATGCCCTCCCATGAGCTACCATAGTAATAAGGATTTGGATACACAAAGGGCTCATTTTCTTTCATATTTTCATTTGCCGGCATCCCCGGAAAAACCCTGAACTGATTCGCCAGTCGCGAGGACTCCAGTTTTTCCAAATTGAGGGACTGGTCTCCTCGGTCGAAAGCTGTAACCGAAACCGCATATTGCCAACCATTTAGCAGATTATCAATCGTGTATTTAAAGTGGTATTCTATTGTATCACCATCAAATTTAACGGGTGTTGTTAAGCGAATTCTATCAAGACCCACGTCGTTGCCGACGCCATTTATTATGTCATATTCACCAACCAATACAAAAGCTGAAGCTATGTCTTGAACACTCACCACATCAAAGCCTGGCTTTGTCAAATAAATTCTAAAGCCTTCAAAGTCCATTTCTTGAAGTATCGGGTCAATGCTATATAAGCTGTTGTCAGACCAATAGATATCAATTTTGCCATTTGAAGGCTCTAGACGTGTTCGGGGAATATCTGGTGGGGCTGGTAAAATGAAACGAGTAATTTTTCCGTCGCCATCCTTGTCTTCTCCTGGGTCCAGTATACCATTGAAATTTTTATCCTCTCCGTTATACGCCACTTGCACCCAATTCGCATTAGTAATCAAATTTTTGCGTTGAACTTCGCTGTTCACAGAATTTGGATTACCATCTTCAAACTTCTTTGCAACTACATAAGCAAAAGCAACTATGATTTCATCGCCTGGTAGAAAATCGTTAAAAGGACCCACACTTACAATATCAGAGCGGTTTCCACTCTTATTTAGCTCGGCTTGTAAGTTCACACCCAATGTAGATTGACAGGCCGACGAAGTAGGTTCATTCCAACACGGATGGTGATTTAGACCGGCAGTCATTTTGTTGTATCTCAACTCATCGCTGGTAGGGAAGAAGAAAATAGGGTTACTAGAATTGTTAAATTGCCAGGCGTTGTAGTGAGCTTTAAAATTTTCCTTGACCCATTGCCCTGTTTTTTTATTGAAAGTACTATCAAGCAGAAAATGATGAAATCCAAACTTATCCTCAGCTCCTAAAAATTTTTGACCTATGTAGCTTTCGGTAAAGCCCACATCGCCGGTAGCATCGTAGCAGTAAGCCAAGCCTAGCGAATCCATATAACCATTGCCTCCTTGGCTGTAAAATACACTACCTCCAGCACCAGCTGGAGTTACTTTTACATTGCGTACTACAGTATTATTCCACAGAGCCACATAAAGGCTGTCGAAAGCAGCATTTCCAATATTTTTTATTTTGTAATTTACAATGACAAAAAAGTCTGAAAACGAATAGTTCCAGTTGTATGTCTCTTGGGTCACTTGAATATTCATCGGAAATTGGTGTCCGGTAATGGGTATTGAAGTACCAGGCACCGTCTGACTCACATCGTTAAAAACAGCAATGAAATCTTGATGTGAAACTGCTGAAGGAGAATAAAAGCGCGAATCGGTCAGAGCAGATCGCTCTTGCATGGGTGGCGCGCCTACAGGAATGGTAAATTCAAAACCTGCTCTACCCGGAGCATATCCTTGAGGTGCATCGAGTGCAGAGGTGCTTACAAGAATACTACCATCGCCACGACGCACTCCTCCTACCCAAATACCTCCCTCAAAGAGATGTTCGATTCCGCTACCCGCAGGATATTCGCAACTCTGCCTACCGGTACCATCTCTATATCCTCTGAATGCATTGCCAAAGGTACCAGCATTGGTCACCGTAAGTCTAACATTGCTTGCTGTAGTGACTCGTTCTTCAAACTGTTGAGAGCGAGCACTGATAATCAATAAAGTTGCAAAAATGGAATATCCGAATCGGAGCTTCATTATTAATATACGATTATTTTTCTGCTGGTACTATGGCCGGAATCAGAAACATTTACGATATACATGCCTTTTGCTAAAGGCAAGTTGAGCTTAAACTCACTTTCTAAAACTCCAATTTTTGATCGGTACACTATTTTGCCCGTCATGTCAGTGACTGAGACGTCAATGTTTTCAGGATATAATCCGTCAAGTAAAAATTTTAATTGCCCATCTGAGTAACTAACATTCCACTTCCATTTTTTGTGTGCAAATTCAGATATGCTGAGGTTGCTGCGCATTACAGTCACGTCCAAATAGACTGGCAGGTGATCAGAATTTTCGTATAAGGCTGTCAAAACTGCTGGTGGTACACTGGTATTTGGTACTGGATTAGTTGAAGTAATAAAGTTTTTAAATCTCAGGCCGTCATTTCCAGGAATTTTATAAGAATTTGGTACATATTTCATACCCTTCGATTCATTGCGGATGGGGTCGGTAATTAAGATCATATCGTAGCGGTCGTCGAGCCCACCGCCCACAAAGCAATTGTTATTAGTTTGATTAAGTCGAGTAGATTGTGTATGCAAAAAAGCATAAGTAGAATTATTAAACCAGGTACCAAGGGAATTTAAAGGGTCGTAAAAGCGAATGTTTTGATTGGGGTGATTGATGAGAGCCTGAAATCCAGGTTCGGTAGAAGCGTTCATATTAAAGTCGCCCATTATTAAAATATTCGCCTGACCAATATTGTTGTTGATGTGATTCATTACAGCTTCTAAGGCGTATTGACGCTGGGTGATGTCAGCTTGAGTACTTCCAGCTTTTAAATGTAATCCGATACATGTAAAAAAGACGGTATCAACTCCAGGTTGACCGAGGTTAGGATGTTTGTAGTAAAATGTATAAAAGTCTATACCTCTTGTAATGTTCTGATTGTTGCTGCCCGTAGTTAATAAAAATTGGGATTTCAGTTCAACTTTACTTGAGTTGTAAAAACATGCATTAACAATATTTGAGTTGTTACTTCTTGTAAAATTGGCTCGTTTGTAATGTGTCAATCCTCTGTTCAGAAAGATATTTTGATGAAAAGTAACAAGCGGTCCATCAAAAGCACCAGGATTAACCCCCATTTCTTGAACGATAAATATATCTGGTTTTACATGGTCGAAGATCGTGGCTATGTAATTATCTTTATTATTCGGATTGTTTGTCGTATTGTTACATTGTTCAAAATTAACTCTGTAATAAAGGAGATTGTAGGTCATTATCCGGATCGTGTCGTACGACTGAGCACGAACTGAGAGAGTAATAATGAACAGGAGTAGATGTAAATATCTAATCATTGAATTACTTTGTCTGCAAAGGTAGATTTTTTTGTTTTAATAAACTGTTACTAAACAAAAAAGCCGTGGGTTTACCACGGCATATTTATTTTCAATTAAGAATCTTAAAACTCCCACAAATCGTTTTCGAAGTTTCTCAGTTTCTCTCTTATTTGCTGACCTTCAAGCAGTTGCTCCAATGTTGATTTTCTCTTATAGTCTGCTATAGATCGATCATACACATTTTCCTCTTTGTAAATTACAGAGGTAAAAAATCTGAGATGAAACACTTGGTCGAAGGTAAGGCGCTGCATATTGTTACCACGATTGAACGCAGTATTAGTTGCCAAAGCATATCGCGCATCTGGAAACCAAACCCAAAACAATGGGTAAATATCCTTAGTCCTTGGATTTTTTACCACCGGGGCAATTGCAATGATTCTATTTTTAAGTTCGCCACGTTGCTTGTCGAAATACCAATCAGACTTAATGTAATAGGCGATAACGTCTTTACTTTTAATCTCAATGGTATCTATCAGGTCGATCTTAGAGGGATCGTCTGGGTTAAAAATGGTGTCAATTGTTTTAACATAACGGCTTACCTCTTCGGCAGTGTAAGGAATCTCAAATCGATCGTCGCCAAATACATCGACGATTGTAGCCTCCTTTAAAATGCCATCAATTAATACGTTGAACAGAGATTTTCTGTCAGGAAGCGGAGTTTCAGGGTAGTAAAGATGGAAGTTTGCTTTTTCCTTGAGATCTATTCGCTCCCAGTGACGTGTACTCCACATCAGATCAGCTTCTCTTAAATAAGGATATTCAAACACCTTATTGTTGTTGTGAAAGCGAGTAGCAGCAGGGATGATACCGTCGTCCTGCGGGGTAAGCACCTGAGCACTGAGTGTAACAACAGATGCTAGGGATACAACAAGGAAAATTCTATTTTTCATGTTTATTGAATGTCAATAGATATCGGAGATATGTTGGTTACCTGAAAATCTTTGGGGCCGATAGCGCGGATATTGCGAATCGTGATGCTCGAACCTGGCTTCAGAGTTTCAATCTTCTTGCGCGTAGCATCGTCAAATCTGTCGCCTCTAATTTGCTGAGGTGGAAATCCGGGTACAACAACTTCAAATGATACGACTTTCAATGATAGGTCAAACACAAAGTCTTCAAAAACAGCTTGAATTTCAGCATTTTTTACAGCGTTAGCTGAGAAAAGACCACCCTTTCTGTTATAAATCATTCCTGAAGCCTGAGGCAAACCTTTGATGCGGAATTTCTTTTCACCGGCTTTTCTGGTTCCTTCGTCGGTTTTTACATACACTTCATAGGTAGCTGTGGTACCCTCTAATTTGGTGATATCAACGGTGTAAGTACCATCTGTTTTTTTGGTGAGGCCTGGACCTCTCACCTCTACTTTTGAGGGATCCACACCGGGCACACCTACTTCCAACGGATTATCCACACCGCGGTAAAGTACATTCATTGCTGTAGGTGATATAACAACTGACGAAGGAGCAACGGTATATTTTTGGGTTGGGATTTCGTATTCTTTTTCTTCACCATTTTGGCGAATTACAATCTTACCTGAATAAGATTTTTCACCTACAGAAGACGCGCTTACGCGGTATTTTGCAATCCCGTTGCTGATCATTGAAGGATCAAGCTTTTGCCCGTTTATATATACATCGGGCTTTTGGGTAGCATCAAAAGCCGCTAAGAAAATTTCAGCTTCGTACGTTTCGCCTTGCGTCAAGTAAAGGGCATTTGGCTTTACTACGGCATAAACGTCAGTAAACTTCAAATCCGCTTTACCTATGTTGCTTTGTAAATGAGAAATGATATCAGCCTCAGCATTTCGCACATTTGCTTGAATACCGGTTAAGAAAGGAAGTACGGCTGCAAGTGGATAGTGCTCAAATGTGGCGTTTTCCCATTCTACTTGAACATCTCCAACTTTTTGCTTGCCGGTATTGAAGTTTGCATCGAGCATCGAAATCAAAGAAGGATTGTCAGACACATAGGTCTTCATATCTTCTCTGAATTTCTCGAGTTTGGCTCTAAGTTCTTTTGCCTTTCCTGCTCCACCTACTGAAGGATCATTGAGAAGATAGTTGGCTACCTTTTCTCTGTTGTCCAGGCCTTTTGGTTTACCGGATTTTTCATCTATTCCACCAGTAATTTCAACAAGTTCTTTCTTAATGCCTTCGATGTAGTTATAAACTTCGGTTGATTTCTCTTTTACCTCATAAGCCATGTCTCTCCATTTACCGGCCTTTTCAGGATTTTCGGCAGCTGCTTTATCAAAAGCTTCGTAAATAAAGCCGAGCTTCTTCTCTACTGTCATTACAGTAGAAGCGAGGTCTTCATTGAGTTTGGTAAGTGCGTCAAGTATATCTTTAGATATATTTAGTGCAAGAAGTGCCGTGAGCACTAAATACATCATGTTAATCATTCGTTGCCTTGGACTAAGTTTACCTTGTGCCATCTTTTAATTCTTAATAAAAGAAAGATTAATTTTTGGTTATTGTCTGCTCACTCCCATCGCAGAGAGCATTCCACCATATACTTTATTCAGAGCTGCCATGTTTGTCACGAGTTCGTTCAGCTCATATGAAAGTTTTTCGGTGTTTTCAATGCTGTTGCCAAGTTTTTCTATCAGAGCATTTTGAAGTTCCATTTGGCTGGCAGTGCCTTCGAGTTGAACAGCATACAAAGCGTTAAGACTTTCCATATGCTTAGCAGCTAGAGTGATTTGCTCACTGTATTTCTGAGTGCCAGCAGCGGCATCTATTGTTTCATTAAGCTTAGAGGCAGCGTCGCCAAATTTTCTGAGGCCGTCACCCAGGCTGCGGATAAGTTCCTCATCGATGTTAGCCTCCTTTAGCATCATATCGAGCTCTTGAGTCAAGCTAGTTGATTGTTGAACCAATGAGTTTGAATTTTTTGAATCCAGATCTTCGACACCTGCAAGTTCGGGATAAACGAGTGTCCAGTCATATTCAGGAGCGGGCTTTTCAAATGCTGAGAAGAAGAAGATCACGGCTTCAGTAGATAGACCTGCTATGAGCATAATGTCAGCACCTGTCCAGTGCAGAATCTTAAACATTGCACCTAAGATTACAACGGCTGCACCAAAACCGTAAAGTTTTGCCAAGAAGTTTTTAAACTTTTTACCATTTACATCGATGAGTGGCATGTTTGATTTAGATTAGAGTTAAACAATAGGATTGACTTGTTGGTTAAAAATCTTTAATATCTCTACCGAGGAACGATTGAACACAACGGAATCCGACATAAGACTTGGCGGTATCCTGGTATTCGAAGTCGCGTGTACTCACTTGCAGATAATAGGCTACATCCTTCCAAGAACCACCGCGTATTACTTTCCGCTTCAAAGTCTCATCATCACGTTCGCTGGCATTGTACTGAAAATCAGGACTAATGTCACTTACATAGTAATATGAGGCCGCATCAAAAGCCGTTGAAGTCCATTCGGCCACATTTCCGGCCATGTTAAATAAGTTATAGCCATTAGGATTATAAGCAGTCACTTTTACCGGATAGAAACCACCGTCGGCCGTCAGATTACCGCGCATGGGCTTGAAGTTGGCCAAATAGCAACCTGATGAGTTGATGGCATAAGGACCACCCCAAGGATATGTCATATTGTTGATACCACCTCTGGCAGCATACTCCCATTCAGCTTCAGTGGGCAGGCGGAATTCTTTTTCCTTTGGTTCACCTATGGAAACGAGGTAATCGTTTCTGTACTTGGTTCTCCAATTACAGAAGGCGCGAGCTTGCTTCCAAGTGATTCCCACTACTGGGTAGTCGTCATAAGCAGGATGATAGAAATAATCGTCATGCATGTGCTCATTAAAAGAGTAGGCAAAATCGTGAATCCAGCAGAGTGTATCGGGATAGACATTGATAATTGACTGCTCAAAGAAAGAAGACCTGTCTGATTCTTCTTTGGTGTCTTTAATGTAATCGCGGTATGAAAACTTTTTACCGTCGTTGTCGTCGTCAAAATAATCGAAAATCACTCGGTTTGACTTTTGAGCAGCTTTTTGCTTGTTTATCCAAAAGAATACGTAATTGAGTTGACGAGCATCGATTATTCGCTCACCCATAAAACGCTCTTCGGGAGGCAAATACATCGACTCGATGATTTGTGTGTATTCCTCACTTGGATATTTGCGAACATCCCAGATCAATTTAGGCTCCCAATTTAAGGTGCGCTTCATAGAATCCGGATAGTTGGCATTCATGTATTCGTCAAAAAATGTCGGCCTTTTTACGTTATCGGGAGTGATAAACTCATATCCTTGAACGTTTTCATTCTCAGCAAGGCGATATCTGAGGATGGAGTCTCTCACCCACTCTACAAACTGACGGTATTCATTGTTGGTAATTTCAGTTTGATCCATCCAAAAGGCAGGTACTGAAACTGTTTTGGTAGGGCTAATTTGTGCATAAGGCACATCCTGATCAGAATTGCCCATATTAAACGAACCTTGTCTAATGAAGACCATTCCATATGGCTCTGAAGGATACCATCTTGGTCTATCTTTTACGCCTACAAGCTCACCGTGGTCTGAACTCCTGCAAGAGCTCAGTACAACGCCAGCCAAAAATAGCCATGAGGCAACTCTTGTCATATTGTGGTTTATTTGACGATTGTATTGTAGTTTTTTAGTCATTCGTTTTAACGATGATTTCAGGTATTTATTTCAGGCCGCTATATTACAAAAATCTAACATTTCTATAACTGCCAATTTCTCTCGGAGGAATTGTGATCTTAAAGCAGTATCTCAAAAAGATTTCATGGCTACCAGATGATACTCTGCGAATCGAAGAAGTAGTAAGGTCATATGAATACCCAACAGCTAACGAGGGAAGCACTTGCGCACCGGCAATAAGTGCAATGGCATCGACAAATCGATAAGATAAGCCTCCCCAGAATTTCTCGTTGTAATAGGCCATCACGTTAAGGTCAGCCTGAAGTTTTGTGAAATCATATTTTATAAAAGTACCTGGCACAAAAACCCAATTGGTGCCTTCAAAAGTAAAGTTGTATCCAAAGTTTCCTAAAAGTGTACGACGACCTCTAAACTTCACAACCCCACCTGTGCCATTTTGCAAATCGGTTTCTGCCTCGAGCAGTCGGGTGGATGCAAGTCCTGCACTAAACTTTGTTCCTTCATAATAAATACCAAACGAGATATCGGGTGATAGACCACTCGAAGCAGGAGCACCAATCGATCCATCACTTACCCAGAGGTTGCCGCTCGGAGTAATCCAATCAGCATTGCCGATTGACTTGTTTACCAAATCTACTCGCAGACCAATACCTAATCTGCCTTCAGCACGCTCGATATGGTACGAATAGGACAAACCAAAATTTATATCGTCAAAAAAACCGATTTGATCTCTGTAAAGTCTTAGACCTAAGCCTCCATGTAAAAAATTGATAGGCGACTCAAGCACACCGCTTAATGTAACAGGGGCACCATCGAAACCAACCCACTGACTTCTGTTAAAAACAGTAGCACAAATGGCGGGTGACATTCCAGTATGAGCAGGATTATAGAAAGTACGATTAAACATAAATTGCGTAAACTGAATCTCCTGCTGGGCAAATGTGAATTTTGTAAGGAAAAAAATAAAAAATAGGACCGAAAATTTCTTCATGCGCCCAAGTTATGTAATCGCTTTAAGTTTTGGCTAATTTATGACTTTTTTAATTTTCCAAAAGGGAAATTTTAATTTTCCGATTTTCTCAGGAAATCAGCGCATTTTTCTGCATGGCTTTCCACCATCGCAGTGGTATTTCCTGGTTCACGGCATTGTTGTAATCTTCCTCATCACAGGGTATTAAAAGGTGTCTTTCGATGTTCTTATCCAGAGGATTATTTAAGGGAATTTCCATCCACCATCTACCTGTTCTAGGATTTTTGTAAAAAACAATTGTATAATCTCCTTCTTCAATTATCACTGTAAATTTTAAAAAATCTTTTTTCGAACAGATAGGATAATCCCCCTTTCTCAAAAAATACCCTTCAATGAAATACCATAACATTTGTGCCGCTAATGAGGCTGAAATGGCGTGATGATCAAAAGCAGGATTGTATCCAAACAACCCGATAGCCGACAACTTATCGCTCAATCCGGCATAACGCATGATGGAGCATGCCTCATCACCGGTAAATCCATTGGGCTGTACCTGAGCATGCCCGGGATTATCAGCTGCTTTAACACTAATCATGTCAAAAGAAACAATGTCGGCATTTCGGATGAGCGGCTCAACTCGTTTTACTGGTCTAACGTCTCCCAAACGGTGATAGTCAAAATACATTTTTTCCATCAGCTGCACTTCGTCGGGACTCACTAGATAGCTCTGGTAACCGATGTTTGTGAAATTGTTTAGGAGAAACGGCTGGTTTAAAACAATGTGACTTAGATAGTTTTCGTCATTTACCTCGTTAGTGTGGTTACCAAGATCGAAAAAAGGATCTACGGCACTGATGTTAACGAATTGTTCAGCTTTTTGAAAGCTTTTGTACAACGGATAGAGCAAATCGTTTGAACCACCTATCACTATAGGTATGATCTGTCGCACAATCAACTCTTCACATACATATTGCAAAGCAGCATATGTATCTGTAAGAGTATAACCCTTTTGTATATTTCCGAGATCAACGATTGCATCAGTATTCCATTCGCCAGGAAAGAGCTTGTAATATTGATAGCGAATTTTATCGACACCCGAAGCGCTACCTTTGTTATGTTGCGAGCCTCTGTCTTCAGGCACACCGATTATGGCGAGTCTGGCGTTTTCAAGATCGGGTAATCCTTCGAACTCGCTGTGATATCGAATCAAACTGCCAAGTCGAGTGGGCAGCTGTTCTCTGACTTCATCTACGCAGTAGTCGGGTACCGGATAGAGCAACTCTTTCAATTCCATGTAGCGAGGTTATTATTTGGCTTTCTGGGCTTCGATAATTTGTAAGCACTGTTCAAGGGTAAGGTCTTGCGGATTTGTGCCTTTAGGAATTTTGTAATTGTTTTTGCCTTGTTTAATGTAGGGACCGTAACGTCCTTTTAGCACCTGAATTTCAGGAGTCACACTATCAAATTTTTGGATTATTCCCGAATCGGATGACTTTCGCTTCTCTTCAATCAGTTCAATGGCTTGCTCGAGTGTTACGGTGAGTGGGCTTACTCCTTGGTTGGGATTTAAGGAAATAAAAGAGTCGCCATATCTTAAGTAAGGACCATACTTGCCTACTGCAGCTACAATTTCTTTACCTTCGTATTCTCCTACTTTGCGAGGCAATTCAAAGAGCTTTAAGGCCTCCTCTAATGTAATGGTTTCAATTGACTGATTTTTCAGCAGGCTTGCAAACTGTGGTTTTTCACTGTCGGTATTCTCTCCAATTTGAATCATTGGCCCGTATCGACCTATTTTGGCATATACGATTTTACCTGTTTTTGGGTCGGTGCCGAGAACGCGCTCGCCTTTCACTTTTTCTTTTTTCTCAGATGCCTCCTCCACCGTTGGATGAAAGTGGTTGTAAAAGTTACGGATCATTTCCACCCAGTCTTTCTGACCGCGGGCAATTTCGTCAAATTCTTCTTCGACCTGGGCAGTAAATTGATAGTCAAGGATGTCGTTGAAATTTTCAACCAAAAAATCTGTAACCAAAAAGCCGATATCTGTAGGCAGGAGTTTGTTTTTCTCGGCTCCGGTCACTTCGGTTTCGGTTTTTTCTTTTACAGAACCGTCTTCCCAGGTGAAAATTTTGTAATCTCTGGTTTTACCTTCTAAGACGGGTTTATGAACGTAACCCCTTTTTATAATGGTAGCAATGGTGGGGGCGTAGGTCGATGGACGACCGATGCCAAGCTCCTCGAGTTTCTTGACGAGCGAAGCTTCCGTGTAGCGAGGTGGATGCTTTGTGAATCGTTGAGTAGCCTGAATTTCAAGTGCTTTTACAGAATCACCCCTTTGCACATTTGGCAAAAGGGCTGAATCTTCATCGGTCTCCTCATCATCCGTGCCTTCGATGTAAAGTTTTAAAAATCCATCAAAGCGGATGACTTCACCCTTTGCTTGAAAAAGGAGTTCATCGCCAGGAGCACTGATGGAAATGATAGTTCTATCAATTTGAGCATCCGCCATTTGAGAGGCAACAGCCCGTTTCCAGATGAGTTCGTATAGCTTTTTCTGCTGGGCATCGCTGCCTGCTACTTTCTTGTCGAAATACGTCGGACGTATTGCCTCATGGGCTTCCTGTGCGCCTTTTGACTTGGTCGTATATCGACGCACTTTGGAGTACTCTTCGCCAAACTCGGATTTAATTTGATTTTGTATCGCGGCTAAAGCTTCTTCGCTCAGGTTTACGCTGTCGGTACGCATGTAAGTGATATAACCGTCTTCGTAAAGTTTCTGAGCAAGGGTCATGGTTTGCGATACGGAGAAACCGAGCTTGCGCGATGCTTCCTGCTGAAGTGTAGAAGTAGTAAACGGGGGCGCCGGCGAGCGCGTCGCCGACTTTTTCTCTACATCGGTTATTTGAAAGGGAAATCCCGTAACTTTTTTAAGAAAATCAAGGGCTTGATCCTCTGTATCGAAGCGCTGATTGAGTTCAGCTTTAAAGGTTTTGCCATCAGCACTTTGGAAGATTGCAACTACTCGAAAGTAGGAAGTGGATTGAAATTGATGAATTTCGCGTTCGCGCTCTACGATAAGTCGAACTGCCACCGACTGCACTCTGCCCGCACTGAGTCCACTTTTGATTTTTTTCCATAGCACAGGTGACATTTCGAAGCCCACCAAGCGGTCTAGAATACGTCGCGCCTGTTGTGCGTTTACTAAATTAAGGTCAATTTTTCGGGGATTTTTTATGGAATTTTCGATGGCAGTTTTTGTAATCTCATGAAAAACAATGCGATTGGTTTTCATGGGATCGAGCTTCAGCGTTTCGGCCAAATGCCAAGATATTGCTTCTCCCTCGCGGTCTTCATCGCTAGCCAACCATACAGTTTCGGCTTCTTGGGCTAATTTTTTTAATTTATTGACAATCTCTTTTTTATCGGGAGATATGACGTACTTGGGCTTAAAATTGTTCTCAACATCTACACTCAATCCCTTGGTATCCAGATCTCTGATATGGCCATACGAACTCTCTACTTTGTAATCTTTTCCTAAAAATTTTTCAATGGTTTTTGCCTTTGCAGGCGACTCTACTATGAGTAAATTTTTTGCCATCGGCGGGTAATTTGCTGCAAATTACGTTCAACTACACCATCTAAACCAAAGGATTACTGATAGAATATTCGCCTTAATCACACTTTTTTCACTTTTAACACGATGCTTTCGTATCCTACAATTTTGACGTGATCTCCCTTGAATACAGATGTTGAAGAGTCAGCCAAAACAGCCTTCCAACTTACGCCATCGAGTTTTACATAACCTTCGGGTTGAACGGTATTGATGTCTGTTTCGGCCACAGCTGTGCGACCAATCATAGCCTCTGCATTGGTTTTCAACTGCTTGCCATTGTACATTTTCTTCGCTAATGGTCGCAGATAAATAACTGTGATGATTGAAACTGCAGAAAAAATCAACCAACTGATTTCAGTAGGAGTTCCTAAATAAGAAAAGACCGCCGTAATAAAGCATCCTACAGCCAATGCTGCTGCAAAAAAAGCAGGCGTAAAAATTTCAAGAATCAGTAGCAAAATGCCTGCGATAATCCACCATTGTGTGCCAGTGATGTAATCCATACTTCAAAATTTTTACTGTTGATAGTATTCATAGGCTCCAATGTCGGGCAGTCCTCCATTAGAGCGAAATCGACCTCGTATATCCAAAGGTATGGCAATGGCATCGTTGAAAAAAGCTTGATCAATGACAGGGCTAATTGAATCAATCGAGTAGTTGTTGCTCGGAATATCTCTAAATCTCGGATTGAGATTAAACTTACAATCTTGGAAAAACAAGGGATTGGAAATATCAAATCCCCTCTTTGTTGAGTCATTATCCACTTTGATCAGAGAATTTCTGAAAAAATATGAAAACGTCCCATTGCTCGATGCTGGAGCTCTGTACAGTCCAAGCTCTTGATTGTTTGCACCATATATAATACAGCTCGAAAAATCTGCCTTAAGAATATCGCGCACCTGAATGCGCCGATCGGGGTCTTCAAAAAAGTTGGTGATGGCTACAGCTGGGGTTCCACGTGCACTTTGATTCCAATAATTGGCAAAGGTGGTAAATGTAAAACTGTAGCGACCGCCCAGGGCATAAAAGCAATACAATCCACAGTTTGCCACCACTGTACTTTGAATTTCAGCACTGCCAAACCCTCCAAGTATGCCTACCCGAGAGAAATTAAAAATCCTCGTGTTTTTAATAAAAGTATTTGAATTGGGCGAATCAAGGCTGTCGAGCACAATGCCAATAGTGCCATTTTTAATCAAAGCATTTTGAATCACGTTGTTTTTACTGCCTCCCATTAAGAAAATTCCCCCCAAAGCTCCACCCCATTGCCCGGGAATTTCTTTGTAGAAGGGCTCTAGTCGGTCGCCTTGAAAAATAACGGGATTTTCATACGAACCTGTATTCTGTGGATCAACGAGCAACGTTCCACCATTATACACCCAAATTCCGCTTCCGGAGTGAAAATGCAATTTAGTGCCGGGTAGTATGGTAAGTGTACAAAGACTATCTACCACCCAATACCCATAGATAACATGTGGCTTGTCATTTGGCAAAGTTGTGTTGCAAGGAGCCACAGAGTAGGGAATGCCAAGGCCTGGAATGTATCTGTTCGGAAAGTGAAAATAAGCATCGTTAACAAGACTGACCAGGTGCACATGGCGCACCCTGCCTCCTGACCGAAACTCAATGCTATCTACATATAAAAGCTCAAGGCTGTTAGACAGTGGCGTGATTTCTACAAATATGTAAATGCTGTCGCGAGGACCGATTTCTACATTTTCGACACTTCGGCCGCTAATGCCATTGACATTCAGCCGGTACCATGACTGCTCACCACGTGCCAGTGCGACAGATTCGATGCGTATACCTTCGTTCGAGGTGTTGAAAACCTTCAGTATTCGCGTAGAGGAATTTAATCCGGTAAAAACTGTATCGAGATATAAAGTATCGGCCGAAAATCGCAAATCAAGTCGTGTAGATGTAAATTCAAATTCTTTTCGACAAGACAGAAGTGTGATGACAAGCAACGAAAGTGTAAAAAGTGTTAAAGCTCTTAGACGAATCATTTAGTTCAGAAAATCAGTTGCAAAATAACAAGCGATTTGCCTACTTTTGCAGGCCATTTTCTAAAAGCTTTTTAATCGACATAAAAATGAAAGAAAATATTCATCCGAAAAATTACCGTACAGTGGTGATGAAAGATATGGGCACTGGTGACTATGTGATCACTAAGAGCTGTGCTGAAACTAAAGATACAATTACCATTGACGGCGTAGAATATCCCTTGGTGAAGATGGAAATTTCTTCGTTTTCTCACCCTTACTTCACAGGAAAGATGAAGATCGTAGATACCACAGGTCGTGTAGATAAGTTTCGCAATAAGTACGCAAAATTTCAAAAATAAGAACTTTACTTTTACAAAAGGGGGCTTAAGCCCCCTTTTTTATTTCTGCTGAATGTGCACATCGAGCTGCGGAAATGGAATCGAAATTCCCCGGCGATAGAATTCTTTATACAAGTTTTCCAATAAATCAAAATACGCAGGCCAATATTTGTCCGTATCAACCCAAACGCGAATAATAAATACGATAGCGCTGTCGGCCATACGAAGTAACCTGACCAACGGATCAGGCTCATTGTGAAAGCGTTCATCACTTTTGATTATCTCTGTGATGGTTTGCTTTACAAAATCAATATCACTGCCATAGGCAACAGAAACTTCAAGGTCAAGCCGACGGATAGGATTACGTGTTATGTTGGTCAGACTCGAATTAGCCAATTGCCCGTTGGGTATTACGATCCGGCGATTATCGAAGGTGTGGAGTATCGTATGAAATATTTGAATTTCCTTTACTGTTCCAGCAAAGCCGAGTGCATCAATCACTTCCCCCACTTTAAAAGGTTTTAGCAAAAGAATGATTACCCCTCCAGCTAAATTCGACAAACTTCCCTGCAAGGCCAGACCCACAGCCAGACCAGCCGCACCAAGCACTGCTACAAAAGAGGTGGTCTGAATACCCAAAATTCCAACAACTGCGATGAAAAGCGCAACCTTCAAGACAATGTCGATAATGGTAAGTAAAAACGGGCGAAGAGTTTCATCGACACTGGAGCGTATCATGATCCGCTCAACGGTCTTTACCAGTCGCTTAACCAACCATAGACCAATGATGAGTACGACAAGCGCCTTTAACAGGATCAAGCCGTATTCCACGGCTAATTGTATGTATTTATTGAGTTCAAGATTTTGTTTAAGTGACGAGATGTTTGTGATTTCTTCCATAGACATACGATTTATTGATGACAAAAATTTTAAAGATTGTAAACAAGAACCAAAAAATTAAAAAATTTTCTCGTTGTATAGCTCCGGATACTTGCCTTTTATGTTTTTGTACTGTTCCTGAATTTTTGACATGTCCTTTTCAAAAACCCCACTGGGCTTTAGCACACCCAATACCCCGGCAGTTTTTTTCTCATAATCGGCAAAGCCGAGAGTGATGTTGACACCTGCCTTCATGGCTATGTGATAAAATCCTGTTTTCCAGCGATCAACACGCTTTCGCGTTCCTTCAGCAGGCACCAATATCACCATTTTTGGATTTTTCTTCAGTAGTTCGGCCGCATATTCCACGAGATTGTTTTTCAATCTGCTGCGATCTACGCCAATAGCCCCGGTCCACTTGAAAAACCAGCCCAGGGGCGACTTGGTGTAACTGTCCTTAATGAAGTACTTAAATGGAATTCGCATCTTCCAGAAAGCAAAAAGTGCTATTGGAAAATCCCAATTAGATGTATGTGGCGCTGCTACCATCACTGTGCCGGGAATCATCGATAGATCGATTACCTGTAGTTTCCATCCAAATAGTCTAAAGAAAAAAGATGCCAATAAATACCTCATTGCTTCCAAGAAATTTTGGTGAAAATAAAAAATTTAAGAGAATTTGTTGGCCCTATGCCAAATTAGATGGTTGGTAACTTTCAAATTTCTGTACATCTTAATCATTTTTGCAAAAATGATCTTTTTTGAATTTTGAATTAGCACATACTCCTATCGAATACATCAAAGGCGTTGGCCCAAAAAGGGGTGAACTGCTGCGCAAAGAACTGAACATACATACCCTCGACGACTTATTGCACCACTTTCCTTTCCGATATGTCGATCGCACGACTTTTCATACAATTTCTGACATCAAAACTACTGAAGTTGACATTCAACTTATTGGAAAATTCAAGTCTATTCAAGAGTCAAAAACCAAAAACGGCAGACGCATTCTTACAGGTTTGTTTTACGACGATACCGGATCAGTAGAAGTCACATGGTTTCAAGGTTTTAAGTTGATAAAAGACTACATCAAACTCGATAAAACCTACGTTCTCTTTGGCAGACCCAACTATTTCAATGGCACGTTCAGCTTTATACATCCTGAGCTCGAAGAGAAGTCAAATGCTGAGCAGCAAGTAGCCTCCGTACTGCAGCCCGTCTATTCCACCACCGAGAAACTCACCGCCGTAGGTTTACATTCTAAAGGAATTTCCAAGATTATACAAAATGCCCTTGAACTAATAAAGGGCAAATGGCAGGAGGTACTACCCCTTAAGGTCGTTGAAGGTCACCAATTGATTTCGCGCGAAGAAGCTTTCTTATACATACACTTTCCTCAAAGCGAAGAGCAACTTCAAAAAGCCCGCAAAAGACTGAAATTCGAAGAGCTGTTTTTTATTCAAATTTCAGTCGTGTGGCAAAAAATGCTTGTAAGCCAAAACAACAAAGGCTTTATTTTCAGGGAAATACACAATCATTTACGCACTTTTTACCACCAAAAGCTACCCTACAAGCTCACAAATGCGCAGATCAGGGTTTTGCGAGAAATTCGGGCTGATGTGACCAGTGGCAAGCAAATGAACCGCCTCTTACAGGGCGATGTAGGCAGTGGCAAGACCCTTGTAGCCCTTCAAGCCATGCTGATGGCCGTAGATGCTGGCTTCCAGGCGTGTATGATGGCTCCTACTGAAATTCTCGCCCAACAACACTACCAGACCATAAGCGAGATGCTATTTGGCCTACCTGTGAATGTAAAACTTCTCACAGGAAGTACTAAAACAGCTGAGCGCCGTGAGATTCATCGGATGCTTGAAGATGGTTCACTGCACATTCTCATCGGTACACATGCGCTGATCGAAGATACAGTCTCTTTTAATAACCTCGGATTGGCCGTGATCGACGAGCAACATCGCTTTGGAGTAGAACAACGAGGCAAACTTTGGAAAAAGAACACTCAGCCACCACACATTTTGGTAATGACCGCCACGCCAATACCGCGTACCCTGGCTATGACCTTATACGGCGATCTGGAAGTGTCGGTGATCGACGAATTGCCACCGGGCCGTAAGCCCGTGGCCACCTATCATGTGACCGAAGCACACAGGCTCAGACTCTTCGGATTTATGAAAAGCGAAATTGCCAAAGGAAGGCAGATATACGTGGTATATCCGCTCATTGAAGAGTCAGAAAAACTTGATCTTCTGGCACTTGAGCAAGGCATTGAAAACCTTCAGCGGGCATTTCCGCTGCCCGATTACCAGTTCAGCGTGGTACATGGCCGCATGAGTCCCGAAGACAAAGCCCATGAGATGGAGCGGTTTGTAAAGGGTATTTCAAACATCATGGTGGCTACCACAGTGATCGAAGTGGGTGTAAACGTGCCAAACGCTACGGTGATGGTGATTGAAAATGCTGAACGCTTTGGCCTATCACAGTTGCATCAGTTACGCGGACGGGTAGGCCGGGGCGCTGAAAAATCGTATTGCATCTTGGTAACGGGCAACAAGCTTTCATCGGATGCTAAAGTGCGCATCGAAACTATGTGCCGTACCAACGACGGATTTGAAATTGCCGAAATTGACCTTCAATTGCGTGGCCCAGGAGACATTATGGGCACCCGGCAAAGTGGCTTGGTCAATATGAAAATCGCCAATCTGGCCACCGATCAACACTTAGTACAAGTAACCCGCGATGCAGCTTTATCTCTTTACAAAGACGATCCAAAACTCACCAAACCAGAACACCGCCCTTCTCTGCTCTACTACCAGCACTTGTACGCCTCCAGCGCTTCGTATGCGAAGATTAGTTGAAGAATTTTTACAAATAAAAAAACCCGACCCTCGTGGAGTCGGGAATTGAAGTGGATTTTACTATTAAAATTACGCTTCCTGCAATTCCATAGCGCGCTTACGGGCGAAGGCTGCAGCAGCCTCCCTAACCCAACGGCCCTCTTCGTGCGCCTTGCGACGGGCATCGAGTCGCTGCTTGTTGCACGGTCCATTGCCTGAAATCACATTGTAAAATTCTTCCCAATCGATTGGGCCGAAGTCATAATGACCGCGCTCTTCGTTCCACTTCAAGTGAGGATCTGGAATGGTAAGTCCAAGGTAATCGGCCTGTGGAACAGTCTTGTCGATAAACTCCTGACGAAGTTCGTCGTTTGATTTGCGTTTGATTTTCCATTTCATTGACAGGGCACTGTTTGGCGAGTGGTCATCAGACGGGCCAAACATCATCAGTGCAGGCCACCACCAGCGGTTCAGTGCATCCTGTGCCATCGCTTTCTGCTCTGGTGTGCCGAAGGCCAGGGTCATCATTATTTCATATCCCTGGCGCTGATGGAAACTCTCCTCCTTGCAGATGCGCACCATTGCACGGGCATACGGGCCATAGCTTGTGCGACACAGCATCACCTGGTTGGCAATGGCAGCACCATCGACGAGCCAACCTATGGCGCCGATATCGGCCCATGTGAGTGTAGGATAGTTGAAAATACTGGAATATTTGGCTTTGCCGCTGAGAAGATCTTCGATCGTTTTTTCGCGCTTTACGCCGAGGGTCTCCACCGCTGAATAGAGATACAAACCGTGTCCTGCCTCGTCCTGAACTTTGGCTAGCAGAGTAATCTTACGCCGTAGCGAAGGGGCACGTGTTATCCAATTGGCCTCGGGAAGCATACCTACTACTTCGCTATGTGCGTGCTGACTGATTTGCCGGATCAGCGTCTTTCGATAGGCCTCGGGCATCCAGTCTTTGGGCTCTACTTTGTTTTCTCCATCCACATATTGCTGGAAGCGCTCCAGCATTTCATTTTCGTCTTTAATCATTTCAAATGAATAATTTAACGATGTAAAGATACCACTTTTCAATACTACCGAGATGGAAAAAAGTTCTCTGTTCTTTTTAAAAATGCATTCTGAACGGTAAAAATCGTCAGTGGCATTCTAAAAACGCAAAAAATTCCTTTTCTGTCATGATGCGCACATTGAGCTGTTGAGCTTTCTGCAACTTGGCTGGGCCCATGTTGTCGCCGGCGATTAGCAGGTCTGTCTTTCCGGTAACTCCACTGCCTACCTTAGCCCCATGACTTTCGAGCAGTGCCTTCAGGTCGTCGCGGCTTATGGTATGAAAGACGCCAGAAATCACCACTGTTAATCCCTTTAATTTATCAGACTTTGGCTCTGTTTCTTCAACCGTTACAGCCATCTGCAGCCCTGCAGTGCGCAGGCGCTCCACGAGCTGGCGGTTTTTTTCTTTTGAAAAGTACTCCGCGATGCTTTCTGCTATTTTTTCACCTACTTCGTCAATGGCCATAAGTTCGGCAACAGTGGCAGTCATGAGTCGATCGATGCTGCCAACGGCCCTTGCCACTTTTTTAGCCACTGTTTCACCCACGTAGCGAATGCCCAGCGCGAAGAGCAGCCGCTCAAAGGGCTGCTGCTTGCTTCGCTCAATGCCTTCCAGCAAGTTAGTCACACTTTTTTCAGCCATGCGCTCGAGAGCAAGCAATTGGTCTTTTTTGTCTTTGAGGGTATATAAATCGGCCACGTCGGCTACTAAACCATTCCGATAGAGCAGTTCCACTGTTTCGCTACCGAGGCCTTCTATGTCCATTGCCTTTCGGCTTACGAAGTGCTCAAGCCTACCGATGATCTGGGGCGGACAACCTTCCTGATTGGGGCAATAGTGCAGTGCCTCGCCTGGCAAACGGATTAAGTCAGTGCCGCACTCCGGACATTGAGCGATGTACTGATGGGGTTTCGAATCAGCAGCACGTGCCGTAAGGTCTACTCCTACCACCTTTGGGATGATCTCCCCGCCCTTTTCCACGTACACAAAGTCGCCAATGCGTATGTCAAGTCGGGCAATTTGATCGGCATTGTGTAAGGAAGCGCGCTTTACTGTGGTGCCTGCCAAGAAGACCGGCTCGAGCTCGGCTACGGGTGTAATGGCTCCTGTTCGCCCTACTTGGTAAGTAATGTCGAGCAGTCGTGTACGCACCTGCTCTGCCTTAAACTTATAGGCAATGGCCCATCTCGGCGACTTGGCCGTGTAGCCGAGCTCCTCTTGTAGGTGGTACTGGTTTACCTTGATGACTATACCGTCGGTCTCAAAAGGCAGATCGTGGCGAGCCGCATCCCAGTAGTGCACAAAGTCCATTATCTCCTCCACGCTGTCAGCCAATTGTACCATGCGCTTCTCCGGATCTGGAATCTTAAACCCCCACTGACGTGCCTTAAGCATGGATTCGTAGTGAGATGCGGCTACGGGCGGATCAGCGATGACGAAGTACATATACGAATCCAGAGGTCTGCGTGCTACTTCGCTGGTATCGAGCAGTTTAAGTGTACCTGAGGCACAGTTGCGAGGATTGGCAAATGGCTCCAGTCCCTGCTCCAGGCGCTCTTTATTAAGCCGCCTGAAACCCTCAAGGGGCATAAATACTTCACCGCGAATGTAGAATTCCTTCGGATAGTCGCCGGTAAGCCTTAGAGGTATGGAGCGGATCGTACGCACATTATCAGTAATCACATCGCCCACAGCACCATCGCCACGGGTGAGGGCCTGTACGAGCCTGCCATCGCGGTAGAGTAAGCTGATGGCCGTGCCGTCGTACTTCAGTTCGCATACAAACTGGCATTTACCACCGGCCATGCGTTCGGTACGTGCCACATAGTCGCGCAACTCGCCTTCGCTGTAGGTATTACCCAGCGAGAGCATCGGGTAGCGATGGGGTGCATTTTCGAAGCCTTCGAGCACTCCCCCGCCTACGCGCCGGGTAGGGCTGTTTTCGTCGGCAAACTGTGGGTATTGCTCCTCAAGTGTTTCGAGCTCTTTCATCAGCCGGTCAAATTCGCGGTCGCTGATTTCAGGCTTGTCGAGGATGTAGTAGCAGTAGTTGTGGTGGTGCAGTTGGGCTCGAAGCTCTTCGATACGTGCCAAAGCCTCCAATTCAGTCATACATGTAAGGCTTAATCGTGCCTACAAACTTAGGGTGTGCACCACTTTCGGATCGGGGTTTATAAATTTTGAGATAGAATTTTATTTAGGCGTGCCCCTCACTTCCTTCGCTTAGCTCAGTCGTTCGGGTTGGCGTGCTTCGGAGTACACGTTCGCTTCTGTGCTCAGCTTCGGCAGGCTCAGTCTTTGCTCCGCGCTGTCGCGCGCCCTTCGCATGCATTACGCAATCGGCACCACACACTGCCAGAACACCAGACTAAACCCCTTGATCTCTGTAGAGCTGATGACTATTGATGTTAAATTTTGATAGATGAATGCTGCTAATTAATTTTCAAAACCTGTAAACGACTTTTGAAAATCCGGAAGCAAATCCCGGTTCGGAAGGTAGCAATTCATGAGGTCTCCTTGTAGATTGTGGTGGGAGGATGTCGGGTTTTAAGTGCACACATGACCTATATCTTGAGGCTAAGATGTGAGCATTTGAACGAAGGTGATGTAAGCCTGGGTTTACTGGATTTTGAGAACAGGTTTTAGCAAGGGAGGACTCTAACAGGGCAATGCGGGTGTTGGAAGGTGATCAGTATCCAGGATAATCGTTGCGCGACCTAAAGGGTCGCGCGCTGCGTGAGGGATAGAAGCGGATATGAGCCGCAGCGGGAGGAGCATGCGGCACACAGGGCGAGGAGGCGACAGGCGAAGCCACCGCAGCCCGATGTGCCGCCTACACCCGCAAGGCGAATATGAGCGGATAGCCCGACCCCTGACGAAGGCGCTGCAGGCGCCTTGTCAGGGGGCACGCCCTACAAAAAAACTCAAAAAACAAGTCAGCCTGCACGATACGGGTGCTCTACATGTGGTATCCGGTGAAGCCGAGTTTGCCGTAGAGGTCGTCGTTCAGGTAGAAGCAGTCGGCCTTCTTGCGCCGGGATCGGCGAAATGCGCCGGTGCACATGTTGTAGCCCTTGAGCAGGTAGCTAATGCCAAACTCGTGTGTGCCGAAGGTGCGGTGCGGGCCGAGGCTCGACATGGTGAGATCAAAGGAATAGCTGAGGTAGAAGGGCTCCTGGCGGACGTGTATCTGAAAGACCCAGGAATCGACCCTGCGTGTGAGGGCATAGATGCGCTCAGAGCGATAGCCGGCCCCGAGCATGTAGCCAAGGCCGAAGTCGCGGTAGGCCATTACGACGTTGGTTTGCATCTCGAGCTGGTAGTTGCCGATCCATCCGATGGATAGATAGCGGGGGCTGTTGGTATAGCGCTCGGTCTGCCAGTGGAAGAAGGCGTGGCCAGTGTAGCGCATGGGCAGCCGGTTGTCGGTGAAAAAGAAGGACTCTACCGGGCGGTTGAGATGCCAGATGGCAAACCCGGCTGACGCGTAAGAGCCGGCATCGCCGAGCTGCATGCGTGCGCGTGTGCCGGCCGAGAGGTCAATGATGATGTTGGAAGCTACGTTTTGGGGCTGTACGAGCGACTGCGGGCGTACGAATCCGAAGTAGATGTCGTACTGGTCGGTGAAGGTGAGTCGATCCCAGTTCAGATACCGCTGGCCTACGCCTATGTTTAGGCCTGTGGACCAGATTAATTTTTTGTCGCGAAGCCAGCGGGGGCGCAGACGTCGGCTGGAGTAAGCCGGAATGTTTACAGACACGGCACCGTTGATACGGGTATTTTGCAAGAAGCCTTCACCGCGCATATCGTGCATGCCGGTGATGGAGTAGCCGAGCCTTGTGGCATTGCAGCCGCCGTGAAAGGAGAAGGCATTAGTGAGAAAGTAGGCCGGTATGCGCAGCCACTGTACGCGCGACTGCAGGTCGAAGGATATGTCGCCTGTATAGCCGGCGTAGGCCGGATTGATGTAGTTTTTGTTGAGCAGCATCTGGGAGAAGACGGGGTCTTGTGCTTTCGCCGGGAGCAAAGCAATAAGGGCAAGGAGTATGGGGAGCAGAGTTTTCATCTAATTTTTTTAACGAATCAGGGTTACGGTGCCAAAGGTGAGCCGTTCGCCGTTTGGCATGAGTTTGCCTTCCCAGAGGGTATTGTCGTTAAAGCGGGCATGAATCGTCCAGACATAAGCACCCATTGGCAGGACATTGCCGGTGCCTTTGTGCCGGCCGTCCCAGGGTTCGTTTGGTGAGCCTTTATCGTCGAGGGAGCGCGATTCGAAGATCAGGTTACCCCAGGCGTCGTAGATGCGGAGATGGTATTCCTTGAGGTTGTGCCCTTTAGGTAAGAAAACGTTGCCTTCGCCTACCTCGGTAAGGTCAGGAGCAAAGGCGTTGGGTACGTCGAGCTGGTGCTTCCATAGCCATATGCGCTTGCAAAGGGTTGAGTCACAGCCAAGGGAGTTGGTGGCTTTGAGACAAATCTGGATCGAGTCGCGGCCGAGCAACTGGATGTCGTACTGGTGGGTGCTGTCTTTTGAGGTGGTGCCGTCGCCAAAGTCGATTTCATAATTTGTGAGCACACCGCCCTCGAAGGTATAGTTTACTAGTCGGATGCGTCTGAGCGATTCGAAGAGGATGTCGAAATTGACTTCCGGACGGTGATAGACGTCCACAAAGCCGTTTTTGGTCACGCTATCAATGCAGCCTGAGGCCATTTCAACGGTAAGTGTGACGGTGTATTTACCGGCTATGGTGTAGGTGTGGGTGGGATTGGGTATGCCGGAGAGGGTATTGCCATCGCCGAAGTTCCAATGCCAGTTTTTGACGGTATCGATACCTACGGAGTAAATCGATGCATCCTGGAAGTGTACGGTGAGTGGCACACATCCGGCAGCCGAGTCGGGGGTGAAGTCGGGGAAGACTCCATTGCCGATGATGATGGTGCGGTAGGCAGTATCGGTACAACCATAGCCATTGGTAGCGATCAGCCGGATCTGATATACGCCGGGCTGACTGTAGGTGAAAGTGGGTTCGTTTAGTACAGAAGTGAATTGTCCGGGATTGTTGTTGAAGTTAAAGTCCCATTGAAATCCGAACGCTCCCTGACTCTGGTTGATAAACTTATAGGTTTGTGGAATGTTGCAACTGTCGCCGGCAATCAGTTGCATAGCAAAGGCTGCTGTGGGCATGGGATATACATGTACCGGCTTGGTAATGCTGTCGATGCAGCCCTGGTTGATCTGTTTGATGAGGGTCACCTGATAGATGCCCGGCGCTGAATAGGTGTGCTGTGGATTGGCCGCGATAGAAGTATTTCCGTCTCCAAATTTCCAAATTGTCTGGATCACACCCGCCGAACTGGTGGAGTCAAAAAACTGTATGGGCTGATCGATAAAGCACTTGTTCTGCGCGTAGAAATTGATGGATGACTTTCCGAATACTGTAACCGGATAGCACACGGAATCTCCACAGCCGGTATTTGACTGAATGTAGAGACATACATTGTAGGTTCCGGCTTGATTGTACACCATATAGGGATTGATGAGATTGGAGGTCTGGCCATTGCCGAAATTCCAGTTGTACTGAACGATCTGGCCTTGCGGGAAGATGGATGTATTGGTGAAAAAGACGGTATCTCCAGCACACACGTTGTTGTTGTAAATAAAATCAGCGATTGGACTGGGAAATACCTGGATCTGGGTCATAATGGTGTCGTATCCGCAGCCATTGGTAGCAAAGAGAGCCGCTGTGTAGGTACCTGCTACCGGATAGGTGTAGCTTGGGTTCTGGGCTACGGAGGTCTGACCGTTGCACTGTTTAGTGACAGGGTTGTAGTCGAAGCACCAGCTGTGGAAGGAAGCGCCAAAGGATAGGTTCTGAAAGTTGACAGTCAGTGGTTCACAGCCGATGTTCGGAACGCTCTGGAAAAATGCCTGCACGGTATTGGGAGCCACCTTTACGGGGAGTACTTTGGTGGTGTCACCACAGGCATTGAAGGCACGCAAGGTGATGTAGTAGGTGGTATCTGCTGAAGTACCGGTATAGGTGTAGGTGAACGACGGCTGACCCCAGATTTTAATTGGGCCGTTGCCGGTCTGGACGATAGTAGGTGTGACGGAAGTTTTTTGATTGTTAAATCCGAAATCGATGGTCAACGAATCGGCATTGGGCGGAATAAGCCCGTCGAGCTGGAGCGTAACGGTGAGAGGCGAGCAGCCAGAGTCAGGCAAAATCTGAAAGTCAGGAACCGGTATCGGAATCACGACCACGCTGTCCAAAGCCTGAGAGATGCCGCAGCAATTGCCCACAGTCAGTCGCACATAGTAGGTCGTATCGGTGTTGTTGTACGAAGGAGTGAGCAGCGGGCCTTGTGTCAGGTTAGGATTGCTATCGGTGTAGAATATAATTTCGTTGTTTTGAGGACCTTTTACAAATATTTCCCAATAGTAAAAATCCCGTCGGCCGGAGCTTGAGTCGATGATGCCAATATTGACTGAGCCACAAATGGAGTCGTCACTAAGAGAGAATTTGGCTATTGGAGGCTGAATGACATATACATTTTTAACCACGGAATCCACACAGCCGTACTGAGAGATTACGCGCAGCTTAATCGGGAAGGTGCCTGTCTGGGTGAAAGTATGGGTCGGCTGTGCCGAAGTGTAGTCGATGGTGCCGTTGTTTAGGATGTCCCATTGATAGGTCAGGGTACCGCCTAAAGTCGAATCGATTGTAGAGGTGCTGATCAGAGCAAAGGGCTGGCCTATGCAAAGTGTGTCCTGTCCGCAAGTCGATTGAGTAAAAAAGTTGGCCACAGGATTAGGCCGCACGATGACGGGTTGAGTGATAAAGTTGCTGCATCCGCGGCTGTCCACGGCGATTAGGGTAACGTTGTAAACGCCAGGCACAGCATAGGTATAGGACGGATTTGCGCTTCCAAAGAGGGTATCCCCGTTACCCAATATCCAAATGCGCTGAATGATGGTATCGACGGTGGTGGTTAGGTCTGTAAACTGTGTGGCAAAGCTGTGGCAGGCTTCAGTAGTCTGGAAGTTGACCAGCGGACGAGCATAGACTTTTACGGTCTGCACTGTTGAGTCTTTACAGCCGGTGGCTATGGATGTGATGACCAGTTTGATGGTATAAATGGAGTCTGTGGTGAAGGATGTGTTTGTAAGGGTAAATTGAGGATTTTTTACAGTGGAAGAAAGTACCCCGTTCACATACCACTGGTAGGTAACGCCTGCCGATGAGGTATCGGTGATCTGCACCGTGAGCGGATGGCAACCAGCTGTATCCGACAGCACAAAACCTGGGTTCGGATTGGGTATGGTGATGAAAAGCTGGTCAGCTGTGTCGCTTCCACAGCCGAAGAGCGAAGTGGCAATCAATCGGATTATTACCGTATCGCCATCGCTCGTCATGGTGTAGTTTACTGCGTTATGGCCATTGAATGTGGCTAAAATCTGATTGTTATTAATAACCTGCCATGTATAAGCCCCATTGGCCAACGGATAGACAATTGCTTTGATGTTTGTGGAATCTATGGTAAAAGGCGCACAAGCCACTGTGAGGCCGGTGTCTAATTGAGCAATCGGGTTCGGACGGACGAGAATGTTTTTGTGCACCGTATCCAGGCAGCCAAAGGCGTTGGTCACAATCAGTCGCACAGTATAGGTGGTGTCCTGGATGCCGGTATTGACAAAAACCACAGGCGAAGGCAATGAGTCGGTCGAGGTCTGACCGTTGCCAAAGTTCCATTGATGGCTCAGCTGCGGCACGCCGTTCTGGTTGGAAGATGAGGTGCTGACAAAGGTGATAGCCACTCCGTCGCAAACCGTATCGGCCGATGCCGTAAAGTCAGCCTTTGGCTTTGGATATACCCAGTACTGCTTGCTGAGGCTGTCCACACAGCCATTGGCGTCGGTCACTACCAGTTTTAAGGTATATACCACACTGTCGTTGGTGGTCAGAGGAAGGTTGAAGGTGGGCGTAGCCGTGTTCAGCCCTGTGGAGGATACCGCCGGGGTGATGCTCCACGCATACTGCAATCCGCTGCCACTGCTCTGGTTGGTGGGTTGCAACACTTTTGGAGAACAAGCCGGCGCAGGCAACTGAAAGGCTGCTGTGGGACGCGGGTTCACCACCACAGCCTGCCAGGCTGAGTCCTTACAGTCATCCGTTGAGGTCACGGCCAGGCTGATCGCATAGGTGATCGGTGTGGCCGTCTGATTGTCGGGGAAAGTAAAAGTCGGCGCTGCTGCCGTCGCATTGCTGATCAGTACGGCAGGGTTGTTTACATACCACTGATAGCTCAGCCCCTTGCCCTGGCTGGTGTTGGAGGCTGTGACTGTGGAAGTGGCACACACAGGCGAAGGAATGCTGAACTGTGCCAATGGCCTTGGATATACAGTCACCGTCTGGGTGACGGAGTCCTTACAACCGGTGCCGGCTGTTACCACCAGCTTGACTACTATTGTGCTGTCCTGGGTGTGGCTGTTGTTCAATAGGGTAAACAGCGGATTCTCCGCAGTGGTGGTCTGCAGCTGTCCGTTCAGATACCACTGATAACTCACCCCGGGCGATGAAGCATTGACCACCTGCACCTGCAAGGGCGAACAGCCCGATGTAGGTACCGAAAAGGATGCCACTGGATTGACAATGGTGTACATCATCTGGGTCACCGAGTCGGCCTTGCAGCCATACAGCGAGCTGACCACCAACCGCACATACACCGTGTCGCCATCGTTTACAATGGTGTGGTTCAGGGCGTGCTGACCTGTCTGGGTAGATAGCACGTTGAAGTTCTTGTCAAAAATCTTCCATGTATAGGTGGCGTTGGCAAATGGATAAGGAACGGCTTTCACTACCGATGTGTCGATCTTAAAGGGTGCACAGTCAAAGGCAGCGTTTACTTGCAGCTGTGCCCTGGCGTTCGGACGGACGAGAATGTTTTTATACACCGTATCTACACACCCAAAGGCGTTGGTCACAATCAGCCGCACGGTGTAGGTGGTGTCCTGGGTGCCGCTGTTGGTAAAAAGTACCGGCACAGGCAACGAATCCGTCGAGGTCTGTCCGTTGCCAAAGTTCCATTGATGGCTCACCTGTGGAAAGCCTGACTGATTCGATGAAGAGGTGCTTACAAAGGTGATGGCTACTCCGTCGCACACCGTGTCGGCCGATGCCGTAAAGTCAGCCTTCGGCTTGGGATATACCCAGTACTGCTTGCTGAGGCTGTCCACACAGCCGTTGGCGTCGGTCACCACCAGTTTTAAGGTATAGACTGCGCTGTCGCTGGTGGTTAATGGCAGATTGAAGGTGGGCGTAGCCGTGTTCAGCCCTGTGGAGGATACCGCCGGGGTGATGCTCCACGCATACTGCAATCCGCTTCCGGTGCTCTGGTTTGTCGGTTGCAGCACAGCGGGCGAACAGGCCGGTGCGGGCAACTGAAAGGCTGCTGTGGGACGCGGGTTCACTACCACGGCCTGCCAGGCTGAGTCCTTACAGCCATCCGTTGAAGTTACTGCAAGACTGATGGTATAGGTGATCGGTGTGGCTGTCTGATTGTCGGGGAAAGTAAAAGTCGGTGCTGCTGTCGTCGCATTGCTGATCAGTACGGCCGGGTCGTTTACATACCACTGATAGCTCAGCCCCTTGCCCTGGCTGGTGTTGACAGCTGTGACTGTGGAAGTGGCACACACAGGCGATGGAATGCTGAACTGTGCCAATGGCCTTGGATATACAGTCACTGTCTGGGTGACGGAGTCCTTACAACCGGTGCCGGCCGTTACGACGAGCTTGATCTGAATGATGCTGTCCTGGGTGTGGCTTGCGTTGGTGAAGGTGAACAGCGGATTCTCCGCAGTGGTGGCCTGCAGCTGTCCGTTCAGATACCACTGATAGCTCACCCCGGGCGATGAAGCATTGACCACCTGCACCTGCAAGGGCGAACAGCCCGATGTAGGTACCGAAAAGGATGC